>NZ_NFIA01000001.1:0-605099 GCF_002159375.1 Alistipes sp. An54
GGGCCGGAGGAGGGCCGGCGGGAAGCCGGACAGGTGTCGGGCGGGAAGCCGGGCAGGTGTCGGGCAGGTGTCGGGCAGGCACAAAAAAAGGAGGCATCCCCTTGCGGGAATGTCTCCTTCGTTTTCAGGCCGGCTCCTCGGTGGAGTCGGACGGCATTATTTCACCTCTTCGAACTCGACATCCTCAGGCTGGCCGTTGTTGCCACCCTGCTGGCTGCCGGCGTTCGACTGCTGTCCGGCATTGGACTGCGAACTCTGCTGCTGGCTCTGAGCCTGCTGGGCCGAGTAGATGTCCTGCGAAGCGGCCTGCCATGCGGCATTCAGCTCGTTCATCGCCGTGTCAATGGCGGCAACGTCGGCGTTCTTGTGGGCCTCCTTCAGTTTGGCCAAAGCGCCTTCGATGGCGGCCTTCTTATCGGCGGGCAGTTTGTCACCGTACTCCTTCAGCTGCTTCTCCGTGGTGAAGATGTTCGAGTCGGCGGCGTTGATCTTGTCGATACGCTCCTTCTCGGCCTTGTCCTTCTCCTCGTTGGCCTTGGCCTCGTCACGCATCCGCTGGATCTCCTGCTCGGTCAGACCCGACGATGCCTCGATACGGATCTTCTGCTCCTTGCCCGTACCCTTGTCCTTGGCCGATACGTTCAGAATACCGTTGGCATCGATATCGAACGTTACCTCGATCTGCGGCACACCACGCGGTGCTGCCGGAATCCCGTCGAGGTGGAACCGACCGATCGACTTGTTGTCGCGGGCCAGCGGACGCTCACCCTGGCATACGTTGATCTCTACCGAAGGCTGGTTGTCGGCTGCCGTCGAGAAGACCTCCGACTTGCGCGTCGGGATCGTCGTGTTGGCATCGATCAGCTTGGTCATCACACCGCCCAAGGTCTCGATACCCAGCGACAGCGGCGTCACGTCAAGCAGCAGCACGTCCTTCACTTCGCCCGTCAGCACACCACCCTGGATGGCTGCACCGATGGCTACGACCTCGTCCGGGTTGACCGACTTGTTGGGCGTCTTGCCGAAGAAGTCCTCGACGATCTTCTGGATCGCAGGAATACGCGTCGAACCACCTACGAGGATCACCTCGTCGATCTGCGAGGCGGTCAGACCTGCGTCGCGCAGGGCCAGCTTGCACGGCTCGATCGTCTTGCGGATCAGATGGTCGCACAGCTGCTCGAACTTGGCACGCGTCAGCGTCATGACCAGGTGCTGCGGAATGCCGTTCACAGGCATGATGTACGGAAGGTTGATCTCCGTCGTGGTCGACGACGAAAGCTCGATCTTTGCCTTCTCGGCGGCCTCCTTCAGACGCTGAAGCGCCATCGGGTCCTCACGCAGGTCGATTCCGTGTTCAGCCTTGAACGACTCGGCCATGTAGTCGATCAGCACGTGGTCGAAGTCATCACCTCCCAGGTGCGTATCACCGTTCGTCGACTTAACCTCGAAGACACCGTCACCAAGCTCCAGAATCGAGATATCGAACGTACCGCCACCCAAGTCATAGACGGCGATCTTCATGTCGTTCGACTTCTTGTCCAGACCGTAGGCCAGCGCGGCGGCCGTAGGCTCGTTGATGATTCGGCGAACCTTCAGACCGGCAATCTCACCGGCCTCCTTCGTGGCCTGACGCTGCGAGTCGGAGAAGTAGGCAGGTACCGTGATCACGGCCTCCGTCACCTCCTGACCCAGGTAGTCCTCGGCCGTCTTCTTCATCTTCTGAAGAATAATGGCCGAAATCTCCTGAGGCGTGTACTGACGTCCGTCAATGTCGACACGCGGCGTGTTGTTGTCGCCACGAACGATCGTATACGGGGCACGCGCAATATCAGCCGTTACCTTGTCATAGGTCTCGCCCATGAAACGCTTGATCGAGAAGACCGTCCGCTTCGGGTTCGTGATGGCCTGACGCTTTGCAGGGTCACCTACCTTACGCTCGCCTTCCGACGTGAAGGCTACAACCGACGGGGTCGTACGGTGTCCCTCCGAGTTCGGAATCACTACGGGCTCATTGCCCTCCATCACTGCTACGCAGGAGTTCGTGGTTCCCAAGTCAATACCAATAATCTTTGCCATAATCGTATCTGTTTTTAATTGTTTATAATTTTCGTCTTCATCGTCCCCTCCGGTCCTTTCTCTTCCGGGTTCCCGTCTCCGGGTCCCCTTCGGTCCGTGGCCGTCGGTTACGCCCGGAATTCTCACAAACGCCGTACCAATCGGGCACCTCTGCCAATTTGTCAGCATTTTGGCAGAAATCCCCGCCAACACCCCCTTCCACCCGGCATTTTGTCACCCCTTTAAGAAAGGGGTTTTAGGGGGCGGCCGGGGCTTTGTGGGGTTTCCTAATGTCTCGTCCGCTCCCAATACTTTTTTCGGGGCTCTAGGGGCGGCCGGACCTTTACGTTTTTTCCCAACGTCACGTCCGCTCCCAATACTAGACTTCGGGGTTCTAGGGGCGGCCGGACCTTTACGTTTTTTCCCAACGTCACGTCCGCTCCCAATACTAGACTTCGGGGTTCTAGGAGCGGCCGGACCTTTACGGGGTTGCCCGAGGCCATATCCGCTCCCGAACAAGACAGCGGAAAAGATAGAAGCAGTCGCGGCCCTCCGAAACCTGACGACGTCCGGTTGCCCCTAAAAGCCCCGTCTTAAGGGGCCGAGGCAGTTGCGCCCCCAGAAACCGGACAACGTTCAGTTGCCTCCAGAAGCCCCTTCTTAAGGGGCAAAAAAAAGCCTGCGTCTCCGCAGGCTTCGTTCCGGCTCTCTCCGGACAGATCCTTTATACTATTATTGCTGTTGCTCGCTAAGGATACGCATCGCAACATCAAGAATCGTCGTGTCGTCCAACGTGACAACCCCGCCGTCCGGTCCCGGTTCGAAGTGAACCCCGACGCACTCCTTCGCTTCGTGACTCCCTCCGAAGTAGTTGCGGACCGTCTCGACATCGATTCCTAACTCATCTGCAATGCGCTGCGAACTGCCGCTGGGCAGCCGATCCTTGATACGGCGCAACTCGTTAAATGTGATTATCATATCCGTAGATTTTATGGTTGATGGTTCTCGAACACTAAATTAATATAATTTTATGGATTTACAAAATTTCCAGATCAAAAACCGCAAAAAAATGTAACCCCTTTGTCATCAAAACGCAACAAACTCCACCCTATCCGAAAGCCCGTTCCGGCATGGATGCAAATCTCCGGCCGACCGACTTCGCAACACAAAAAAACGACCGGAAGAATCTTCTCCCGATCGTTTGATCCTCGTAATGACGGCACTCGCGGCAATGTCTATTCCCCTTCGGCCGGCTCGATGTAGATCTGATAAACCAGCGGCGTATAGGGCGGAATCTCCGTCGAAATGGTTGTCGTCGTCTCCGTCGTGGTGTCGCCGTAGCCGTAACCGTAGTTATAATAGTAGCTGTTCAGATAATTATAATAATAGTTATTGTAGTAGCTGCCGTAGTAGCTGTTGCCGTAGTAGCTGTTGTAGTAGTTGTAATAGTTCAGGTAATCGAGGTAGCTCGACGAATAGCCCGTCGATCCGCCGCTCGTCGTCGTACTGCCCGTACGTCCCGTAGCGCCGTAACCCCGGGTCGAAACCGTGACGAACTCCGCCCACTGTCCGTAGCACAGATTCGGAACCACGTAATAGTAGGCCGAGATCTGACTGCTCTGATCTTCGTCGGGCGTATAGGTCAGAGCCGAACCCTCCGAGTCGGCCTCCCCGTAGATAATCTCCTTCACCTCGTCGATGTTCGTATCGTAGATGAATCCGTCGAGCATCCGCGCGATATACCAGATCCTGGCCTCGCCGTCCATCCCAACCGAATCCGCATCCCGGCTTTCGAGTCCCGGATGCTTGTAATCCTCGTCGGCATGGAAACGCTTCTTGAGTGCCTCGGAGATCCGAGCCTCGAGATCCGACCCGTTATACGGCTCGAAGCCCACATCATACGCCTTGTTGTCCCACAGCAGCTCGTTCTTCTCGCTGCGAACCGGGAAGTTGAAATTCAGGTAGTCGGAGGCCTTCGTCGGATCGTAGCACACGTCGACATAGACCTGGGCCACCGAGTCGCAGGCACTCACCCACCGGTAGCCCTTCTCCCGCAGTTTGTAAGGGTGGTTCTCGTCATCGTATCCCGTCGGGATTTTCGACGATCCCTCTTCGTCGCCCTCCGTCGTATAGAGCCACTGGCTACCGTTGGCCGCGCAGAACGAATCCACCTCCGAACCTTCGCTCTCCAGCGGATTCTTCACGATCTCGCGGATCTCCATCTCGATGATGAACGGCCGCTGCGAACTGAGCGAATACTGGCCTTCGTAACCGCCCTGCCCCTCCACGCCGCTCGAGCTGACGATGCGCGACGGCAGGTAGAGCCGCACCTTCGAACCCTTGCGCAACTCGAAATCCTCGCTCAAACCGTGGTCTGCCGCATATTCCGCACTCAGGTGCAGCACGTTGCGCATGGCCAGATACGTCCCCTCCATCAGGCTCGTATTGACCGTTCCGCAATAACGGTAATAGGGAACGTAGTGGGTATATTTGGTGAACGTATTGACCAGCTTGGCCTCGGCCGCGCGGCGCGTCAGTACGATATTGCCGCTCAGATCGCGCCCCGAAAAGTCGAACCGCACCCAGCATGCCGTATCGCGGATCGGCTTGACCGTGGAGAGATCCTCCCCAGCCTCCAGCACCTCGACGTAATAGCCTCCGTCGCTCTGCAGGTTGCCCACCAACTCCGGTCGGTTCTGGGTCATCCACGCCTCCAGGGCCTGGTCTTCGAACTTGTCGTAGGATTCGCTCTCCTCCTTGGCACACGAGGCCAGCAGCAATACACCGGCCAGCGGAAGATACAGCAAACGGGTAATCAACTTCATATTTCGTTTTCCGATTCTAAATCCACATTTTATCATTCTACGGCATCCACCGTAAAGAACCACGCAATCGGGCTTTCGCTCGGAATGGTGCTGAACGAACTGTCGCCGTAGGCCATGTTGTAGGTCATGTAGGCCTCGACGTCGTCGCCCTCGCGACATCCCAATAACGCAAGACGCAGTCCGTTTAGTATGTTGCCGTTCATCGACACGTGCAGCGGCTCGAAGGTCCATCCGCCCTCGCCGACACTCAGCCCCAGCTCCTGATAGGCGCTCTCCAGCAGCGGATCGTTCGACCAGAAGGGGAAGGTCGAGTCGGTAATGTTCGAAAACTCGAACACATAGGCCCGGAAGGTGATCGCCACCGTGGAGTTCTCGCCCACTTCGGGCCGGTTCGCCCGGTCGGGGTCGTAGACATTCTGGATGTACCGATAGACCGAATTCCCCGCGACCGTATAAAAGGGCAGCTGGCTCCCCTCCTCGACCGAAGTATCGGGGATCAGCGACGGGGAGTGGGTCCGCTCCAGGTAGGAGACGAGTTTCTCCCGCTGTCCGGAGAGCGTATCCTCCTCCTGCGAGCACCCGCCCAGAAGCAGCGCCGCAGCACAAAACAGGATGGCAAAAGGTCGTTTCATCGGCATATAATTGTGCAAATGTACAAAAACAATCCGATATCCATGAATATGAAACGTAAAAATTCGCCCCGTAGCGTCCGAACGGACAAAAAAAAGAGGAGAGCCGCAGCTATCCTCGTTCCTCGGAATGGTAGGCATAATCCCGGCGTGGGTCCATCAGCCGGTGAAGCCGGCGTTGCCGCCACACGTAGGCAATCAGCAGCACCACGAAGGCTCCGACCGCAAGGCCGAGCATCAAAAGCAGGAATCCGATCGGAAATTCACCCATGGGTCATTGCATTTACAGTTCGACAAAGATAAGGCAAATCTCCTGCCAGAAAAAAACAGAATCCCCAACCTTGGGCCTTTCGTGCAACTTTCAGGCCTTTTGGGACACAAATACAACGTTTTACAGGATTTGCGGCAGGCCGTTCAAACCGGGAGTATTCAGAAATCCCGTTCCCGGAGTCGGAACACTCCACAGCCGCCCTGGAACCGCAGGAAGATCGACCTCATGCAGCCGCCCTGGAACCGCATGTGGATCGTCCGCCGGCCGTCTCAGAGCCGCATGGGAATCGTCCCGGCCGCCTCGGGCCTTCAGCCGGCCGTCTCAGAGCCGTTTGAGGGCCATGCGCACCACCTCCTCGACCGGTGCCGAGGGCGATTCGCGCACCACGGCCCGCACGACCTTCTCGGCCACCCCGCGCGCAAAGCCCAGCATGACCAATGCCTCCAGCGCCTCGTCGACAACCCCTCCGTCGGGAGTCGCCGGCTGTGGGCCGTTGTCGTCGAAACCCAGTGTCATGAGCTTGCCGCTCAACTCGACGATGATCTTCTGCGCCGTCTTGAGCCCCAGTCCCTTGACATTCTTCAGCAGGACGGCGTTCCCCGACGAGATGATCCCCTGCAGTTCGCGCGGCGAGTAGGTCGACAGGATCATCCGCGCCGTATTGCCCCCCACACCCGAAACGCTGATCAGCAGCCGGAACAACTCACGCTCGACCTTCGTCGAGAAACCGTAGAGCAACTGCGCATCCTCGCGCACGACATAATGAACAAAAAGCTTCGCCTGTGCGGCATGCTCGATGGCCGTGTAGGTTTCGAGCGAAATGTGCAGGTAGTAGCCCACTCCGCCCACGTCGATCACGGCATAGGCCGGAGCAACCTCGGCTACCGTTCCCTGGATATATTCGTACATGATCGTCTGCTATAAATTCCGCACGCAATCCGCGACTTACGGACATCCGGGCCAAAGTCGGGGCGCGTCCGCAAGACGGTCCCTGCCGCCGCTTCGACGAGTCCTCATCCCTGCGCAGAGCCGCATCCGGCAACAACGCCCGCCCGGGGTGCGATAAAATTGTCTTCCGGTAGGCAAAAGTAAAGATTTTTTTTTACCTTTGTGTTTCAAATGAAGAATATTTAACCAAACACTACGTAACAAGATGAAAAAAACGCTATTCCCGGCATTGGCTGCGGCTCTTGTCCTCGCGGCCTGCGGTACGAAAACCGCGGAAAAGGCTGAGTCTGCAAGCGCAACGGTTGCTCAGGAGGTCGTCTCCAGCGACATCGCCTACATACAGGTTGAAGCCGTCCTGGCCCAGTGCGACCTCTATCAGAAGGAGGGTGTCGCCCTGCAGGAGAAGACCCAGAAGGCCCAGAAAAGCTGGGCCCAGCGCGAGCAGAGCCTCCAGGCCGAAGCCGCTCAGCTGCAGGAGAAGTTCGACAAGGGGCTGATCACCACCCGCGACGCACAGGCCCAGCAGGAGAGCATCCAGAAAAAGGTCGCTTCCTATCAGGCCAACGCCCAGAAAGAGGCCCAGTCGCTCGACGAGGAGAACTTCGTATTCACGAACCGCGCCCAGGACCTGCTCCACCGCGCCGTGAAGGAGATCAACGCCGACGGCAAGTACAAACTCATTATCAACGCTTCGGCACTGATCGACGCCGACTCGACGCTCGACATCACCCCCGCCATTCTGGCCAAGGTCAACGAGCTCTACGCCGCCGATCAGAAGGACGCAAAAAAATAGCCCGTCCGTGCGGAACAAAAAACCGGCTTCCACAACGAGTGGAAGTCGTTTTTTTTTCCTACATTTGCGCTGTCAACTCCGAAACCTGATTAAAGTCCGATTGCAATGGGATTCGTTCCGTTCACCTTCATTGATCTGATAGACATCGTTCTGGTGGCCCTGATCATGTACTGGATCTACCGCATGACCAAAGGCACCAATGCCCCCTATATCCTCTCGGGCATCATCGCCGTCTATCTGCTCTGGGTCGTCGTCCGCACCCTCAACATGGAGCTTCTCTCCACGATCCTCGGACAACTGATCTCCGTGGGCGCCATCGCCCTGATCATCGTCTTCCAGCCCGAATTGCGACGCTTCCTGCAGATGATCGGCATGCGGCAGAAACACTTTAACTTCATCACACGCATCTTCTCCTCGGGCGAAGACCCCGTACAGACGAACATCGCGCCTATCGTCACGGCGTGCCGCGAAATGGCACAGACCAAAACCGGAGCCCTGATCGTCATCGGACAGCAGAGCGACCTGCGGCTCATCGCCGAAGGCGGAATCGCCCTCGATGCCAAAGTTTCCACTCCGCTGCTGAAAAACATCTTCTTCAAGAACGCCCCGCTGCACGACGGCGCCGTGCTGATCGAAGGCGACCGCATCGTGGCGGCCAAGTGCATTCTCCCCGTCACGCAGAGCGACGTTCCGAAGGAGTTCGGAACACGCCACCGTGCCGCTATCGGCATGAGCGAAATCTCGGATGCCATCATCATTGTCGTCTCCGAGGAGAGCGGCGAGATAGCCATCGCCCAGGGCGGTGAGATCCGTCAGCATCTCGATCCGACCCGTCTGCAGCAGACCCTGCAGCGCTATCTGAACATCAACTCCCGCAAGCGTTCCAAAAACAACGAAGTTGCCGAATAACCCCGGTCTAAGAGACCGGTTTTAGGGGCGGCCATACCCCTCTACGGCTCAGTAACAAATCACCGCTCCCGGTCTAAGAGACCGGTTTCAGGGGCGACCATACCCCTCTACGACTCAGTAACAAATCACCGCTCCCGGTCTAAGAGACCGGTTTCAGGGGCGGCCATACCCCTCTACGACTCAGTAACAAATCACCGCTCCCGGTCTAAGAGACCGGTTTCAGAGGCGGCCAGGCCTCTTCTCACCCCCGGTCACAAACCTCCGACAATCACTCCGGAAGCCGGCTGATCTCGGCGAATGTCGCATGCACGTACGCCGCCAACTCCTTCGGCGCCACACGCAGTTGAAGCCCCCGGACCCCCGCACTGACATAAATAAACGGAAGCGTCTCGGCCGACGTATGGATGTAGGTCGGGAAGGCCTTCTTCATCCCGATCGGCGAACATCCGCCCCGGATATAACCCGTCACCGGAAGCAGCTCCTTCATCGGAATCAGATCCACCTTCTTATTGCCCGAAACCCGCGCGGCGGCCTTCAGGTCCACCTCGTGGTCGCCCGGAACCACACAGACAAAATAACCCGTACGGTCACCCTTCAAAACCAGCGTCTTGAAGACCGTCGAAATATCCTCGCCCAACTGTGCAGCCACGTGCGTGGCGGCCAGATCCGTCTCGTCAACCTCGTAGGGAACCAACTCGTAGGCTATCTTCGCGCGGTCGAGCAGCCGTGCCGCATTCGTCTTTTCAATTTTGCCGTGTGCCATAAGCTGTCATCATTTTCAACCGTTTTGCCGCAAAGGTAGTTTATTTTCTGCGATTCTGAACTTTTTTCTTACATTTGCCCGCATATGTACGGAGAATGATTTTCGGGTTGCTGTCCGCCCTGCTCGGAACTGCCGGCGCCCATGCCCAAATGATCCGGGTACGCGGACGTGTGACAGACTCCAACGGCGAGCCGTTGGCTTTTGTGAGTGTGGTATTCCCCGGTACGACCGTCGGGATTACGACCGATGAACAGGGCTTCTATTCGCTCGAGACGCGCGACCCGGTCACCCGAAACCGCGCGCGCAACGACCCCGACCGCCACGATACGTATCACTGCCGGACCCACACGAAAATGGAGCTCGATCTGACGAATATCCGGCCCGGGTTCCGCAACCGACGCATGCAGCGCAACTTCGGATTCATCTTCAACTACATGGACACCTCGGCCCTGACCGGTCAGGCCTATCTCCCGGCCATGATCTCCGAATCGACGGCCGACCTCTACCGCAGCCGTTCGCCGGAGTTCAAACGCGAGGTGATCCGCGCCAGCCGCGTCTCGGGCGTCGACAACTACATCGTGCTCTTCAACGCCCGCTTCGCCAGCCCGCTTTCGGCCAGCGGCCGCAGCATCGGATTCGCGACAGGAGAGCGCCGCACGGAGACAAAAAATTCCCGGTCGGCGTGTTTTCCCGCCCGTCTTTTCGTATCTTTGCCCTCCGAAAACGAACTGCAATCATGAAAAAAGCCGCTTTATTCGATATGGACGGCACGCTGGTGGACAACACACTGGCTCATGTCCGCGCCTTCGAGGTCTTTTGCGCCCGCTACGGCGTCGAGGGCTGGCAGCAGCGCCTCAGCCAGGCCTACGGCATGGGAAACGACGACATCATGCGTCTGATCCTGCCCGAGGAGCTGATCCGCCAGAAGGGCGTCAAGGCCCTCGGAGACGAGAAGGAGGCCATCTACCGTGAGATCTACGCCCCGGAGATCCACCCCGTCGAGGGGTTGCGTCAACTGCTCGAACGACTCAACGGGGCCGGCATCCGCTGCGCCGTCGGGTCGTCGGGCTGCCGCGCCAACGTCGACTTCGTGCTCGAAAAGTGCCGGATCGGACAATGGTTCGAGGCCCGCATCTCGGGCGACGCGGTGACGCATTGCAAACCCGATCCGGAAATCTATCTCAAGGCTGCGGCGGCCGTCGGGTGCGATCCGGCCGACTGTGTGGTCTTCGAGGATGCCAAGGCCGGCATCGAGTCGGCCCGCCGGGCCGGCGCCGGGCGCATCGTGGCGCTGGCCACCACCCTGCCGCGCGAGGTGCTCGAGCGTGAAACCAGCGCCGATCTGGTGATCGACACCTTCGCCGATCTGACCGACCTCGACGCGCTGCTGGCCTGATCCGTCCCCGGGTCGTTCTGTGGATCCGGTGCTTATGGCGGCCCGCTGACCGGGCCCTTCTCCGGGCTCAAAGCCTCACCGACACCTCCCTGCCGAAGAGCGAAAAACGCACATTTCCCGACAGGAATGTGCGTTTTCGCCTGCAAAAGAGTCACATTTGCGAAAAATTCGCTAATTTTGCGCCGCTTTTAAAAACAAATGCTTATGTTCCGTGGACTTGCCACCGTCGCGTTGCTCGTCATCTCCAACGCCTTCATGACGCTGGCCTGGTACGGGCAGATCGCCTTCAAATCACGTCTCGAACGCTTCAGTCTCATGCTGGTCATCCTCATGAGCTGGGGCGTCGCCCTCTTCGAATACTGTTTCCAGGTGCCGGCCAACCGCATCGGCTCGGCCGAATTCGGAGGACCCTTCTCGATCTGGGAACTGAAGGTCATTCAGGAGGTCGTCTCGCTCTCGGTCTTCACCATCTTCGCGCTGGTCTTCATGAAGTCCGACACGCTGCGCTGGAACCATCTGGCCGGGTTCCTCTGCATCATTCTGGCCGTTTACTTCATCTTCCGCAAATAGTCGTCGGGAGGGGCCGGACGGCCGACCCCCCCCCTACCGAATCGTGATCCGTTCGACGGGCTGCGTCTGTGTGCGGTCCAACGGGTGGACCTGGTAGCTCACCCGCGCAAAGTCGATCTGCGAGAGGTCGATGCAGCGGATCGTATTGTTGTAGGCCGTCTTGTAGTAGACCACACGGTGGGTCAGGTCGATGGCCGAGGTCCACTGCGTGGCGCTCGGAATGTCGGGACACTTGCCGGCCGGGTGCTCCAGACCGATCGGCACGTCAAAGTTGTTCAGCAGGTGGAAACACTCCTGCACCGTGGCGAAGGCCGTGGCGCGCACGGGGGCCGTGGCACGGAGAAAGGCCGCACGTACGAAACGCGACGGCGGCGTATCGTCACCCGGAAGCCCCAGAAATCCGGCCGTGGCCCCGAAGGCCCGAAGCGTCTTCTCACCGATCTTGCAGGGTTCGACATCGCCCGGACGCAGATTGACGTAGTTGTTCAGATTGGTCACCTGCCACTCGAAGCCCGGGGCGTTGGTCAGCACCCCCACCTCATTCTCGTAGAAGTGCGGCACGCCGCCGACGATCTCCAGCACCACCTGGCGGCCCGACGGCTCGCCGATGCGCCAGTGCACGACGGCATTGGCCTCGAGCCCCACGATGCGCACCCCGCCGATCGCGGCCTTCACCTCGTCGATGGTCGAAAACTGCGTCAGAATCCACTGCGCCACCTCCAGATCAACCAGCGTGCGGGCGCTCTGTGCCGGTTGATAGGTCTCGTAACTGCCGTACTGCGGGAAGAAGAAGAGCCCGGCCGAAAGTCCCGCCTCGTTGATCCCCTCGGCGATGAACTGCTTCTCGACAACGGCCAGCCCCACAACCCCGTAGCGTGCCTTGAAGGAGAGCCCCGTCTGGCCGTCGGGCGTGAGCGACTGCAGCCGTTCGCCGCGCGGAATGACGACATACATGCTCTCCAGGGCGCTGTTGCCCCACTCAATCGTCCGCGACTGGATGTAGCTGCCGTCGGCCGCCGTGAGCGAGATTCCCGTACAGGCCAACGCCTCGAAGGCGCCGCCAATGGCCGCAAGGGCCAATAACAGATGTTTTGCTTTCATCTCTTTTCCGATTTTGATGTGCTTGATCGGGTGAACCTTCCACGGGTCGGATACGCCCCGGGCCGGATCCCGAAGCCCGGCTGCAAAAACCGAACCGCGAAAAGAACCTCACGGCCGAATCGTTTCCCGAAATTTTTACTAAATTCGCCTCGTCAAGCATAACCCGGAGATACGGAGCCCGGCTCCGATCTCCATAAAACGATACGATATGATCCGTTTGAATGTTTTTATCCGCACGACGGAGAGCAACCGTGACGAACTGGTCCGCACGGCCCGCGAACTGGTCACCGCTTCGCTCAAGGATGAAGGATGCGTCGCATACGACCTCTTCGAAAGCGCGACGCGCCGCGATGTGTTGATGATCTGCGAGACGTGGAGCGACGCCAAGGCGCTGTCGGCCCACGAACGTTCGTCACACTTCACGACCCTCGTTCCGCGCATGGAGCAACTCGGTGAACTGAAGCTCGAAAAGTTCGTCTTCTGATCGCCGGCAGACTCTGCGCCGCCGAGATGCCCGTCCGAGCCAATGCCCGGACGGGCTTTTTCGTGGCTTCGGGTTTTCCGGATCTCCCGGGACGCCCCGGAGGGTTTCCGGCCCGCCCGGAGTCCGCGGGAAAAGGCGGTTCCCGGCACGCTCAGATTCGCTCCGGAACTCCCGGTTCCGGAGCGGAACCGGCAGACGTCCGTTACTCCTCGACGGGACGGAATGCCTCCTTGTAGAGTCCGCACACGGGGCAGGTCCAGTCGTCGGGAATCTCCTCGAACGGCGTACCGGGGGCGATGCCCGTCTCGGGATCACCCTTCGTGGGATCGTAGACGTAGTCGCACGCCGTGCAGCGATAACGGCGAGGTACGGCCCGGTCGGCCACCTGCTTCCAGTCGATCAGTTCCCAGAAGGCCTTCAGAAAGTCGGCCCGTCGGTTGCGCCAGTCGATGTAGTAGGCGTGCTCCCAGACGTCGACCGTCATCACCGGGCGCAGCCCGTCACGCAGCGGATTGCCGGCATTCGACATCGCCACGATCGAGAGGTGTCCCGCACGGTCGGCCGCCAGCCACACCCAGCCCGAGCCGAACAGCCCCAGAGCCGCCCGGGTGAACTGCTCGCGGAAGGCCTCGACCGAACCGAATTCGGCCGTGAGTTTGGCAGCCAGTTTCGCGGGTACGGGACCCTGTTCGGGGGTCAGCTGGCGGAAGAAGAAGGTATGGTTCCAGGTCTGGGCGGCGTTGTTGAAGATCGCCCCGTCGGCCTTGCGGATGATCTCCTCGAGAGGCATCTCCTCGTAGGGAGTGCCGGGAATCAGGGCGTTGAGATTGTCGACGTAGGTCTGCAGGTGTTTGCCGTAGTGATAGTCGAGTGTTTCGCGGCTCATCTTCGGAGCAAGGGCCTCCGGTGCATACGGAAGCGCAGGCATTGCATGTTTCATGGCAGTTCGTTTTTTGATTGAATGAACAAGACGTGTCGCAGAACTCTCCGCAACACGTCCTGAAGATAGCAAAAATCCCGCACGTTGGTATCATGACGACCGAAAAAATCATGTTTCGGCCCTTACACCCCCCCCCGGGACCGACCCGAGACTGACCCGGGTCCGATTTGCGACCGGCCCGGGACCGACCCTATCAAAACCCAAGACCAGCCAGCCCGATTCCGGCCCGGGACCGACCCGATTCCGCCGCGCCGCGTGCGGACCAGGCCGGTTCGCCGGATCAGAAGTTGGCCTTGATGCCGACGGTAAACCGCGCGCCCGGTTCGGGGAACCAGGCCTCGTTGTAGAGTTTCCGGTTGAGCAGGTTGCGGCCCTCGGCAAACAAGGTCACGCGACCCGAAACATGCCAGTCGAAATGGGCTCGCAGATCAACTCCGAACGGTGTCCGGAAGGGATCCAGCGTCTCCTTCTCCAACGTGCCGCTCGTCTCCCACGTCGAGCCGTCCACGCCGGCAGACTGCAGCGTATACCGATAGACCGACCAACTGCGCGCACTCTCGAACAGGGCCTCGACACCGAAGGCGATCCTGCGCCCCTCATAGACGATGCCGGCATTCCCCGCAAAGGCCGGATCGCCGTTCTTCAGATCGGTTTCGTCGTTGTAGAGACGGCCGTGAGCCCCGAGGTCGATCTTCAGCGAACTCAACGGACGGATTTCGATCTCGCCGTTGAGCGACGTCACGGTCTGGCGCGCCTGGACCGGCAGGAACAGCACGTCACACCCCGTGTCGGGTCTTGCCACCTGCCATCCCGTCCAGAAGAGGTGGTTGTCGTGGATCGAAAAGCCCGCATAGAGGCGATAGGCAACGATCGAATGCCAGAGGCTGCCCCCCAGACCGAGGCGGAAGTTGTAGTCTACGGAACTCTTTGCAAGCCACAGCGAACTTTCGTCGTAGATCGGGAAGAGGCTCTTGCCCTGCGGCTGGTCCGACGTGGTGAGGAAGGCGTCCGACGGCCACTGCGACGAACGCACGTAGGGGTTCTGCTCCGTGAGCGAGCGCAGGTCGTTCGGATGCACCCCGCCGTCGGCCTCGACGAAGGGCTGCAGTCCGGGCGTGCCGAGGTTGAAATTCAGCCGCAGGTAGGGAATGAGGTAGTTGCCGCGCTCGTAGTCCGCAAGGGCTGTCGTGCCGACACGGTCACGGTAGTAGTCGGCCCCCGCGTCGAGCCGAACCACCCCGCCGTCGAAGCCGTAGCGCACTCCGGCACGGATCAGCTGCTGGTTGCTGCCCTCCAGATACTTGTGGCCGCCCAGGTAATCGTAGGCTATCGACACGCCGAAGCGGCTGCGGCCCCAGGCCCAGGCAATCCGGCCGTCGGCCCCGATCGAGCTTTCACGTCCCGACATGTCCGGAACGGGCAGATCGGAGTGGTCGAAGAAGAGCCCGCCGTGGAGCCCCACCTCGAAATTCAGCCGGCTCAGGTCCTGGAAATCGTCGCCGAAACGCAGCTGCAGCCGTGCATCGCCATAGTCGGTCATCGCCCCGGCACCGAATGCGAGCTCCGGAACGGAGGGTAAGACCCCGTAACGGTGATACATGCGGTTGTCGTAGGAGAGTTCGCCCTCGAGCGTATGGCGTCCGATGTATTTGCCGGCCGTAATGCCCGCCCGGTTGTACATCCGCGTGGAGTTGTGCTTCCCGCCGAACGGATTGGCGATCTTCGCATAATATCCCGCATGGTTCACATAGGCCATGGCGTAGCCCGTCGAGGGATTCTGCGTCGTGGCGTAGAAATCCAGCACGGAGTTCAACGGATAGCCCGCCCCGACCTTCAAGTAGAAGGGCTGCGGACGGTTGAACTCCCAGTAGGTGACCGTCGCCGGACGGATCGGACGCGTCGTGAGCGTCGTGCGCAGCGACAGCGGCGTCACCGTATAACCGATCTCGGGACGCATCCGCGTCGTATCGTTCATGTCGGGTTCTATCGCCAGCTTCGCGGCGCTCTCCACCCGCGGAACGTAGGCCTTCGTCACCTCGACCTGCTTCTCCACCTGGGCCGCAACCCACTGCGGCACCACCATCGCCGCACAGGCGGCTATCATCCACAATCGTTTCATCATCAGTTGAGTTTAGCGATTCGCGCCCGGGCCTCCTCGACAATGCCGTCATCGGCGGGCGAATATCCGTCGGCCACGCTCTGCCACGTGGCCCGCGCCTGGAACGTATCGCCCCGGCGCACGTATACCTCGCCCAGCAGCAGGTAGGCTCGGGCCAGCCAGTAAGGCTGCGGGTTGCGGTCCGAGAGGGCGAAGACCTCCTTCTCGGTACGGTCCAGATCGCCCGACGCAAAGGTCGCCTCGATCAGGCGGTAGGCCGCCTCGGAACCCTCCTTCGTGCGGACCTCCGCAGCCAGGTCGCGGTAGAGCTTCGCGGCCTCTGCCGCATCGCCCCCTTCGCGCAGCTGCGTGGCCAGCGCATACTTCGCCTCTCGCGTGGCCGTCTGACCGGCATCCGGAAGCGCAATCACCTCGCGGGCCGCCGCGGCAATCTTCGCGGCGTCACCGCCGGCCACTCTCGCCCGCACGTAGCCCGTCGCGGCATCCTCACGCACCGTGCGCGACGGCGCCGCATCGTAGAGCCGCCGGTAGGCCGCGGCGGCCTCGTCCCAACGCTTCTCGGCGCAGGTCAGCTCCGAAAGCTTCTCCAGCACCGGAACCGTATAGGGGGTCTTGCCCTGATCGGCCAGCGCCGTGAGGGTCTCGATGGCCCGCTCGCGGTTGTCGGCCACCAGATAGCAGTCGCTCAGGTAGTAGAGGGCATCGGTGCGGTAGGAGCCCTTCGGATAGGTCTCGATATAACTGTTCAGGGCGCGCGTGGCCGCCGCGCGGTCGCCGTCGAGGTAGAGTTTCTGCGCCGCGGCAAACGAGAGCGAGTCACGCGACAGGGCCGTCAGGTCGCTCTCAATGCCCGCCCGGGCCGCATAGTCGAAGTAGGCATCGGCATCACCCTCCGAGACGTAGATCTCGCGGATGCTCTGCATCGCACCCCGCGCCTCGGAGGATTGCGGAGCCGCAGTCACCACGCGGTCGTAGCAGTCCAGCGACTTCTGCCGGTTGCCCAGATTCAGATAGGCCAGACCCAGGTCCGACCAGGCGGCCGTCACCCGCGGCGACGAGGGGTAGCGGGCCACGAAACGCTCCAGCTGGGCGGCACCCTCGGCATACTTCTGCTGGGCGATGTAGCTGCGGCCCAGTTCGTAGGAGGCCTCGTCGGCATATTCGCCGCCCGCCGCCTCGATCTGCCGCAGGGCCTGCTGTTTCTGCTCCGTGCGGCCCAGAATGCCGAGCGTCACGGCCCGTTTGTAGCGGGCGTACTCCGCCTCGGGGGTGGCCAGCGCAATGGCCCGGTCGTACTCCCCGACCGCCTCTTCGAAACGGCGATCCGAGTAGGCCACGTCGCCCAGCCGGTTCAGTGCATCGGCCCGGTAGCGGTCTTTCGGCGCATGGGCCGCGAGGAAACGGCGGAACGAATCGCCGGCCTGTGCCCAGTCGCTGCGGTCGAAGGCGCAGTAACCGAGGTTGTACCACGCCAGGGCATACTCGCGTTCCGTACGCGGCGCCCGTTTCAGATAGGCGTTGTACTTGGCCGCAGCCACGGCGTAGTCACCCTCCCGGAAGGCAATCTCACCCTGCCAGAAGGTGCTCAGCGCCGTATACTTGGGACTGACGTTGATCGACTGCGCCTCGGCCAGGCACGTCCGAGCCGTGCGGATATCACCCGTGCGGTAGGCCTCCAGTCCGCGGTAGTAGGCGATCTTCTGCTGCGCGGCACGGATCTCCGCATCGCCCGACGGCATCGCCTTGATGGCCCGGTAGGCGGCTTCGTAGTCGCGCGAATTGTAGTAGGCGGCAATCAGCAGCGTCCGCGCCTCGGCGGTCCGCGGCGTCGAGGGGTAACGTTCGATATAGCGCGTCAGCAGGTTGATCGCCCCGTTGAAGGCCCCGCCGCCCAGTTCGTACTGCAGTTTGGCGTAGTTGAACAGCGCATCCTCGGCGATCGCGGCATCGAGCGACTCGTCCGTGGCCATGGCAAAGGCCTGCATCGCACGCTCCTTGTCGCCGGCCCGCAGGTAGCAGTCGGCCAGGTGGTAGGAGGCGTTCTGCGTCAGGGCATCCTCCGCGCCGCACGCCTTGCGCAGCCACTCCGCAGCCTCGGCATAACGCGCCGTGCGGTAGAGCGAGAAGCCCTCCAGGTAGCAGGCGTCGCGGTCCATCTCGCCGCCCGAAGTGCGGTAGGCGGCCAGATGTTCGAGCGTGCGGTTGAAATCCTCGAGCCGGAACCACGACTCGGCAATCACACGCTCCAGCTCGGCACGGCGTTCCGGCACGGCCTGCCGGGCCAGCGCATCGCCATGTTCGACCACGTAGCGGTAGTTGCCCTCGCGGAACTCGATCTGAAGCAGGTAGTAGGGAACCAGCGCCCCGTAGGCGTCGCTCTTCCGCAGCCGGAGGAAGCCCTGTTTGGCCCGGGCATAGCGGCCCTCGGCATAATCGATGTAGGCCAGGTAGTAGTGCGCATGGTCGGCATACTCGCTGCGGTCGCCGATGCGCGAAAAGTGCCCGCCGGCCTCCTTGTAACGGCCGTCCGTGAACTCGACGTAGCCCATGCGGATGTCGTACTGTTCGCGGCGCTGCGGACTCAGGGCCTTGTAATTCGTACGTTCAAAGGCTTCGCGCGCCCGAGCCATGTTCCCCGCCGCGCAGTAGAACGATCCGAGCGAGAAGCGCACGTCGTTGGCATAGACCGACTGCGGATAACGCTCCTCGAAACGGCGCAGGGACGCCTCGGCATCGGCGCTGCCCAGTTCGACGGCACACGCCGCCAGGTAGTAATCAATCTCCTGCTGCAGGGAACGGTCGTCCGGGGCCATCGCCTCGCGGGCCCGCAGCAGTTCGTGGCGGGCATCGCTCCAACGGCCGTAGCCGAACAGATCGCGGGCCCGCCGCATCAGGGTTTCGGGATCGCTCTCCGCGGCCCGTACACCGGGCGCACAGAGTGCCAGCGCCATCAACGGCAGCAATATTCGGAATCTTCGCATAGTCAATTCAAGTTCATCTCCGCGCTCCGGGCGGCCGGGGCGGATGGAGAATCGGACAAAGATAAGAAAATTTATCCGACGCCACACCCTTAAAGGAACGGAATTTGCCCGCGGCGTATTGTTCAAACCAAAAACCGAATACCATGACTGAGAAAGTGAACGTTCAGATGAACCGCGCCGGGCGTTTCGAACCGCGCGGAGGGGCCGATACGGCCTCGATGAACCCCAAGGAGCTGCTGCTCTATGCCGCGGCGCAGTGTGCCGGGCAGACCGCCGCCGCCATCATGCAACGCGAACGCATGAAGCCCTGCAATTTCGAAATCAGCGTCTCGGGCGACCTCTCGACCGAAACGCTCCGCGCCGAGAGCACCTTCACCTGCTTTCATGTCGTCTACAACGTCGCGTGCGCAAGCGAAGAGGACTGTGCAAAGGCCAGCCACGCCCTCGAACTCACCCACGACAAGTATTGCGGGCTGGTGCAGATGCTCGCGCGCATCGCCCCCGTCTCGCGTGAGATCGCCGTCGTGAACACCGCGCCGGTCAAGGCCTGAGCCCCTCGCGCCAATCCAGAAAAGGCAGCGGGCGAAGACTTCCACGACTCTTCCGATTGAGGAAAAGCGTCGGGAATCTTCGCCCGTCAGGTATCGGGAAGGGAGGTCACTGCGCCGTGATGCGGCGGTAATCCGACAGGGCTGTGGCGTAGTTGAAGTGGGCCCGGATGGCGTTGGTATAGAGCTGGATCCAGCTCAGCTGCGCCTGCATCACGTCGAGGATCGTCGCCAGCCCCTCGCCGTAGGAGTAAGTGCTGATCTGCAGGTTCTCGCCCGCGATGCGCAGGCTCGCCTCCGAGGCATCGACCTGCGCCCGGCTCTGCACCAGCGCCGTCCAGCCGTTCATCTCCTCGCGGACGATTTCGTCGTAACGCTGTTCGGTCGCCCAAGCCTGCTGTTCACGGGCGGCCCGGGCCGCGGCCACCGTGCGACGCCGCTCGCCCCAATGGAAGATCGGAACGGACAGCTGCACGAAGGCCGAACCGTCGATCTGCGTGCGGCCGTCGCGGTTGGGCGTCGCCGGCTGCCACGAGCCCCCCACCCCGACGCTCACCTGCGGATTGTACGGGGCCCGGGCCGCCCGCACCCCTTCGTCGGCCTGCTCCGTGCGCAGCAACGCGGCCGTATGGTCGGGACGTCGCGCCACGGCCTCCCCGGCCGGAATGCGGCGCGGCAGCGGCAGCGTGTCGCGGATGCTCTCGCGCAACGACACGGACTCGGCCGGATCGGTGCCGCGCAGGATGTTGAAGTTGTGCAGGGCCACCTCGCGGTTCTGCTCGACGCTGACCAGCGAATACTCCGCCTCGCTCAGCCGCGCGTCGATCATCAGCACGTCGCCCTTTGCGATATAGCCCTCGGCAAAGCGGCGGTCGACGACCTCCTTCAGCGAACGGATCAGCGAGACGTATTCACGCATCGCCGCGGCGTAGAGTTCCACGGCCGAGAGGCTCCAGTAGGCGTATTCGGCCGCGTAGCGCACCTCAAGGCGCGAAAACGCCTCCTCGCAGAGGGCAATGTCGCTCCCCAGGGCCGTCTGCCGGGCCGCCGCACGCACGGCTCCGCCGCCGTAGAGCGTCTGCACCAGCTGCGGCAGCACACCGAAGGTCCACTGTTCGGCGCCCTCGCGGCAGCGGAACGCCCACGAGAAGTTCCCGGCCAGCGACAACTGCGGCAGGTAGCCCGTACGCGCGGCGGCGGCCTCGGCCTCGGCGGCCCGGCTCCCGGCCCGGGCGATTTTCAGCGTCCGGCTGTAGGAGGCGACCTCCGTGCGGTACTCTTCGAGCGACGTCTGCCCGAAGGCGGCAACAGGCCCGGTGAGCAGCAGAATGAGTGGGAACAAGCAGGTTTTCATGGTCATCGGATCCGGTAAAAGAGGGCATAGACTACGGGCAGGACGCAGATCGTCAGCAGCGTGGCCACGAGCAGTCCGCCCATGATCGTGGCGGCCATCGCGCCGAACATCGCATCGAAAAGCAGCGGCAGCATGCCGAGGATGGTGGTCCCCGAAGCCATCACCACGGGGACGATGCGGCTGCGCGTCGCCTCGACGAGCGCCTCGCGCGGCGTACGGCCCGCAGCCCGCAGCGTGTTGATCTGCTCGACCAGCACCACGGCGTTCTTGATGTTCATCCCGACGAGCCCCAGCAACCCCAGCAGCGAGAAGAAGTTGAAGATCCGGCCCGTCACAGCCAGTCCGAAAACCACGCCGATGAAGATCAGCGGGATCATCAGCAGAATGACCATCGGCTCGCGGTAGTTGCGGAAGAGCAGCAGCAGCGTGATGAAGATCAGCACCAGCGTCAGCGGCAGGTAGCGGCCCAGTGCGGCGTTGGACTCCTGCTGGCTCTCCTGCTCGCCGAAGACGCGCATCGTATAGCCCACGGGAAGGTCGACGGCACGGCGGAGGGAGTCCTTCAGTGCCGCGAAGAGCTGCATGGTGTTGACCCCGCGCACCGGGTCGCACTGCGCCTTCATCACCCGCTGGCGGTCAAAACGGCGGATCACCCCCGGGCGGAAGTCGAAGCGCACGCCGTCGGTCGCCTGCTCGATCGAGAAGACCCGCCCCGAAGGGTTGAAGATCGGCAACGACTGGAGGTTGGTCAGGTTATAGGCGGCGATATTCTCGTCCTTGAGCAGGATGGGCAGCGTGAGATCCCCCTCGCGGTACTGTCCGAGCGGATAGCCCTGCGTGGCGATGGTGATGCCGCGGGCCAGCTGGCTGCGCGTGATGCCGATGCGCTGCCCCTTCATCTGCGAGTAGAGCGGCTGCCAGGTCGGGATGCGGTTGCCCCAGCTGTTGCGGATGTTCGTAGCGCCGGGCGTACGGTGCATGACAGCCTCGGCCCGCGCCGTCAGGCGCCGCAGTGTGTCGATGTTCCCGCCGATGAAGCCGAACTCGATCGCCGCATCCGGCACGGGTGAGAGCTTGAACAACGACGAGCGCAGCCACACGTCGGGGAACGTAGCGGTGACCCAGCCGTCGAAACGCTCCTCGACGGCGGCCGTCTGACGGCTGTCGTGGAGCTCGACGAGCAGGTTGCCGAAATTGGGCCGCTGCGACGAGGTGCCGCTGGCCAGGTAGTAGCGCGGCGGCGTAGCACCGGCCGTCCACGAGACGCACTTCACCTCGGGCTGTTCGTGCAGCCACGCCTCCATCCGTTCGAGCTGTTGCTCCGTATCGTGGATGTTGTACCCCTCGGGCAGCAGCACGTCGGCCCGGAAGTAGGGTTTGTCGAGCGCCGGGAAGAAATTCTGCGGCATGCGGCCCATGACGGCCAGCGACACGACAAAGAGTGCGGCCACCGCGGCAACGGTCACCCAGCGGTGGCGCAGCAACGCATCGAGCAGGCGATCGAAGGCCCGGTAGAAGCGCGTATCGTAGGGATCGCGCCGGGCCGGGGCGACCTGCAGCAGCCGCACGCCGAAGAGCGGCGTCTGGGTCAGGGCCAGCACCCAGCTCAGCAGCAGCGAGAAGGCCACCACAACGAAGAGCGGCCGCACGATCTCGGCCACAGACGACGGGGCCAGATAGAGCGGAAGAAACGAGAAGATGGCAATCAGCGTAGCCCCCAGCAGGCTCCAGCGCGGGGCCGTGGCCCCGGTGATGAAGGCCTCGCGGCACGCCGCGCCGCGCCGCATCGCCTGACGCGCGTTATCCGTGACGACGATGGCGTTGTCGACCAGCATGCCCATGGCGATGATGAAGCCCGCCAGCGAGGTGCGGTTCAGCCCCTCGCCCGCAAACTGCATCAGCAGCAGCGTGCCGCCAATCGAAAAGAGCAGCGACGTGCCGATGAGCACCCCCGGGCGCAGCCCCATCACCAGCATGATGACCGCCACGACGATGGCCACCGACTCGACCAAATTCCACAGGAAGGTGCGCGTCGCCTCGCGGGCGATGCGGTTCTCGGGGTAGAGCACCGTGAGCTCCATGCCGAGGGGCATTTCGCCGCGCAGTTCGGCCAATCGGGCGTCGATCCGCTCACCGACACGCACCACGTCGCTCCCCGATTCGGTCGAGATGCCGATTCCCACCGCCCGGCGTCCGTCGACGCGCATCAGCGTCTGCGGCGGATCGGCATAGCCGCGTTCGATGCGGGCCAGGTCGCCCAGACGGTACTGCCGGCCCGAGGAGGAGATCAGCAGCTGATTCTCCAGATCGTCGAGCGAATGGTAGGTGCCGTCCTCCAGGATGCGGATCTGCAGCTCGCCGGCCTGCTTCTCGCCGCTGTCGACCAGGGCGTTCTGCTGGCCGATCGTCGCGACAATCGTCTCGGGGCGGATCGCAAAGTTGGCCAGCGCCGAGAGGCTCACGTAGACGTTCACCACGGGGCTCTGCTCGCCGAAGAGGGTCACCTTCTGCACCCCGTCGAGCGTCACCAGCTCGCGTTTCAGCCGCTGGGCCCAGTCGCGCAGCTCGGTCAGCGTGAAGCCCTCGTCGGCCGAGAGGCCGTAGTAGATGCCGTAGACGTCGCCGAAGTCGTCGGCCACCGCAATGGCCGAGGCCCCCGAAGGCAGCTGCGGCTGGATGTCGAGCGCCTTGCGGCGCAGTTCGTCCCACAGCTGCGGGATCTCGCGCGACGGGGTGCCCGGGTCGAGTTCGACCAGGATCCGCGAACGTCCGTAGTGTGATTCGGAGGTGATCTTGTGGATGCGGCGCATCGACTGCACCTCGCGTTCGATGGGTTCGGTGACGAGCTCCTCGACCTCCTGCGGCGTCGCCCCCGCATAGGAGCACATCAGCAGGGCACTCTTGATGACAAAGGTCGAATCCTCCTTCTTTCCCAGGCGCAGAAAGCCCGCCACGCCCCCGACCAGAAGCAGGGCGAGAAAGAAACCGACAACGCGGCCGTTGCGCAGCGAATAGGTAGTGAGATTCATGGCCCGATCAGTTGAGAATCCGTACCTCTTCGCCCTCCGTCAGGCGGTAGACCCCCGCCGTGACGACCCGCTCGCCGGGCTGCACGCCGCGGTCGATCACCACACGGTCGCGACCGAAAAGCTCGCCCAGAGTCACTGCCCGCCGCGTCACCCGGTCGTCCGCACCCACGATCCAGACGTAGGTCCCGCCCTCGGCCGGGGCGCAGACCGCCGTCAGCGGCAGCGACACGGCATCCGCCACCGGATCGGCACTCTGCATCGTAATCGTGCACGACATGCCGGGCGAGATGCGCCACCGCGACGGATCGGGATTCTCCAGCCGCAGCGACACCGGAAATCCCGAGGCGTCGGACGAGGTCTGGGCGTAATCCTTCAGCCGGGCGGGGATCGTCACCCCGCGGTAGTTGTCGAAACGCACCACGAAGCGCGTCGTCGTGTCGCGCAGCGCATCCAGCGCACTCTCGGGCAGGGTGAACTGCACGGTCGTCGTCACGGGATTGACCAGCCGCACGATCGACTGTCCGGCCTGCACCCGCTCGAAATTGTCGACGTACGTACGCTCGATCACCCCGGCGAAGGGGGCCTTCAGACGGGTTTCGTCCAGCAGGTCGAGCGTATTCTCGTAGGTCGACCGCGCCTGGGCGTAGCGTGTGTCGGCCGCCTCGGCCTCCTGCCGCGAAACGGCTTCGTGCGACAGCAGCCGCTGCATGCGCTCACGCACCGAACGCGCCTCCTCGTAGGCCGAACGCGTCGCCGTGACCTGCAGTTCGACATCCCGCGGATCGAGTTCGGCCAGCAACGCCCCCCGTTCGACCCGTTCGCCCTTCGATACGGCCACGCGCAGCACCTGGCCCGAGAGTTTGAAGGCCAGCGTGACGGCATCGTCCGGCGTGGCAAGACCGGCAAAATCCTTTTCCAGGGTGTGGGCCGCAGCCGCCGTGGTGATCTTCACCGGCCGCGGAGCCGTCGCTACCGACGCTCCGCGGCGTGAACACCCGCCGGCCAGCAGCGGCAAAAGCAGATAACAGAGAATGTGGCGCATGGGATGAGTTCGATTTCATGGATCGACCTCTCCCCCGTCCGGGCTCCGATGCCGGGATTCCGACCGCGGCTCCACCGTGCGGAGATCCCCCGCAAACGGAAGGCCCCTCAAAAAGAAAAGTCGACCTCCCGTCGGAAGGTCAACTTTCATACCACAAGCCCCGCCGGGCCCCCTCGCGCGCCTCTACGGACGAATATCGCGACAGTTCTGCTTAGCCGTGATGGTGCCGTCGTCGAGCGTCACCAGTCCGCATTCGGCCCGCAGCATGGTCTTCATCGTCGAGGCGTCGATGTTGTAGCAGGGCACCCCGCCCGTACCGAAATCGTGCGTCATCGCCCCGTGGAGCAGATCGGGGGTCAGGCAGACCACCCACGCACCTTCGCTGCGGGCCCGCTCGACCAGTTCGGCCATCCGGCGGGCACAACGCTTCGACTGCCGCTCGAAATCCGTCACGCAGAGCATGTAGACCCTCCCCGGGCGGGTGATCACCTCCAGCGTGGCGTCGCGACCTGCGGCATCGCGCAGCGCAAACTCACTCACCAGCGGACGGACGGACGGTGCATCGCTCGTCGTGCGCGTATCGACCCACTCCCACTTCGTATCGTCCTGCCACTCGGGATCCTCCAGCGAGAACTCCCGCTCCTCGCCCGTCGCCCGGTTGCGGTAGACGAGCACCGTCTCCGATTCGCCCGGAGCCTCGTCCGGAGCCTGCATCGCCTCGTGGATGTTCACCCCCACCTTGTAGGGCAGGAAGTCGATCAGCGGCAGATGAATGTAACAGTAGTAGCCCAGATACATCGACAGGCAGAAGAACGTGCAGGTCAGCACGATCTCCGTGGGTTTGAAGGCAAAGACCTTGTCCGGGCGGTAACGCCACCACACCACCAGCGCCATGGGCAGCAGCACGACATTCTTGGCAAAGGTCTCCCATGGCGTCAGCCGCAGTGCATCGCCGAAGCAGCCGCAATCCTCGACCGGAAGCACCGTGGCGCTCAGCAGCGTCAGCACCGTAAAGAAGGTCATCGACAGCACCGCAAAGATCGAAATCAGCCGGATGCGCACCTTGAACAACAGCATGCAGCCCATCATCAGTTCGGCGCCGCACAACCAGATCGAGAAGGTCATGGCCGCCGGATCGAGCCACTCCATGCCGTAGATCGAGAGGTATTCGCTCACCTTGAGTGCCGTGCCCCACGGGTCGATCACCTTCGTGAAACCCGACAGGATAAACGTGCAGGCCAGAATGAGCCGGCAGATGTTCGCCACAATCTTGAATGTTCGCGTCCCTCTCATCGTGCGTCGATTATCGGGGCCAGCACCCCGCGGATTTTTTCAAAGATACGTTCCGGGCTCTCCATCGCCCCGCTCGAATCGCCGCACTCCACGACGCGCAGTTTCGCATCGCGCGCCGCCATCGAGAGGTAGACCTCGCGCACGCGGCGCTGCAGATCGAGGGCATCCTCGTGGATGTCGCGCCCGCCGTGGAGGTAGTCGCGGTCGGCACCCTCGCGCGTCTCGGCGAGTTTGCGCTCGGTGAAGGCGAAGGGAACATCGAGGAAGAGCGACACGTCGGGACGCGGCAGTGCATTGTGGCCGAACTCCAGGTCGAGGATCCACCGCGCCAGACGGTCACGCTCCTCTCCGGCCGGAAGTTTCGCACACTGGTAACCGACGTTCGACCAGACGTAACGGTCGAGAATCACAGCCCGGCCCGCAGCCAGCCAGCCGCGGATCATCCCGGCGGCCTCGGCCCGGTCGCCGGCGTAGAGCAGCGCCACCAGATAGGGGTTCACCTCGTCCACACCCCCGAACTCACCCCTGAGAAAACGAGCGATCAGATCGCCGTAGACCGGCGCATCGAAACGCGGGAAATGGACGTATTCGCTCTCCACGCCACGCTCCGCAAAGAGTTGGCGCAGCATCCCGATCTGGGTCGACTTGCCGGCCCCGTCCAGACCTTCGAGTACGATGAACATAGGCTTCTACCGTTTATTTCGTTTGTTGTTGCTTCCGAGTTTTTCCGGGTTCGGAACCCTTGCCGTCGGGTCTCCCCCATCGGGACCTTTCTGTTCCGGGCCCCCATGTCGGGTTCCTTTGGTCCGGGCCCCGGTTCTGCCCTCTCCGGTCGGGACTCTTGCCTGCCCCCGCCGGGTCACTTGTCTCCTCCCGGCCGGAACTCCAGCTTGCCCCGCCGGGTCTCTTGTCTCCTCCCGGCCGCCCCGTCGGAGGGTCAGTTGCGCAGCATGCGGACGGCACGCTCGACGCCGGCGACCAATGCGTCGATCTCCGACGCCGTATTGTACAACGCCAGCGACACGCGGCACATGCCCGTGATGCCGAAGTGGTCCATGACCGGTTCGGCACAGTGGTGCCCCGTCCGGACGGCGATACCCAGCTTGTCGAGGATCATCCCCACGTCGTAATGGTGGGCCCCCTCGATGTTGAACGACACGATGCCGCACTTGTCCGCCGTCTCTCCGTAGATGCGCAGCCCCGGGATGGCCGAAAGGCGCTCCTCGGCCCGCTGCCGCAGCATCGTCTCGTGGGCCTCGATCTCCGCGGCGTCAAACCGCGAAAGGAACCGGATGGCCTCGCCCAGCCCGATGGCCCCGATGAAATTGGCCGTACCGGCCTCGAACTTCAGCGGAACCGGAGCGTAGGTCGTACGGGCAAAGGTCACCCGGTCGACCATGTCACCTCCGCCGAAGAAGGGCGGCATCCGTTCGAGCAGTTCCCGTTTGCCGTACAGGACGCCGATGCCCGTCGGGCCGTAGAGTTTGTGGCCCGAGAAGGCGTAAAAGTCGCAATCCAGCGCCCGTACGTCGACGCCGCCGTGGACCACCCCCTGACAGCCGTCGACCACCGCAACGGCACCCACGGCGTGGGCCGCCTCGATGACGGGCCGCAGGTCGGGCCGCGTGCCCAGCGTATTCGATGCCTGCGTAACGGCCACCACGCGCGTGCGCTCGTCGATGAGCGTCGGGAGCAGATCCGTGCGCAGCGCCCCCCGGTCGTCGATCGGGAGCATCCGCAACTCGGCACCCCGCCGCTGGGCCACCAGCTGCCACGGCACCAGATTCGAATGGTGCTCCATCTCGCTCACCACGATGTTGTCCCCCGCCCCGACGAACGTATCGCCCCAGGCGTAGGCCACCGTATTGAGCGACGCCGTGGCGCCGGCCGTAAAGACCACCTCCTCCTTCTCGGCCGCACCGATGAAGTCGGCAATGCGCCGACGCGCCTCTTCGTAGAGCTCCGTGGCCTGCTCCGAAAGCAGATGAACGCCCCGATGGATGTTGGCATTCAGGTGGCGGTTGAGCCAGTCGATCCGCTCCAGCACCTGCTGCGGCTTCTGGGCCGTAGCGCCGCTGTCGAGGTAGATCAACGGCTTGCCGTAGACCTTCTCCCCAAGGATCGGAAACTCCCCGCGTATCTTTTCGACATCGAATCTCTCCTTTGTCCCCATGTCACTTGTCTGCTTGTTCGCTTCGTTATTCTTTTCTTTGCCGGGCCGACCCCTCCTCTCCGGAGGCCCGCTACCGCTCCAGCTTCGCAGCGGCCAGCCGCATGAGCGCCTCACCCAGCGGCTCGACACCGCACCGACGCACGATGTCTCCCACGAAGCCCTCGATCTGAAGGGCCCGGGCCTGCGCTTCGCTCAGGCCGCGCTGCCGCATGTAGAGGATCGCTTCCGAATCCATCTGCCCGACCGTCGCACCGTGCGAACACTTCACGTCGTCGGCATAGATCTCCAGCTGCGGCATCGTCTCGATACGGGCCTTCTCGCTCAGCAGCACGTTGCGGCTCTGCTGCCGCGCATCCGTCCGCTGGGCGTCGGGCGCCACGTAGACCAGGCCCGAGAACTCGCCCACCGCCTCGTCATCGGCCACTCCCTTGATGCACGAGACGCTCGTGCAGTCGGGGACGTTGTGCGCCGTGTGGAGCCGTACCACGCAATGCTCCTTCTCCGTAGCGAGGAAGACGCCGTTGAGCTCGTTCGAGGCTCCGCGGCCGTTCAGGTCGATGCGGTACGAGGCGTTGGCGCTCGACAGTTCGACCGTCGTCACGCGGCAGCAGCTCCGCTCTCCCTGCCGAAGGGCTATTTCAGCAAAAGTCTCTCCCAGAAAAATCTCCGTCAGGTCCAGTTGCGCCCCTTCGGCCAGTTCGACGTCAAGCCGCGCAACGCCCGCCTTCGTATGGAGCACCACCAGTTGCGCCGCAGCCCCGGCCGTGAGCTCCACCCGCAGGTGGTCGGGATCCGCCGCCGCATAGGCCTGCGGTATCGGCGTCTCGACCCGGAAAAGTTCCGGACCCGCCTTGCGCAACCCGCCGATAATCTCCAGAATCCGCTCCATCACTTGTCGTATTGGTTGATCAGCCAGTCGTAGCCCTCCCGTTCGAGTTTCAGCGCCAGCGTCTTGTCTCCCGTATAGATAATCCGCCCCTTGTAGAGCACGTGCACCACGTCGGGCACGATGTAATCCAGCAGCCGCTGGTAGTGCGTGATGACCACCGTGGCATTCTCCGCCGTATGGAGCTTCGTAACGCCCGTGGCGACGATCCGCAGCGCGTCGATATCCAGTCCCGAGTCGGTCTCGTCCAGGATGGCCAGCTTCGGATCGAGCATCGCCATCTGGAAGATCTCGTTCTTCTTCTTCTCACCGCCCGAGAAACCCTCGTTCACGGCCCGCGACGTGAGTTTCGACGACAGCTCGACCACGGCGCTCTTCTCCTTCATCAGGTGCAGGAACTCCGCGGCTGACAGCGGCTCCTCACCGCGGTACTTGCGCTGCTCGTTGACGGCCATCTTCATGAAGTTGGCCATCGTCACCCCGGGGATCTCCACCGGATACTGGAAGCCGAGGAACAACCCCAGCCGCGCCCGATCCTCGATCGACATCGCGAGCAGGTCGTGACCCAGAAACTCCACGGAGCCCTCGGTGACCGTAAACTTCTCGTTGCCGGCCAGCACCGAGGCCAGCGTCGACTTGCCCGAACCGTTCGGGCCCATGATGGCGTGCACCTCACCGGCCTTCACCTCGAGGTTGATGCCCCGCAGGATCTCCTTGCCATCAACCGTGGCATGCAGATTCTTGACACTTAACATATTGGTTTCCATTATTTTTTCTCCTTTCCATTCGTTTTGCCGCGTCGCTAACCGACCGTGCCCTCCAGCTGCAGGGCCAGCAGTTTCTGCGCCTCGACGGCAAACTCCATCGGCAGCTTCGCCAGCACCTCCCGCGCGTAGCCGTTGACGATCAGTCCCACGGCATCCTCGGTCGACAGCCCGCGCTGGTTGCAGTAGAAAAGCTGGTCGTCCGAAATCTTCGACGTCGTGGCCTCGTGTTCGACCACCGCCGTGCGGTTGCGGCTGTCGATCACCGGGAAGGTGTGGGCACCGCAACGGTCACCGATCAGCAACGAATCGCACTGCGAGTAGTTCCGCGCATGCTCCGCCCCCCTGGCCACGCGCACCAGCCCGCGGTAGGAGTTCTCGCTCTGTCCGGCCGAGATGCCCTTCGAGACGATCCGGCTGCGCGTGTTGCGGCCGATGTGGATCATCTTCGTGCCGGTATCGGCCTGCTGGCAGTTGTTGGTCATCGCCACCGAGTAGAACTCCCCGACCGAGTTGTCACCGGCCAGAATGCAGCTCGGATATTTCCACGTGATGGCCGAACCCGTTTCGACCTGCGTCCACGACAGCCGTGCATTCTCGCGGCACAGACCGCGCTTGGTCACGAAGTTGTAGACGCCGCCGCGCCCCTCCCGGTCGCCCGGGTACCAGTTCTGCACGGTCGAGTACTTCACCTCGGCGTCGCGCTCGACGACGATCTCCACCACGGCGGCATGCAGCTGGTTTTCGTCACGCTGCGGCGCCGTGCACCCTTCGAGGTAGCTCACGTAGGCACCCTCGTCGGCCACGATCAGCGTCCGCTCGAACTGCCCCGTCCCGGCGGCATTGATGCGGAAGTAGGTCGACAGCTCCATCGGGCACCGCACCCCCTTCGGGATGTAGCAGAACGAGCCGTCGGAGAAGACCGCGGCGTTCAGCGCGGCGTAGAAGTTGTCCGTGTAGGGGACGACGCTTCCGAGGTACTTCCGCACCAGATCGGGGTGGTCGCGCAGTGCCTCCGAAATCGAGCAGAAGATGATCCCCTTCTCGGCCAGCGTCTCCTTGAAGGTGGTCTTCACCGACACGGAGTCCATCACCGCATCGACGGCCACCCCCGACAGCGCCATCTGCTCCTCGAGCGGAATGCCCAGCTTGTCGAACGTGCGTTTCAATTCGGGGTCGACTTCGTCCATCGAACCCAGCTTCTTGCGGGCCTTCGGCGCCGCGTAGTAGATGATATCCTGAAAGTCGATCTCCGGGATCCGCAGATGTGCCCACGTCGGGGGCTCCAGCGTCAGCCAGTGGCGGTAGGCCGCCACACGGCGCTCGGTCATCCACTCCGGTTCGCCCTTCTTGGCGGAGATCAGCCGCACGACCTCTTCCGAGAGTCCCTTGCCGATGGTTTCGGTCTCGATCGCCGAGGTAAAGCCGTACTTGTATTCCTGTTCTCCGAGGTTTTCCAGTATCTCTTTTTCGTTCTCTGCCATTGCTTGCAAAATATCGTGCAAAGATACAAATTCTAATCCGAATTTCATAATACTGCCTTCAAAACCGGTGCCGCAGCCCCCGTCCGGCCCGCCCGGGCACAAAAAAGGGGCGTGGATTGCTCCACGCCCCGTTCTCCCGGCAGGGATCGGCTATTTCTCGTAAACAATCACCACCTTGCCTACCTCGACGTTGGTCGATTTGTCGGTGAAGTCGATGCGGAAGTTGTCGGTCGCCACTCCCGCCGCAGCGAAATCGAACGTGATCGTCTTCGACTTCTCGCCGGCAGGCTCAACGGCGGCCAGCGTCGTTCCGTCGTATGTACACTTCAGCATCGCCGGATCGCGCGTCGAATTGGGATAAACCGTGATCGACTTGATCTTGCCCATGCCCGAACCGGCCACGTGCGTCTCGGCCTTGCCCTTGTTGAAGTACCAGACAATGTTCTTCGCGGCATCGGTGCTGTAATAGACGTTGCCCGTGAAGGTGATCGTCGAGGCGCCCGAATCGTCGGTGGCCGTCCAGGTCGAATCCTCCTCCTTCCAGCTCGTCGGCAGCCCCGAGATATTTGTCGACAGCACGCCGGCCGTACCCGTAAGGGTCATCGTATACTCCTTCGTGGAGGGTACCGTCGAGGGATCCGGCTCCCACGAAAGCGCGTAGAGGTTGATGTTGGCGTAGGCATAGATATAGATCATCGTCTCGCCCGTCAGATCCGTGAAGGTCACCTTCTTGGACTCGCCCGATGATGACGTCGGACAGGCCTCGCGCAGATACTCTGTGCCGTTGGCGCTCACACCTACCTCACGCGTGGCATCCGAACTGCTGCTCGAAATGGCCTTCAGCGTCAGCACACCGTTGCCGTTCACACGCAGAGCCACGGCACGGGCCGTCGGAGTCGGACCCTTAGGATCGCTGCCGCCATTGAACTTGATACGGTCGGTCTTTTTGCCCTCTCCATCCACGGAATGCTCGATCTCCATCTCCTTTCCGGAGCGGGCCAGGAACTGCAGATTGCCGTAGACTACCGATTCCGAAAGCACACCGGCCGGGAAGGTCGCAGCATCGGAGAAGTCCCACGTATGGGCCGTCGTGATGGTCGTCAGCACCTCGTTGATACGCATCGTCAGGCTGGCTGCCTCCGAATCCGTCCAATTGAGCGAGCCCTCGGCCGCCTTGGCTACCACCGTCACCGTATAGTTGCCCGCCTTCAGAGCCGCTACCGTCGAGGCCGAAATCTCATACGTCGGCGTCTCTACGGTCTGCGTCTTGCCGTTGAAGGTCACCTCATAGGCGGCGGCATTCGGGACGGCATTCCAGCTGACGGTCACGACCTGCGACGTGCCCTGATCCAGCGAAGGAAGCTCCGTGGTCGTGAAGACCGGCGTCTCGAGCACCTTCGGCTCGCCGCCCGATACCACCTCGAGCGACCACTCCAGCGCCTCGAGCTCAACGGGCGAGCAGCTGCAGATGTAGATCATCGTCTCGCCCTGGATGTCGCCGAAGCCGAACTTGCTCTGCGAACCGTCGGCCGGAAGCGCATAGCGCGAACCGTTGACGATCAGCTCCATGTGTTTGTTGTAGCCGGCATCCGACGGCGTGATGAGCACCGACCCCGGTACGCTCACCTTGAAGGCCAGCGCATTGTTCGTCGGCTCGTCCACGGGCGAGAAGGTCGAGGCGGCCGAGAACGAAATCGTTCCGTTCCCCGTAATGGCCATCGGAGCCTCCGCGTCGTTGACCAGGAACTGCAGGTTGCCCAGAATCCGGTTGCGGTCGATCGTCTGTGCCTCGAAGGTCTCCGGATCGGCGAAGTTCCAGACCGTAGCCTCGGTGATGGCGTTGAGCTCCGTCTGCTCCGGGATGACCGGCGCCACGGCATTCCACCAGCGCGGGTCTCCCACGCGTACCGACGCGATCTCGCCGTTCACCAGATAGAACTTGCCCCGCTCCGAAGCCTCGCACGGATCCTCCGAAAGCACCTTGCTGCCGTTGACCAGGATCAACTCCGGAGTCAGGTCCAGATTCGACGCATAGAAGAAGCCCTCCTTCTTATCCGCATTGTCGTAGTAGTTGAAGAAGTAGTTTGCCGACAGGGTCGGAACGACGGCATCCGAATAGTTCGAAATGAACGAGAAATCCTTGGAGGCCAGATATTCATTCAGGATCAGGTTGTTCGAAACCGTGAAGTTCTCCGTGGTCAGCCCCGTGGCACGCAGGCAGATCAGACCCTTGCGGTTGGTCGCCAGCGAGAAGTTCGAAATCGTGTTGTTGCTGACGGTCACCTTGCCCAGGATCGTACCGCGCTGCATGAAGAGGAAGCCGCGGCCGCCGTTGTAGAACGTCGAATTGACAACCGAAACCTCATGGTAGGTACCGAACCGGAAGTCGATCGCATCACCGCCGTCTCCCGCAATGTCGTGCATGTAGAGTCCGTCGAAGGTCATCTTCTGGACATCGATGCCGTTGTCCGCCTGATCGAGCGTCTCGGCAATCACACCCTTCGTGTAGTTATATACCTCGCAGTTCTTGACCGTCAGGTTCTCGATCTTGACATTGGCCGACTCGATCGCAACAACCGATCCGCCGCCGTTGCCGTTGAGCACGAGATCCTCCAGGTGGAACGAATAGGCCGCCGTGCCGACTCCCAGTTTGGCGGCAAGGCCGATTACGGTCGGCTTCTTACCCTCGGTGGAGGTCTGACCGTAGATGGCCAGATCCTGCGTGAGCGCCGTGCTCAGGGCATTGGTCGAACCGGCCGGCTCGCTCGGAGGCGTCACGTCGTAGGGGGTTTCCGTGTCGGTCAGCAGGATCCGGGTGGCGCCGTCGGTTACCAGACGCAGCAGCTCCTCGGCCGTTGCAGCCTCGGAGGCGCCCTCCGTATCGGGACGCGTCCAGACATCCTGTCCGCCGCGAACCGCACTGTTGTAGCAAACCGTAATGAAGTACTCCGTCGAGGGTTTCAGCCCCGAGATCGTCGCCTCGGCCTGTGCGATCTGATCCTCCGACAGATCCAGCCGGACAGGCTCCTCGGCCGTCGCGGCTACCGGCGTAGCCAGCAGGTGCGACACGAAGTCGTCCTGATCCCACGTCAGCGTCACCGACTCGGAGGTGCGCGCCGTAACCACCGGATTCAGCGGCGACATGATGGCGTAGGTCGTCATCGGGCCCACGATGGCCACCTTTGACGGCGCCGTGCGCTCGTTCGAACTGAAGGCCTGGACCGTTGCGTAGTATTCCTTCTCGACCTCCAGATCGAGCGTCACCGGAAGATCCGTCGGCTGGATATCACTCCGCGTCGTGACCTTCTGCGTCAGTCCTTCGTCCGAATAGACCACTACCTCGTAGGTGTCCGTCGTGCGGACATCCCACGTCAGACGGATCTGGTTGCCCGTCGTCAGGACCGATCCCATGACATTCAACGGCATCAGCGCCCGATCGAGCACCAGTTCGTCATTAATGCCGTCCGGATCGTCCGAACAGCCGCCCAGTCCTGCCGTGGCGATCAGCAGCAGGCCGGACATCCATTTGCGAAATATGCTTTTCATAATCGTTTGTTCTGTTTTGATGCGGTCAACCTGTTAATATCCGTAGTCGTTGCGGATCTGACCCTGCGAGTTGTCGACCACACTCTGGAAGATGGGCCAGTACTGACGCGTATTGGGATCCCGGTCGTAGAGGCGGTCGATCTCCGCCTGCGTAAACTTCGGACTGTCGGTCTTCGAGGCACACGGCATGTAGCGCGCTACGGCACCCTTCGAATCGGTGTAGGGAATCCACGTGTTGTCGGTCGGCGCCGTCTGCTCGTCGGGCAGCAGGCCGTACATCTCCAGCTTCGTGCCGTCCACCTTGTAGTAGATATAGCCGTCACCCTGCGAGAGGTAGCTGAAATCACCCGACCAGTTGTTCAGGTCGCTGATCTTCTGCTTCGTCTCGTCCATCTTCGTCTTGAGCAGGTTCCAGCGGATCAGGTCCGTCTTGCGCAGCATCTCGCCCACGAACTCCAGCGCACGCTCCCTGACAAGGGCTTCGAACATCGCGTCGGCCGAGCCGATCGCATTGACATACACCTGGGCCATCTGCTCGTTGCCGGCATAGGCACGCTTGCGGACCTCCAGCAGGTAATTCTTCGCGTTGTTCAGACCGCCGCCGTCGACATCCGAGCACGACTCGTGGATCGCACACTCGGCCGCCATCAGATAGACGTCCGAAAGACGCATGTAGGGCGGTTTGAAGCCGTCGTCGTTACCGCCGCTGTAGGGATAGTTCTCCATCCACTCGTAGCGGTACTTGCCGAAGAACCACTGGTCGATGCCGGCCAGCTGCGGCGCGGCGGTCGACCCCGAGACGTACTCCCACTCGAAGTTCACGCAGCTCACGTCGCGGCGCGTATCCTGCTTCTCATACTCGAACCAGAAGGTGGGTACCGGACCGACATTGCCGCCACGGCTCGACATTCCGGCCGATGCTCCGAGATACTGGTCCGTACCCGGGTGCGGAATGGCGAACGAGTAGTTCCAGCGTCCGCGGTTGTTGCCGTAGGGGAAGATCCACAGCACCTCGCGGCCCGTACCGGCCGACGTGCGGTCGAAGTTGTTCAGGTCGCGCCACAGCTGCTCGTAGTTCGGATAGAGCGACATGCCGCTGTTGCGGATCACATCCACGCAGGCGGCCAGCGCCTTCGGGTAGAGGACCTCCTTCTGCAGTTCGGGATCCGACGAGAGGCGGATCGAACCCGGATCACCCGTTCCGACGGCTCCGTCGGCCGGACGAAGCGCATAGCCCGAAGCCATCAGCGCCAGACGCGCGTAGAGTCCCTTGGCAAAGGCCCGGCTTACACGGTCGGTCGTCGTGGCATGGCCCTGACCCGGCCACGGCAGGTAGTCCCACGCCTCCTGCAGGTCGCCCAGGATCTGCTTGAAGATCACGTCGCGGCTCGTCTTCGGAATGTAGATGTCGTCGCTGATGGGCTCCGTACGGAAGGGAACGTCGCCCCACGCACGGATCAGGTCGTAGTACATCACCGCACGCAGCGTCAGCGCCTCACCCAGCAGGTAGGCCATGTCGGGGTTGTTGGCCACGTCGCCGTACTGGCGCAGGTTCTTGATGTTGAGGTTCGCCCGCTCGATGGCCGTATAGTAGGGCGAATAGGCGTCGGCACTCGAGCCCGAAGTGTTCATCTCGCCGTTGGTCGGCAGCAGGTTGTAGCCGTAGATGGCCTGACGGTTGTCGTTGGTCACCTTCTCGGTATCGTTGCTCCAGTTGTTGGCCCACTCGATGTCGGAGTTCAGACCCACGTAGGGATGGTAACGTCCGCGGTGGTTCGCCTTCTCCAGCAAGGCCTGCGTGATACCGAAGTTGCAACCTTCGGCCAACTCGTAGTTCGAGAAGACGGTCTCGGTATCGAACGACGATTTGGTCTCCGTCTCCAACAGGTCGGCGCAGGCCGTCAGTGCACCCGCTCCCGACAATACGAACATATATTTGATCAGTGTTTTCATACTCGTTTGGAAAATTTGCTTTTGAAGGTCTTTAGAAGGTCAGATTCGCACCGAAGACAACCGAACGGCTGCGCGGGTAGGCCGAATAGTCGACTCCCGGAGTCAGCGGCGTGGCACGGCGGGTATCCACCTCGGGATCGTAGCCCGAATACCCCGTCCAGCAGAAGAGATTGGCGCCCGTCACGTAGAGGCGGAACTTCTTGATGTGCAGTTTCTGCATCCACCGATCGGGAAGCGTGTAGCCCAGCGTCACGGACGACAGACGCAGGAACGACCCGTCCTCGACGGCCCAGTCCGAGAAGACGGCCGTCGACATCAGCGGCGACCACATCGTCGTCCCGGCATTCGCCTCGGCCAGCTGCGTCGGATCGGTGATCAGCTCGCCCGTCGACCAGTCGATGTTCGTCCAGCGGTTCTGCGTGGCCATCATGTCGATCAGGTTGCGGAATTTGTTATTCGTACCGCGCTCCGTGGTGAACTCGATCTTGTTGGCATTGTAGATCTGGTTGCCGTAGACCCAGTTGAAGTTGGCTGCAAAGTCGAAGCCGTAGGCATAGCCCGTCAGCGAGAAACCTCCGGTCCACTTGGGCTGTGCATTGCCGATGATCGTACGGTCGGCCGTCGTCACCTTGTTGTCCGCGCTGCCGTCGACATTCCTGAGCTTCATGGCTCCCGGACGCAGATAGGCCGTACCGATCACGGCCGAGCAGTCCACGACACCCTCCTTGAGCACCCACTTGCCGTCGACGTAGTTGAAGTCGTCGACCTCGTAGCGGCCGTCCGAAACGTAGCCGTACATCTGGCCCAGGGCGCTGCCTACCGTCACGCGGTAGTCCGTACCGACCTCATTGGCCGATACCCAGCCCGACTGCAGGCCATCGAGGAAGTCCAGACCGCCCAGATCCATCACCGTATTCTCGTTGTAGCTGGCGTTGGCCGTGAAGGTCAGACCGTAGTCCGGCTTCTCCAACAGCACGAACGTCGCAGCAAGCTCGACACCGCGGTTGCGCGTCTCGCCCAGGTTGCGGTACTGATACTCGTAGCCGCTGCCCGTCAACGGGTATTTGATCAGCAGGTCCTTCGTGTTGTTCTGGTAGACGTCCACCGAACCGTTGATCCGGCCGCGCAGGAAGCTGAAGTCCAGACCCAGGTTGTGCGAGTAGGTCGTCTCCCACGTCAGATCGGGATTGGCCATGACGATCTTGGCGTCGTCGTCCTTGGCCACGCCCCACCAGTTGTCGTACAGATACCAGTTGCTGGCATTGTCGTTTCCGGCATACTCCTGCAGCATCAGGCCCGAGGGGATGTTGTTGTTACCGGCCGTACCGTAGCTGTAACGCAGCTTCAGGTTGTCGATCCAGGTGATGTCCTTCATCCACTCCTCGCCCGACAGACGCCACGACACGGCCGCCGACGGGAAATAGCCCCACTGGTTGCCCTTGGCGAACTTCGACGAACCGTCGGCCCGCATCGTCGCCGAGAACATGTACTTGCCCTTGTAGTCGTAGTTCAGACGACCGAAGAACGAGAAGAGACGGTCGTCCGGATCGTAGAAGTTGTTCACCGAACGCGTTCCCGTGGCCGAGCTCATCATCTGCCAGGCCATCATCGAGTCGTAAAACTCCGGGAAATCATAGGCCCAGGCCGTCAGCGTGTTCGAACGTGTCACGATGTACTCCTGACCCAGCAGCAGGTTGAGCGAGTGGTCCTTGTTGCCGATCACGTTCTTGAAATCGTAGCTCAGCGTATTGGTGCTGCGGATCTTGTTGCGCGTATAGTCGGTATACTGCGTGGCGGGACCCGGACGGTTCGAGTTGTAGATCAGATAGGTCGTCATGCCGTAGAAGCGGTCCTTCGTCTGGTCGTAGGTATCCAGACCCGCCTCGACGCGCAGCTTCAGATTGTCGACGATCTCCCACTGGAAGGCCGCATTGCCGTTCCAGTTCTTGCGCTCGTAACGGCTGTCGTTGTCGGCCGTGGCGATCAGCGGGTTGACGTTGTCGCCGGCCGACGTCTCATCTTCGTCACCCGACACGGCCGTCGTGAAGGGGAACGGTCGGTACTGGATGGCGTGCTTCACACGGCCGTTGCCCGACGTCGAACCCGAATCGTTGTAGGAGTTCGAACCCGCTCCGCGCACGTTCGTATCCGAATAACGGATCGAAAAGTCGAACGAAACCTTCTTCGTCGGCTTGTAGCTGGCCTTGAAGTTGAGGTTGTTGCGCTTGAAGGTCGACCCCACCATGATGGCCCGCTCGTCGATGTGGGCATAGCCGGCCGTCCACTTGAACTTGTCGCCGCCGCCCGAGATCGAAAGGTTGTGGTTGAAGGTCGTACCCGTACGGCCGAAGGTCTGGTCGAGCCAGTCGATGCCCTGCAGGTTCCTGTAGAGGTCCATGTCGGCAAATCCGCCGAAATAGGGCTCGTAGTTGGTGGCGAGCTTGCCCTCCACCATGGCCGCCTCGTACTGGTACTGCACGAACTCGTAGGGCGTCATCGGCGTCAGCGCATCCTGGTTGGCAAACTTCTTGATGCCGTAGTAGGCGTTGTAGTTGACCGTGATGCGGCCCGATTCACCGCTCTTGGTCGTCACGATCACAACGCCGTTGGCGCCTCGCGCACCGTAGATGGCCGTCGAGAAGGCATCCTTCAGCACGTCGATCGAGGCGATCTCCGAAGCCGGGATGTCCGAGATGCTCTCCACCGGGAAGCCGTCGACGATGTAGAGCGGCGAGTTGTCCTGCGTGATCGAACCGCCGCCGCGCACGCGGATCTTGATCTCCGCATCGGGATCACCTTCGGTAGCCGTCACCGTCACACCGGCCATGCGGCCCGACAGCGCCTCGGTCACCGAGTTGACCGGCATCTGCGTCAGTGCGTCGGCACTCACCGAGGCCACCGATCCGACCACGTCACGACGCTTGACGGCCGCATAACCCACGACCACCACATCGTCCAGCGCCGTCGACTCGACCTCGAGCGTCACGTCGATCTGCGTCTTCGTGCCGATGGCCACGCGCTGCGTCTTCATTCCTATATAGGAGACCACCAGTGTCTTCTTCGACGCGTCGGGGACCTGCAGGGTCCACGAACCGTCGACTCCCGAACTTGCTCCCAAAGTCGTGCCTTCTACGACCACCGAGGCTCCGATTACCGGATTGCCTGCCGAATCCTTGACCACTCCTCCGATCTTCTGGGCCATGGCCGCGGCAGCCATCCCCAGTCCCAACAGGAGCGTCAGGGCAAACTTTAGCGTAAAGTTTTTCATAAAAAAGGTTTTGGTTAATAATTAGGTTCCTATTCTTTTTTTAATTTTTTTATGGAATTACCCGCTTTTCCCTATACAAAAATAGAATCCATACCCAGATTCAAATGGTAAAATTTATCACTTCTCATGGAGATTTTATCAAATAGTCCCGATCGGCCTCCAAATGGCCCCGGAAGCACCTCTCCGAACAAAAAATCCTCCCCGCAGGGAGGATTTTCCGTATTCGGTGACGGGATTCCACAAAGGATTTTCGCCGGAGATCCGACCTCACGACCACCCCTCACACCTCCGGTCCGGAGCTACAGCCGCCCCTTGGCACGGTCGTACTCGAGCGAGGCCCAGATGAAGGGCCCCACGCCCTTGCAGTCGTTCTCGATGACCGGCTCCGAGATGTAGTATTCGAACGTGCCGCTGCGCCGCTGCTTGCCGCCCAGTCCGGCCACCGCACAGCAGTCCGTCATCGAGATCGTGCCGTCGGCATTCTCACGGATGAAGCGGTCGACGAACTGTTCGTAGCGGTGCAGCGCTTCCTCGCGCATCTCCTCGGGCAGGTAGCCCAAACGCACGGCCTTCAGCTGCGCATAGACGAACATCACCGATCCGGTCGACTCGAGGTAGTTGCCCTCGCGCCCCGGCTGGTCCAGCACCTGGTACCACATCCCCGTCCGGGGGTCGGCATACTTCGGCAGCACATCGTAGATCCGCTCCAGGATGGCCTGCATCGGACGCGTGGCATCGCTCTTGCCCAGATACTGCATCGTCTCGACGATCGCCATGGCATACCACCCCATGGCCCGGCACCAGGCGTGGGCCGACTGCCCCGAAATCGAATCGCACCAGAACATCTCGCGCGAATCGTCGTAGGCGTGGCGGTAGAGCCCCGTCGCGGGGTCCCACGTGTGCTTGCCCACCGTGACGAACTGGTTCACGATGTCGGCCACGGCATCGTCGAGCGCCGCACCGGTCAGGTGCGTCATCGCATACTCGGCATAGAAGGGTTCGGCCATGTAGAGGCCGTCGAGCCACATCTGGTGCGGATAGACCGCCTTGTGCCAGAAGCCGCCGTCGAAATTGCGCGGTTGCGCGCGCAGCTGGGCGTAGAGCGTGTCGAGCACCTGCGCGTAACGCTGCTCTCCGGTGCGGTTGTAGAGACTGAACAGCGCACGGCCCGGGCAGATGTGGTCGAGATTGTACTTCGCACGGCTGTAGGTCAGCACGCTGCCGTCGGCCTGCACGATCGTGTCGTAGTAGCGGTCGGCATAGGCGATGAAGTCCGGACGGTTCCACGCCTCGCCCGCATCGCGGATGGCCAGCAGTTCGAGCCCCGTCGTATAGTTCCACTTCACCTTGCCGGCCGGAATGCCGTCGAGCATCGCGGGCGAAGGGTTGCGCGCAATCTCGCTCTCGGCCATCCGGACGGCCAGCGACATCGGCGAATCGTACAGCGCTCCCGATCCCGAGGAGCAGGCGGCCATCCCCAGGACAGCCACGGCAATCAACAGTCGTTTCATGATTTTCTGGTCTCTTTTTTGGTCTCTTTATCCTGATTCTGCTTCAAATGGTTCGTCTTGAGGAACTCGGCCGGCGACATGTGGTACTGTTCGCGGAAGCAGCGGCTGAAGTAGCCCGGATCCGAGAAGCCCACCTTGTAGGCCACCTCCGATACGGAGAACTGCCCCGTGCGCAGCAGCATCTGTGCCTTGGTGATGCGGTACTCCTTGATCAGTTCGACGGGCGACTTGCCCGTGAGGCTCTTCAGCTTGTTGTACATCGTCGTGCGCCCCACGCCCAGGTGCGAGGCCAGCTGGTCGATCGTCAGTTCGGAATTCTCGATGTTCTCCCCGAGCCACGACATCACCTCCCGCAGGAACTCCTCGTCGCGGTCCGTAACGACCACATCCTCAACCGCCAGCTCGACCACCTTGTTGCGGGCCGACTGCGTCGAGAAGCGTTCGAACAGCGTCCGCCGCTGCGTGAGCAGGTTGTCGATGCGTGCCAGCAGCAGCTCGATGCTGAACGGCTTGGTGATGTAGCCGTCGGCGCCGAACTCCATGGCCTTCACCCGGTCGTCGGGCGAGTGGCGCGCCGTGAGCATGATGATCGGCAGGTGGCTCATCGTGAAGTCGTGGCGCACCTTGTCGATCAGTTCGATGCCGTCCATGCGGGGCATCATCAGGTCCGTGACGATGATGTCGGGCTGTTCGCTGCGGATCTTCTCGAGCGCCTCGACGCCGTCGTCGGCCTCCACGACGTGGTACGTGTCGATCAGGCTGTTGTACATGAAGATCCGCAGCTCGCGGTTGTCCTCCACGAGCAGGATCTTCTGTGCATCCTTCGGCGGCCGTACGTCCGTACGGCGCTGGCTGTCGGCCGACGTGTAGTCGCTCACCATGTAATTGTTGCGATGGCTGTGTCCGTGGCCGTCGGCCTCGCTGCCCGCCTGCGAGAAGTCGATCTGCTCCATACCGAAGTGGGCGTTGCCCAGCCGCAGCCGCACGGTGAAGGCCGCACCTTCGCCCGGACGGCTCTCCACCGAGATCTCGCCGTGGTGCAGTTCGACGATGTCGCGGCACAGCGACAGGCCGATGCCCGACCCCTTCATCGATCGGTCGACGGCCCGCGATGCCTGCGCAAAGCGTTCGAAGATCTGCTCCTGCTTGTCCTTCGGGATGCCGATGCCCGTGTCGCGCACGGTCAGCAGCACCCGCTCCTCGGCCTCGCGCAGCGAGAGAATCACCTCGATGCGACCGCCGTCGGGCGTGAACTTCATGGCGTTGGACAGCAGGTTGTAGACGACGCTCTCCATGCGTTCCGGGTCGACCCACACCAGCACCGAGCGGCTCGAGACCGTGAACAGCAGCTCGATCCGCCGCTCGGAGGCCATCTCGCGGAAGTCGTCCAGCGCATCCTCCACGAGCGGCACCAGATCCACGCGCGAGATCTTCAACTCCATCTTGTTCTTGACGATCTTGCGGAAATCCAGCAGCTGGTTGATCAGCGTCAGCATGCGTTTGGCGTTGCGGTGGGCCAGCGTGAGGCTCGTCTCGCCGCGCGGCGAGAGCTGGTCGTGCTTGCGCACATCCTCGATGCCGCCCAGAATGAGCGTCAGCGGCGTGCGCAGCTCGTGCGAGATGTTCGTGAAGAAGCGCAGCTTCAGATCCGTCATGTTCTGTTCGACGCTCGCCTCGCGGCGGATCCGCATCACGGAGGCGGCGATGCGGAAGGCGATGACCAGCACCGCCAGCACCGCCAGCACGTAGAGCGTCTTGGCCCACCACGTCAGCCACAACGGAGGCAGCACCTCGATCTCGATCGAGATCCCCTCGTCGGCCGTATCGGCGTTGCCGACGAAGGCCTTGACATGGAAACGGTATTTGCCGATCGGCACGTTGGAGTACGACGCACGGTTGATCGTTCCCGAGATGTTCCAGTCCTGGTCGTACCCCTCGAGGCGGTACATGTAGCCCACCTCGTGCTGGATCGAGAAGTTCAGCGTGGCGAACTCCACGCGGAAATTCGAGAAGTTGTAGGGCAAAACCACCCGGCCAGCCTCCGGGACGGCCACTTCGAGCGGAGCGTCCTTGCCGACCCGCGCCGGTTTGTTGCGCACGTCGAAACCCGTGAAGCGCAGCCGGTAGTCGATCTTCTCGGAGAGCATCTCCCCGGGGCTGAAGCGGTAGAGCTGACGCCCGCCGGCGAAGTAGACGTCGCCCAGCGGCGAGGTGAGCGCCGTAGCCTCGCTGAAGATCTCGTTGCGGTGTTCGTCGTAGACGTAGTAGTTCGAGAAGAGGTGGCGCGAGGGGTCGAAGCGCGAGACGGCGTTGTGGGTCGAGACCCAGATGTCACCCCGCCGGTCCTCGGTCAGCGCCATGCAGATGTTGCTGGCCAGACCGTACGAACGGTCGTAGCAGTGGAAGTGCGGAAGCCCCACGCTGTCGTAACCCGTGATGAGGTTCAGTCCGCCGCCGAAGGTCGCCAGCCAGATCCGCCCCTTCGAATCCTTGAGCATGTGGATGATGTCGTTGTTGCCCAGCGAGGTCGTGTCGCCCGGGATCTTCTGCATCAGGCGGAAGCGCATCTCGCGCGGCGGCAGACTCGGATCGAAGAGCAGCAGTCCGTCGACCGTCGCGGCGAACATCCGCTCCGCACCGTCGCACAGCAGCCACCGCACGCGCCCCGCCTCGTCGAGCGGATAGTGCGACAGCTGGTTCCCGGCGTGGATGAAGCGGCTCCCGGCAGGATCCTCCAGCAGGTTGATGCCGCCGCCGTAGGTGGCCACCCAGATCCGCCCCCGCGTATCGATCTCGACGCAGTAGATCTGGTCATCGCTCAGCGAATAGGCCTCCGCGTCGGAGTGGGTGAAGTGCGTCACCGCATAGTCATCCGTTCCCTTCGGCGTCAGCCGGTAGAGGCCTTCGCCCTTGGTACCCACCCAGATACGCCCTTCGGCATCCTCCCGGAGCGCATAGATCATGCCCGTGCCGGCTCCCTGCTGCGGCAGCGTGTAAACCGGGCGGTTCGAGGCGTCGAAGGCCGTCAGTTCGCCGTCGCGCGTCCCGACCCACATCCGTCCCCGGCGGTCGGTCATCAGCGCGCGGATCTCCCCCGACAACGGATTCGACGACTTGGCGTCGAGCGTCAGTACATCGGCCGGCTGCTGCAGCAGCACCGCCTTGCGAAGCCCCCGTTCGTTGTAGGTCGACAGCCACAGCACGTTGTCGTGCACGTCGAAACGCACCACGGCATTGGTCATCCGGCAGTCGGGCTGCTCCGGATCGTTGTAGAAGGGTTCGATGCGGTCGTTCTTGCGGTCGTAGTAGCCGAAGCCCCAATTGTTCATCTTGATCCACAGCCGGCCGCCGCTCTCGGCGATCTTCGGAATCGTATCCAGGTAGTAGGAGACCGTATAGGGCTTCTGCTCGAAGTGTTTGTAGTCGTCCGATGCGGGGTTGTAGCGCGTGATGCCCGTCTCGGGGGTGGTCACCCAGACGATACCGTGCGAATCGGTGGCCAGGGCCCGGATCCGTCGCGGGCGATGGCCCTTCGGATCGAGCCGCTCGAGACGGTCGCCGCCCACGCGGTAGAGTTCACCCGTGCGGCTGCCGGCGTAGATGCGCTGGCGCACCGTGTCGGCCGTGATGGCCGTCAGCGGCGAACTGCCGCCGCCGAGACGTTCGATCCCCGTACCGTCGATCCCGCAGCGGACGATCTCCGAGGGCATCAGGCAGTAGACGTGCGTCGAATCGGCCGCAAAGTCGAATCCCGGAGTCTCGGACTGGCAGAGGAGCCGCAGCGTATCCGCATCGGCTGGGAGATAATGCAGCCCGCCCCCGGAAGAGGCCAGCCACGTACCGCCCCGGGCATCGAGATAGAGTGCCGTGACGTCGCCGCCCAGCTCGTCGCACGTATGGAAGGCCGTCACGCGAACCGGCGACTCGTCGGCCGCATCCTCGAAGCGGATCGCCCCGACGCCGGCCACGGCCACCCACGTGCCGCCCCGCCGGTCGTGACGGCAGAAGAGCGTCCGGTAGTGGTTCGAATCGAGGCCGTCGATCAGCGACACCACATCCTCGAACTGCTCCGTATAGCGGTTCAGGCGGTAGACGTGCAGGTTGTAGGTCGTGAACCAGAGGTGGCCGTTCGCATCCTCGCTCACCGAAATGAAGCGATGGTGGGCCAGCGGCGAGAAGTCGCCCGGCGTGGTGCTGAAGTTCTTGAACGTATAACCGTCGAAACGGCTCACGCCGTACCACGTGCAGATCCATACGAAGCCCCGCGAATCGGTATAGATGTCGGCGATGCGGTCGTGGGTCATGCCGTCAAGCGTCGAGTAGGTACGGAAAAGACTCTGCGGTGGCGCCGCCGCAAAAAGAGACGGGATGGCAGCGGCAACCGCCAGCAACAGAGTAACAAGAAGTCGTTTCATGGTCGGTAGTCAGCCCCTTCGGGGAGGTGTCGCCCCGGTCGGGAATATCGGTTTCAGAGGGTTCACGGGCCACTTTGCCCGCGAATCCGAAGCTAAATGTACAAAAAAATCCGGTCTTTTCCAACCTCAGCGGTCAAAATCGGCGATGGCCTGCCGGGCTTCGCGTGCGGAGAGCTGCCGCGACCATCCGACGCGCGCCTTCGGGGCGGCACCGGGCCCCTCGCAGGCATACTCGCCGTAACGGACCGTACGGCGGGCGCGGGGTTTGTCCCAGTCGTGCCACCCTTCGGGGCGGATGTGCCCGCCGAGCCAGCATCGGAGGAAGAGCGTCTGCGCATAGTCGCGCCACGGACGCCCCAGCCAGCAGGAGGTCACCCCCTCGTCGGCCGTCAGGCGGCACTCCTCGAAGATCATCCCGCAACGCTGCCCGCGGCAGGTCGAGGCGGCCGTCACGTAGGAGTCGGCCTTCGAACGGATCTCGCACCGCCGGAACAGCGCCGCCGCCGAGCCGAAGATGAAGTCGGTCGTCCCCTCGATGTAGCACCCCTCGAAGCGGATGCGGGCATTCTCCGCCACGCGTTTGCCGTCGCGGTTACCCACGCCGTAGAGGTAGAGCGTATCCTGATTGCCCAGGAACCGGCAGTCGATGAAGCGGAGGTTCGTGGCCAGGCACTGCACCGCCACGGCCTGCCCGACGCGTCCGGCCGTGTTCTCGAAGGTCATGTGGCGCACCGTCCACCCCTCACCGCCAAAGTAGACGGTCGAGGAGCCCGACGTCCCGAGCCGATGGCCCGTCGGGCCCGTTTCGGAGGCATGGTCGTCCCACGAGACCGTCACGGCGCCGCGTCCCGTAAGGGCCACCAATCGTTTGGTGGCCGGAATGGAGATCTTCTCCCGATAGACCCCTTCACAGACGACGATACGCGTCGTGTCGCGGCCGAAGTCCGGAACGGCGGCCACGGCCTCCGTCAGGGTGAAAAAGTCCCCCGAACCATCCCGGGCCACCGTAAAATCCGACCCGACAAGGTGCCGGCCCAGCTCCGGAAGCGTGGCGGGCAGCTGTGCGGCAATCAGCCGCGCCACGGTCCGCGCCCCGCGGATGTTGAGATGCGTATTGTCCTCACGACCGTCGGGCCACCGCGGACAGGTGCCCGCCTCGACCCACACGAAAAAGTTCCGCGAAGCCGCGTCGCCCAGCCCCTCGATCCACGTGCGGGTCAGCCGCTCGGCGTCGATCAGCGGCGTGTGCTCTTCGGCCGCTGTGCGGCGTGCGGCATCGAGGTAGGCGCCGTGCGTATCGTCGAGCCGTCCGTCGGTGAAGTGGCGCCGCACCACCGAGGTCAGCACCACCGGCCGGGCTCCCCGTTCGCGCGCCTCGCGAATGTAGCGCCGCAGATTCTCCGCATACGCCTCGGGCAGGGCATAACGGGTCGAGTCGTTCAGTTTCTGATCGTTGTGGCCGAACTGGATGAAGAGGTAGTCCCCCTCGCGCAGATCGGACAGCACCTCGGTCCAGTGTCCCTCATCGCGAAACGACTTGGTCGAGCGGCCGTTCAGCGCATGGTTCAGCACCTCGACCCCCTCGTCGAAGAGCGGCTCGAACATCTGCCCCCAGCCCCGTTCGGGATTCTCCCCGGCGAGATCCTTCGTCGCACAGGTCGAGTCGCCGATCAGGTGGATGCGCAACGGCGCCGCCGACGTCGTCAAAGCCGCCAGCACCCCTATCAACATCAAAAGTCGTTTCATCCGTTCGTCCGTTTTCGGTCCCGGGGGACAAGATTCGGGTGCGGACCTCCGCACCCGAATCCCGTACGACCGTCATCGTATCCAATCAATTGAGCACCGTATAGCTGCCACCCTCGACCTGGGCCTTGGTGATGTCGCGCACCAGGTAGTGGAGATAGACCTCCAGATTGGTATAGAGTCCCTGCGGATCGAGCGTCTTCGCCTTGCCGTCCGCAGCGTTGTTCTTGTCCAGACCGAAGAGCTCCTCGTAGTAGTCGGGGATGCCGTCGCCGTCGCTGTCCGTGGCGGCACGGGCGATCTGCTCGTCGGTAGCCGTCAGCTCGGGCCATCCGTCCACGGCCGACTGCGTGTCGATGATACCGCCCGTCGAGCCGTTGCCGCCGTCGTTGATCGTCGCACCGCCCGACCGCGCATCGTTCACCGCACGCTGATCCACCGCATCGCGGCTCAGCGAAGCGCCGCCGTAGGAGAGAATGGCATCGAACGCTTCCCGGGCACTGTGCGTGGTCGTATAGCAGGAGCGGCCGTCCGACGTAATGGAAAGTGCAGCCGGCTGGCGGAACGTCCCGGTGGCATCCTTTGCGTAGGTGTCAAACGACTTCTTGTCCTTGTCGTAGATGCCCGTGTAGTTGTCCGTCGAGAAGGCGGCCTGCGAACCGTCACGCTTCAGGTAGAGGTTGCCGTCGGCGTAGATCCGCGGCATGATCTCCTCGTAGCTGTAGCCGTACGAAGCGCAGCTGCTGCAGCTGTTGCCGTAGGCCACGAAGAAGTACTTGTTGCTCTTCGACGCGGGACCCTCCTTGTAGTAGTTGTTCACCATGTTGAGCCAGCACAGCTCGCCGCCGTAGCAGTTCTCGTTCTGGCCCCAGTTGTAGATTGCGTTGTTGCGGAAGTCGACGTGACCGTGGTACTGCTCGAGGATCGAGGCGTTGTTCTTGTCGTAGACGTACGGGTGGTCGAAACGCGGGTTGCGGCTCACGTGGTGGGCCAGCAGATTGTGGTGGAACGAGGCGTCCTTGCCGCCCCAGATGCCGCCGTAGCCATGTTCGCCCTTCGCGTGAACCGAGTTGCAGAGGCTTTCGGAGATGATGCACCACTGCATCGTGAAGTTGCGGTTGGCGTAGAGCGACGCACACTCGTCCGTGCACCACGACATCGAGCAGTGGTCGATCACGATGTTGGCGTGGTAGCGGCCGCCCAGCGCATCGTCCTCGGTCTTGGTCGTATCGCCCATGCGGAAGCGCAGGTAGCGGATGATGATGTTGTCGCCCTGCAGTTCGACCGTATAGTTGCGGATGCAGATGCCGTCGCCCGGGGCCGTCTGCCCGGCGATGGTCAGATTACTGCTCGTGATCTTGAGCTTCGAGTTCAGGGCGATGGTGCCGGCCACGTCGAAGACGATCGTGCGGTTCGACTTGCTCACCGCGTCGCGGAACGACCCCGCACCGCTGTCGTTGAGGTTCGTCACGTGGTAGACCTCGCCGCCGCGGCCGCCCGTCGCGTACATGCCGCCTCCCTCGGCTCCCGGGAAGGCGCGCACCACACCGTCGTTCTCGTTGGCCAGCGGAAGGCCGAACATCGAACCGTCGCCCGGCTGCGGATCGTCCGGTTCGTCGGGATCGGGCTCCAGTCCCTCACTCGTGAAGGAGACGAACTCCGAGAAGGGCGAATCCTGCCACTCGCTGGTCCCGACGGGCGATGTCGCCCGCACACGCACCCGGTAGCTTTCGCCCTCGGTCAGTTCGAAATCATGCGACGTGTAACGCGTCGTGGCCGTCTCTGCAGGCGACGCCGCCTCGCCGCGGTAGAATTCGTAGGTATAGCGCACGTTGTTGACCTGCTCGGAGAGGCTCCACTGCACGTTGGCCGTCAGCTCCTTCACCGTTACGCTCACCGTCGGGACCGGCAATACCCGGCCCCCGCCATCGAGCGTCTCTTCGGCGGAGTTGCTGCTGCAGGCCCCCACGCAGAACAGGACACTCAGTCCCAAATAGGAAAAGAAACGATTCATAGTTCGATTATCGGTTTTGTTTTACGTTTTATCGGTTAATGGCCACCTGCCCGGCGGAAGTCTCCGAAAGGGAGGCGTTGGACGCCGTAATGTGCGGCGAACGGATCTCCACGTCGCGGTTGCGGCTGCCCGTGACCTGCAGCGCCGTCGGAAGATCATCGGGGCAGGTGAAATTCTCGACGCGGAGGCTCTTCACGTTGTTGAGCATCAGCGCCGGGCCCTCCTCGGGGATGATCTGCACGTCGCGCAGCACAACGTCCGTCGACTCGTTGATCCGGGCGCCCGTCCGGGCGTAGATATGCGTATTCTCGACCGTCACGTGTTCGACGTTCATCTCCGGAAGGCCGTTGAAGTACATCGCACGGCGCGCCCCGCGGCACCAGACGTTCCGGATGTGGATGTTGCGGAAGGCCGGCGTCGTCTCGTCGACGGGTTTCGGCTCGAGATCCGCGGCTGCGGCCGATCCGCCCTCGGCTAAAGCCTCCGAGGCCGACTTGCCCCCGTAGAAGAGGTCGAACAGCAGCGGCTCCTGCAAGATGTTGTTCATCGTGATATCCTCGATCCAGATGTTCTCGACCACCCCGCCGCGGCCGCGCGTCGACTTGAAGCGCAATCCGACATCCGTACCCGAGAAGATGCAGTCGGAAACCAGCACGTTACGCACGCCGCCCGACATCTCGCTCCCGACGACAAAGCCGCCGTGGCCGTGGAAGACAATGCAGTCCGAGACCAGGATGTTCTCGCACGGAATGCCGCGCCGACGTCCCGCCTCGTCCTTGCCGCTCTTGATGCAGATACCGTCGTCACCCACGTCGAAACGCGAGGAGGTCACCACAACGTTGCGGCACGACTCGATGTCGATGCCGTCGCTGTTCTGCGCGTAGTCCGGGCAGCGAACCGTGATATTGTGGACCGTCAGGTTGGTGCACATGGCCGGATGGATGTTCCAGCAGGGGGAGTTCTGGAACGTAACCCCCTCAAGCAGCACGTTTTCGCAGTGGTGCAGCGAGACCATCACCGGACGCAGGAAGTCGTGCATCCGCTCGAAATCCTCGCGCGTGGTGGCCCACGTCGAGACGTTCTGGTCGGCCCCCGACGTGGCGCCGAACTTGTAACTCTCGGAGGGATACCACGTCCTGCCGTCGTCGGAGAGAACGCCTCCCGAGGCCAGTTTGGCCTTCCATTCGCGGTCGGTGAGCTTGTCGCGCTTGACGGCCCGCCAGGCATCGCCGTTGCCGTCGATCACCCCGCGGCCCGTGATGGCGACATCCTTCGCCCCGCACGCCGAGAGCGGCGACTGGCACCGCAGCGTATTGAGCCCCTCGAAGGTGGTCTCCACGAGCGGATAGTGCGCGGGATCGTTGTCGAAGACGATCAGGGCATTCCGTTCGAGATGCAGTTCGATATGATCCTTCAGGACGATGGGGCCCGTGTACCAGACCCCCTCGGGGACCGTTACGCGGCCGCCGCCCTGCGCCGCCAGCGAATCGATGGCCGCGGCAAAGGCCGTCGTGTTGAGGGTGTGGCCGTCGCCCACCGCCCCGAAATCAACGATACTGACCGCACGCGCCGGAATCTGCGGCCGGGGGACTGCCGGCATCTCGAAGGGCAGCGCCTCCGGACTCTCGGCCGACGCCCGTGGCGACGAGCATCCCGCACCCGCCGACATCGCCGCGGCGAGCAGACAGATCGTTACATCCTTGAAGTTCATAAAGCAGGTAGTTTTATTCCGTATACTTGAAAATTTGCAAATCAATCCTTTTCAGGTATACAAAAGTACACATACACCGCCGATCGAACCGGGAATTTTTGACGTAAACGATGTACTTTTATTCAAATCTGCGGCAAAATCACCGCACACGTTCCACCGCGACGGGTTTGCGCGCCTCGGCAACCGAGGACTCCAGCCGGCGGAGGCACTCCTCGTCGCTCAGCCCGTCGAACCACTCGCTCCGCCGCCAGCACATCCCCATGGCATAGTCGATCCGCCCCTGCGCGTCGGGCGTCAGCTGGAAGAGGCAGCTCGTCCGGTCGTCCTGCCGCGAGACAATCTGCGCGGCCGGCAACGCCACGGCCAGCCCGACGCTCTCACGCTCCCACTTGAGCGTGTCGTTCTCCGGGAAGTCGCATCCCCAGGCGGCCACCCAATCCTCGCCGCGCTCGACACGGTGCTCGGCCATCTTCATCACGCCTGTCGTGAAGAGCAGCCCCCTGAAGTCGCCCTCGATGCGGTTCTCGACCTGCACCTCACCGTGGCCCGCATAGAGGATATAGCGCGACGTCATGGCGATCTCGCGGCCGCAGTAGCGCCACCCCTCGACGCGCATCTCCACGACCGTGCGCACGGGGCCCCGGGCCAGGATCCGCGCCTCGCGCCGGGCGAAATCCGTAATGTGGATCATCTTCCGCTTCGAGGCGTCCCACCCCTTGAGCGTCCCGACCCCCACCGAGCCGAAGACCCGCAGATTGTCGTAACCCGATCCGGCGGCCATCTGCTCCGCAGTCGGATACCACATCGTCTCGGCCAGTTCGAGCCGCGGGTGTTTCTTGCCATAGGTGTCGATCGTCTGCTTCTTGTCGAAGTAGATGCGGTAGGCGGCATACTCCGACTCAAAGGCCGGGCCGTGGTGGTGCAGCTTGTGATACATGTCGTCACGCGCCGAGCTGACCGTATCGGCGGCCTGCAGCGTCTTGTCGGGCTGCTTCAACCACATCTGGGCGTGGATACGGCTCGGGTAGCCGTGCCGCGCGGGTCGCGACGAATAGGTCACGCGGAACTCCCGGCTGCCGGAGATATCCGCCACGAAGGCCAGTTCGCCCAGCGGCCGGTCCAGCTGCACGGGGATGGTCTCCCCGTCGGAGGTGACCGTGGCGCTCACGGCCCAGTCCGGGATGTCGCGGATGACCACCGGACAGTCGCGCCGCTGGTCGGAGGTCGTCACCCGATAGTGGGCTTTCAGCGTTCGGGCGGTCAGGGGGCCGGACACGCAGCCCAGCAGAAGCATCAACAGCAGAATTCGTCTCATATCATTTCAGTTTTCGGATTATTCCAAGGTTTTGAGCAGCCGTTCCAGCTCCCCGCGACTGCGCAGCGCTCCCGCGGGAAGTCCGTCGGCAAAACGCTGCAGCGCCCGCTCGGGGAGCAGCTCCACGCGGCTCTCGTCCACGGCCGTGAGGTCAAGCCCCAGCGTCTCGGCCAGAAAGGCGTAGACCGCCCGGCGTTTGTTGACGCCGTAGTCGTGCCGCTCGTCGGGAAGATGGACGTTGCGGATCTTCGCCTCCGCACCGTAGAAGCTCCAGATGCGCTGCAGGAAGGGATATTCGAGCCGGGGATAGGTCGCCGTCCAGTCGCCGCCGTCGCTCACCACAAGCGTCGGGCGCGGAGCCATCACCGCAGCCAGCAGTTCGGGCATACAACTCCCACCGCCGGCCAGCGTCACCGGGCGACGGCTCTCGCACGGACAGCCGCCGTCGAAGTGCGACACCAGGTGCACAACCGGCGCCAGCACCACAAAGCGGCCGTCGCACAGCGCCAGCAGCAGCGCGTGGGTCGCCCCGCCCGAACCGCCCGTCGAGGCCAGGCGCGTCGTGTCGATATCGCGGCGCGAAGCGATCATCCACTCGGTGACCGCCACCGACCACAGCACCTGGATCTGCATGGCATAGTCTGCCGTGTGGGCCTCGCGCCCCACCTGCCGTTCGGAATCGCCCCAGCCAAAGATGTCCATGTCGACGGCTACGGCTCCCATGCGGGCAAAGGTGGCCATGCGCATCTGCTGGTCGCGGCGGTAGCGGCCGCCCTCCCAGTGGCCGGCCGGCGAGACGATGAGCGGGTGGCGTCCCCCGGTGAGGGGCTCGTAGATCGTGCCGCAGACGTAGAGCCCCGGCAGCGTCTCGAGGGCGTAGTTGCGCGTCGCGTAGCCGTCGTGGCGGATGCGGCGCCCGAGGCGGATGTCGGGATCGGCCGTCAGCGCCCGCCGGAAAGGTTCGAGTCCGAGCGCCGCGCGGGCCTCGGTCAGCAGCTGTCCGCGGCGCCGCTCCCACGATGCGCGGTCGTCGCAGAGCGATGAAAGCCAGGCGAGCAGCTTCTCGCCGTCGGCAAGCGTACGGCGGTAGTATTCGTAGGGTTGGATCGTGATGCGGGGCGAGGCGTCGTCCGGCTCGGCACGGCGCCACACCAGATCGGTCGCGCGGAACAGATTGTCCAGACTTTCGTCCAACGAATAGGGGCGACAGCGGAATGCCGCATACGAAATCCGCACCGTATCGGGATCGAAGCGTTTGCAGGAGATACGGGCTCCGAAGCGGGATTCGAGCATCGGAAGCAGTTGTGTGAGCGGCTGCGGTGCGAACGGATCGGGTTCGGAGGCCTGCACGGCCGGTACAGCGAACGTCATGCACAGACAAAAAAGGAGGATTCGCAGCATCGGAAGAATGGGTTTCGGGGTTGGTTGCAAGGCAAAATTAGGAATTTTCGCCCACTTTATTTTGTATTTCCACAAAAAGATTCTATATTTGCACACCCTTTCGGAGCAAAAGCTCCGTGAGCGTTGCCCGGAGAGATGGGTGAGTGGCTGAAACCACCGGTTTGCTAAACCGACGTACGGGGCAACCCGTACCACGAGTTCGAATCTCGTTCTCTCCGCCAGGTCCGCGGATCGACCAGACAAAAAACGCTGCAAATCAGGTGATTTGCAGCGTTTTTTTCATATCTTCCGCCCCGGTTCACCGTCTACGACCGGTCGAGCGGACAAACGCCGCGAAACGCTGCAGACCCTCGTCGAGTCGCGTCCGCGGGCAGGCGATGTTCCAGCGCATGAAACCCTCCCCTTCGGCTCCGTACATCGTTCCGGCATTCAGCCACAGCCCGGCCTCGTCGACCAACCGCCGTTCGAGCTCCTCCGATGCAAGTCCCAGCACCCGGCAATCCATCCAGACCAGATAGGTCCCTTCGAGCTCCGCAATCGGGAAGTCGGGCAGCTGCTCCCGGCAGAAAGCCCGCATGTACCGGTAATTCGCATGAAGATAGCCGACCAGTTCGTCGAGCCACTCCCCACCCTCGTTGTAGGCCGCACGCGTGGCAATGACCCCGAACGGATTGACGTCGCAAACCTCGTTGTCGTTGATGGCCCGGTCGATCCGTGCACGCTGCCGGTCATCCGCACAGACGATGTTCGCAATCTGCAGCCCGGCGATATTGAACCCCTTGCTCGGAGAGACACACGTCACGCTGTGGCGCAGGAACTCCTCCGACATCGAGGCAAAAGGCGTATAGCGATGCCCCTCATAGACCAGTTCGCAATGGATCTCATCGGCGACGACCAGCACTCCGTGACGGAGGCAGATCTCGCCCAGGCGCTGCAGTTCGTCGCGCCGCCAGACCCGCCCGACCGGATTGTGCGGATTGCACAACAGCATCACCTTCACCTGCGGATCGGCCGCCCTGCACTCCAGATCCCCGAAGTCCATCTCATAGGTATCGCCAACGGGCCGCAGCGGCGACGTGACCGTCTCGCAGCCGTTGTTGCGGATCGACGAGAAGAAGCAGTTGTAGACCGGCGTCTGCACCAACACCTTGTCGCCCGGACGCGTCGCGGCCTTGATGATCGCCGAGAGGGCCGGCACCACCCCCGACGTGTAGATCATCCACCGGCGGTCGAACGTCCAGCCGTGACGCCGGGCGAACCACCCCGTAACGGCCTCGTAATAACTCTCCGGAACCCGCGTATAGCCGAAAATCCCGTGTTCGACCCGTCGCCGCAGCGCCTCGACAATCGCCGGAGCCGTCCGGAAATCCATATCGGCCACCCACATGGGCAGCACGTCGTCTCGGTCGGCACTGTCCCATTTATAGGAGTCGGTACCGCGTCGCAAGACCGGCGTATCGAAATCGTATTTCATCGAAGGAGGGTTTTATCGGTGATCTCATACGTACCGCCGTCGCGCAGGCGGATCTCACAATCGGCCGGAGGCAGGATGTTCCGGTCGATCGTCACCGAACCGATCGCGTCGGCCACGATCCGCCCCGACGTCGGGTTCTTGATGTTGGTGATCGCGCCGCGGATATCGGCCTGCAGCGTGCTGTACTCGAAGGCCCGGTCGCAATCCTCGCCGAACGTGCAGTTCTCCAGCACCAGATTCTCCGCATAGCAGAGCGGCTGCTCGCCCGTGATGTGGCAGTTCACCAGCCGCAGGTTCCGCGAGTGCCAGCCCAGGTACTCGCCGTTGAGCTCCGAGTCGTAGATCGTCACGTTCTCCACCTCCCAGAAGGCATCCTTGGTCGTGATCCGCGCGTGGTGGATCTCGGCGTCCTTCACATACTGGAAGACATACCGGCTGTCGCTCTCCAGCCCGTCGACGTAGATATCCCGGCTGAACATGAAGGGATAGGTCCCCTCGTGCAGCTTCAGGTTGCGGGCGCGGATGCCCCGGCAGTGCCAGAAGACCTCGTCGGCATCGTTCATCGTGACGTCCTCAAGGTCGATCTCCTGCATTTCGCGGAACATCTTCGGGGCGTCGATCACCGTATCGGTCATCTTCAGATGGTCGGAATACCACAGCGCCGAACGCCCTCCGACGTCGAAATAGCAACGGTCGATCCGGAAGCCGTGCACGTGCCAGAAGGGGTAGTTGCCCTCGAAACGGCAATCGACCGCCTCGATGTTGCGGCACTCCTTGATGGCCGACTCCCCGGCCCGGACAATCACCTGCTCCAAGCGCAGGTCTTGGGAACCGAACAGGGGTCGCTCGCCCCCGAACTCCCGATTTTTAATCACTTCCATATCTCTTGATTTGAATTTGTCGGTTTTACGTCCTTGCTTCCGCAAAGTTACGGGAGATTGCGCCGAATCGCTGTAGACGAATTACGGATAATATAACCACGATTACTGAAGCCGCTCATCGCCGCTTGAGCCACCGTTTGCCCGCCAGCCGGACCAGGAAGATCACCCCCCGGAAACACAACTCGACACACATGGCGATCCACACGCCCTTGAGCCCCAGCGTCGGGGCCAGCCACGCCGCCAGCGAAAGCCGCACGGCCCAGATGCTGAAGAAGTTCATCAGACACGGCACCATCGTGTCGGCCGCCCCGACAAAGACGCCGTAGGCGACGATCGAGGCCGCAAACATCGGTTCGGCAAAGGCCTCGATGCGCAGGGCCATGACGCCCAGCCGGCGGATCTCCTCCACGGGCGTCATCAGACCGATGATCTGCGGGGCGAACAGATACATCAGCACACCCATCACCCCCATGATCCCCATGCCCGTCAGAACGGTGATCCGGGCAAAGCTGCGCGTGAGTTTCAGCCGTCCGGCCCCGATGCTCTGCCCGACGAGCGTGGTAGCCGCCTCGGCAATGCCGTAACCGGGCATGTAGCAGAGGCTCTCGGCCGTCACGGCAAACGAGTTGGCCGCAATGGAGAAGACCCCCAGCGGCGCCACGATGACCGTGGTCATGATCTGCGCGCCACAGATGACCGCATGCTCCATGCACATCGGGAAACCGATGCGGAAGGCCCGCTTCAACGTTTCGGGCCGCGGGCGGAAACTGCCCCGCTCGCCGCTCAGCCGCAACGTCTCGGAGCGGGTCCACAGATAGCGGAGCAGCGCAGCCGCAGCCACCACCTCGGCGGCCGCCGTTCCCAATGCGGCGCCGCATACGCCCAGTCCGGCTCCCGGCACGGTCAGCGTCAGCCCCGCCAGGTCCCATTCGCGCGTGGGGAAGATCAGGAAGAAGTTGAAGACGACGTCCAGCGCACACATCGCCACCCCCATGATGCTCGGGATGTGCATGTTGCCGCTGCAACGCAGCATGCCGCCCGCCAGAAAGTTCATCTGCAGGGCCGGCAGGAAGAGCGAAAAGATGCAGAAATAGAGCGAGGCATCCCGCCGGATCGAGGGGTCGCCGCCCAGCCACGCGGGCAGCGGCCCGCTGATGGCTGCACCGACGGCCGCCAGCAGCAGACTGAAGAGCAGCGTGGCGGTCATCGACTGCCGCACCACGGCACGGGCCCCCGCCAGATCGCCGGCCCCGATCCGATGGGCCACTTGCACGGAAAATCCCGACGTGACGGCCGCACACAACCCCCAGAACAACCATGTCGTGGTCGAGACCAGTCCGATCGAGGCCGAGGCCTCGGCCCCGAGATGCCCCACCATCGAGGCGTCGATATACTGCATGAAGATGGACGACAGCTGCGCAATGATGGCCGGGATGCTGAGCCGCACGGTCAGCTGCAGGCGCTCCCTCAAGGTCATGGCCCGCCCCGTGCGAATCAGAATCAGCAGTTCATTGGTCCGTTTGGCCAGTCTCATCGTTCGTTCCATTTTCGATCCCTTGTCATTGCGGCACCCCGGCAGGAACCGGCAGATCCCTGCCATCCTCCGGGCACTCCTCGGTAAACGGTTCGCCGGACGTTTTATTGCATCGCCGATCCGGTTCCCCGTGCAGGAGTCCGTTTGCGCGGGGCAAAGATCGCAATTTTTCGCCGGATCCGATGTAGACGGATTACGGATTTATCGCCCCTTTATGACCCCGATTACAGAACCGGCCGCCGGCCGGCCTCGCCGGAGAGTAGGCCCCCGGAAAGGGCAAATCCGTAACTCGGGTTATAAACCGCCGGCGAGTTCCGTAAGAAAGGTTATCGGAATCCGGCCATTCCTGCGTATCTTTGCAGCAGTAAACAACAAGCAGGATGGAAACAACGATGGATTCCCGAACCGTCAATCTGGATACGGTCGATCAGTACAACCGCCTCTACGGGCTCGAAACCCTCAACCCGCTGGTCAGCGTCGTCGACCTGAACAAGGCCACCCGACGCGTCGAATACACCCGCTGGAACTACGGCATCTACGCCCTGTTCCTCAAACTGGAGAAGGCCTGCGACATCTGGTACGGCCGCCAGCCCTACGACTATCAGGAGGGTACCGTCGTCTGCTTTGCGCCGGGACAGTCGACCGAAATCATCACCACATCCCCCAAAACGCAGATCAACGCCTACGGCATCCTCTTCCATCCGGACCTGCTGGCCGGCACCGCACTCGGAAAGAACATCAAACGCTACTCGTTCTTCGACTACGAGGCCAACGAGGCGCTGCACCTCTCCGAAGAGGAGCGCAACGTCATTCTCGACTGCCTGAAGATCATCGGCACGGAGCTGCGCCACGACGTCGACCGCTACAGCCGCAGGCTGCTCGTCAACTACATCGAGCTGCTGCTGAACTACTGCACGCGCTTCTACGAGCGGCAGTTCACCATGCGCACGAAGGCCAACAGCGACATTCAGATCCGCTTCGAGCGGCTGCTGGACGACTACTTCGAGGGCCACACGGCAGAACGCGAAGGGCTTCCGTCGGTGCGATTCTTTGCCGACAAGCTCTGTCTGTCGGCCAACTACTTCGGCGACATGCTCAAAAAGGAGACCGGACACACCCCCCAGGAGTACATCCAGGAGAAGATCATCGAGGTGGCCAAGGAGCGCATCGACAACACGCAGCAGACCGTGAGCCAGATCGCCTACTCGATCGGTTTCCAGTATCCGCAACACCTCTGCCGGCTCTTCAAGAAGCGCGTCGGATGCACGCCCAACGAGTACCGCACGCGAAAGACCGACTGAGCGCCATGAAGCCCTCGACGCTGGATATCAGAACCGTATGCGAATGCAACCGCAGTTTCAACTGCCAAACGCTGCATCCGCAGATCAGCGTGATCAACCTGCAGCACCCCGACCTGCAAGAGGATGCCGTGAAATTCGAATTCTACGCCATCCTCTTCATCGAAAAGTGCAACGACGGCTGCTGCGGCTGCGGCCGCCGGTCGGACGACTACACCTGCGCCACGATGGTCTTCCTCCAACCGGGCGAGATCTTCCGCATGAGCGAAGCCGGGGCGCTGCCCGACAAGGGGTGGCTGCTGGCCTTCGCTCCCGACCTGCTCCACCGCACCTCCCTGAAGAATCTCATCCGCAACTACACCTTCTTCTCCTACCGCAAGCAGGAGGCCCTGCACCTCTCGCAGCGGGAGGCCGCCACCGTCACCGATTGCATGGAACACGTCGTCGAGGAGCTGCGGCACGCCGTCGACACCCACAGCGCCACCATCCTCTCGCGGCTCATCGAACTGATGCTCGACTACTGCACGCGCTTCTACGAACGACAGTTCATCACGCGCGAAGCGAAGAACAAGGCCCTGATCGACCAACTCAAGGCGCTGATCGACCGATACCTCCTTTCCGGCGTTCGGTGCGGCTCCGAGGGGATCTCCCCGCAATACTGTGCCTCGGAGCTGGGGCTTTCGGTCCCCTACCTCCAGGATCTGCTGAAATTCGAGACCGGCAAGAGCCTTGACGAATATTTCCAGTTGAAGCGGCTCGATGCGGCCAAAAGCCTGCTGCTCAGGGCCGAAAACTCCCCGGCCGCCGTCGCGCATCATCTGGGATACGCCAACGTACAGTATTTCAGTCTGTTGTTCAAGAAGATAACCGGTTTTTCGCCCAACGAATACCGCTTCTCGAGAAATTAGGAATTGCGACAAGGCCGGCACGTCGGGCGGCCGGAAGAAGGGGATCGGAGCCGGCCGGGGCCTCGGGATACACCGAATTGTTCCGAAAAGCCGATTTCGGACGCTTTTGCTTGCAAACATCCCACTCTCTGATGTATTTTTGCATACGCAACAAGACCAAACCCGACAACCAACATGGAGCGAATCATTTCTCACTTTACGGACGACGACCTCTACAAGTTCACGATGTGTTGTGCCGTCATCGACAACTTCCCCAGGGCTCGCGTCCGCTACTCGTTCACCGACCGCGACGGCACGCGCTATCCCGCAGGCTTCGCCGAAGCGCTGCTCGAACAGATCGCCCTGCTCGAAACGCTGGTCATCACCGACGAGGAGATCGCCTTCATGAAGCGGAGCTGCCCCTATATCCCCCACTGGTTCTACAACTACCTGAAGGGCTATCGGTTCAACCGCCGCTGGGTCACCGCCAGCCAGGACGAGGAGGGACACCTCACGGTGGATTTCGAGGGGAGCTGGGCCGACACGATTCTGCTCGAGGTCAAGGTGCTGGCCATCATCTCGGAGCTCTACTACCGGATGACGGGGCAGACCGGGCGTCTCGACTACGGGGACTTCTACCGCCGCAGCCGCCTCAAGGCCCGGCGGCTGCTCGAGGCGGGATGCATCTTCAGCGACCTCGGCACGCGCCGCCGGGCCTCGTTCGAGGCCGAGGATACGGCCGTGCGGGCGCTGAAGGACGAGGCGGCCGCGGAGAGCCATACGGGACGCTTCGTGGGAACGAGCAACGTCTACCTGGCCATGAAATACGGTCTGACCCCCATCGGAACGATGGCCCACGAATTCGTCTCGGCCATCGGCGGCATGTACGGCCCCCAGATGGCCAACCACATTGCCATGAACTCCTGGCGGCAGACCTTCCGCGGTGCGCTGGGAACCTATCTCTACGATACGTTCGGGTGGGAGATCTTCAGCCTCAACTTCTCGGAGGATTTCGCCAACCTCTTCAAGGGACTGCGCATCGACAGCGGCGACAACCGCGAGCAGCTGCAGAAAATCGTCGACAAATACCGCTCGCTGGGGATCGACCCGCGCACCAAACAGGTCATCTTCAGCAATGCGCTCGACACGGACCGCGCCATCGAGATACAGCGTTACGCCCGGGAGTGGTGTCAGCCGTCGTTCGGCATCGGCACGCACTTCACGAACGATTTCGAAGGCATCCGGCCGTTGAACATCGTCATCAAGCTCACGGCCGCCAGGATCACCGAGGCGTGGCCCTTCTACAACGACACCTGCAAGCTGAGCGAGGACGACGGCAAGCACACGGGAAAACCCGAGGTCATCGCCCGTTTCCAGGCGGCGCTGAACCGGAAGGCCTGAGCGGCACACCCCGCAGGCAGAAACAACCGGGGGCGGAATCGTCACCCGCAACGGAGTGGACGATTCCGCCCCGGCCTTCCGGTCCGGAACTCGGACGCCCGGACTCAGATGAAGAGGTTCAGGTTGGCCTTCTCGGTACGATCGAGGTAAGAGGCGACGCCGCCCAACGTGACCTCGTCCAGCAGCTCTTCGCGCCGTACGCCCATGACGTCCATCGACATCGTGCAGGCGATCATCTCCACGCCGCTGTCCAGCGCCTGACGCATCAGCTCCTCGAGGCTGGAGATCTTCTTGCGGCGCATGATGCCGCGCATCATCCGGCTACCAAGCCCCCACATATTGAGTTTCGAAAGGTGCAGCCGTCCGCTGTGCGACGGGAGCATCCAGCCGAACATGCGCCCCATCAGATCCTTCCGCACGGCCGGCTTGCGACGCTTCTTGATGACGTTGAGCCCCCAGAAGGTGAAGAACATCGTCACCCGCTTTCCCGTCGCCGCCACTCCGTTGGCGATGACGAACGAGGCCAGCGCCCGGTCCAGATCATCGCTGAAGACGACGATCGTTTTGTTGTCGGCCGACGCTGCCTGCCGGGAGACCGATTCGGGCCGTGCACCGCAGCACGACGCTGCAGCCGGCACCGGCTTGCGGATCTGCGCCCGCACCTTGCCGCCGCAGGTGTCGAGTGAGAGCAGTTCGGCTCCGGTCATGCGGCACCACGAGGCCACGTCGCGTCCGAAGGCCTGGTCCGTGGCCGTAATGCGCAGCTGTCCGCCCGGCTTCAGGGCCTCGAAACTCTTCTTCAACTGCAGGACCGGCCCCGGGCACATCAGCCCGCAGGCATCGACCTCCACCACGGCACTCTCCCCCTCCGGCGACACGGCCGCCGAATCGCCACAGCCCGTCGAGGCATCCGCACAGCCCGGCTGCGCCACACTCCGGCAATCGTGCACCGGGGCGCAGTCGCAACGGCACTCCTCCCCGTCGCGGGGTTCGGGAACCGGGGCCGTCGCCGCACGCCACGTCGTGTAGCCTCCCGAAAGGTTGCGCACGTCGCGGAATCCGTGCTGGGTGAGGATGCGGCTGGCCAGGTAGCCCCGCAGTCCGACGGCACAGCTCACCACAACGGGGCGCTCGCGCGGCAACTCGCCGAGGTGTTCGCGCAGTTCGTCGAGCGGGATGTTCACGAAGCCCGGGATCGAACCCATGGCAAACTCGTCGTGCGTGCGTACGTCGATGCGCAGCGTCTCGTCGCCCAGCGCGGCGACATCCCGCCACTGGATCACCCGCACACGCCCCGTGAGGATGTTTTCGGCCACATAGCCGGCCATGTTCACCGGATCCTTGGCCGAGGAGTAAGGCGGTGCATAGGCATGTTCGAGCTCCGTGAGGTCATGGATGGTACCCCCCGTGCGGATGATCTGCTCGAACATCTCGATGCGTTTGTCGGCGCCGTCGCAGCCGACAACCTGCGCCCCGAGCAGACGCCCCGTCCCGGGGGCGAAGAGAATCTTGATCGACAGCGGCAGCGCATCGGGATAGTAGACCGCATGCGAGGCGCCGTGGGTGAACGACTCGATGTACTCGATGCCGCAGGCCTTCAGCAGTTTGGCATTGGCGCCGGCCGCAGCCACCGTCAGGTCGAAGACCTTGGCCACCGACGTACCGATCGAACCCCCGTAGATGTGCGTGTTGCCCAGCACGATATTGTCGGCCGCGATACGGCCCTGCTTGTTGGCCGGTCCGGCCAGCGGGATGAGCGCCGGACGTCCCGTCACCAGATGCCGCACCTCGACGGCATCCCCCAGGGCGTAGATCGCCGGATCGGAGGTCTGCATGTACTCGTTGACCGCAATGCCGCGCCGCTCGCCGATCTCCAGCCCGGCCTCCCGGGCCAGTTGGGTTTCGGGGCGCACGCCGATGCTCAGAATCACCAGATCCGCCGTGATCTGCCGCCCGCTCTGCAGATGGACCGTCACCCGTTCATCGCCCCGCTCCTCGAAGCGCGCCACCCCATCCTTCAGATAGAGACCGACTCCGCGGTCCGTCAGATGACGGTGGACCAGTGCGGCCATCGAGAAGTCGAGCGGCGCCATCACCTGATCGGCCATCTCCACCACGTCGACCCGAAGCCCCAGGTGGTGCAGGTTCTCGGCCATCTCCAGACCGATGAATCCGCCGCCCACGACCACGGCACGCCGCGGGTGCCGTGTGTCGACATACTGTTTGATGGCATCCGTGTCGGGAACGCTGCGCAGCGTGAAGATCCGCGGGCTGTCGATCCCCTCGATCGGCGGTCGCAACGGCTCGGCTCCGGGCGAGAGGACCAGCCGGTCGTAGGTCTCCACGTAGGTTTCGCCCGTGGCCACACGGCGCACCGTCACCTCCCTGCGCGCACGGTCGATCGCCGTCACCTCCTGTTCGGTGCGGATATCGATGCGGAAGCGGTCGGTGAAACCCTTGACCGTCTGCACGAAGAGTTTCGACCGCTGGGCAATCGTCCCGCCGATGTAATACGGCAGTCCGCAGTTGGCATACGAGACATATTTCCCCCGCTCGAAAAGGATCACCTCGGCCTGCTCGTCCAAGCGGCGCAGGCGGGCCGCCACGGTGGCCCCTCCGGCCACCCCTCCGACAATAAGAATCTTCATGGGTTCGTATGGTTGTGTGATTGATTTTCCGATTCGGGGTCCTGCTCCGTCGCCACGAAGGCCTTCAACTGCGCGAAGAGTTTGTCAAAACCCAGGGTCTCGTGCTGCATCTGACGGATCTTCTCCGCCCCGAGCTCCGTGAGCGAGAAAAGCATCTGGCGACGATCCTGCGGACTGATCGTGCGGTGGAGATACCCCTTCCGTTCGACCGTCGTGATGACCTTCGAGACTCGCGGCCCCGAAAGCCCGACAAAATCACACAACGTTCCGGCCGTACGGGCCCCACCCTGCTTCAGGCAGCAGAGCAGCATCGCCTCGTTGATCGTAATGCCATGACGCTCGGCAAACGCCTTTTCAAATTGGTACAGCGCCTTGTAAATCTCCTTGATACGGCAAATTGGTTCCATCTTTTCGATCTTTTCGTCACAAAGATAAAATTATTTTCCATTAAAAACTATTTTTATTGGAAAATTATTATCGGACACGCGCCCCTCCGGAAAATAGAACAGGCGCTGATACCCTCCGTCCCCTTCAGGAGATAACGCTTCCGGAGCCGGCCGACATGATCCACAAAAAAGAGATTCCGAAACCTGATGGTCCCGGAATCTCTTTTTTCTTCCAGCAATTCAGATCAATCCTCCAACGAGGTCGTTTCCAAAGGCACATCCCGAATACAACGAACGCTGTATGCATTGCTCCGCTGATAGGGATTCACGATAACCTGACCGCTCATAAAGAGCATGCGGTTCGAATTATTGGAATTGTCACCCGCCTTGGCAGCCGAGGAATTCGCCCAATAAACACCCCGGGCATTCCCGTCCTTGGTGTCTGGGGATTCCTGCTCCACGATACCGTCATGACACCCTGGCGGGTTCTGATCGTTGCCGAGAACCTCAACCAGCTCGTCAACACGGACCTGATTACCAATCTCAATCCGGCCCCGAATCCGGACCTCTTTGCCGATATGTCGTGGATCCGTCCGGGGCGTTCGCTGTGGAGCTGGTGGAGCGGCATCGACGGACGTTACATGACGCTCGAAGGAGAGCGGGAGGTCATTAACCTCGCCGCCTCGATGGGATACGAATATTCCACGCTGGACGAAGGGTGGGAAGAGCTGCCCGACAAATGGAATACACTCCGAAAGTTGGCCGACCATGCCGCCGAAAAAGGGGTGGGGCTCTTCGTCTGGCGGCACTGGAAACGACTCAACGATCCGGCGGACAATTATGCGGAACTGCAGCATTTTCTGGACAGTGTCACCGGGTGCGGCATCCGGGGCGTGAAGATTGATTTCATGAATGGAGAAGGGCTGCAACAGATCCGTTTCACGACGGCGGTACTCGAACAGGCGGCCAAAAGGCATTTGCTGGTCAACTTCCACGGTTGTCAGAAGCCCTCGGGAGAAAGCCGCACCTATCCCAACGAACTTACCCGGGAAGGCGTTCGCGGTCTGGAGCTCAATCGAATTACGGCAAACTATCTGGAACGCATGCGGGCTGCCGGGATTTCCGTCTCCGACAGAAAGACCCTTCCGGGCGATGAAAACCGCAACATCCCGGCCTCCCACAGTGCAACACTCCCCTTCACACGGTGCGTAACGGGCCCGGCCGACTATACTCCGGTCGCCTTCTCCATGCCGGGAGACGTCCTCCCTGCCCAACAACTCGCATGTGCCTATCTGATCGGCTCTCCATTGATTACATTGGCCGAAAACCCATTCTATCTGTTGAAGGAGAAGCGGTTGCAGCCAGCGGTCGAGTTTCTGCGGGAGTTGCCGACATGCTGGGACGAAACCGTCGTACTGCCTCAGAGCCGCATCGGAGAGTTGGCCCTGATGGCCCGCCGTTCGGGGGCAACCTGGTATCTGGCAGCCGCTGCCGCCATAAATTTTCAGGGCAAGATCCCGCTTGATTTTCTGGGCCCGGGGCTCTGGAGAGCGACAATCCTCGAAGACGACGGCAAAAACGGATTCCTCCGTTCCGAGCGTACGCTAAAGGCCGACACATCCATTCCGGTCGCCCTTCAGTCCAATGCCGGATGTGTCATCCGTTTCGTCCGCCAATGACTTTCCGGGCTGCCGGTCTTTCGGGGCCGGCAGCCCAGTCATACGCGGCTCTTCGCCGGCCTACTCGATTCCCCGAAAAACATAATCCGCATACCGATATTCCAATTTCTCGTACAGAGCAATCAATACCGGCATCCGAGTCATAAAATCGGAATAGCATTTCCGTTCACAGGCCCACCCCACCTCGGCCAAAGCGGCTAAACGAGGCAGAATCATAAACTCCACACACTCCATGCCGGGCATATATTCCGTCCAGACATTTCCCTGCACTCCAAGGACCTGCGACCGCTCTTCGGGGCGCAGGCGATCGAAAGGCTCCAGACGGTAGACCTGGCGCAACGGCACGTATCGCGTGTCATGACACGGAGGTTCGTAACGAACGGGATCTGCCGTCTGACTGTAATCCAGATAACAATACTGTTTGGGAGAGAGGATGACGCGGCAGCCCCGTCGAATGGCTTCGTAGGCATGAGCCGGATCCCGCCATACCATAAGGGTCACCTCGGAGGAGAGTTCCCCTTCGAGCAATTCGTCCCAGCCGATGATCTCCCGTCCACGGGCCTGCAGCCACTGCTGGATGCGTCGTACGAAATAGCTTCGCAAAGCCGTCTCGTCGGCCAACCGTTCCGTCTGCATCCGACGCCGGCACTGCGGACAATCCTGCCATCGCGTAACCGGACATTCGTCGCCGCCGATATGAATCTGCCGGGATGGAAAAAGTGCCAGGATCTCACTCAGAACATGCTCGATAAAGGTGAAGGTCGTCTCCCGGCCCGCACAATAAAGATCCTCGCTGACACCCCATCGGGTCCAGACCTCGTAGGGACCGCCCGTACACCCCAGCCACGGATAGGCTGCCAAAGCCCCCATTCCATGCCCCGGCATGTCAATTTCGGGAATCACTTCAATATGCCGCGCAGCCGCATAGGAGACAATCTCCCGCACTTCGTCCTGCGTATAGTAACCTCCATAGGGGATGTGGTCGAAACGCATCGTTTTCCCCTCCCGCATAACCCCCACAAGCGTTTCACGGCGCTGCGACCCGATCTCCGTCAGACGGGGATACCGGCGGATCTCGATACGCCACCCCTGATCATCGGTCAGATGCCAGTGGAAACGGTTGAGTTTGTGCAGCGCCAGCAGATCAATGAACCGTTTGACCTCCTCAACCGGAAAGAAATGACGCGAAACATCCAACATGGCCCCCCGATAGACCATATCGGGTTTATCGTGAATCTCCAGAGCCGGGATCGAGGCTCCGTGTTCGGCAATCAACTGCCGCAGACTTTGCAGCGCATAGAAAACTCCGCACGGCGTACCCCCGCTCAGCGTCATCCGGCCGGGAGCTATCTGCAAAAGGTACTCCTCGGCCTCGAGCGCCGAATCGAGTCTCAACACGATATCCGCCCCCCGCAGCTGCTCCGACCGTGCAATTCCATGGTCCAGCAACGGAACGATATCGGCCATAAAAAGCCGAGCCTCGGATTCCAAGCCCTCCGCCGCATAGAGCCGGGTATGCGGCGTGATTCGGAAGGTCCCCCGCCGCTCGATGACCGACAAGGGTTTGGGAACGATTCCCGCCTCACACCAGACCGACGGAAACCACATGGAAAAAAGCAGCAATCCGACGGTTTTCAACATCTTACCATCCATCATTCAATCGCATTGGGCGGCATCGGCCAAACGGTCGATGTGGCAACATAGGGAATCAGCTGCAGGGCAATCTTGCATTGGCCCGAACGGTTGGGATGGTCGTCCGACCTGGCGAAACTGCGCCAGAAGACGCTCACACTCACGCCAGAACTGACGGTCGGTGGGATGCAGACCTCGCGAAAAGTCGTTCGTCCCCAGATTGATCACCACGGCATCCGGATGCCACGGACTGCGCGTAAAATCCCAAAGCAGCGAATCAACCTCATCGTAAAGATGCATCATACGCCCCGTCATGGTACCCGCAACCGGCGAAAGACGGCGTTTCTCTCCGTAGTTCCAAACCACACCACGCCCCGAACGGGTAACAAGCGTATAGTCCGTATCAAAAGAGCGGGCCGTCAGACAGGCGTAAGTTCGATCGCTGTTCCGGGTCTCGGCCCGGAAATGCTCATGACGGTTCCGTCCTTCAACGCCGTAACCGCAGGTGTACGAATCCCCGATGAACTCGATATGCCGGTTGCGGCGCAACGTATCAGGAAGCAGGGAATCCCCGGCTTCGGTGGCGAATTCGTGAATCGTGGTCCGACCTTCACGTCCCTCGGTGCGTTTTTGCAGCCAGAGACGGTGGATGCCCGGTCCAAGCCCCGAGGCCAGCAGAATCGACGAATCGCGGCCAAAGGTCGACAACACCCGCGATGAATCGTTGTCAATCCGCAGGTTGTAGTAGTTGCGACCGGTATCGGAGACCCGCATCCGAAGGCTGCTGCCCGTGAAACACAACGTCAGGTAGCTTCCCGTCCAGTCGAACGAAACACTCCCGTCGCCGCTACGCGCCACCCTCCCCACATAGCGCACGGAAGGATCAGTCGCCGGCCATCTCCTCAATTCCCCGCCCGGACAATCCCCCGTTGGGGAGTTTACGGCCGCAGTTCCGATCCCGCAACGCGAAAGAATGGCTGTCAGCTGCGGAAGGAGTCTGTCGACGATCCGCTCGATTCCCAGATCGTTGGGGTGGGTTCCGTCGATGGTTCCCTCCCGGTCGACGCCCGTATCCAGCCCCGGATCGAGCAGCCAGATATTCCGATATCCCAGGGCCTGCAACCCGGCAAAGGCCTCACGGGCCGCACGCCGCTTGGCCGACTCGGCCGCATCGAGCGATGGATTGAACGGACGGTGTGTCCGGTAGAGCGTCTGCAGGAAGATGAGCGGAGCGTTCGGATGCGCACGTCGCAGCGTATCGACGAAGGGGCGCAGCCGATGCCGGATCACCTCCGCCGACGGATTCGAAAAGCAGTCCAGCAGGAAGGCGTCGGCTCGGGTTTCGGCCAGGATTCGGGCATGGGTCGGGGTCATTGTCCCGTTGCCGCTGAGTCCCAGATTGCACAGATCAAGCCCCATGGCACGTGACAGACGGGCCACATAGGCCATTCCGGGACGGCTCGCGGCGATGCCATGTGTGATGCTCGAACCGTAGACCACTACCCGGTTGCCCGGCCATCCGTCGGCCGCCGATAGCCGCGAGCCACGGTCGACTCCGATCTGCAGCGACACGACCTCGCGAAACAACGGAAGATAGAGCAGGCATTCCAACGGTTCGGTGCCGGTCCGACGAACCAGAACCGACTCCGAAAGGGTCTCCGCTGCCGACGGTACGGCCGATCCGGCATAGACCCAGCGTCCCGAATCACGCACATAGAGGTCCAGACCGCTCTGCGCAATGTCACTGGCATTGTGCAGCGGCTTGCGCGGCCGGCATTGCCAGCGCACGCCGATCGTCCGGCTGTCGGTCGTGAAGCCGACGGCCAGTCCCGCACCCTGGCTCAACAACTCCTTTTGTGCGGAAGTCAGGGTCGGATAGCGGCTCGTATCGACGCGATGGTAGGGTTGCTCCGTCGAGCAGCACTTGTGCAAAATACCCAGCGTCGAGGCCTCGACATAGTGCAGTTGGGCCCGGACCGTACCCATACAGCACAGGAAAAACAGAAGAGACAAATATTTCATGGCGCAGGAGAAAAAGTCGGGACCGGCTCCGATACGTTGGAGACCGGCCCCGACCGGATGAAATCCTATTTGACGGTGATCATGCGGATCAGACAGTTCGTCGCATCGGCCACATAAATCGTCTTGCCGTCAGCCGACGGAAGAATGCCGTACGGATTGTTGAAAGCGGCCTTCAGTCCCTCGCCGTCGAGGCAATCGGCCGAACCCGTGCCGGCAATGGTCTCGAGCGTACCCTTCGTGTAGTCGCCCGAAGCGTCGGGGGTCAGCATACGGATCGTATGATACGTACAGTCGGCCATATAGAGCACGCCGTTGGCATCGAGCCCCAGCGCAAAGATATTGCCGATATGAGCAGTCAGCGGATTGCCCGGCTCTCCGTCGTCGATTCCGCTGCCCGGATCCCCGTCCCCGGCAATGATCCGCTGTTCACCCTGCGGAGTCACCATCATGATCCGGCCGAAGTCCGTTCCGCCGACAAAGAAATTGCCTGCAGCATCCCGGCACATGCAGTTCGGCTTCAACTCGTCGAAGAGAATGAAATCCGAAGCCGCACCGTCGGGCGTGTAACGAATGATCTTCTGATGGTCGCGCGATGCCACGTAGACGTTTCCGGCCTCGTCACAAAGGCAGGCCATCGGGTTGTTGATACCCGAAGCAAAGGTCGTCAGTTTCAGATCGGGCGTAATCCGGATCACCCGGCCGTTGGCCTTGCTGGCCACGTAGTAATTGCCGTCGGCGTCGAATCCGCCGTGCCAGGGATTATCCAGTTCGGTGCTCGAGACCAGCGTCTCGACACTCATGCCCGGCGACAGACGGCGGATGGCCCGGTTACCGCGTTCGGTGAACCAGATGCTGCCGTCCGGAGCATAGGCCAGGCCGGTCGGGAACCAGGTCGTGGCACTGGTCCCGATACCGTCCACCGTACTCTTGTTACCCGTCATGCCCACGATCGTACTCACCAGGAAGGTTCTCGACGAGGCCTTCAGATAGGTGAATTTCAACCCTTCGATCTGCCGGTCGCCGACCTCCACCTTCACCGGATAGGCGCCCGGTGCATTCTCGGGCAGGATGATGCGCAACTCCCCGCTCGAGGCGTTCAGGATCCGGGCCTCAACCCCGTTGATCGTAACGCGGTTCTGCGAGATCTCGGCCCCGAAATTGGTTCCCTGAATGACGGCAACCTCACCGCTCATGCCGGTCGTCGGCTTGATGTTGATCAATCGGAGCTCTTCGATATGATGGGTCGGATCCTCCTGCCGGCAGGCCGAGCCCAATGCGGCCATACAGAGTACGGCACACGTAATTATGCTTTTTCGTATCATGGTTTCTCTCTTTTCGCATTATTCGACCGTTGCCCTCCGGACCAGGAAATTCCCCCAGTCGGAGATCCAAAGCATCTTGCCGTCCGATGCCACCAGCACGTCGTATGGCGTCTTGAGCAGGGCTTCGTTGCCGATTCCGTCCGTTGCTCCGCTCTTGCCGGCCGTACCGATGACCGTCTCGACCGTACCCCTGGCCACATCTCCCTCCGCATCGGGCGCAAGCCGTCGGATGGTATGGCTCTTCGAGTCGAGGATATAGACATTGCCCGTATCGTCGACCGAAATACCCCACAACTCGGCCTGGAACCGGGCCGTCGTCGGCTCTCCGGGAGTACCGTCATCCGTTCCGGCCGTTCCGTTGCCGGCCACAACCTGCTGGCTGCCGTCCGGAGCTACGCGGACAATCGTACAGTCATTGAGCGCGACCAGCAGATTGCCTGCCGGATCGAAATCCGCGGCCAACGGACCTCCCGTAAAGGTCGCGAAGGTGCTCGACTGCGTATAGTCCGGCGCCGCATACTTCAGGACGGACTTCACGCCGCGATCCACCACATAGAGGTTGTCTCCGGCATCAAAACGAACGTCCAGGGGATCGCTCAACCCCGATATGGCGACCGAAACCGTATAGTCGGGCGTCACGCGGAGGATATTCCGCGCAGCCTTGTTGGCACAATAGAAGTCTCCGCGGGAGTTGAAGCTGCCCCGCCACGGCGCATTGACCGTCACGCCGTCCTGTCCCGAACGGACGATCGTCGTGGTCATCTCCGTCTGCAGATCGGTCCGACGAATGGCATTGTTGCCGCGGTCGATAATCCAGAGCGAGGTGCCGTCGGGCGAGAGCGCCAGTCCGTGAGGCATGTTGAAGCGGACCTCATCCGGAGCTCCGTCAACCAACGCCTTGTCAATATCCCGACCGGCCATACCGAGCCACGTCGAAAGCGTATACTTGCCGAACAGGTAGGTAAACATCAGCCCTTCGACCGTCTTGCCGTCCACCGTCACGCGAATCGGATAGCTTCCCGCCGGATTCTCCGGAGCCTCCACCGTGAGGGTCGTCGTCGTAGCCCCCGTCACCACAGCCGCCCGGCCGTTGATCTCCACGAGATTCTCCGAGGGCGTCTCCGAGAAGCATTCGCCAGTGATCGTCAGGACACTACCGGCATATCCGCGCTGCGGCGCAACCGACGCAAGCGACAGGGTCGGCTTGTGCAGGTAGGTGAAGAGGAGCCCCTCGGTGTGTTTGTCTCCGAGGCTCACCGTAAACGGATAGGTGCCGGCGGGATTCTCCGGAAGAACCACCTGCAAGGTAGTCTCCGTAGCCTCGACCACCTCGGCCCGCGCACCGTTGATTTCGACGAGCATCTGCTCCGGATCGCGGCTGAAGCCCGTCCCACGGATCAGCACCCGATCCCCGGCATAGGCCTTCGTCGGAAGCACCGATACCAGCGCCAGCTCGGCAGGATCCGGCGCCGGCGCATAGGTGAACGACAGACCTTCGGCACTCAACCCATCCACCGTCACCCGCACGGAATAACTGCCCAGAGTGTTCTCGGGAAGCAGCACGGTCAAACGGGTCGACGTCGCCGCGGTAACCTCGGCCCGGGCCTGACCGATCATCACCGTGTTCCGATCGGCCTCCGGACTGAAATGACTGCCCGAAATAATCGCCACATTACCCGCATACCCCGCTTTCGGGATGATCGACAACAACTCCGGCGCGGAGACTCCTCCGCTCACGTCCGAGTCGTCGCTGCAGCCGCCCGCCAGAAACAGTCCGGCAGCGCATATCAATATGTGAATCAGATTTTTCATGGTTTCAACAACTTTTAGTCGATTGATCAGGGTTCATCCACAACGGCCATCCAGGCATTGACCACCGCCCGTTCACTGCCGTCCGAGGGGCGGTTGTGAACCTCGAAAAGATCGGCATTGGGATGCCGGATCACCAGCTGCGACGAGCCGCCGCCGTCGAAATTCACCGCCCACCGGCAGCCCAGGCTCTGCATGAACTGCCCCAACTCTTCGTAGGTCATGCCGTAATAGCTCCACAACTGCTGACGGCCGTCGACCACCATCATGTAGACGACGTTCTGCTCCGTATAGCCGATAACCGTCCGCGGATCGGTGCCCTCATAGTTCTGACCCGAAAGCACACCGTTGCGCAGCACGATCACTCCGCTGCCCGTCGCCTCCTTGAGCGTCGGGGCCAGGCTCCGGTATTCAACCGAATCGCGGATCAGCGCCTTGCCGTCGTTGGTCACGGCAAAGAAGCTCAGCGCCTGCTGCGGAAGCCGGTCCGTGTAGATGAACGTATCCTTGAGGATCTTGCCGTTGTGATGGATCGGACCGCGGATCTCCAACGTCGAGATATCCCAGAAATCGGCGTTGACCAGAGCGGCAATGCGATGTCCCGGCCGGTCGCAGTAGGAGGCGATCCCGCTCAACGTCTGTTTTTGGAAATTGCTCGTCACGTCGGCGTCGTAGGGCATGCCCACCTCGAGCGAGACGCCCGGCTGGTTCAGATCCACCCGCGTCAGATAGACGCGCATCACCTCGCCGTTCATCTTTTGAAGATGCAGATCGGTCTGCTCGACCCCCAGCCCCAACAGGAAGGTCGTATCCGCATAAATACGCGCCACAGCCGGACAATCCGACGCCAGACGACGCCCGATCTCCGTTACGGGACGATAATCCGTATCCTCGATCTCGTACTCTTTCGTACAGCTCCAGCCCGCCGCCAGCAGCACACAGAGCGAATATTTCAGAAGATTCATGTTGCTACGTTTTTGAGGTTAATTCTGCCCGGCAGGCGCACTCGTCCAATAACTGTTCTGCGTCAGCAATCCGTTGAGCGAAATCTCCCGCGAGGGTATCGGGAAACGATTGTACTTGCGCTCGAGCGACAGCGTCGACTCGAAACGTCCCGTACGCACCAGATCGAACCAACGCTGGTTTTCGCCCAGAAACTCCAGCCGCCGCTCATTCAGCAGCGCCGTCAGATAAGACGAATCGTCGGCAGGCATCGCCAAAGCCGTCAAACCCCGCTTCTCACGCAGGTCATTCAAACGGTCAAGCCCCGCCTGACTCCGCCCGCTGGCCTCGGCACTGATCAGATACATCTCGCCCAGACGGACGATCGGCAGCGGATCGCTGTTCAGTTCGCCACCCGGATACTTGTTGATCACATTGTTGCTGCCCTGCTGAGCCACGGAGATCTCCCGACGCAGATCCTCCGGAAGATACATGTCAATGGCCTCCGTCGTCGGCATGTAGACGTAACTGCCCCCGTTCTCCGAAGAGCGCGAATAGTAGAACGCCCCGCTCAGATTGACCGAGGTCTCCTCGGTGAGGTTGCTGAACGTGAAGATCTCCTCCGTGTTGTCCATCCGACGGAAGATCTTGTCGAAACCGTCCAGCGAAAAGTATCCGCTCGTAATGACCGATTCGGCCAGAATCCCCGCCTCGTCATTCTTGCCCTGAGCCAGCTTTACCCGGGCCATCAACGCCTGGGCCGCCTGACGCGACACCTCGTACCGCGAGGTAAAATCGGGCGCCAGATCAATGGCCGTCTGCAGATTCCGCTCGACAAAGGCCCAGCCGTCGGCTTCGCTCGAGGCCGCCACGTCTCCTGTCGCCGGAACCTCCAGAATCGGAATCTCGCCCCATCGGCTCACCAGATCAAAATAGAGCAGTCCCCGGAAAAACGACGCGATACCCAGCATCTCGTCACGACGATCCCCCTCGGGCATCTCGTTCAAGGCCAGGAGAAACTTGTTGACCTGATACAATGCCGTATAGTATCCGTCCCACTGACCGCTGATGAACCCGCTGTCGGGCGTCACCAGATCACGAATCAACTGCTGGGCCGATCCCGTACTTGAGGCTCCGGCCCGGATCAGATCGCCACCGCAGATATCAAAGGCCGCATACCCGTTGTTGGTCGGTTTGTACTGAACGATGTTGTAGAGCCCGACCAGCAACAATTCGCAATCCTCTTCGGTCAGATTGTCGCTCGAAACGGCGTTGTGCGGAAACTCGTCGAGCGTACAGCCCGTCAGCAGCACTCCGCTGCCGGCAAGCAGCACACTGCCGGCAAGGCCGATGATGATATGTTTGATTGTCATGGTTTTCAGAATTTAAGGTTTAATCCGACCGTAAAGGTCCGCGGTTGCGAGGGATAGAGGAAGTCATAGCCCAGCGTCGTGGCCGAAAGGCTGACGTTCACCTCGGGATCGAGCAACGGATAGGGCGTCAGGATGAAGAGGTTGTCCGCCTGCACGTAGAGCCGCAGGCTCTCCACGCCGATCCGGCTCATCCAACGCTTGGGCAGCGTATAACCGAGCGAAAGATTGCGGCAGCGAAGATAGGAGGCATCGTACAGAAAACGCGTATTGACGAACTTCGTGGAGTTCCACGTCTGGTTGTAGATCGCACGCGGAATGGTGTAGCTCGTCCCGGGACCCGTCCAACGCCCCTTGGCCTGCGATTCGAGCATCGTCCACTTGCCGTTGCCCATCCGGTAGCCTCCCGTCCAGAGTTCGTAGAGCTGGCTGCCGTAGGAGAAGGTGAAGAAGATGTTCAGGTCGAAGCCCTTCCAGGTGAAGGTATTGCTGAATCCGCCGGTGAATTTCGGATTGGGCGATCCGACAAACTGACGGTCGTTCGTCGTGTCGATCTCTCCGTCGCCGTTCACATCCTCGTAGATCACGTCTCCGGCCCGCACGCCCTGTGCATAGAGCTTCTCGGGCACTTCGTCATCGGACTGATAGATGCCCAATGCCTTGATCATGTAGAAGGCGCCCACCTCCTCGCCCACCTTCAGGGCGTGCATGCTGCTGGTGGTGATCACCTCGCTGTCATCGAGCAGCCGGGTCAGTTTGTTCCGGATGAACGACATGTTGAAATCCGAACGCCACACGAATCCGCCCTGCGAAGCCAGTGTCCCGCTGATGGCAAACTCCAGACCCTTGTTGCGCATCGATCCGATGTTGCAGGTATAGCTCGTAAAACCGGAAGTAGCAGCTGTCGGTTTCGAATAGAGCAGGTTCTTCGTATCCTTGATGAAGGCATCAGCCGTGAATGTCAGCGCACCGTTGAAGAACGACACATCGACACCGACATCCGTCTGGTTGGCCTTCTCCCACTGCAGGTCGGGATTTCCCATGGCCGTCAGTGCCAAACCGTTGGACCCGTTGTAGTTGAACCCGCCACTGGCCAGCGCCTGATAGGCATAGGATCCGATACCCGCCTGGTTACCGGTCGATCCCCAGCTTGCTCGAAACTTCAGCCCGATATCGGAGGCCTTCCAGAACTTCTCTTCCGAAAGGTTCCACCCCACCGATACGGAGGGGAAATATCCGTACCGGTTGCCGGGTGCGAATTTCGACGATCCGTCGGCTCGCAAAGCCAGCGTAAGCAGATAGCGGTCGCCGTAATTCAGATTGGCCCGGGCGAAATACGATTGAAGCGCATAGGCGCTCATGCCCGTGGAGATACCCGAGAATTCGGCCGCCACGGAGTTCACGTCGAACGACGGCGACGGAAAACCGTTTCCGGTCTGCGAAGCCGTGGAGGTCTGATAGAGCTGATAGGAATATCCGGCCATGGCATTCAGCTTCAGACGATCGGCAAACGTATGCGTATAGTTGACTACGCTCTCGGTAAGCAGATTGGTAAGCGTCCGCCGGCCGTCGGTCAACTGCCCGACGTTGCTCCCGTAGACATGTTTGTCCGTATAGTAGATGTGCTCCTCGGTGTAGGAGAAATCACCGCCGAACGAGGTCTTCCACGTAAGTCCCCGGGCAATGTTGAACTGCAGGTAGGCGTTGCCCAGCACCCGATAGTTGCGCACGTAGACATTCTCCTCCTTGATCGCCTGCAGCGGATTGTGGTTCAGCAGCGGATCGCCGTTGATGTTGTACTCGCCGTCGGGGCTGTAGGGCCCGTCCCACGGATACTGCTCCAGCGCACGCGGAATCAGACTCGTTCCGATGTTATAGCCCGTCGGCACGCGGTTGTTGTCGGTATAGCCCAGCGTGATGTTGGTCCCCAGATCGAGCCATTTGCGGACGTGGCCGTTGAGATTGGCCTTGAGATTGTACTTGGTCAGCTCGTTATCTATGAAGACGCCTTCGTTCTGCTTGAAGTTGCCCGATACGTAATAGTTCAGCGCATCCGTACCGCCCGAAACCGAAGCTCCGACATCGTAGGTCTTGGCCGTGCGCAGAATCAGATCAAGCCACTTGACCTGCTGCTTGCCCGGAAAGGGATCGGTCATGCGGGCCACCGATTCGCCCGACTGCAGATTCCAGTTGTCGATGGCCTCGTTCATCACCTCCAGATAGAGATCCGCATCCGCCATGTCCAGCCGGTCCAGTCGCGGCAGATAGGAGAATGCCGTCGAGGCATTGACCGACACCCGGGCCTTGCCCTTATGGCCGCTCTTGGTCGTGATCAGGATGACGCCGTTGGTGGCACGCGAGCCATAGATGGCCGCCGAGGCTGCATCCTTGAGCACCTCGATCGACTCGATGTCGTTCGGGTTGAAGTCGGCCAGACCGTTCATCGACTGGGCGCCCCAGGCTCCCGTATCGCCCGACGAGTTGCTGATCGGAACCCCGTCGATCACGTAAAGAGGTTCGTTGCCCGCCGTCAACGATCCGATACCGCGGATGCTGACACGGTTCTGACTGCCCGGAACTCCCGATGACGAGGTGACCGTCACACCCGGAATCCGCCCCTGCAGCATCTCGTCGACACTCAGCACCTTGCGAGCACTGATCTCCTGCGGCTTGTAGGTCCCGATCGACGAAGAGACGTCGCGGCGCTGCAGCGTGCCGTATCCCACAACCACCACCTCGTCGACCATCTTGCTGTCCTCCGCAAGACGAACCTGAAGCTGCAGCCGCTTTCCGAGTTTGAACTCCTGGGATTCGTAGCCCAGGAATGAAATCTCCAATACGGAGCCTTCGGTGGCCGTCAGCCGGAACGATCCGTCCTGAGAGGTCGAGGTTCCGTTGGTCGTCCCCTTGATCAGCACCGTGGCTCCGATGATCGGGGTGCCCCGTTCGTCGGTGACCACCCCCTGGTAACGATAACTTCTGGCTGCGGGCCGCTTGACAATCAAAATCTGGGAACCGACGATCCGGTACGAAACGTCGAAACCCTTGAGAATGTAATCCAACGCTTCGGAGACCGATACCGGACCGATATCGGTCGGCACGATCCGGGTCAGATCCAGATGCGCCTCGTTATACGCCACTCCGAGTCCGCTCTGTTCCTCGATCTGGGCAAAGGCCTCTCTCAATGGCATGCTCTTCTCCGCAAATCGGATCCTGCCCCGTTCCTGAGCCAGCACTCCCTGGCCTAACAGACAGAGCGGCAGAATGATCCCGCACAGCAGGAGCATTTGCAGATTGCAAATTTTTTTCATACTTTCGTAATAAGGTTCGATAGAATTAGTTAATCGTGTTTATAGCTACGGTTGGTTCTGTCGTTCGGATCGGGATGTCGAGTTTGCGGCCGCATTCCGATCTTTTTGTTTCATAGGCGATTGAAGTTTGGGTGTTCGGTATACGGGGTTGTCAGTCCAGATATACGTTTTTCTTGTCGAAGCGGAAATGCAGACCCGGAATCAGTTGGGCAATGAGCCGGATCGCCTCGTCGGCCGTACACTCGGCTGGAATGCGCAGCGTCAGCAGATCCCGGTCGTAACGCTCCGACGAGAGGTAGATCGTGATGCCGTAACGCCGTTCGAGGGCGCGAATGATGGCATGAATTCCATCGCGCTGAAAAACCAGAGCGCCCTTCTCCCACGAAACGATTTCGTCGGCCGACACTTCGCGGCGCGAATAGACCCGGCTCTGCCGATCGTAACACAACTGTTCGCCCGGACGCAGCGTAAACTCCTCCGAGCTACGGCCGCCGACCCGTACACACCCTTCACACAGAGTCACCTCCGTAAAGGATTCGTCGGCATAGGCGCTCACGTTGAAGACCGTACCCAGTACCTCGGTCCGCAAATCGGCCGTCCGGACGATGAACGGATGACGGGCATCGGAACGGACCCGAAAACTGGCTTCGCCACTGAGATGGACCTCGCGGGTCTGACCGCAAAACCGTTCGGGATAGATCAACACCGATCCCGCATTGAGCATCACCACCGTCGAATCGGGCAGCACGACCCGTTCTGTCCGACCGTAAGGAGTCACGCGCTCGACGAACTGCGGCATCTCGAACCGTTCCTCGAAACGGCTTCGATCATGTACCCGGACATAGACCGCAAGCAGGATCGCCAACGGCACCACGACGGCTGCAACAACCGCCACACGACGCCGCCAAAGGACCTTCTTCCGCGAACCTCCGGCATGGATGCGCCGCTCGACCGCCTGCCACGACCGCTCACGGGCCTCAGGATCCGCATCAAGGGGCATCGAGTCCCATTGAGCCCGCAGCAACGACTCTTTCCGATCGCGATCGATCGGATGCTCCAACCACTCGGCAAAACGACGGGTCACTTCGGGACGCTGACGTCGTTGAAAAAAGGCTTGAATGATCTGTTTGGCTCGGCTCATATTTCGGCTTCTTCTGACTATATGACACATCGGAACCCCGTTGCACCCAACAGAATTCCGACCTTTTTTCCTATTTTTCGGGATAGAGAAGGAGAAGCGGGGGGGGGCAACCGCCCAACTCACGCTTCGGTTCAACAAAGCAGGGCGTTGAAATTCCGAAGCACGATTCGAATCCGTTTCAGCGCCGCATTGAGATGGTTCTCAACCGTCTTTCCGGAGATCGACAGTCGACGGGCGATCTCCTTGTTGCTGAGTCCTTCGACCCGGCTCATCCGATAAATCTGGCGGGGACGGTCGGGCAACTGATCGACCGTCAGGTCCACCAGCAACTGCTTTTCAAGAGCATAGTAGAGATCATCAGGAAGAACCGATCCGCTCAAATCGGCAGCCTGAGTCAACGAAACAAGGCGTCCCTGCCCCCGCAGCGCATTGAGCGCCGCATTGCGCGCCGACCGATAGATATAGCCGTTCAACGACTGCACGTCGGGCAGTACGTCCCGATGGCACCACAACTTCACGAAGAGCTCCTGCGCCAGATCTTCTGCCGCCTCCCGATCGTGCAGAAATCCGTTCAGAAACTGCATCACCCGATCGAAATAGGTGTCGAACAGATGCCGGAAAGCCTCCTCGTCACCGTCGGCAATGCGCCGTTGCAGGTTATACGTCGATTCGTTTCTCATGGTGCGGAAAACGGGTCCCCGAAACGGAGACTAGTTGTTGAAAAGCACAAGGGTCGGTTTATGGTCGGAGGCTTCGCGGGTGAAGTCGTCGTCGAGGGTCTCGGCACCGATCAATCGGCGGGACATAGCCTCCGAACAATAGACATAGTCGATTCGTTTGCGGTTGCGGTTCTCGCTCGGGACAAACGCTCCGGGATGGAAATGCGCAACTGCATCGCACGGATAATAACGGCGGACAAGGCGGTGAACCCCATAGTCGGGCTGCGGGTTGTAGCGGGTGCTGTCGACAGGCGACAACGAGTTGAAATCGCCCAGCATGACCCAATACGTTTCATCGGCAAAGCGCGGATTGAGCAGCGTTTCGTGCAGAATATGACGGATTTCGCGGACCCGCGTCGTATCACCCAGATTGTCCGAGCGGCTCTTGTCCTTGTCCTGCAGCGAATAGCGCTGCGGCCAGAGATGGACCACCACGTAGTTGATGCCGCGGATCTTCACGTGAAGCGCTCCGTGCGAGAGCGAATCGCCGCCCAGCGGACGGATCAGCTCCGGTTCGAAACGCGAGGTCACCGCCACCGGATAGTTGTCCTGGAAGGCGCCGAGAGCCACATAGGGATGGCCCCACCGTGAAGAGAGTTCCTGAAGATGAACGGGCAGGTACCGGGTGGAATCGTCGGTCGGCAACGACTGTTGTTCGGCATTCCAATGAGTGGCCGTCTCGCAAAAGGCCGCGACATCCACCTGCTGACGCTGCATCCACCCGACAAAACGATCATAATTGTCAAACTGATCATACCACATGCCGTCGGCGATGTTGTATTGCAACAGACGGCACGGGGACTTCGGCGATTCGGAACATCCTCCGATCGAAAGACCCGTCAGAATCGCAGCTACGGCTGCACGGACAAGATACTTCATAAAGTTCGGTTTTTACTGGTTTTTCACTTGCAGACTGACGATCCACCCCATAAGCCGAACCTTTTCGACAAAAATAGTGATTTTTTTCGCAGATGCAATCCTTTCCCCCCTATTTTTACACCATTGTAATCCGTTTCCGACGGAGATGTCGCCCCCGGGATGACTCATCGCGAAGGGGGGGGGCGAAAATCCAGTCTCCATGCGGAATTGTCGCGATATTTCAAATTCATTTCAGAATCCCGTTTCATCTTTGCAACAGGATTCCGGGGCTCCGAAGAGCCAATCTTCACTCCTCGGGCCCTCCCTGACAAACAGAAAAAACCGTCCGATGAAAAAACATTGCCTCCTGATCCTGCAGACCCTCCTGATCGCCGGATCCGCATTCGCCCGTGAATCCGGGAAACGACCCCTCAAAAATACCATCGAGATCCCAGCCGACTCCACCGGCGAACTCCTCGCCCGGCTGCGGAACATGCCCAATATCGAGGTGGGAAAGGGAATCACCTTCCGCCCCAAAAACGACCGCTTCGAAATGACGATGCGTTTCCGCATGCAAAACCTGTTGGCCCTCTCGTTCGACGACAACCTCTCGCTCTCCGAAACCGACGCCCGTGTCAAGCGGCTGCGGCTGCGTTTCGACGGTTTCATCTACTCGCCCAAACTCGTCTACTCCGTTCAGTTGGGATTCACCGCCTACGATGCCGAGGTGCTCCCGAACGGCAACATGAACATCGTCCGCGACGCCATCGTCTACTACGTTCCGAGCCCCAAATGGAACATCGGATTCGGGCAGACCAAGATCAAGGCCAACCGCGCCCGCATCAACTCGTCGAGCGCCCTGCAGTTCGTCGACCGCAGCATCGTCAACAGCCAGTTCCATCTCGACCGCGACTTCGGCCTCTTCGGCGAGTACAACCTCGACCGGCAGGAAGGGTTCGACCTGGGATTCAAGGGCTCGGTAACGCTCGGCGAGGGCCGCAACTGGGGCTCGACCGACAACGGAGGCCTGGCCTATACGGGGCGACTGGAGCTCTATCCGCTGGGCCACTTCGCCGCAAAGGGGGATGTCATGGAGGGTGATTTCGCCGGGGAGGAGCGGCCCCGTCTGCTCGTGGCCGGAGCCTGGTCGTTCAACCACAAGGCTTCGCGGCTGAGCGGACAGCGCGGCGGCTTCATGCCCGCGGGCCAGACCCGCAACATCGGTTCCTATTTCGTCGATCTGATCCTCAAGTACCGCGGCTGGGCCTTCTACACCGACTTCATGGGCCGCACCTGCCCGCAGCCGACCTTCGGAACGACGGACCCCGCGGCATTCGTCTATACGGGGCAGGGCCTCAACGTCCAGACCAGCTACCTCTTCAACAAACGCTGGGAGATCGCCCTGCGCAACTCGACGCTCTTCCCCGACGGGGAGATTCACGCCTGGACCGGCTACCGCACCCACAACCAGACGACCTTCGGCGTCACGCGATACATCATCGGCCATTCGCTCAAGGTGCAGGCCGACCTCTCGTACAACACCTACGACCGACTCGGGAATACGGCCGGAGAGGGGTTGCGCAACGGTTGGGAGCTGCGCTTCCAGGTCGAACTCGGCTTATAGGATCTTCAGGGCGATACGCGCACAGGCCTCGGCATCGGCCAGCGCATGGTGGTGGTGTTCGAGATCGAAGCCGCAGGCCGCCGAGACGGTGTGCAGCTGGTGGTTGGGAAGCTGCCGTCCGAAGACGCGCCGCGAAGCCCGGCACGTGCAGTAGAACCGATAGCCGGGATAGGGCATCCCGTAGAGATCAAAGACCGCCCGCAGGCACCCCTCGTCGAAGGGCGAATTGTGCGCCACGAGCGGAAGACCCTCGATACGCGGGGCGATGTCGCGCCACACCTCGTCGAAATCCGGCGCCGAATCGGTATCCGCACGCGTCAGCCCGTGGATGGCCGTCGTGAAGCGGCTGTAGTAGTTCGGGCGCGGATGGATCAGCCGATAGACGGTATCGGTGATCTCGCCGCCCCGCACGACGACCACACCCACCGAGCAGACACTCGTCCGCTGGCCGTTGGCCGTCTCGAAATCGATGGCTGCAAAATCCTGCATGGTCAGTTTGTTTCGTCCGGGCCCTCCCTCCGGAGGGCCTTTTGCTGTTTTTCGTCTGCAAAGATAGAAATTTCGGGGATTCGGCGGTTCGCACCCCGAAACAAAAAAGCCCCACCCTCGCGGGTGGAACCGGTGAAGTCAGAAGGTTCAGGTATGACGGAGAATCAATACTGCGCATGCTGCGGATCGAACTCGGTCCAGCCTTCGGTCCAGTTGTCCGTGGCGGAGAAGGCGCCGATGTAGCTGACCTTCTCGAAGCCCTCGCTGACCAGGGCGTCGGCGAACGAGGCCCCCGTCAGGAGCGGGCTGTCCGAGGCCGGACGGCAGTCGAAGCCCGAAGCGAGGCTGTTGGGCTGCGTGAGCTTCAGATCGGCGATGTTGTCGAAGGTGCGGTTGTTGAGCCCCTCGGTCCGGAAATAGGCGGCCGAGAAGGTGCCCTGATCCTCCGCAAACTTCTTGTTCGCATCGCTGGCCAGCTGTGTCATGGCGGCGAAGACGACGTTCGAAATCTTGAACTTGCCATTGGTGGCGTCCCCCTGCGTGTCGGAGCCCTTGTCGTTCTCGACGATCAGACCTACGGGGAAGCCCATCGCCACGGAGTTGAAGCACGAGAGATTCGAGTTGCGGCGAATCTGCATGGCGGCCTGGAACTGACCCAGCTTCGAGCCGTTGTTGGGGTTCAGATTGCCGCCGTTGATGTAGTCGGAGGTGTTCGTGAAGGAGGCGTCCTGACCGATCGGGCCGACAAACGTCACATTCGAGAAGACGCACGACGTGCGCGGCGTGGCGGAAGAACCGTCGGCGTTGTTGTCGCTCTCGAAGCCGTTCGACACCGAAGTGTCGGCCAGACGCGGATTGCGTACCCCGAGGCAGAACTGGACCTTGCCCGAGAAGCCGTTGTCCGTATCGAAATCGTCGTCCCAGCCGTGGTAGGCCACCAGGTGGTCGCAGTTGACCGCTCCGCCGAACCACTCGTAGGAGTCATCGTTCGAATAGGAGACCTGCACGTGGCTGACCTTCGTGCCCAAGCCGACCGATCCGAAGGTGATGCCGTTGATCTCCTCATCCTCGCGGTAGGGGTAGCCGGCAAACTCGACTCGCACGTAGCACAGTTCACCCGAGCTGTCCGCGTTGTCCTGACCGCCGTGGTTGGCGCGCGGACCGCCCTCGATGGTCATCTCACCCATGTTGTTGACGGCCTTGCCCAGCAGGATCAGTCCGCCCCAGTCGCCCGGACGGCGCGATCCGGCCGGCTTGTCCGACGTGAAGACGATCGGCGACGACGCCGTACCCACGGCGTGCAGTTTGCCGCCGCGCTCGACGATCAGCGACGCCTTCGTGCCCGAAACGCCCCTGATCACCGTACCCGGCTCGATGGTCAGTTCGGCTCCCGACGGGATGTAGACCCATCCGCAGAGTTCGTAGGTACCCCTGGGAAGCGTATACTTGCCGACCGGAATGGTGAACTCCTGGTCGCCGTTGCCGATCTGCGTGCCGTCCTCGAAGAGAATGTCGCTCAACGTGCCGCCCACCTGCGGGTCTGCGTTGCCGCCGTTGTCGTCGTTGCAACCCGCCGCTGCGAGTGCCAGGGCAGCCGTGGCTGCCAGAATTGCATGTTTCATCATACTTTTTGACTATGAAGTGTGAATTGATTCGTTGTCAGAAGCGGGCCGAAACACCCAGCATGAAGCCGCGCCCCGGACGATAGCGTTTGGTGGTCTGCTCGCGCGTCTGCGTGCGGCCCGACGCGTCGGTGAACTCCGGGAACTGGCAGAAGCGGATCTCCTCGTTCAAGAGGTCCCGGGCGCTGAACTTCAGCTCCCAGATCCGGCCCAGCCGTTTGCTGACGACCAGATCCAGCGCGTTGCGCGGCATCTCGTACATGTCGGGGATGTCGTTGTCGATCGAACCGCCCGACGAAAGGTCCGAACGTCCGATCCCGACGATGCGCTTGCCGATGCGGTTGTAGAGCACCCCGACCGAGAGCCCCAACCGTTCGGGCTGGTAGAAGAGGCCGCCGTTGACCAGGTAGGGTGACTGCCCCTGCATCGGACGGTCGTGCTCCATCGAACCCTCGGCGAAGTTCACCTCGCTCTCGATGAGCGATGCGTTGAACGAGAGCGAAAAGTTCTTCAGCCCCAGGAAGGCCAGATCCTTGCGAATGTCGAGCTCCACGCCGTAGACGTTGGCCCGGTCGGCATTCTCGAAGGTATAGGTGTAGCTGCCGCCGGCATCGAGGATCGCCGTCTCGATCGGATTGCGGAAGTGCTTGTAGAAGAGCGACAGGGAGATCGTCTCGCCCGACGTCGGGTACCACTCGTAGCGCAGGTCGGCATTCTGCACGTAGGCCGCCGTCAGGTCGGGGTTGCCCATCACGCTGCTGAAGAGGTCGAAGTCGTAGTAGACCGACGACGACACCTCGCGGAATTCGGGCCGGTTGGTCGACATGCCGTAGGCGGCCCGCAGCTGGTGGCGGTCGGAGATGCGCCACGTGAGGTTGACCGACGGGAAGAGGTCGTCATACGTGTAGGAGGTCACCTTCGTGCGCCACTCCGAAACGCGCGTATAGCTGGTCAGGTCCATGTCGCTGTGTTCGAAGCGGACCCCAGCGTAGAGGCTCACCGGCCCCAGCGGCAGTTGAAGAGCCGCATAGGCCGCCGTCAGCAGGTTCTCGCCCTTGTAGCTGTTGCGGTTGTCCGTATCGTCGTAGACATAGAGCCGGTCGAAGCCGTAGTTGCCATCCTGCAGGATCTCGTCGACCACGTCCCCGTAGGGGAAGTCCGCCGGGAGGTTCTGCACGTTGTAGCGGTAGTAGAAGGCCCGGGTGCGGTAGTTGCGCGTGCGGTACTCGCCGTAGAGACCCGCCCGGAGCATCGGAGCAAAGCGTTCTCCCTCCCGGAAGGTGTGTTCGTAGTTGACCGATGCCGAGGCGATGTGCTCGACCAGGGAGGTGAAGTCCCGCTGGATCTCGTTCTGGTCCAGACGCATCTCGCCGTAGTGTTCGTCGCCGTAGATGTCGTTCTGCAGCAGGTTGATGATGCGGCGGTCGGGAAGGTGGCGGTCGGCGTAGGAGTAGCCCACGTTCCAGTCAATGCGGTGGCCGTCGGGCGTATGGACACCGGCAATCTGGCCGTTGTAGGTCGTGCGGCTCGAGTGGTAGTACTCGGCCTTCTGCTGGTCGTAGTGCGAGGAGATGTTCTGCCAGCCGTCGCGGAACGTATACTTGTCCTGCCCGATCTGGTTGAAGAGGTTGCGCAGCGAATAGCGGCTGTGCGGACGCAGGTACGAGAGGTTGAACATCGCTCCGAGGTGCACGTCCGTACGGTACTGGTCGTCGGTGTATTTGTAGAGGTATTCGGGCGTATCCCCACGCTTGTTGTAGACGCCGTAGCGCGAGTTCTCCATGTCGTTGATCGTGCGCTGCACGTAGCTGTAGTTCACCGCGCCGTTCATCGCCAGGCGGCGCCCCCCGGAGAGGTCCCACGACCGCCCGAACGAGAACGAGAGCTTCTGATCGGGAACCGGCCGCCGCGTGCGTACCTGCCAGTCGTTGTTGAAGCCGTTGCGCGTCATGCGCGTCACAAAGTCGGCGTCCGAATTGTCGTAACGGCCGTCGATGCCCCCGGCGACCATGCGCCGCGAGCTGCCGAAGCCGAACAGCTCCGAAGCGAACCCCTTGTTATAGAGGAAGTCACGGAAGAGGGTCGCCGTATTGAGACCGATCGAATACTGAACCGCAAAGGCGTTGTCGTCGGGCTGGTCCTTGGTCTGGATCTTGATGAAGCCGCCCGTGAAGTCGGCCGGAACCTCCGGCGAGGGGGATTTCAGAATCAGGATGTTCTCGATCTGCCCGGCGGGGATCACGTCGAACGAGAAGGCCCGCGAATCAGCCTCCGAACTCGGAACGGCCGCGTTGTTGACCCACACGTTGTTGTAACGCTGCGAAAGTCCCCGGGCGATGATAAATTTGTCGTCGATGAGCGAGATGCCCGGAATGCGCCGCACGACCTCGCCGGCATCACTGTCCTGCGTGCGGGCGATCGTCTGGCTCGAAACGCCGCTGACAACCTGCAGCGAGTTCCGTACGTCGATATTGACGGCCGATTCGGTGTTCGACCGTCGCACGGCCGTGACGACCACCTCGCCGACCTGCTCCGAGGTCTCCGTAAGTTTCACTTCGAGGTGCGTATCCGCGCCGTCGCGCACCTCGACTCCCGTCAGGCGCGCCGTGGCGTAGGTCAGCATGCTTACCTCAATGGTATGGGTGCCGGCTTCGATGTTCCCCAGATGGAACGTGCCGTCGACATCGGTGGCCGTGCCGCGCGTCGTCCCCGCCAGCAGCACCGTGGCACCCAGCACCGGCTCGCCGGTGGACGCGTCGGTCACCACGCCCGAGATGGAGCCCTGGGCAAGGATCGTCTCAATCGAAAGTAGAAGCAGCGCTGCCGTGGCAGCAAGGTTTCGTCGGATTCTGTTCATGCAGTCGTTTTCTCTCATTATCACGCTGCAAAACTACCCCACGGCTGTTTCAACGCCGATACGCCCCTGTGACAACCCCGCGAACGATCCGTTGCAAAAACGTTACACCCCTGCCGACAGCGGCCCCGGCACAAAAAGAGAGCCGGAACCCCAACGGTTCCGGCTCCGGATTCTCGGATGAAGCCTCCGCACGATCAACGACAGAGGACGATGTAATTGCGCAGGCGGTTGATCAAACGACAGTCCACATGAAGAGGGCCGCGAGACCGGCCGGCAGCGGGAGGCTCCAGGAGGCCGCGGGAGGCTGCGGAAGGCACACTGAAACTGTCCGGCAGAACCGGACCGGTAACCCCGAAAAGTTCCGGCCGCCCCTAAAACCCGGCTCTTAGCCGGGAGCGCAGAACCGGACCGGAAACCTGGGGAATTCCGGCCGCCCCTAAAACCCGACTCTTAGTCGGGAGCGCAGAACTGGACTGGAACCTTGGGGAGTTCCAGCCGCCCCTAAAACCCGGCTCTTAGCCGGGAGCGCAGAACCGGACCGGTAACCTGGGGAGTTCCGGTCGCCCCTAAAACCCGGCTCTTAGCCGGGCTCTTAGCCGGGTTACTCCCACTCGATCGTTGCGGGCGGTTTCGAGGAGATGTCGTAGACTACGCGGTTGACCCCCTTGACCTTGTTGATGATCTCGTTCGAGACATCGGCCAGGAATTCGTAGGGAAGGTGAACCCAGTCGGCCGTCATGCCGTCGGTCGAGGTCACGGCCCGCAATGCTACACAACTCTCATAGGTGCGCTCGTCGCCCATCACGCCGACGCTCTTCACCGGAAGCAGGATGGCTCCCGCCTGCCAAACCTTGTCGTAAAGTCCGGCAGCGCGCAGGGCGTCGATATAAATTTTGTCCACGTTCTGAAGAATCTCGACCTTCTCGGGGGTGATGTCACCCAGAATGCGGATGGCAAGGCCCGGTCCCGGGAAGGGATGGCGGCCAATCAGATGCTCGGAGATGCCCAGCGAACGGCCTACGCGGCGCACCTCGTCCTTGAACAACAGCCGTAGCGGCTCGACAATCCGCAGATTCATCTTCTCGGGCAGTCCGCCCACGTTGTGGTGCGACTTGATCGTGGCCGAAGGCCCGTTCACGGAGCACGACTCGATCACGTCGGGATAGATCGTCCCCTGAGCCAGCCAGCGGACATCCTTGATCTGCATGGCCTCCTCGTTGAAGACCTCCACGAAATCACGGCCGATGATCTTGCGCTTCTTCTCGGGATCGGTGACCCCGGCCAGATCGCCCAGGAACTTCGCTCCGGCCTTCACCCCCTTGACATTGAGCCCCATGTTCTCGTACGAGGCCAGCACCTCGTCGAACTCGTTCTTGCGCAGTAGCCCCGAATCGACGAAGATGCAGTAGAGGTTCTTCCCGATGGCCTTGTGCAGCAGCACGGCAGCCACCGACGAATCCACACCGCCCGACAGACCGAGCACGACCTTGTCGTTGCCCAGCTTCTCGCGCAGATCCCGAACGGTCGACTCGACGAAACTCTCCGAAGTCCACGACTGCGAGCAGCCGCAGATCCCCACGACGAAGTTCTTCAGGAGGTGCGTGCCGTCGGTCGAGTGGTAAACCTCCGGGTGGAACTGGATGCCCCACGTCTGCTCGCCCTCGATGTGGAAGGCGGCTACGCGGACATCCTCCGTACTGGCGACGATCCTGTAGTTGTCGGGGACGCGCGTGATGGTATCGCCGTGCGACATCCACACCTGCGTCGGCGAGGGAAGACCCTGCATGAGGGCATCCGCCGGATCGCTCACCGTGAGCATCGCCCGGCCGTATTCGCGGCTCGGCGCCGGCTTGACCTCACCCCCGAAGGCGTGGGCCAGGAACTGCGCGCCGTAGCAGACGCCCAGCAGCGGCAGACGCCCCTTGATGGCCGAAAGATCGGGCGTCGGGGCCTGGGCATCGCGCACCGAATAGGGGCTGCCCGAGAGAATCACACCCCGCACCGATTCGTCCAGCGTCGGAATCTTGTTGAAGGGGTGAATCTCGCAATAGACGTTCAGCTCGCGCACACGCCGCGCAATGAGCTGCGTGTACTGCGATCCGAAGTCGAGAATCAATATTTTTTCCTGCATGATAGTAGGTTTATGCTTTATTTTTTACCGGACGATTGAAGGAGCCTGCCAGACGCATCTCTTCGGCAAATGCCGAACTGCCCGCTTCTCGAATGCGTTCAATACAGCCGCGACGGTCGGAACGAAAGATGAAGCCGAAAACCTTGCCGATAAAGGCGTTGAATTTGCGGCACTCGTCCAAAGGCATCAACGTACAATCGGCACAACTCTGCCATCCGTGTTCGAGGCAACAGGACCGAATCTCACACCACGCTGCCTTCTCATTGGCATGGCATCCCGGACAAACTCCCTTAGCGAACTTGCGGCATCCTCCGCAAAAAAGACCGCAAGCCGCAACCTCCGGATTCATGGTCGTCCCGGATTTAGTGTTCGCTCGAGTAGTTGGGGGCCTCGCTCGTGATCGTCACGTCGTGCGGGTGGCTCTCGTGCATGCCCGAAGCCGTGATGCGGATGAACTGCGCCTTCTGCAGCGTCTGAATGTCCTTCGCACCGCAGTAGCCCATACCCGAACGCAGACCGCCGATCAGCTGATAGACCGTCTCGCTCAGCGACCCCTTGAACGGCACGCGGGCCACGATACCCTCCGGAACGAGTTTGCTGATGTTGCACTCGCAACCCTTCTGGAAGTAGCGGTCGGCCGATCCGGCACGCATGGCGTCGATCGAACCCATGCCGCGGTAGGCCTTGAACTTACGGCCGTTGTAGATGATCGTGTCGCCCGGAGCCTCCTCCGTACCGGCGAACATCGAACCGATCATCACGCAGTCGCCGCCCGCAGCCAGCGCCTTGACGATGTCGCCCGAGTAGCGCAGACCGCCGTCGGCGATCACCGGAACGCCCGAACCCTTGGCGGCCGAGGCGGCGGCGTAGATGGCCGACAGCTGCGGAACACCCACGCCGGCGATGATACGCGTCGTGCAGATCGAACCCGGACCGATACCGACCTTGATACCGTCGGCACCGGCGTCGATCAGGAACCTGGCGGCCTCACCCGTGGCGATGTTGCCCACCACGACATCCAGCGTCGGATAGGCCGCCTTGATCTCCTGGAGCGTGCGCACGATGTTGCGCGAGTGTCCGTGTGCGGAGTCGAGCACCACGGCATCGACATCCTCGGCCACGAGGGCTGCCACACGATCCATGGCGTCGTTGGTGATCCCCACGCCGGCAGCTACACGCAGACGACCCTTCTCGTCCTTGCAGGCATTCGGGTGATCCTGCACCTTGGTGATATCCTTATACGTAATAAGCCCCACCAGATGGCCTTCGTTGTCGACCACGGGGAGCTTTTCGATCTTGTTATTCAGAAGCACCTCCGAGGCGTGGGCCAGATCGGTGCGGTGGGTGGTGATCAGGCGGTCGCCCGGGGTCATCACCTCCTCGATGCGGCGCGACATGTCGGGCTGGAAGCGAAGGTCCCGGTTGGTGACGATGCCGATCAGGCGGAACTCGCCGTCCACGACCGGAATACCGCCGATCTTGTTCTCCTTCATCAGATTCAGGGCATCGCCCACGGTGTTGTCCTTCGAGATGGTGATCGGGTCGTAGATCATGCCGTTTTCGGCTCGCTTCACACGACGCACCTGAGCTGCCTGCTCGGCAATCGTCATGTTCTTGTGGATCACGCCGATACCACCTTCACGCGCCAGTGCAATGGCCAACGGAGCCTCGGTCACGGTATCCATCGCCGCAGAAACGATGGGGATGTTGAGCTTGATATTTCGCGAGAAACGGGTCTGGACATTGACCTCTCGCGGCAACACTTCCGAATAGGCGGGTACGAGCAGCACATCGTCGAACGTAAGTCCTTCGGGCTGAACCCTTTCATTGATAAAAGACATAATGAACGTGGATTTTTGTTGCTCGCAAAAGTAATCATTTTTTTCGAAACGGCCTAAAATCAGCCTCCCGAACGTCGACTTTTTATCAACATTTTATCAAGAAAGTTGACCGGTACGCTTTTTTTCCTATTTTTGTCCCATAACCGACAAACCCCGCAAGGATGAAAACACGCCATCTCTATCCGGCCCTCGCCCTGCTGCTTCTGGCGGCAGGCTGCGGAACCCGACCGTCGGGAAAGCCGGCCGACGCCTCCGGTCAATCCGCCACCGCCGTCTTCGAAGCATCGCCCGACCGCCGGCCCGCCCCCGGTCTCAAACTCGCCGACAGGCAGGAGTGCTCCGACGCGGCCTTGCACATCGACTCCCTCACGACGCTCCGCGGCCGGGTCGTCGTAGCCCACGAAGTGCGCTCGTTCACCCCCGAGGGTCGGCAGACCGAATACTGGCTCGTCGATCCGAGCGGCGCCCTCGAACGGGAATACGACCGGGTGAGCGGCGGCGCAACCGACGGAATGCCGCTCCGTGCCGAGTTGGAGCTCCGCTACAAGGGACCTTCGGACGAGGGCTTTGCCGCCGAATATGCCGGCGTCTTCGAGGTCGTGCGCATCCTCGCCATGGAGCGGGAGCATCCTGCCCGAGACCTGCCCCAATAAGAGAAAACGGGTGTCGTCCAACGACGACACCCGTTTTCTCTTGCGGCCTCTGGCTCCAGGCCCCCGGCTCCCGCGATCAGTACTGCTCCTTCTCGTTGGGGAAGTCGCACGACTTGACGTCCTGCACATACTGCCCGACCGCCTCGGTTATCACCGTATGCAGATCGGCGTAGCGGCGCAGGAAACGCGGCGAGAAGCCCTTGTTGATGCCCAGCATGTCGTGAATCACCAGCACCTGGCCGTCGCAGCCCGGGCCGGCTCCGATACCGATCGTCGGCGTCGGGATCTCGCGGGTCACCCGCGTGGCAAGCGCTGCCGGGATCTTCTCGAGCACGATGCCGAAGCAGCCCGCCTCGCTCAGCAGATGGGCGTCGTGGAGCAGCTTCTCGGCTTCGGCCTCCTCCTTGGCCCGCACGGCGTAGGTGCCGAACTTGTGGATCGACTGCGGCGTCAGCCCCAGGTGACCCATCACCGGAATGCCGGCCGAGAGGATGCGCTGCACCGACTCGAGGATCTCCTCACCGCCCTCGATCTTCACGGCATCGGCCTCGGTCTCCTTCATGATGCGGATGGCCGAATCAAGCGCCACCTTCGAGTTGCCCTGGTAGGTGCCGAACGGAAGGTCGACCACCACCAGCGCCCGGTTGACGGCACGCACCACCGAACGGGCGTGATAGATCATCATTTCGAGTGTAATGGGCACCGTCGTCTCATAACCGGCCATCACGTTGGCCGCCGAGTCGCCCACCAGAATCACGTCGACACCCGCGGCATCAACGATCTTGGCCATCGAATAGTCATACGAGGTCAGCATGGCAATCTTCTCGCCGCGCTGCTTCATCTCCGTAAGGCGGTAGGTCGTCACCACCCGAACTGTACTTTCTACGGACATTTCTTTCAGTTTTTAGGATTTTCAGCGCGGCAAAGATAACGCTTTGCATAGATTTGGCAAAAAAATTGCCACAGAACAACCCCTCCCGACACCGCGACGTTGATCGAATGTTTCGTCCCGGCCTGCGGGATCTCCAGCGCACCGTCGCAGAGGTCCACCACCTGCTGGTCGACCCCGTCAACCTCGTTGCCGAAAACCAGCGCATACTTCGCATCGGACTCCGGTGCAAAGTCATCGAGCATCACCGCCCCCTCGACCTGCTCGACGGCCAGCACCCGGTAGCCTTCGCCGTGCAGCGCCTCGACGCATGCCGCGGTCGACTCCCAATGGCCCCACGACACCGTCTGGTCGGCACCGAGCGCCGTCTTGTGGATCTCGCGCGAAGGGGGCACGGCCGTGATGCCGCACAGCTCGATGCACTCCACGGCAAAGGCGTCGCCCGTACGGAAAAAAGCACCGACGTTCTGCGCCGAACGCACGTTGTCCAGCACCACCCGCACCGCCATCTTCCGGCTGCGAGCAAACTCCTCGGGCGTCGGACGCCCCAACTCTTCGTTCGTAATTTTACGCATATCGGGTCGAAATGAGTGATTTCGGCGGCAAAAGTAAGCAAATAAAAAATATTTTATCTAATTTTGAGGCCTCAATTCAACAGAACCATGTCTCTGAAAAAAGTCTTCGCTCTGGCCGCCGCTCTCGCCATTTCGGGAGGCAGTCTGTTCGCCCAGAAAATCCTCGTCGGCGCCGACTTCGAAACCCGATTCGACAACCGCGAATACGCCAACAACGACTTCAACGAATCGCAGACGCTCTTCAGCGCCCGCCTCACCCCGCGCATCGGGATCGAATGGCAGGAGAAGAACCAGTTGGTCGTCGGCGTCGAGATGATGCAGAACTTCGGCCAGTACAACCCCCAGGGCGACCGTTTCCTGAGCGACGTCAAGCCGCTGATGTACTACCGCTTCAAGACCGCGAACGTCCAGGCCAATGCCGGTATCTTCAACCGCAAGGAGCTCATGGGCGACTACTCGACGGCCTTCTTCAGCGACTCGACCCGCTTCTACCACAACCGCCTCTCGGGATTCCTCGGACGCTACGTCTCCACCCAACGCCAAAAGACCTACGTCGAACTGGCCGTCGACTGGGAGGGCATGTACTCCGAAGCCTCGCGCGAGATGTTCCGCATCCTTTCGGCCGGCCGCTACACCACCCGCCCCGGATTCTACGTCGGATACGCCTTCTCGATGTTCCACTTCGCCGGCTCGAAGCTCAACGAGAACGTCACGGACAACCTGCTGCTGAACCCCTACATCGGCTGGGAGTTCAACGCCTTCTTCGACTTCGACATCCAGGGAGGTCTGCTCTTCGCCCCGCAGCGCGGCCGCAGCGTCGACCACACCTGGCGCAAACCCTACGGCGGTCAGTTGGACGTCACCATCTCGCGCTGGGGCCTCAAGATCGAGAACAACCTCTATCTGGGCAAGAACCTCCAGCCGCTGCGCAACTACGTGGCCAATCCCCTGACGGGGGGGGGGCCTTACCTACGGCCAGGACGGCCTCTATGCCGGCGAACCGTTCTACGCGACCACCAAGCACATCTACAACCGCACGTGGGTCGGCTACGATCGCAAATTCTTCCACGACACGATGCACGTCGAGGCCGGCATGGTCTTCCACTACGACGGAACGGGACTCGGCACGCAGCAGGTCGTCCAGCTGTCGGTCGACATCCAGCGGCTCTTTGACATCGGCCCCCGAAAGCCGGCACCCTACCGTCCGGGGCCCGCACCGCGCCCCTGCTGCTACTGATCCGCAGCCCGTTTGACCGACCATTCATTCACGCACAAGCAAATTCACGAAAAATATGGCAAGCGAAATCAACGAAACCCGAGAGAAGCCGCGCAACTTCCTCGAAGAGATCATCGAAGAGTCCATCGCCAACGGCGTCACCGAAATACAGACCCGTTTCCCGCCCGAACCCAACGGATACCTCCATATCGGCCACGCCAAGAGCATCTGCATCAACTTCGGCCTGGCCAAGAAATACGGCGGCAAGTGCAACCTGCGCTTCGACGACACGAACCCCGTCAAGGAGGACGTCGAGTATGTCGACTCGATCAAGCGCGACATCCACTGGCTGGGCTTCGACTGGGCGCTGGAGCGCTACGCCTCGGACTACTTCGACCAGCTCTACGAATGGGCCATCGTCCTGATCAGGAAGGGGCTGGCCTACGTCGACGACCAGACCCAGGAGCAGATCCGCGAAAACCGCGGTACGGTCTCCGAACCCGGAAAGCCCTCGCCCTGGCGCGACCGTTCGGTCGAGGAGAACCTCGATCTGTTCCAGCGCATGAAGGCCGGCGAATTCCCCGACGGTTCGAAGGTCCTGCGCGCCAAGATCGACATGGCCCATCCGAACATGCTCTTCCGCGACCCGATCATGTACCGCATCATCCACGCCGAACACCACCGCACGGGCAACAAGTGGTGCATCTACCCGATGTACGACTACGCCCACGGCCAGAGCGACTCGATCGAGCACGTCACCCACTCGATCTGCACGCTGGAGTTCGACGTCCACCGTCCGCTCTACGACTGGTTCATCCAGGCGCTGGGCATCTTCCCGTCGCACCAGTACGAATTCGCGCGGCTGAACCTCACCTATACGCTCATGTCGAAACGCCGCCTGCTGAAGCTCGTGCAGGAGGGGGCCGTCATGGGCTGGGACGACCCGCGCATGCCGACGATCTGCGCCCTGCGCCGCAAGGGTTACACCCCGGCATCGGTGCGCAACTTCGCCGAGATGGTCGGCGTGGCCAAGCGCGACAACGTCATCGATCTGGCCAAACTCGAATACTGCGTCCGCGAGGATCTGAACAAGGTCGCCGAGCGCCGCATGGCCGTGCTCAACCCCCTGAAGGTGACCGTCACCAACTACCCCGAGGGCAAGACCGAACTGTTCACCGCCGTGAACAACCCCGAGGACGAGGCCGCCGGCACGCGTCAGGTTCCCTTCTCGCGCGTGATCTACATCGAGCGCGACGACTTCATGGAGAATCCCCCGAAGAAGTTCTTCCGCCTGCAGCCCGGCGGCGAGGTACGCCTGCGCTACTCGTACCTGATCAAGTGCGAGGAGGTGGTCAAGGATGCCCAGGGCAACATCACCGAGCTGCGCTGCACGTATGACCCGATGTCCGGAAACGGCTCGTCGAGCGACGGCCGCCGCGTGAAGGGCGTTATCCACTGGGTATCGGCCCAGGATGCGCTGGAGGCCGAGATCCGGCTCTTCAACCCGCTCTTCACGAAGGAGAACCCCGACGACGTCGAGGAGGGCCAGACCTGGGAGGACAACCTCAACCCCGAGTCGATGGTCAAGATCAAGGGTTACCTCGAGCCCTCGCTGCGCGACATCCCCGTGGGACAGGCCGTACAGTTCGAACGCGTGGGCTACTTCTGCCCCGATACAGACTCGACGCCCGACCATCTGGTCTTCAACCGCACCGTGACGCTCAAGGACTCCTGGGCCAAGATCAACAAATAGGATCGGCCGGACGGCCACTCAATCGTAAAGAGGCGGAGATTTTCAGAAAATCTCCGCCTCTTTACGTCATACCGGGAATCGGTCAGTGCGTATTTTCCCGAGACTTCCAGGGAGCTCCGTTCCGCCGCAACGGAAGAGCATAAAATCTCCGCCTCTTTACGTCATACCGGGAATCGGTCAGTGCGTATTTTCCCGAGACTTCCAGGGAGCTCCGTTCCGCCGCAACGGAAGAGCATAGTAGAACACCTGCCACGCTTCGTGGATCCAGCAGGCATTCCAGCGTGTAGACTCCATGAATGCCCTCCGGGCCCGTTGGACCAGCGGGTCGGAGGGATCCGTAAGAATGGTATCTCCCGACAGGAAAAGCGTAGATCTCAGAATCCGGACCGGGTATCCCGTGGAATCCGCGGCAAAATGCACGGAAAAAGCCAAAAACGGCGGCAGCGAATCCGTCGGTCCGAGCTGGTCGAACGCCTCGGACAACCGGCGTTGATTCTCCTGCAAATCGACGCCCCGCTTATACGCCCGGTTGCGGAAATGGCGGGCCGGGCCGATCTTACCCGCTTCAACGGAGGCTGTCCACTCCTCTTCAAAAATGGCTCGACGCTCGTAACAGATCACCTCGCCCCGGCCGTAACAGATCTCACCGCTGAACCACGACGCACGAACCCGTCCCCCTTCGGCCCATTCCGGAAAGAGTTCCTCGGCCGTAAAAAGGGGGTTATCCGTACAGGTATACACCCGTTCGAGCCACAGCTGTCCCTCCTCCAGCCGCCAACAACCCACATAGCCGCGCCAGCAGGCCGTACTGATGGGGACATCGGCCTCTTCCAGACGCGCGTCAAGACGCATCCGCATCGTACTGTCGGCATACTCAAGCGGGTAGGCAAACATCGACAGCGTATCGCGTCCCACAATCAGGCGTTCAGACATCTGTATCGTGGCAAACGACGGCACCGTGATCCACAATGCAGCCAGCAGGAAAACGATCCGTTTCATGACTTTTCTGGTTGGTTCGGCCGGAATAAAGTTACGCTTTTTTCGCCGGACAGTCAATCCCCTCCACAAAAAAGTGCGGGTGGAAGCCCCTCCGAGATCTTCACCCGCACATCCTATAAAATCCGCTGTTTCGGCCCGTAACCCTACATCATCCGCCCGAACGTGCGGCCGCCCAGCATGTAGCGCACCACGATCGAACCGCGGTAGATGTGCCGGGCCTCGGCCTTGCGCGAGGAACGGATCGCCCGCCGCTTTTCGGCCAGTGCGCCGTGCCAGCGCAGGAAGTCCCGCCAGGCACGGAAGACGGCCCGGAAATTGTCGGCACGCCCCTGCACCAGATACGACAGGGCCGCCAGCAGGTCCAGCACCGGACGCACCACGGCAACCAGTATCCGCTGTCCGGGCGAGGAGCATTTGTAGAGCATGGCCAGGTTGTTGCGGTGGTTGTAGAAGACCTTCGACGGCGAGTCGGTCTGCAGCGTCCCGCCCCCCAGGTGGTAGACCCGGCTCTCGGGAACCACCCGCACGCGGTAGCCCGCCAGCTGCATCCGCCAGCAGAGGTCGATCTCCTCCATGTGGGCGAAGAAGTCGTCGTCGAAGCCCCCCAACCGGTGGAAAAGCTCCGCCCGGCAGCAGAAGGCCGCCCCGCTCACCCAGAACAGATCGCGCGCATCGTCGTACTGGCCCCGATCCTCCTCCACCGTGCGCAGGATCCGACCCCGGCAGAAGGGATAACCCAGCCAATCGACATATCCGCCCGAAGCTCCGGCATACTCGAACATCCGCCGATCCTCCGAGGAGATCAGCTTCGGGGAGACAACCCCCACGTCGGGATTCCGATCCAGCGCCTCCACCAACGGGGCGAGCCACCCCCGGGGCGTCTCCACGTCGGAGTTCAGCAGCACGTAGTAGTCCGCCTCGATACACTGCAGCGCCCGGTTGTAGCCGCCGGCAAAACCGTAGTTGCGGTCCATGCGGAGCACCGTCACCGAGGGGAACTCGCTCCGCAAGACCTCCACGGAGTCGTCCGTCGAGCCGTTGTCGGCCACGACAACCTCCACACCGGCCGGCGCCGCAGCCACCACCGAAGGCAAAAAACGACGCAGGTGAGCTACGCCGTTCCAATTCAGTATGACGATCTTAACAATTGACATCCCGTTTGTGTTTCCAGCGTTTGTGCGACCAGATCCACAGTTCGGGACGACGGCGGATCTCCGCCTCGAGCAGTCGCACGTAACGCTCCGTAATTTCATTCTCCGCCACCGGCTCCACCCCGTCGTAGATCGGTGCGAACGACATCTCGTAACGGCCCCTCGACAGGCGGTCCATCTTCACGAAATAGACCGGAAGATGACAGCGGAGGGCCAGTTTCTCACCGCCGTCGAAGAAGATCGTATCCTGGTTCAGGAAACGGAACCAGTGGCTGTCGGGACGCCGCGGCGGATTCTGATCGGCGATCAGCCCCATCACAAGATTCCTGCCATGAAGCCCCTTGCCGCGGTTGCGCAGGAAGAAGCGCAGGCTTTCGTTCATCGAGACCGTCGTGGCATGGTCGCCGTTGCGCAGCCGCTGGTAGAAGGCCTCCATGATCTTGCTGCGCAGCGGGTGGTAGACCGCCACGATGACCTGCGACGGCACGTAGAGCCCCCAGAAGGAGCTGTACTCCCAACATCCGAAGTGGGCCGTCATGGCGATCCAGTCGCGTCCCTCGACCCGCTGGCGATGCTCCTCCAGTCCGCGGATGGTCAGCGAACGGTGCCATTTGCGCGAGGTGAGATGGGCCAGATCGAGCGTATCGACGAAGATCTCGGCCAGCGTCCGGTAGAAGCGGCGCCCGATCTCCGCACGCTCCCCGTCGCTCTTCTCCGGGAACGAATTGCGCAGATTCACGGCCACAACACCCCGCCGGTAGCGGATACCATAGTATAAGAGCAGATAGAGCAGATTCTCGACAATGTGATACTTGAACCAGCGGGGCATCACCGCAAAGAGACGTGCCCCGACCCAGAGTGCCTCCAGACCGATCCGCTGCCAAATATTCATCTTCGGATATTTCATTACGGCCTACAGATCGTCAGGGTTCCACGAAAATTTTCACGTCCGCGACCTTCGTCCGCAGCCGCAGCCAGTTGCGGAGCGTCGTCTCGTCGAGCGGTCGCAGGCTGTCCCGACGCGTCACCACGCAGATCAGCGCCGTATCCTGCGGCACACCCTCCACATCGAACGTAATGCCCTTGGTCAGCGACACCGCCCGCACGTTCTCCATCAGCGCACCGATCTCACGCGAAACGTCGTTCACCCCGACATCCTCCGTAACACGGTAACGCTTCAGCTGCGACGACATCTCCTCGATGCGGCGGTTCTTCTCGGCCAGCAGCTCCTGATAGCTCTGCTGCAGCGACACCACATCGACGCGATCCTCCGTATTGGCCTGCCGCACGACCAGTTCCGTGCGGTCGAGGCCGTAGCCGTCCAGCTGCGCCCGGGCACTCTCGATCACTTCGTCGCCCAACGCCTCGCCCACCAGCAGCAGTTCGATCCGCGATCCCTTGCGGGCATAGTGCTTGTTGCACTCGATGACGCGCGTCTGCGGGAAGTTGAAGACCTGCGCCACGTACTTGTCCGCCGCCGCCTCGAAGAGCGAAACCCGCACCATGTGGAAGCCGATCACCACACTCGGGATGAAGGTCACCAGCGTGATGACCATCATCAGCCGTTTGACCTTGCGTTCGCGCGCCTTGTCGATGAAGACCTTCTTTTCGTAGCCCAGGAAACGGACCATCACGTAGGTGGCCAGGGCGATGAAGACCGAGTTGATGAAGAAAAGGTAAAACGCCCCGAAAAAGAAGCGGAACTGTCCCGAGGCCAGTCCGAAACCGGCCGTGCAGAGGGGCGGGATCAGCGCCGTGGCGATGGCCACGCCCGGGATGACGGTCGAGGTGCGGTCCTGCCGCGTCTGGGCCACGATGCCCGCCAGACCGCCGAACAAGGCGATCAGCACGTCGTAGGTCGTCGGGGTTGTCCGGGCCAACAGTTCGCTGCTGTTCGACGACAGGGGCGAGATGAGGAAGTAGACCGTCGAGGTGACGATGGCCACGATGAACATCAGCGCCAGATTGCGCAGCGAACGCTTCAGCAGTTCAAAGTCGTTGATTCCCAGCGAGAGGCCGACACCCATGATCGGCCCCATGATCGGCGAGATGAGCATCGCGCCGATGATCACCGCGGCCGAATTGACGTTCAGCCCCAGCGAGGCAATCATCGTGGCGAAGATCAGCACCCAGAGGTTCACCCCGCGGAATTCGACCCCCTTGGAGATGTTGGCCACCACTTCGTCGCGCTGCGCCTTGTCGTCCTCCAGGTTGAACCGCCCCCGGAGGAATTCGCGCATCTCGCCCAGCCAGGCGACAAACGAACGTTGCCGGTCGGTATGCGTGGTGTCGTTCCGGTTATTCATGGTCGTTTTCATTCGGATGGGTTTCGCCGCGATCGTCGGCATCGTTCTCTGCCCCGTTCTCCGCCCCGCTCTCCGCTCCATCCGCCTCCGACGGGCGGCGGCGCGACTTGCCGCGCACGACCAGGACAAATTCGCCCTTGGGTTCGTGGGTGCGGAAATGGTCGAGCACCTCGGCCAGCGTGCCGCGCACGGTCTGCTCGAACTTCTTGGTCAGTTCGCGCGAGACCGAGACTTCGCGATCCGCCCCGAAGCACTCGACAAACTGCTCCAGGCAGCGGACCACGCGGTAGGGCGATTCGTAGAAGATCATCGTGCGCTCCTCGTCGCGCAGGCTCTGCAGGTGTTTCATGCGGCCCTTCTTCTGCGGGAGGAACCCCTCGAAGCAGAAGCGGTCACACGGGAATCCGCTCTGCACCAGCGCCGGGATCAGCGCCGTGGCGCCGGGCAGCGTCTCGACTTCGATGCCCGCCTCGACACACGTGCGCACGAGCAGAAAACCCGGGTCGGAGATACCCGGCGTGCCGGCATCCGAGACCAGGGCGGCGTCGTGTCCCGCAGCGATCGTCTCGGCGACCATCTGCACGGTGGCGTGTTCGTTGAACTTGTGGTGCGAGCGGAGTTTCTGCTCGATGCCGAGGTGTTTGAGCAGAAACGACGTCGTGCGCGTATCCTCGGCCAGGACGAAATCCACCTCGCGCAGCACCTTCACCGCGCGCAGCGTGATGTCATCCAGATTGCCGATCGGCGTAGGTACGATATAGAGTTTGGCCATGCCGTCAAGCGAATTTGCGTTCGAGAAGCTCCATCAGGAGTTTGGCGCCGTCGGAATTGGGGTTCCAGGCGTAATGCTCGGCAATGAAGATCATGCAGTCGTCGAGGTCGTCGAAGCCGTTGAGCGTCTCGATCGCACGCTCGAAGGCCGCACCGTCACCGCCGAACAGGTCGCGGATCAACAGGAACTTGTCGTTCAGACCAATGGCCTGACGAAGATCCGTGATCGGTTCGTTGTGAAGGATCTCCGATGCCATGTCACGCGGCGGCGCAATCGTATCGGCCAGCGTCTGCACGCGGGGGTTGATCACCTCGCCCAGTACCGCACCGGCCGACGCAATCGGCATTCCGCCCTCCGTCCGGCGATCGGTGTCGTCGGAGGCGGGATCAAAGGCCGATGTCCTCGGCTTCGATTCGGGTTCCGGTGCGGGGGTCGGTGCGGTCGGAACCGATTCGGATTCGAGTTCTGATTCGGGTTCAGGTGCGAGCTCGGGATCGGATTCGGATTCGAATTCGGGTTCAGGTTCGGATTCGGATTCGGCTTCAGGTTCGGGTTCAGGTTCGGCCGATGCCGTCCGGGCAGTCGACACCGTAGCCGATTCAACCGGGGCCGGAGCTGACGTCTTCTCCGACACTTCTTCGGAAGGCTGGTCGGCCCGGGCAGGTGCAGCGTGCGGCTCGGTAGTTGTCGGGCCTTCATCCGTCTGTTTCGACGTTGTTTTTTCGGTAAAGGCTTCGGAGCCGCGCTCAACCTCGATGATCTCGAAGGGTTGCGAGACGTCGGTCGACGTGGATGAGGCCGGAGAGAACGCACCCGGCGTCGGCGACAGGCGACGGCCCGATGCGGCCGGCCTTTCCGGTTCGGGCGAAGGCCCGTAGAGCGACATGATGACCCGCTGTTTGTGACGGTGGCGGACCGTCTCCTCATCCTCCATCCCGAAAAGCGTAGGTGAAGCGGCATGGTGCGATTTCGCGGCGGCAGGTTCGGCACTCCGGGACGAATCCAGCGTAACGGACACCTCCGGGGCATCCGGTTCGAGTATCACCGATTCGGGGGGCTCCGGCTCGGCCGTTTCCGATTCGGCTGACTGTGTCTCAACAGACTCCGCCGGCTGTTCTTCAACAGACTCGGTCGGTGTCGATGCGGAGGATTCGGCAGGCTGCAGTTCAACGGATTCAACCGGAGTCGATGCAGCGGGTTCAGTGAGTTCTGCGGTCTGCGGTTCGGCCGGCTGCGGTTCGGCCGGCTCGGTCGGCTCCGATTCGGCAGGCTGTGTCTCAGCAGGCTCCACCGACTGCTCTTCTACAGTCTCGGCCCTTTCCGGTTCGGCTGGCCCCGGTCCAACTTCAGCGCCGAACGGTGCCGAGGGTTCCGCATAGATGGGTCCTTCGGGCTCCCCCAGATCGGGAAAGCCGTCCAAGGAAAGAACCGCCCCCAAATCAAGCGATTCGGGAAGCTCCTCTTCGGGCACCGCCTCGGCGGAGACCTCCTTCGCCTGCACGGCTCCGGGCCCGGCAAAACGGATCGCTTCGTAGAGGTCGCGCAACTTCTGCAGAGCCAGATCCCGCTCCACATCCGGTATCTGATCCGTCTGCGACCACCCGTCGATCAATGCGGCGAGTCGCTGCAGATCGGTTTGCATTGTTTTCCAATCCATCGTCCGTTTATTTTAGACCTTCAAAGATACGCATAAACCACCGTTCGGCAAAAAATCACGGCGATAATTTTCCACAAAGCCCCGCCCGGAGGCCTCTCGCATGCGCAGGAGGAGCCTTGCCGACCATTTTCCGGTCCGCAGCGCAAACCCGCAGCGGAAAATAGACCGCACGGGGTAAAAATTGCCGGCAAAGTTGTCTTTTTGCCCCCGACTTTTCGTATCTTTGCGCTGCGAACAAAAAAATTCGAAATACATGGCATTACAATGCGGCATCGTCGGTCTGCCGAACGTGGGCAAATCGACGCTTTTCAACTGCCTGTCCAACGCAAAGGCTCAGGCTGCCAACTTCCCCTTCTGCACCATCGAACCCAACGTCGGCGTCATCACCGTACCCGATCAGCGGCTGATCCGCCTGGCCGAAATAGACCACCCCAAACGGGTCATCCCCACCACCATCGAGATCGTCGACATCGCCGGTCTGGTCAAGGGCGCCTCGAAGGGCGAAGGTCTGGGCAACAAGTTCCTCGGAAATATCCGCAACACGAACGCAATCATCCACGTGCTGCGCTGCTTCGACAACGGAAACATCACCCACGTCGACGGTTCGATCGACCCGGTGCGCGACAAGGGCATCATCGACACGGAGCTCCAGCTGAAGGACCTCGAGACGGTCGAGAACCGGCTGGCCAAGACCCAGAAGCAGGCCACCTCGGGCGGCGACAAGAACGCCAAACGCGCCGTCGAGCTGCTGCTCCAGTACAAGTCGGTGCTCGAGCAGGGCAAGAGCGCCCGCACCGTGGAGCTCGACAAGGAGGACCGCAAGCTCGTTGCCGACCTCAACCTGCTGACTGACAAACCCGTGCTATACGTCTGCAACGTCGACGAAAAGAGCGCCGCAACGGGCAACGCCTACACCGAGGCTGTACGGAAGGCCATTGCCGACGAAAAGGCCGAGATGCTCATCATCGCCGCCGCCACCGAGGCCGACATCGCCGAACTCGAGAGCTACGACGAACGGCAGATGTTCCTCGAGGATCTGGGGCTGGAGGAGTCGGGTGTGGCCCGGCTGATCAAAGCGGCCTACAAATTGCTCAATCTCGAAACGTTCTTCACCACCGGAGCCGACGAAACCCGCGCCTGGACCTACTCCCGCGGCATGAAGGCCCCCCAGACGGCCGGTATCATCCACACCGACTTCGAGAAGGGATTCATCCGTGCCGAGGTCATCAAGTACGACGACTACGTCACGCTCGGGTCGGAGAAGGCCTGCCGCGACGCCGGCAAGATCGGCATCGAGGGCAAGGACTACGTCGTGCAGGACGGCGACATCATGCACTTCCTCTTCAACGTCTGACCGAGCGGGTGGTGGTGGTGGTGGGGCCGAAGTCCCGCTGAGACGAGGCAGACATCCGCGGTGATGGGGCCGAAGTCCCGCCGAGAAGCAATTAACGACCCGCGCAGACAAGCCGGCTCCAGACCACGCGGCAAGAAGAGACCGCCCCGCCAAGGCACCAAAAGCAAACCCGGCGCACGTCGAAAATTCGGGATGCGCCCCAAAGACAATGGAAAACCTCAAAAACTGTTGACCATGAAAAACGCAAAGTACCTCCTTCTGGGCATCGCGGCCATCATTTGCGCCGCCGTGCTCGCCCGCGCCTACACCTACAAGTATCGCTCGCAGGACACGATCGTCGTGACGGGCCTCGGCGAAACGGAATTCACGTCGGACCTGATCGTCTGGTCGGCCACCCTCACGGCCGAAGCCCAGCAGGTTGCCGCCGGATACGCCCAGATCGAACAGAGCAAGGCCAAAGTGCAGAAATACCTCGAAGAGAAGGGGCTGCCGGCCGATGCCGTGGTCTTCGAGTTCGTCAACGTCGACAAGCAGTTCGAACCGGTCTACAACGCCAACGGAAACTGGGCCGGGCAGCGCTTCAAATGCTACCAGCTGCGGCAGCGCTTCACCGTCGAGTCGCGTGACGTGGAACGCGTCGAGACCATTTCGCGCGAGATCTCCTCGCTCATCGCCCAGGGCGTCTCGATCGAGGCCTACGCCCCGGACTACTACTACACGAAGCTCGACGACGTGAAGATGGGGCTGATCGAGACCGCTTCGGCCGACGCCCGGATGCGCGCCGAAAAGATCGCCGTCAACGCCGGCACGAAGATCGGCCGCGTGGCCTCGGCCCGCATGGGCGTCTTCCAGATCACCGGTGCCAATACCAACGAGGAGTTCTCGGCCGGCGGTTCGTTCAACACCGCAAGCCGCCAGAAGAAGGCCCGCATCACCATGCGCATCGAATACCGCGTGAAATAACCGGGGTCCTCAAGAGGAGGGGGGGGGCGCTGCCGGAAGAACAAACCGGCCAGCCACAAACCTCCGCGAAAAGAGATAAAACGACAAAAAACATAAATGTCCATGGAAAGACCTGTTCGGGTGCGCTTCGCACCCAGCCCCACCGGGCCGCTCCACATCGGAGGCGTCCGCACGGCTCTGTACAACTACCTCTTCGCCCGTCAGCACAAGGGCACGATGATCCTCCGCATCGAGGATACCGATTCGCAACGCTTCGTTCCCGGTGCCGAGGAGTATATCCTGGAGTCGCTCAAATGGTGCGGCATCCAGATTGACGAGGGTGTCGGCGTCGGCGGCCCCCACGCCCCCTACCGCCAGAGCGAACGCCGCGAAATCTACCTCAAATACGCCCTGCAGCTCGTCGAGTCGGGCTGGGCCTACTACGCCTTCGATACGGCCGAGGAGCTCGACCGCCTGCGCCATGAGGCCGAGGCCCGCGGCGAGGCTTTCGCCTACAACTGTCAGGTCCGCGAAAAGCTGGCCACCTCGCTGGCCCTCCCGGCCGAGGAGGTTCGGGCCCGCATCGAACGCGGCGACCAGTGGGTCATCCGCTTCAAGATGCCCGAAAACCAGCTGGTCGAGATGGACGACCTGATCCGCGGCCATGTCGAGGTCAACACCTCGACGTTGGACGACAAGGTGCTCTACAAGTCGGCCGATGCGCTGCCCACCTACCACCTGGCCAACATCGTCGACGACCATCTGATGGAGGTTTCGCACGTCATCCGCGGCGAAGAGTGGCTCCCCTCGCTGCCGCTGCACTACCTGCTCTACAAGGCCTTCGGCTGGGAGGCCACGCAGCCCGCCTTCGCCCACCTGCCGCTGCTGCTCAAGCCCACGGGCGGCGGCAAGCTCTCGAAGCGCGACGGCGACAAGATGGGATTCCCCGTCTTCCCGCTCTTCTGGAAGTCGCCCACAACGGGCGAAACCGCCCGCGGATACCGCGAGGACGGCTACTTCCCCGAGGCCTTCATCAACATGCTGGCGCTGCTCGGTTGGAACCCCGGCACCGAGCAGGAGATCTTCTCGATGCAGGAGCTGATCGACAGCTTCTCGCTCGAACGCGTCTCGAAATCCGGAGCCCGCTTCCAGCCCGACAAGGCCAAGTGGTTCAACGCCCAGTACATGCACCACAAGACGGACGCCGAACTGGCCGTTCTCTACCAGCCCATCCTGCGCGAGCACGGCATTGAAGTCTCGGACGAGGTGGCCGGACGTGCCGCCGGCATCATGAAGGAGCGCGCCACGTTCATCACCGATCTCTGGGACCTGACGTCGTTCTTCTTCGTGGCGCCGACCCGGTACGAGGAGAAGCAGACCCGCAAGTACTGGAAAGGAGAGAACCCGGCCATCCTGCGCGAGGTGCGCGAGGTGCTGGCCTCGATCGACGACTTCTCGCTCGAAAACACCGAGCGCATCGTCCACGCCTGGATCGAGGAGAAGGGATACGCCATGGGCCAGGTGATGAACACGCTGCGTCTGGCACTGGTGGGCGCCGGCAAAGGCCCCGGCATGTACGACGTCACGTCGTTCATCGGCAAGGAGGAGTGTCTGCGCCGCATCGACCGCATCCTCGAGGTGCTGCCCCCGGTCGAGTAGCAATCCGAGGGGGGGGGCAGGGCAGACCGGACGGAACAAGGCCGAGCCTTGCTGCCTTGCTGAATGGAACCGGGCCGGACGGAACAAAGCCATGCTGAATGGAACCGGCCGGCCAAATGAAACTGAAACCGCTTAAAACTGCATGAAAAGATGGTCAATATTGAACAGAACGTATGGGGCATGACCCCCGAGGGTGAGGCGATCATCCTCTATACGCTGCGCAACGACCGCGGGGCCGAGGTGCAGCTCTCGAACTTCGGAGCGGCCATCGTCTCCGTGAAGATGCCCGACCGCGAAGGCCGCATGGCCGACGTCGTGCTGGGGTACAAACACCCCGAAGGCTACTTCTTCGACGGTGCGGCCGCCGGCAAGAGCGTCGGCCGCTGCGCCAACCGCATCGCCTACGGCCGCATGACGGTCGAGGGCAAGGAGTACCACCTGGAGATCAACAACGGCGTGAACCACCTCCACGGCGGGACGAAGAACTTCGCCAACCGCGTCTGGGAGAGCCGCGTGGAGACCAACCGCGTGGTGATGGCACTCACGTCGGAGGACGGCGACCAGGGCTACCCCGGCGAGCTGTATGTCGAGGCGGTCTTCGACTTCGACGACGACAACGCCCTGGAGATCACCTACAAGGCCAAGACGACGCAGACGACCGTCGTCAATCTGACGAACCACGTCTACTTCAATCTGGCGGGCGAGTCGAGCGGCTCGGTGCTGGACCACGAACTGCGTCTGAACTGCTCGAAGGTGCTGGAGATGAACGAGCGCCAGATCCCGACGGGCCGGCTGCTCGACGTCGAGGGGACGCCGCAGGATTTCCGCGAGTTCCGCTCGTTCCGCCCGGGCATCGACTCGGAGTTCAACCACATCCGCGACTTCCGCGGCTACGACCACCCGTTCGTCATCGACGGCTGGAAGCCCGATATCCTGGGTGAGGTCGGGACGCTGCGCGAACCGAAATCGGGACGCACGGTGACGGTGCTCACTTCACAGCCCAGCGTGATGATCTATACGGGCAACTGGCTCTCGGGCGGCTGCCCCGAAACCAAGTCGGGAGGCCGCTACGAGGATTATGCCGGTGTGGCGATGGAGTGCCAGAACTACCCCGATGCGGTGAACCATCCGGAGTTCCCCTCGCCGCTGCTCCACCCGGGCGAGCTCTACTGCCAGAAGATCGTCTTCCGCTTCGGCACCTGCTGACGCGGGGCCGACAAGGGGCCGACAAGAGGCCGACAAGGAGCCGATAAGAGGCCGACAAGGAGCCGATAAGGGGCCGACAAGAGGGGGGGGGCCTGAAAAAGATGTCCCAAGCAAAGGGAACCGAATAAGAAGAGGGACGGAATGCAAATTCCGCCCCTCTTCGCATGGAAAGAGTGCAGATCAGCGGGAAAGTCCAATCCCGATCAAAGCGGCAACCGCGAGAAAAAGCATCCATTGACACAATCGCAGATAGTGACGCGCCGACGACCTCTCGATAGCCAGTGACAGAAGCCACCCCAGCGTCCACCCGCCATAAATCAATGCGAGAAACCACTCCAGAACCCTGAAACGAGGAAGCACTCCACTTCCTGACGCCAACAGAAAACCGGATGCCATCAACAGATCCACTCCGATCATCTGCATACCGCAACGCCCCATCAGCCACGCATCGCAGGCCCGGATGCTGTCCCGATCGGGACGGGCCGAGGAATAGAACCGGTTGCCGGCAAACGAATGCACGAAAAAAGCAACGAGTAGCAGCCCTCCGGCTGCCAGCAGCCATCCGTTCATGTTCCCGTCTACAATTTGAGATACAACGACTCGGGCAACCACCGCAGCAGCCAGGCCACCAGTCGCCAGCGACGGGTCACAACCGCCACTCGCCGCCCGCGGAACAGGGCCCGCAGCATCTGATCCACCACCCGATCGACGGGCATCACCCAAAAGAGCCCCTCGCCGCGAGCCATCGCCGTATCGACCAGTCCCGGACGGAGGTCCACCACCCGAACGCCCGAAGCGGTCTTTGCCGCCCGTTGGCGCAACCCCTCGGCATAGTTGATCTGATAAGCCTTCGAAGCGTTATAGGCCGGCGCCGCACCGCTTCCGCGCAATCCGCCCACCGACGTGACAACCGCAAGGCACCCCTTACCGCAGCTTTCGAACCGGCGGTAGGCCCAGTCGACCACAGCCGTCCAACCGCGCACGTTGGTCTCGATGGCCGGCTCCTCGAGGGCGAAATCCAGCGACGGATTCAATTCGCCCGTCCCCGAGCAGACGACACAAAGATCCATCCCGCCCAGTCGTTCAACCAACTCCGACAACGCCTGTAGACACTCCGCCGGATACGTGACATCGGCCTCGGCATACAAGATATTCGCGGGAGCACTCTCAGCCAGTTCACGAAGCAAGGCCCCGCGACGCCCGACGGCCCCGACCCGCCATCCGGCGGCCGCAAGCCGTTCGGCAAGGCCCCGTCCAATCCCGGACGTGGCCCCGATAATGACAACCTGTTTCATGCGGGCAAAGATAGAAAAGGCTGCCGGAGAGGAAGTTGATCGAAATCAAGAAATGCGGGCGGTCACCGGATGCGGCGACGGATACGGCTCAGGGTCTCGGGACGAACCCGCAGATAGGAGGCCAGTTCCTTGAGGGAAACAAGATTCAACAGATCGGGACAACGGCGCAGCAGAGCCTCATAGCGCTCCTGCGGCGAGGTGACGTAACATTGCAACAGCCGTTCGTAGACCTCGGCCAGCAGATGTTCGGCCAGTCGGCGTCCCAACCGCTCGTGGGCCGCATCCGCCGCGTAAAAGGAGGCCAGACGCCCGTAGTCAAGACACCACACCCGGCTTTCGCACATGGCCTCGATCCCGACCCACGACCGCTGACCATTGCTCATCGAAATATAGTCGCCGACAAACTCCTCCGAAAAGGAATACCCTACCACCGGGGCATCCCCTTCGGCTGTCAGATGCACGTAACGGAAGGCACCGTTCTCGACCAGCCCGCAACAAGGGTTGTGTTCGTCCTGCCGGGCCAGCAGCTCTCCCGGAAGAAAGAGTCGGCTGTGGCCCTCCGTCCGGAAAAATTCGGCCAGCGGAGCAAATTCCGCAACCGTTATGTAATGATTGAAATCCATCGGAGGGCAAGATACGATTTTTTTGGCACACGGATTGCTCTTACGGCCGGTAAATTGAAACAATCAAACCTTTAATCGGAACAAACATGAAAAGACTGCTCCTCTCTCTGACTCTGCTGGCCCTCGTGACCGCAGGATTCTCCGGGTGCTCCAAACAGCGCCAATGGAACCACGAACAACGAAAGGCCATGCGCGAAGCCCTGCGCTCGTATCGCCAGATGGTCTACCTCGACGACCTGACCGATGCCGAATTCGGGCTCTTCTCCGACGCGGTCGCCGGAACGCTCGAAAATGCCTACCCCGTCTACGTGGAGTTTATCCAGATGGAGGGCGTCGACGATACGGTCGACATGGTCGTCGTGACCGAAATCGTCGACGAACTCAACGCCGATGCCCGCAACATGCGCCACATCTTCCCCTACAACGTCCTCGTGGCTCAGGGAATTCTGCCCCAGGGGCTCGACCACGACCAGCTCAAGGCCTTCTACAACTGTCTGGCCACAAAGGTCAACAACACCTACTCCTCGATAGGGCAGTTCTTCAACGCCATTCTGGCCGACACGACCGACCTCTCGCAGATCAGTCAGCTGGAGAGCCAGTGCGCCAACGATCTCTTCAACTGGGAGGTGACCGAGATCGACATCACCGAGACCGTTACGCCCGCCGCCGGGGCATCCGCAACCTCGGCTCAGCCCGCCGCAACGGCCTCGTCCAACAACGCCCGATAACGGCTCCGCACATACAAAAAGAGGGCTTCCGAGGCATCTCGGAAGCCCTCTTTTGCAGGTATCCCGCCCGTGGCTACCGGTCGGCGAAGAGCGATCGGGCAATGCCCATCTCCAGTCCGCGCAACTCGGCCAGTCCGCGCAGGCGGCCCAGACACGAATAACCCGGATTGGTCCGCTTGTGCAGGTCGTCGATCATCTGGTGGCCGTGGTCCGGACGCATCGGGATCGAGATCCGGCGGCGCTGTTCGACCTCGAGCAGCGCCTTCATCACCTCGTACATCGGCACGTCGCCTTCGAGGTGGTTCGCCTCGTAGAAGTTGCCCTCGGCATCATGCTGCGTCGAACGCAGGTGGACAAAGTTCACGCGGTCGCCCCAGCGGCGCATCATCCCCGGCAGGTCGTTCTTCGGCGAGACGCCCAGCGAACCCGTGCAGAGGCACAATCCGTTCGAGGCGTTCGGAACGGCCTCGACCAACTTCCGAAAATCCTCCTCCGTGGAGAGGATGCGCGGAAGGCCGAGAATCGGGAACGGCGGATCGTCCGGATGGATGGCCAGCACCGATTCCACCTCGTCGGCCACGGGCGTCACCTCGCGCAGGAAGGCGATCAGATGCTCGCGCAGCACCTCGGCCGTCACCCCCTTGTAGCGGTCAAGCTCGTGCTGGAACTGCTCCAGCGTGAAGCTCTCCTCCGAACCCGGCAGTCCGGCAATCATGTTGCGCGTCAGGAGTTCGATCTCGGCGGCATCCATCCGTTCGTAACGCGCCCGGGCCGCGGCACACTCCTCCTCGGTGTACTCCTTTTCGGCTCCGGGACGCTTCAGGATGAAGAGGTCGAAGGCCACGTAGGCCGCCCGCTCGAAGCGCAGGGCCCGCGATCCGTCGGGCAGTTCGTAGGCCAGGTTCGTGCGCGTCCAGTCCAACACCGGCATGAAGTTGTACGTGATGACGTGGATGCCGCACGCGGCCAGGTTGCGGATCGACTGCTTGTAGTTCTCGATATAGGGCTGGAAGTTGCCCGTGCGGGTCTTGATGTGCTCGTGGACCGGGATGCTCTCCACGACGGACCACGTGAGACCGGCATCGGCAATCAGCTGCTGACGGCGGCGGATCTCTTCGACGGGCCACACCTCGCCGTTGGGAATGTGATGCAGGGCATGGACGATATCGGTAGCTCCGGCCTGACGGATATCGGCGAGGCTGACGGGATCATTCGGCCCGTACCAACGCCACGACTGTTTGCAAAGATACATGTTTTCTGGATTTGGGGAGGGCCCGCCTGCCGCGGCTTCCGGACCGATACGGCCGGCAAGGGCTCCTCCGGGATTCGTGTTTCAGATCGAGAAGGCGTCGAAGCCGCCGTCGACAACGGCCAGCGCGCCGGTCACAAACGACGATGCGTCGCTGATCAGGTAGTGGATCGTGCCGAGCAGCTCCTCGGGTTCGGCAAAGCGGCCCGCCGGCGTATGGGCGATGATCGTCCGCGCGCGGTCGGTATACGAGCCGTCGGGGTTGGTCAGCAGCGTGCGGTTCTGGTTCGTCAGCAGGAAGCCCGGAACGATGGCGTTCACGCGCATCTCGGGGCTGAACTTCATGGCCAGTTCGGCGGCCATGTACTTCGTATAGTTGGCAATGGCGGCCTTGGCGGCGCCGTAGCCCACCACGCGCGTCAGCGGACGAAGCGCCGATTCGGAGCAGAAGTTGACGATGACACCCTTCCGGCGGGCCGTCATCGCCTCGCCGAAGACCGTCGTCGGAAGCACCGTGCCGAAGAGGTTCAGATCCACCACCTTCCTGAAGGCGTCGACCTCCAGGTCGAGGAACGACTTGTCGGGAGCGATCGTGGCTCCGCCCATGTTGCCGCCGGCGGCGTTCAGCAACACGTCGATGTGGTCGTAGGCCTTCAGAATGGCGTCGCGATTGGCCTCGAGCGCCTCGCGGTTCAGCACGTCGGTGGTCAGGAACAGCGCCTCACCGCCCTTCCCGCGGATCGACGACACCAGCTCCGAGCCGGCCTTCTCGTCACGGTCCAGCACGACGACTTTCGCCCCCTGCTCGGCCAGGTAGGCACAGATCGAACGTCCCAGAATACCGGCTCCGCCCGTCACGACAACCACACGGTCGCGAATGTCAAAAAGATTTTTCATGATCGGTTCAATTGATATTGTTGGTATAGTACGAAATATTCTCGCGCAGCAGAATGTCGATCGGCAGGTTGTTGACCGCCGCCGGACGACGCCCCTCGACCAGCCATCCGCACAACGCCATCACCCCGCAATAACCCTGCATCCCGGGGCGTTGGGCCACGAGGGCGGTGACCACCCCCTCCTCGAGCATCCGCCGGTTGCGGGCGATCACATCGTAGCCCACCAGCCGCACGTCGGTACGCTGCCGGGCTGCCAGGTAGCCGCCCAGAATGTAGCAGGTCGAATTGAAGGTCACGGCGCCGGCAATCGATCGATGGCAGTCAAACAGTTCGTCGAGCATGCGAGCATTGTGCGCCCCGTCGTCCAGACGCAGCGACACATGGTGCAGGATTCCGCGAAAATCGTGGCGCGCAAGATAGTCCCGAAAGCCACGCTCACGCTCGCGGCACTGGTTCGAGCCGCCGTCTCCGTGATGGAGAATCCGTCCCACGACGATGTCGGCCCCGGGATCCAGCCGCTCGAAAAGCAGACGCGCCGCCACCACCCCGGCATCGAACGACGAGGTGCCGTAGTAAGCCAGCCGGTGGCACTCCGGCAGATCGGAATCGACAAAGACATAGGGAATCTCCCGCCGGTCGAGCTCCTCGGCAAAGGGGATGACCCGCTCGGCAAAGAGCGTGGCCAGAAGCACACCGTCGAAGGACTCCGCCCGCAGCCGTTCGAGCAGCGCATCGAACGACGTCCGGTCGTACTGATCGAAATAAAAGCGGTGCACCTCGACGTTGTAACGCCGCGCCTCGGCCTCGGCCCGGGCGATGCCCGCCTCGAAGTCGGCCCAGTAATCGCCCTCGGCAAAACGGGGCATCACCACGGCCACCGCGTACCGACGTCCCGAAGCCAGCGAACGCGCAATCAGATTCGGACGGTAGTCGACCCGTTCGAGCACCTCCCGGATCCGGGCCAGATTCCCGGCCGAGACCTTGCCGCGGTTGTGGATCACGCGGTCGACCGTTGCCGTCGATACGCCCGCCATCCGGGCGATGTCGACGATCCGCACCGTCGCCACGGCTCCGCCATCCCCGGACGGCTTCATCGTTGCGTCCGACGTCCTCGCCCCGGACCGGTCCCGTTCCGAAGGGGTCGGGGCGGCCGGCCGCGTCTTCGTCGGCGACGCGTCTCTCTCCGAGGGGATATCTTCGTGTTCGCGCTGCATGATCGTGTGCTTCGGATCTTGGGATCCGCGGTCCGACAAAAGTAGGTACTTTTTTCGAAAATCGCAAGTGTGTGCGCACACACTTATGATTTTGAGCAAAAAAAAAAAAATCCGACCCGCAGGTCGGATTTCATGGACGGAGCCAAAAGGGTCGATGCCGCCTCAGGTGCCAGGCATCCCGATGGTCCCACCCTCCGGAAGGCCGGTCGCGAGCCGCACTGAAGCCTTGGATGAGGCTACGCCGGATGCTTCAACCCCGGGAAGTCGGGCGACACGACGATGCGGATGGCCCGGTGGAGGATCGAGAACTCGAGCGGCGTATGGCCCAGCGGTTCGCCGTCGATCTCGACCGAGACCTCGGGCGACGACTCGATGCGGATGTGGCTGCCCCGCTCCTGAAGGATGTGGCGGATGCGGTAGATCCCGCCGTTGAAGAGGTAGTGGAAGCGGAAGAGCACATGCCAGAAATGGATCGGGCGGATGAGCGAAAGGTCCAGAATGCCGTCGTCGGCAATGGCCGCCGGAAGGGGCTGCATGCCGCCGCCGTTGAACTTGCAGATGCCCACGGCCGCCGACAGCAGCAGGTTGTTGTAAACCAGCCGGTCGTCGACCCACACCTTGATGCCCGTCGACTTGTAGCGGAAGAAGTTCTTCACCACGCACCACGTATAGCGCCAGCGGCTCTTGTGGCCCTTCTTCTTCAGGTGGGAGAGCTTGCGCACGACGTGGGCGTCGAATCCTACGCCGGCCACATTGGCCATGTAGCGGCTCTGGCGGTAGTGGGCCTCCTCGTACGAAACCACCCCGACGTCCTGCAGGAACGAACACCCGGCGCTGATCGCCCGCACGGCATCCTGATAGCGGTTCGAGATGCCGAACGTACGCACCCAGTCGTTGCCCGTACCGACGGCAACGACGGCCAGCAGCACCTCGTCCGGACACACCGTCTGCTGGATGAAGAGGCCGTTGACCACCTCATGCAGCGTACCGTCGCCACCGACGGCGATGATTCGCCGGTAGCCCTCGCGCACGGCCGTCACGGTCAGCTCCGTGGCGTGGAACTTGTGCTCCGTGAAGACCGGTTCGCAGACGATATGCGCATCGCGCAACAGTTTCGAGATCTGCGGAAAGTGATCGAGCCCGCGGCCGCCGCCGGCCACGGGATTGACGATCACGAACCACTTGTCGGACTGTACGGCCACCTCGACGCTACTTTTCGGGGATGTGACGCAGCGTGTCGGTCAGGAAGTCGTAGAACTTCACGACCGAGGCGATCTCCACCTTCTCGTCCGGCGAGTGGGGATAGCAGATCGTCGGACCGAACGAGATCATGTCCAGACCCGGATAGTTGCTGCCGATGATGCCGCACTCCAGTCCGGCGTGGATGGCCGTCACGTGGGGTTTCCGACCGAAGAGACGCTCGTAAGAGGCGGTCATCGCCTTCAGGATCGGCGACGACATGTCGGGATTCCAGCCGTCGTACTCGCCCGTCAGCTCGGTCTGTGCGCCGGCCAGGGCAAACAGCGCCTCGATGGCCTCGCCCAGGGCGCGCTTCTCGCTGCGCACCGAACTGCGCAGCAGGCACTGCAGCTTCACCGTGCGGCCGTCCGAAACCACGCGGGCCAGGTTCGTCGAGGTCTGAACCAGCCCCTCCATCGCCTTCGACATCTTCTGCACGCCGTCCGGACAGGCCACCACGGCACGTACCAGCGCATCGGCCGTCTTCGCAGGCATCATGCCGGCCGGACGTCCGCACTCCCCGGCAAACATCTCGATCGAATCCTCGATGCCGGCATATTCGGCCGCAATGACCTCCCGGTAGGCGGCCAGCGCCTCGGTGAAGGTCCCCAGTTCCTCGGTCGGGACGAGCACCGTCGCCTCGGCCTCACGCGGAATGGCGTTGCGCAGCCCGCCGCCGTCGACCGACGCCAGCAGCACCTCGCACGGAGCCTCGTTCAGGAAGCGGAACAGCACCTTGTTGGCATTCGCCCGCTGGCAGACGATCTGGATGCCCGAGTGGCCGCCCTTGAGCCCCTTGACCGTCACCTTCACGGCCGAGTAGTCCTCCGCCGGGGTCGGCACCTCGGCGTAGTCGAAGAGCATGTTGGCGTCCAGTCCGCCGGCGCACCCCACGTAGAGTTCACCCTCGGTCTCCGAATCGAGGTTGAGCAGGATGTCGCCCTGCAGCAGTCCGCCCTTCAGTCCGAAGGCACCGTCCATGCCGGTCTCCTCCGTGGCCGTAAAAAGCGCCTCGAGCGGTCCGTGCTGCAGCGTGTCGTCCTCGAGCACGGCCAGAATCGCGGCCACGCCGATGCCGTCGTCGGCCCCGAGCGTCGTGCCGTCGGCCGTCACCCACTCACCGTCGATATAGGCGTCGATCGGGTCCTTCGTGAAGTCGAAGACCTTGTCGTTGTTCTTCTGCGGAACCATGTCCAGATGGGCCTGCAGAACGACCCCCTTGCGGTTCTCCCAGCCCGGCGTGGCCGCCTTGCGCACGTAGACGTTGTGCGCCTCGTCCTCGTGAGCCTCCAGGCCCAGTTTGTGCGCCGTGTCAAGCACGTAGCGGCGGATCTGCTCCTCGTGCGACGAGGGGCGCGGGATGCGGACGATCTCCGCGAAATGTTTCCAGACCAGTGTCGGCTTCAGTGCCGTCAGATTGCGATCCATAGTTTTCGGGATTTATTCGTTTTTGGTTTTTGAATGATTGTTCGTTTCGTGTTCGTCGGACTCGGCGGCCGCCTTGCGGTCGAAGGCCTCGACGATGTACTTGACCAGCGGGTGGCGCACGATGTCGCGTTTGTCAAACTCCACGATGCCGATTCCATCGACACCGCGCAGGATCTCCATCGCACGCACCAGTCCGCTGTCCGACTTCTTCGGAAGGTCGACCTGCGTCACGTCGCCCGTGACGATGAAGCGCGCGTTGCGCCCCATGCGCGTCAGAAACATCTTGATCTGCGACAGGGTGGTGTTCTGCGCCTCGTCCAGAATGACGAAGGCGTTGTCCAGCGTACGGCCACGCATGTAGGCCAGCGGCGCGATCTGAACGGTCCCCTCCTCGAGGTACTTCTGCAGTTTGGCGGGCGGGATCATGTCGTTCAGCGCATCGTACAGCGGCTGCAGATAGGGGTCCAGCTTCTCCTTCATGTCGCCCGGCAGGAAGCCCAGCTTCTCGCCCGCCTCGACGGCCGGACGCGTCAGGATGATGCGCCGCACCTGCCGCTCCTTCAGGGCCCGCACGGCCAGCGCTATGGCCGTATAGGTCTTGCCCGAACCCGCAGGCCCCACGGCAAACAGCAGATCGTCCTTATCATAGAGCTTGACCAGCCGCTGCTGGTTCACGGTCCGCGCCCGGACGATGTTGCCGTTGTTGCCGTAGACGATCACATCCTTGTCCACGGGACCCTCCTCCTGGAGCGAGGCCCCCGAGAAGCACTGGTCGATGACCTGCGACGAGATATGACCGTACTTGAGGTAATAGGCCACCAGCGCGTCGATGCGTTTGGCAAAGCGGCGCGTCTCGGCCTCCGGGCCCAGCACCTTGAGCGACGACCCCCGCGCCACGATCTTCAGCGCCGGATGCAGCGACTTGATCTGATCCAGATAGGCGTCCTGCGGGCCGTAGAGCTCCCGCGGATCGACCCCTTCGATGAGTATCTCCTTACCGACTGTCTCCGTCATAGGCCATCAGAAGATATAACCGACGCTGAGCGCCACGTTGTAGGTACGGAGTTTGTCCAGCTGGCGGCCGTCCGGAAGCACCACGTCGTGCTTGCTGCGGAACTGGCCGTTGTAGCGCACGTCGACCAGCAGGTGGCGCAGCAGCACCACCCCGGCACCGACGGTGTACGACACCGACGGACGGATCCGCCCGAAATCGAGCAGATCGCCGCCCGACTTCTGCTTGCAGTCGTTCATCACCGTGAAGACCGGTCCGGCGTAGATGCTCAGCGGACTGAGCAGGCGGAACGACGCCAGCACCGGCACGTCGATCGAATTCGACTTCAGGTTCAGCTCGCCGCCCCCTTCGGGACGGATGCGCAGCCCCTGCCGCACGTAGAGGATCTGCGGCTCGACGGCGAAGGCGCCCAGCTTGACGGCCGTGACGATACCGGCCTGCCAGCCCATTTTGTTGCGGATGTCCGTGGCATCCATGTTCGTCGTATAGTCGGGGATGTTGATACCCCCGATCACGCCCCACTCCACCAACGTGCGGGGGCGTTGTGCCGCAGCACTCCCGGCCGAGCCGGCCAGCAGCAGCGTCAAGAGGATTTTCAGCAGTTTGTTCATAGTCATTTTTCGTTTTTGTCCCGCCCGAGGCGGATTGCCGCCCAAAGCATGTAGGCCAGGCAGACCGTCACAAAGATCATTCCCGCATGAGGGTTCCCCGTCACACGGATCACCGCCCCGCACACCGGCCCCGAGACGGCTCCGGCCGCAATGGCGAGGATCATCAGTCCGGCCACCTCGTTGGCCCGCTCCGGCACGGCCTTCGTCGCCACGGCGTAGAACGTGGCGAAGACGCACGCCATCACGAAGCCCAGCACCCCGACGGCCGCATAGATCGCCGCCTCGTTGCGCACGAAGATCAGCGCCACGGCCAGCACCAAGCCCACGGCCATGTTCCAGGCCAGGTACTTCACGTCGGAGAAGCGCACGAGCACCCACGCCCCGACGAGCGTTCCGACAATACGGCAGGCGTAGAAGCCCGTCGTCGTAAGGATCGACGAGGGGTTGTCGATCAGCCGCACGGAGAGGTATCCGATGGCCACGTCGCCGGCAATGAAGCAGGCCATGCCCAGCGCCGAGAGCAAGACACGGCGGTTCTTCAGCAGGCGGAAGCACTCCGCCAGTCCGGCGGTCCGTTCGCTGCGCGGCGGTTCGGGGATCGCCGTCAGCTGCAGCCACACGCCTCCGACGACGGTCAGTCCGGCGTAGATCGGCAGCAGCAGCCGCCACGAGCCCGTCCACGCCACAAGCGCGGTCACCAGCGGCGCCAGCAGCAACAGCGACGTGTTGCGGAAGATCTGCCCGACGGTCAGGTAGCTGGTCATCCGCTCGCCGGGGACGATCGTCGCCAGCAGCGGGTTGACGGCCACCTGCACGAACGTATTGCCGATGCCCAGCAGGCCGAATCCGACGAAATACCACCTCAGCAGACACGCGGCACCCGCCGCCCAGGGGATCATCAGTCCCGCAAAGGTGAGGGCATAACCCGCCAGCGCCGTCGCCTTGCGCCCCCAGCGGTTCATCAGTGCCGCAACGGGGGTCGAGAGCACCAGAAACCACAGGAAGACCATCGTCGGGAGAAAGCTCACGGCCGTCTGCTCCTCGGGGGGAAAATCCGCGGCGATACGCCCCGTAATGGGGGCCACCAGGTCGCAGAATCCCATGATGAAGAAGCCCGCCAGAACGGGGCACAACAACCGGGCGGAGATCGGGGTACGGTTCGTCATGCGTTGTTGTTTACGTTGTTCGATTCTTCAAAGTTACGTTTTTTTCCGGAAAAACGCACTCCGCCGTGCGATTATTTCTCCCCGGGGATCCTCCGTACGGGCGTTTTTCGGCACGAAAGGCTGTCCCGGCACCGGTTTTTCCCCGGCGGCCAAGGCTTCTCCATCGAACGAAAGTCGCTGTCCGTCACCTGGAAAAGCCCCGCATCCGCCACCGGCAGCCGACTCCCCGGTGTCGGTCCGGCGACAAATCCCGCTCGGGAGCTTGTTTTTCCGCGCATTTTTTCCTATATTTGTTCTAAACTTGCAGTCGACTCATCCGATCATGTATCTGTTCGCCCACATAGACTTCTCGCTGCCGCTCGAAGACCCGATCCTCAAGTTCCTGCTGATTCTGGTCATCATCCTGGCAGCCCCGCTGCTGCTCAACAAGCTCAAGATCCCCTATCTGCTGGGGCTCATCATCGCCGGCGCGGTGATCGGCCCCCACGGCCTGAACCTCGTGCTGCGCGACAGCAGCATCATCCTCTCCGGAACGGCCGGCCTGCTCTACATCATGTTCCTCTCGGGGCTGGACATGGACATGTCCGACTTCCGCCACAACAGCTGGCGAAGCCTCGTCTTCGGTCTCTACACCTTCTGCGTCCCGCTCCTGCTGGGTATCCTGGCCGGATACTACGTCCTCGGATTCTCGATCTACTCGTCGATCCTGCTCGCCGGACTCTTCGCCTCGCAGACCCTGATCGCCTACCCCATCGTCAGCAAACTCGGCATCGCCCGCGACAAGGCCGTCACCATCGCCGTCGGCGGCACGGTCATCACCGACACGCTCGCCCTGCTGCTGCTCACGGTCATCGTCGGCATGGCCACGGGAAACGTCAACGAGATGTTCTGGTGGCAGCTGGCCGGCTCGGTGGCCCTCTGCATCGCCATCATCGTCTTCGTATTCCCGATCATCGCCCACTGGTTCTTCAAGCAGGTCAGCGACAACATCTCGCAGTACATCTTCGTCCTGGCGATGGTCTTCCTCGGGTCGTTCCTCGCCCAGCTGGCCGGCCTCGAACCCATCATCGGCGCCTTCCTCTCGGGAATCGCCCTCAACCGGCTGATCCCCCGCACCTCGCCGCTGATGAACCGCATCGAATTCGTCGGCAACGCCATCTTCATCCCCTTCTTCCTGATCGGCGTCGGCATGCTGATCGACTACCGCGCCTTCTTCCGCGACTGGGAGAGCCTCGAGGTGGCCGCCGTGATGATCGTGCTGATCACCGCCGCCAAGTTCATCGCCGCCTGGCTCACGCAGAAGAGCTTCCGCCTCTCGCGCGACCAGCGTACGGTGATCTTCGGCCTGAGTTCGGCCCACGTCGCCGCCACGCTCGCCGCCGTGATGGTGGGCTACAACGTCATCCTCGGCCATACGCCCGACGGCGAGCCGATCCGCCTGCTCAACGAGAGCGTCCTCAACGGCACGATCCTGATGATCCTGGCCACGTGCACCGTCTCGACCTTCGCCACGCAGCGCGGCGCCCACAACATCGCCGTGCGCCAGACCCGTCCCGATACGGACGAAAAGAGCGCCAAGGTCGAGGAGCACCTGCTGATCCCCGTAGCCAACGAGCAGACGGTCGAGGAGCTCGTCTCGCTGAGCGTCATGCTCAAGCGCGCCAAGGAGCCCGGCGGACGCCTCTACGCCCTGCACGCCATCGACAACCAGGTCGAGGACCCCTCGGCCGAAAAACGGGCCGAGAAGCTCCTCGAAACCGCTGCCACGACGGCCGCCGCCAGCGATATCTATCTCCAGGAGCTGATGCGCTACGACGTCAACATATCGAATGCCATCGTCAGCGTGAGCCGCGAGCGCAACATCACCGACATCATTATGGGTATGCACCAGATGCCTCACTCAATGCCGGGACTGCCGGTTCTGCCGGGCATCTCCGGAGCTTCGGGCCCCGGCATCGGCAAGATGACCGCAGACGTACTGATGCAGAGCAACCTGACCACCTTCATCTACCATCCCGTACAGCCGCTGGCCACCATCAAGCGCCACCTGATCGTCGTTCCCGAGAAGGCCGAACAGGAGGCCGGCTTCAAGTTATGGCTGCGCCGGATCCGGCTGCTGGCCGAGAACTCCGGAGCGAAAGTTTCGCTGCTGGCCCCCGAATCGACGCTGGCCTACCTCCGCCCGCGGGAACGCAGACGCCCGGCCAACATCGACTACGTCCCCTTCACGCAGTGGGACGACCTGCCCTCGCTTGGACACGACATGCGCGACGACGACTGTCTGTGGTTCGTCATGAGTCGCCGCGACCGCGTCTCCTACCACCCCTCGATGGGCCGCATCCCGGCCTATCTGGAGCACCACTTCGCCGGCTACAGCTCCGTACTGCTCTACCCCGTGCAGGCCGGCGACACCGAGAGCCGCTACATCCGGGTATAGTTTTGCAATTCCCGAGATTTGCGCTATCTTTGTACCCTAAAAAAGATAAAGAACATCGCAGAACATGAGCCTCGTAGCAATCGTCGGACGTCCGAACGTCGGAAAAAGCACCCTCTTCAACCGCCTGGTCGGTGAGCGTAAGGCCATCGTCGACTCCACGGCCGGAACCACCCGCGACCGCCATTACGGCAAAACCGACTGGAACGGCCGCGAATTCTCGGTCATCGACACCGGCGGCTACACCGTCAACTCGGAGGATATCTTCGAAGACGAGATCCGCCGACAGGTCCTGCTGGCCATCGACGAAGCCGACGTGATCCTCTTCCTTGTGGAGGTCCGCACCGGCATCACCGACCTCGACATGCTCATGGCCGATATCCTGCGCCGCACCTCGAAGAAGGTGATTCTGGTCTGCAACAAGGTCGACACCAACGATCTGATATTCAGCTCGAACGAATTCTATGCCCTCGGTCTGGGCGACCCCTACTGCATCAGTTCGATGTCCGGAAGCGGTACGGGAGACCTGATGGATGCCATCCTCGCAGCGCTGCCCGCCGACGCTTCCTCCGACGAGGAGGACGATCTGCCCCACATCACCATCGTCGGGCGCCCCAACGTCGGGAAATCCTCGCTGACGAATGCCCTGCTCGGCCAGGAGCGCAACATCGTCACCTCGATCGCCGGCACCACACGCGACTCGATCCGCACCCGTTACAACAAGTACGGCATGGACTTCTACCTCGTCGACACGGCCGGCATGCGCAAGAAGGGCAAGACGATGGAGGATCTGGAGTTCTACTCCGTGATGCGGTCGATCCGCGCCATCGAGAGCTCCGACGTCTGCATCCTGATGCTCGATGCCCAGCAGGGATTGGAATCGCAGGACCTGAACATCCACAACCTGATCGTCCGCAACCGCAAGGGGTGCGTCATCGTGGTCAACAAGTGGGACCTGATCGAAAAGGACAACAACACGATGAAGGAGTGGACCGAGTTCCTCAAGAAGAAGCTCGCGCCGTTCAACGACATTCCGATCATCTTCACCTCGGTCATCAACAAGCAGCGGATCCTCGAGGTGCTGCAGACGGCCATCCGCGTCTACCAGTCGCGCAAACGCCGCATCGCCACCTCCGAGCTGAACGACTTCCTGCTGCCGCTCATCGAGAACTATCCGCCTCCCGCAACCAAAGGCAAATATATCAAGATCAAGTACGTGACGCAGCTTCCGACGCCGACGCCGCAGTTCGCCTTTTTCGTCAACCTGCCGCAGTACATCAAGGAGCCCTATCGTCGTTTCCTGGAGAACAACATCCGCGACCACTGGGATTTTTCGGGCGTCCCGATGCAGATCTACTTCCGTCAGAAGTAGCAGGACGTTAGCAAATCCGCCCCTCTCACGCCCGAAAAATCCAGGTGAGACAATCCCCCTAAATCCCCCTTTGAAAAGGGGGACTTTTTTTATACGGGCGTCCCGATGCAGATCTATTTCAGGCAAAAGTAAACGCAACTCCGGGCAAACGGAAGTTCGGCGAACGTCTCCGCACTGCTCACGCCTGTTACTCGCCGCCTGCGGCGTCGTCTGCTGGTCTGACCCTCCCCTAAATCCCCTCCTCGGAGGGGACTTTTCGTAATTGCAAATTAGCAACGCGACTCCGGGAGTAAACGCAACACCGGGCAAACGGAAGTTCGGCAATCGCATCCGCTCCATTCACGCCCGTTGCCAGCCGTCTGCGGCGTCGTCTACAGGTCTGACCCTCCCCTAAATCCCCTCCTCGGAGGGGACTTTTCGTGATTGCAAATTAGCAGCGCGACTCCGGGAGTAAACGCGGCTCCGGGCAAACGGAAGTTCGGCAACCTTCTCCACACTGCTCACGCCTGTTACTCGCCGCCTACGGCGTCGTCTGCTGGTCTGACCCTCCCCTAAATCCCCTCCTCGGAGGGGACTTTTCGTGATTGCAAATTAGCAGCGCGACTCCGGGAGTAAACGCAACTCCGGGCAAACGGAAGTACAGCAACCGTCTCCGCACTGCTCACGCCCGTTGCCAGCCGTCTGTGCCCCCTCAAAGAGCGCAAAAGCAAGACGGGAACCGGGTATCAACATCCCGGTTCCCGCCTCACTCGATCAACTAACGCCCGCTATCGGGCGATCACCTCGAAAATCTCAACATCTCCCGTCACGCGGAGAGTCGCAGTCCCCTTCGCAACGGCAAACCGGAAGAAAGAGTTCCCGGTCTCGTCCCGTTCCAACACTTCGCCGTCGGCCGACAACTGTTCGATCCGCACGGGGGCATCCAATCCTCCCATCAGCAGCGTATATTGTTCCGTACCGGGCCGAACGGACAACTCCAGCGTCCCGGAGAGGGGCAGCGACGTATCCAAACGTTCGTCGAATGCATACGGAAGCCGGGACTCATCCCCGGCGTCGGAGCCCGACAGCCGGGCAGGAAGCCGATCCGCATGCAGCGGATTGACCTCGAACGAGCGGATGGCCACATGGTTCGTCCGTTTCGAATCCAGACCCCGCAGCCGTACATACCGGGCCTCGACCGGGCTGCCCGTCCAACGGATCACATATTGTTTGTCGAGTTCATCGAGCAGCGGAGACCACTGCCGCCCGTCAACCGAGTACTCCAGCACGGCATGGTCGAAATAGTCGACATCCTTCGTCGAGTTGCGTCCTTGCAGGACCAGGACCTCGCCGACGCCATGCACGCCTCCCAGATCAACGCCTATCCAATCGCCCGGTTTCTGGGAGATGCCCGACGTGTAGTAGGTCGTCGAGTCGTTGTCGAACATCGGACGGGTCTGCAGCGTATGCGCACTGGCAAACGAACCGATCCCACGCAACGTCATCGGCCTCCGGCCCAGCATGCGTTCCATCCAACCATATCCCATGTCGTCCATCGCCTGCTGATAGAAGGGCTGCAGCTTCATCGTTCCCGAGCGGTGTGCCTCGTAGCTGCGGCGTTCGGCCGCGCTCATCAGGTTGGCCTCATACTGCGGCCAGAACGCGGCATCATCCGCTCCGGCTCGGAAGGCCTCCATCAGATCCAGTGCCCGAAGTCCGCGGGCACCCAGCCGGGCAAACTCATCAAGCCACGGACGCAACTCCCCGAGCAGGGCCCGATTCGTACACCGGGCCTCGAGGATTGCCGGAGCCTGCTCCACCCGCTCGAACTCCGCACGAAGGGCCGCGGCAGCCGGGGCCGTCCATTCATCGAGCCGGAACGTGCGGGTCTCCCACGATTCATCACGGCGGTAGCCGCTCTCCGTATCGGCCGAGTGGATAGCAAAGGTGCGGTAGGCCTCGCGGGCCTCGGGAATCAGTTCGCCCAGACCCCGCTCCCAGTTGTCCAGGGCATTGTACGCCTCGACGTTCCACGCATAGTCCGCCACGCCGTACAGCGCCAGTTTCGAAGCCTCGCCGTGCTCCATCGGGTTGCTCGCAATGCCGCACACCTGCTGTGCCGTCAGCGTCGTGTCGAGCCCGTAGACCGGGCCCTGCAGCATGATATGCCGCGCGTAATCCGTCACGGGATAGTTCCACCAGAAGTAGGCAGGGCGGCAAATACGGCTGTCAACCCACTCGAGCGTCTCGGGCGTCAGATCGCTGCAGACCACGTCGCCCGTCCAGAAGACCCGGACCGACGGATCGAGCTTCCGTCCGTAGATCGACAGACTCCCCTGCGGCGTAGGGTTGGCCCACAGCCGCGAATAGTCCGTCGGGCAGACCACCAGCGGAGCCACATCGCCCTTCGCCCGGACGAACTCCTCCGTCAGGCGGTTGAGCAGCGCAACCTGCCGCTCCGGATCGGTTCCCTCGCCCGAGATGTCGTCGAAGAAGATGGCAAACGATCGGACTCCCAGTTCATACATCCGCTCGAACTTGCCGACCAGATTCCGGTAATCCTCCTCGTTCCAGCGGATATCCTGTCCCGGATGGATCGCCCAGACGAAGTCGACCCGATTGCGGCGGCAGGCATCGACCAGTTCGCGGATCTGCATCGCCTCCTGCTCGGGATAGGGCTTCCGCCAGTCGGGGCAGCTGTGGTAGGGGTCGTCCTTCGGACCATAGATATAGGTATTCAGCTTGAAGCGTCCGTAGAAGTTGATCAGCGACATCCGCACCTCGTGCGACCAGGGCGTGCCGTAGAAGCCCTCGACCACGCCGCGGCTCGGAAGATCGGGATAGTCGTTCACCGTCACATGGGGAATGCGCCCGCCCGCCGAGGCGGGGCTGGCAATCAGTTGCCGAAGCGTCTGCAAACCGTAGAAGGCGCCGCACTCGTCGTAGCCCGTGATCGTAACGCCGCGGGCATCCACCGTCAGCCGATAGGCCCCCGATACGGGTTTGACCCCCTGACGTGCGGCCCGTTTGGCCCCGAAAAGGATCTCAAGACGGGGTCCCTTGTCCGCAAGCTTTACGAAATCGACATCCTCCGCAAAGCAACCTGCGGGATCCTTCAGGCAGAGGCCCCGCGAGATGTCGAGCCGTTGCGTGGAATCAATCCCCATCTGTTGCGGCGTGGGGTTGATGACGATGCCGCCGTGATCCAGCCGGCAACCCGGAACGGGCGCAACAGTCTGGATTTCGGATCGTTGTGCCGAAAGGTCAAAGTCGGGTTCCTGGGCCGAAAGGGTTCCGCCCAGCAGCAGGACCGAAAAGGCGGCTGTGGAAAAACATTTGTTTAAGGTATTCATAAGTCGGGCTGGAAAGGTTTTACAGGGTATGATGCGTCACGAAGCGGCGTGTCAACCACCTCCGGACAGGTTCGTCGTAGAGTTTCAGCGCCGCCCAGGCCAGCAGGATCACGCCCGCATAGAGGCCGGCCGCCACGGGCCATGCCTCGGCAAAGGGGATCTTCTCCCCTTCCCAAAGCCACGCATAGAAGAGATACATGAAGGGATAGTGGATCACATAGACCGGATAGGAGATGTCGCCCAGGAAGCGGCAAATGCGCGAGGTCGCCGGATCGGTCGCCCGGCCCGAGGCCCCGAGCCACACCAGCAGCGGGAAGGCCACCACCACGCACAGCGCATCGTAAAGGCCGTTCCAGGTCGGATTCGAGCCGTCGCCGACATACGGAACGACAAGCAGCAGAATCACGATCAGACTGCAGAGCCAGAAGGCCCCGCGGACGGCCACGGGACGAAAGATCCGCGACAGCAGCAGCCCCATCGGAAAGGCAAACAACAGACGCAGCAGGCCGCCCGGCAGGTTGTTGCCCGCCAGCGACCACCCCACGCCCAGATGGCCGAATCCCGAACCGTTGCCCAAGGCAAAAGCGGCCAGTCCGGCCCCCGCCAGAGCGACGAAACCCGCCAGCCAACGGGTCGGCAGTCGGCGCAGAAAGAGCGCATAGAGCAGATTGCCGATGTATTCGAAGAAGAGTGACCACGTAGGACCGTTGAGCGGATACATCTCCGCGTTGCCCCGCACCTCGGGCGTCGAGCCCGGAAGCGCCGGGATCAGAAAGAGGTGCAGCAACAGCGCGAGCATCACCGCCGAGAGGGCCACCTGCGTGCCGTCCCACATGACGCGCCCCTGCAGGCAGAAGGTCACGGCACCCAACACCGCCCCCAGCACCACCATCGGATGCAGGCGGATCAGTCGCCGCTTGATGAAACTGCCGAGCGTAAGGCTCCGGCGCCGCCAGCGGTCGTCGTAGGCGTAACCCACCACAAACCCCGAAAGAATGAAGAAAAAGTCGACGGCCAGATAACCGTGGTTGAAACACTGGTCGACGGGACTCGTCGCAAAACCCTCGAAGACGTGATACCAGATGACGACCAACGCCGCCACGCCGCGCAATCCGTCGAGCAGTTCGTAGTGAGGTTTAGAATCCGCAAAGGTCGCAGAGGTCCGGTTTTGCATGGGTAGGAGGTTCAAGGTTCATCAATCAATTTCGGTGGAGGCTTATTCGCCGCTCGGCGTGCTGCCGCTTGCCGGTGTCGGAGTTCCTTCGCCCGAGACATTGCCCCGGCGGTGGCGGCGTCCGCCGCGGTGACGCCGCTTGCGCGGCTTGTCGCCCGTTGCTGCAGGCGCAGCAACGGCCGCAGGGGCCGGACTCTTCGAAGCCGCCCCCTCCGTCGGGCGGGGAGTCTCGGCGGCCGGCTGTGCGTCGCGCGGCGCCGAATTCGTGCCGCGGGGTTTGTCGCGCAGACGGTCACGCCGTCCGCGGCCGTGTCCCCGACCGTCGCCGCCCTTGCTGCGGCTGCGGCCTCCGCGGCCGCCCCGCTTGCGGGCCTCCTCGGGCTCGTATTTCGGTCCCTCGCCCACGCTGGCCGGAAGCTCCGCCTTGCGGATATCCCGCTCGATGAACTTCTCGATCTGGTGGAACTTGCCCTGCTCCTCCTCGTTGACGAACGTAATGGCGCTGCCCGTCGCCGCGGCACGCGCCGTACGGCCGATGCGGTGGATGTAGTCCTCCGGATCGTGCGGCACGTCGTAGTTGATCACCAGTCCGATATCCTCGATGTCGATACCGCGCGCCACGATGTCCGTGGCCACCAGAATCTTCACCTTGTTGTTCTTGAAGTTGAGCATCACCTCCTCGCGCTGCGACTGGTCCAGATCCGAGTGCATCGCCGCCACGTCGAGCTTCATCCGCTTGAGCGTGTGGGCCAGCTCCTTGACCTTGAGTTTCGACGACGAGAAGATGATCGTCTTCGACTCCGAAGGCTGTGCAAAAAGTTCACGGATCAGCCCCAGTTTCTGGCTCTCGTAGCAGATGTAGGCCGACTGGTCGATCGCCTCGTTGGGTTTCGAGATGGCGATGCTCACCTCCACGGGATCGTGCAGGATCGTCTTGGCCAGCTGGCGGATCTTCGGAGGAAGCGTCGCCGAGAACATGATCGTCTGCCGCTTCTCGGGCAGGTAGGAGATGATCTTCATGATGTCGTCGCTGAAGCCCATGTCCAGCATGCGGTCCGCCTCGTCGAGGATCAGGTACTCGACGTGCGAAAGGTCCACGTGGCTGTTCTGCAGGTGGGAGATCATGCGCCCCGGCGTGGCGATCACCACGTCCGATCCGTTCAGCATGCCGTTCTTCTGCAGGTCCCAGCCCTTGCCGTCACCACCGCCGTAGACAACCGTCGTCGAGATCGGCGCATAATACGAAAAACCCTGGAACTGCTGGTCGATCTGCAACGCCAACTCGCGCGTCGGCACGATGATCAGCGACTTCACCACATTCTCCTCGTTGCCCTCGAGCAGCAGCCGGTTCAGCAGCGGAAGCGTATAGGCCGCCGTCTTGCCCGTGCCGGTCTGGGCGCAGCCGATCAGGTCGTGACCCTCGAGGATCACCGGAATGGTCTGCTCCTGAACGGGAGTCATCTCCTGAAAATTCATATCGTCAAGACCGTCGAGAATCTCATCCTCCAGGTCCAATTCGTCAAATCGCATAATTTCGTATCTCTCTTAAATTCATCTATATCTGCGCGCCGGCGTATAGGTCCATCTCTTCTGCGGCGCTCTGTTTTCCTGTTTCATGGCATGGCAGCCCTTCGACCGCCGTGCGGCCCGGTCGGCTACAGCGCCTCGCCGAAGAGCGTGGCGGCCGTACAGCCCGTGATGCGCACCCGCACGTATTCGCCCACACGGTGGTCGCCCCGATCGAAGACCACTACCTTGTTCTGCGACGTACGGCCCGACAACTGGTTCGGGTTGCGCTTCGACTCGCCCTCGACCAGCACCTCGAACTCGCGGCCCACGTCGCGGCGGTAGCTCTCAAGCCCCAGTTCGTTCTGCAGCGCGATGATCTCCTGCAGGCGCCGCGACTTCACCTCCTCGGGCACGTCGTCGCCCAGGTGTTTCTGGGCAAAGGTCCCCGGACGCTCCGAATATTTGAACATGTAGGCAAAGTCGTAACCCACTTCGCGCATGAGCGAGAGCGTCTGCCGGTGCTCCTCCTCGGTTTCGCCCGAGAAGCCGGCAATCAGGTCCGTCGTAATCGAGCAGTCGGGCATATAGCGCCGGATGGCCGCAATGCGGTCGAGGTACCACTCGCGCGTATACTTGCGGTTCATGCGTTCGAGCATAGAGGTGGCGCCCGACTGCGCCGGCAGGTGGATCGAGCGGCAGATGTTGGGCATCGAAGCCATGGTTTCGAGCAGGTGGTCGCTCATGTCCTTGGGGTGCGACGTGGCAAAGCGCACGCGCAACAGCGGCGAGATCAAGGCCACACGCCGCAGCAGTTCCGGAAAATCGACATCGCCCGCGCGGTACGAATTGACGTTCTGGCCCAGAAGGGTCACCTCGCGGTAGCCGTTCTCGAAGAGGCTCCGGGCTTCGGCCACGATCGTCTCAGCGTCACGGCTCCGCTCGCGTCCCCGCGTATAGGGGACCACGCAGTAGGAGCAGAAGTTGTTGCAACCGCGCATGATCGCCACGAAGGCGCTCACGCCGTTGCGGTCCAACCGCACGGGGGCAATTTCGGCGTAGGTCTCCTCCGTGGAGAGGAGCACGTTGACCCCCTTGCCGCCCGACTCGGCCGTATGAACCAGACGCGGCAGATCGCGGTAGGCGTCCGGTCCGGCCACGACATCGACGCCCGAAGGGCCTTCGAGCAGCTTTTCGCGCAGGCGTTCGGCCATGCAGCCGATAATTCCTATGATGAGGCCCGGATGCTGGCGCCGCAGGCGTTTCATCTCGGCCAGACGGCCCCAGATGCGTTGTTCGGCATTATCGCGGATCGAGCATGTATTGATCAGGATCACATCCGCTTCGTCGATCCGGTCCGTATAGACATATCCTTCGTTCTGCATCAGCGAGACCACGATTTCCGTATCGCCGACATTCATCTGGCATCCGTAGGTCTCGACAAAGAGTTTCCGCCCCTCGCCCCGGAGGGGTCGCAATGTATTCGTATTCAATTCCATCGTTTTCGTTTTTTCGGGAGCCGCGGCAACGGGGCGTGTCGTCTCCTCCCTTGCATCGGCTCCAGCTCGCGCCGGCCCCGTTTCTCACGCCGGCCCCGTTTCTCACGCCGGCCCCGTTTCTCGCGCCGGCCCCGTTTCTCGCGCCGGCCCCGTTTCTCGCGCCGGCCCCGTTTCTCGCGCCGGTCCCGTTTCTCGCGCCGGCCCCGTTCTCTCACCGGCCCCGTTTCTCTCACCGGCCCCGCTTCTCGCGCCGGCCCCTTCTCACGCCCCGGGCTATTCGGCCTGGATCTGGTTCTTGTCGGGGAACTGCTTGAAGCCCTCGCCGAAGGTCTCGTAGGCATCGGTCACCACCACGAAGGCCCGCGGGTCGATCTCCCGGATGCGGTTCTGAACCAGATGCACCTCCTTGCGGCTGATGACCAGGAAGATCACGTCACGCGGCTTGTCCGTGAACATGCCCTTGCCCTTGAGGTAGGTGGCACCGCGCTCCATATCGTTGATGATGAACCGCTTGATCTCTTCGTGATGATCGCTGATGATGAAGAGCAGCTTGTCATAGGAGGCTCCGTCGAGCAGGTAGGCCACCACACGCGACGAGATGTAGATCGTCAGCAGCGAATAGAGCGTCAGCATCCATCCGTTCGAGGCCGCATCGCCCGTTCCAAGTCCGAAACCGATCACGAGCAGTCCCGACAGCACGACAAATCCGTCGGCCAGGAAAATACCCGTCGAGAACTTGATCCCGGCAAACTTCTGCAACAGCATGCCCACGATGTCGGTTCCGCCGGTGGTAGCCTGCTGCCGCACGACAATACCCTGGCCCACCCCGATGGTCACGGCCCCCATGATGCAGGTCAGCAGCAGATCGTCCGACAGATCGAGCCGTCCGCCCAACATCAGCGCCGGATCCAACGATTCGACCGCCTCGGGGGTCGGGTAGATCAGCCGCGTGAGGATGTTCATGAAGCCCGGCGTGTAGAGTGCCGCCAGCACCGTCCGCGTACCGAAACCTCCGCCGAAAACCAACATCGCCGTCAGCATCAGCGGAATGTCAAACATATAGCCGAAGGTTCCGACCTGAATCGAGGGGAAAATATTGTGGAGCACAATACCCATACCGTAGACTCCGCCCGGCACAAAATTATAGGGGTTGATGAAAAGCACGAACCCCGTGCCCATGATCGAGCAACCGAGGAAAATCAGAAACCACGAGCGCCACCAGGCCCACGATCCCATCGGCTCAAGTAAGGTCTTCGTATTCATACATTTTTTATTGGATGGACAAAGATACGAAAATCTTCCGATTTATCCCCTTCCTGCCGCTTTTTTCCTCTTCCCCTTTCCGAACCGGATTTTTTTGCTATATTTGCATAAGGAACCAAACTCCCGAACGACCATGATTCTGACCATTTATACCGCTACCACCATGATTATCATTGCCTATCTGCTGGGCTCGATTCCGAGCGCCGTGTGGATCGGCAAGAAATATTACGGCATCGACATCCGCGAATACGGATCCAAGAATGCCGGTACCACAAACATGCTCCGCGTCCTCGGAAAACGGGCCGCAGCTCCGGTTTTCATCCTCGACTTCCTAAAGGGTTTCGTCGCCGTGACAATCATCGAACTCATGCAGTATGACGACCTGATCGGAGCCAACGACCTCATAAACCTCAAGATCGGAGCCGTATTCGCCGCCGTCCTGGGCCACATCTTCCCCATCTTCGCCGGCTTCCGCGGCGGTAAGGGCGTCGCCACGCTCGTCGGCGCCGTGACGGGAATCTACCCGCCCGTGGCCATGCTCTGCTTCGGCGTCTGGCTCATCGTGCTGATGATCTTCCACTACGTGTCGCTGGCCTCGATGGTCGCCGGCTGCTGCTTCCCCGTCTTCACGCTCATCTCCCCGAAGGTCAACGGCTCGATTCCCTTCGTCGTCTTCTCGTTCGTCATCGCCATCCTGCTCATCTACACCCACCGCAAGAATATCGAACGACTCAAGGCCGGAACCGAATCGAAGATCTACATCTGGAAACCCCGCAACGTGAAGATCAAGTCCGAAGCGGGAGGTGCGTCCGACAAGCCGGCCGCCGGAACCAGGCCGGAAGACAACGCCCCCAAATCCGAATAACCCGGAGGGGGGGGCTGCGAAAAGAAGCAGCGAAAGAGCCCGGCGAAAAGGAGCGGGCAACATACCGGCCAAACGAGGTCAGACGGGGACAAGCCACCTACAAGAAATAAAACCGAAAACAAATCCCTGCCTATGTTACAGGAGAACCTACTGAAAATATACGAAAAGAGTTTCCGCGAAAACCGCGAAATGTCGGCTCTGACCGACTATTTCAAGGACGAGACCTTTTCCTATTACGAAATGGCCAAGGAGATTGCCAAACTCCACCTGCTCTTCAAAAAGGCCGGCATCAGACAGGGCGACAAAATCGCCCTGATCGGACGCAACAACCCCCGATGGTGCATCACCTATCTGGCCACGATCACCTACGGCGCCGTCATCGTCCCCATCCTGCAGGACTTCACCCCCGCGGACGTCATCCACATCATCAACCACTCGGAAAGCCGCCTCTTGTTCCTGGGCGACAACTTCTGGGACGTCATCGAAGAGGATCAGATCCGCCAGATCGAGGCTGTCTTCTCGCTCACGGACTTCCACGTCATCTACGAACGCGACGGAAAGTCACTCACCAAGTTCCAGCGCGACATCCTCAAGAACTACCGCACGAAATACCCCCGCGGATTCAGCATCAACGACATCAAATACCCCGACGTCCCCAACGACCGCGTCATCCTCCTGAACTACACCTCCGGAACCACCGGATACTCCAAAGGGGTGATGCTCACGGTGAACAACCTCACCGGAAACGTCGTCTTCGCCATGTCGGCCCTCAACACCCAGACCGGCCAGCTCTACTTCCAGCGCGGAGGCCGCACGCTGTCGTTCCTGCCGCTGGCCCACGCCTACGGCTGCGCCTTCGACTTCCTGGCCCCGATGGCCGTCGGCGGTCACATCACCCTGCTGGGCCGCATTCCCTCGCCCAAGATCCTCATCGAGGCCATGGCCGTCGTCAAACCCACGATCATCTGCTGCGTGCCGATGATCCTCGAAAAGGTCTACCGCAAACAGGTCCTCCCGCTGCTCGAAAAGGGACCGATGTCCATCGCCATGAAGATTCCGCTGCTCAACACGGCCATCTACTCGGTCATCCGCAAGAAACTCATGGACGCCTTCGGCGGCAACGTCTCGCTCTTCATCGTCGGCGGCGCCCCCATGAACCAGGAGACCGAATCCTTCCTGCGAAAGATCCACTTCCCGATCACGATCGGCTACGGCATGACCGAGTGTGCGCCGCTGATCAGTTTCGCCCCCGACAACGAATTCAAGCAGTCGTCGTGCGGCCGCTACCTCAAGGGGCTGCTCGAGGTGAAGATCGACTCGCCGGATCCCGAACACGTCGCCGGCGAGATCATCGTCCGCGGCGAACACGTCATGAAGGGCTACTACAAGAATGAAAAGGCCACCGAAAAGGTGCTCGACCCCGACGGCTGGCTCCATACGGGCGACATGGGAACGATGGATCCCGACGGCACGCTCTACATCCGCGGCCGCTCGAAGACGATGATCCTCTCCGGAAACGGACAGAACATCTACCCCGAGGAGATCGAGGACAAGCTGAACAACATGTATCTGGTGCTGGAGTCGCTGGTGCTCGACACCGGAAACGGACGTCTCAAGGCGCTGGTGGTCCCCGACTACGAACAGGCCGATGCCGAAGGCGTGGACAAGGCCGACCTGCCGCAGATCATGCAAAAAAACCTGCAGGAACTCAACTCGCAGCTGGCGGCCTACGAACGTGTGGCCGACATCGTGATCTACCCCACCGAGTTCGAGAAGACCCCCAAACGCAGCATCAAGCGCTATCTCTACGAGCCGTCGCTGCTCAACAAATAGCGCAGAGGTCTGCATCCGTCACAAGGCCCGGTTTTTGAAAACCGGGCTTTTTGCGTATCTTTGGGTCATGAAATTCACCCGCAAGCAAGCCATTGGCGAAAATCTGCTCTACGTGATGGTCTGGGCGGCCATCATCCTGGTGCCGGTGCTCAACTCCCAGATGATGTCCGAAATGCACATCAATCTGGAAAACGTCCTCATCGCCTGGAGGCAGATCGCTCCCTATCTGATCATCTTCGTCATCCACAATACGTTCCTCGCCCCGAGATACATGCTCCGTCACAAGTACGGAAAGTATCTGCTGAGTGATCTGGTCCTGATCATCGGCGTCTTCTGGCTGGTGCAGATCTACGAAAAACACCTGGCCGACAACCTCATCGAACAGACCTGCATCAATGTCTCGGAAGCCTACCGACAGGCTTCGTTCTCCAACCTGGAGATCTACTGGAACATCGTCCTCGGATTCTTCATGACCGGTGCAAACACCGGCATCAAGCTCATCTACCAGTCCATGCGCGACGAACAGCAGATGGAGGCCCTCAAACGCCAGAATCTCCAGGCCGAAATGGATTATCTGAAGTATCAGATCAATCCTCACTTCTTCATGAACACGCTCAACAACATCCACGCCCTGATCGACATCGACGCGGAATCGGCCAAAAGCGCCGTCATCGAACTCTCGAAGATGATGCGATACGTCCTCTACGAATCGGGCCACGAACTGATCTCGCTCAACCGCGACATCCAGTTCCTGAAGAACTACATCGAACTGATGCGCATCCGCTATACGGACGATGTGGACATTCGCGTGGAGTATCCCCGCGACCTGCCCGAACAGGTGCAGATTCCGCCGCTGCTGCTGATCGTCTTTGTCGAGAATGCCTTCAAACACGGAATCAGCTACAACCACCCCTCGTTCATCCGCATCCACGTCGAATATGCCGACGGAAAGGTCTATGCCACAATCCACAACAGCCGCCACGCCGCACCCGAAAGGCGCCATTCCGTCGGCATCGGACTGGAAAACGTCCGCAAACGACTCGCACTCATCTACGGCGACAAGGGTTATGCGCTCGATATCCGCGAAACCGACGACGCCTACACCGTAAAACTCGAAATACCCACGCTCCATGCTTAAATGTATCGCCATCGACGACGAACCGCTGGCGCTGCGTCAGATCGCCGCCTATATCGCCAAAGTCCCCTATCTCGAACTCGTGGCTCGCTTCAACAACGCCCTCGAGGCCCAGCAGCGTCTCGCCGAGGAGAAGATCGACCTGATCTTCGTGGATGTCAACATGCCCGATCTGAACGGTGTGGATTTCGTCAGGGGGCTGGTCGAACGACCCATGATCATCTTCACGACCGCCTACTCGGAGTATGCCGTCGAGGGTTTCAAACTCGACGCGGTGGATTATCTGCTCAAGCCCTTCAGTTTCGCCGACTTCAGCCGTGCGGCAGCCAAGGCCAATTCGCTCTACGAACTGCGCCACAACCAACGCCCCGCCCAGGAGCCCGAAACGGAGGCCCTGCCCCGGGATCGGGAATACCTCACGGTGAAGGCCGACTACAAGGTCTCGCTCGTCCGCATCGCCGATATCCTCTACATCGAAAGCGAGGGCGAATACGTCCGGCTGCATCTGGCCAACGGAACGGCCATCACCACGCTTTTCCGCCTCAAGAACATGGAGACGGCCCTGCCTTCCGACTCGTTCATGCGCGTGCACCGCTCCTACATCGTCAATCTGCGGGCCATCCACTCCTACATCAAGGGGCGCATCTACCTCAACGACGCGGAGTACGTACCGATCGGCGAAAACTACAAGGAGGCTTTCCTGAACTACATCCGGCAGAATTTCCGGAATCTCTGACAAGAGAGGAGGGACCCTCGAAACGTTCGGTCGCGTGAGCCGCAGGAAAGGCGGCAGGGCGCAGGGCGGCGGCTGGGTGCAGGGCGGCGGGACGCAGGAAAGGCGGCGGGACGCAGGAAAGGCGGCTGGGCGCGGATGAAAGAAGCGCCCCGGGGAGGGTCACCGCCGCAGGTCGGGAAAACGGTCGAGACGGCGGTACTGCCCGTCGCAGAACTCACAACAGTAGTGCTGCAGACCGTTGGTCAGCACCACGTACCGGGCCCCGAGCACCGAATTGTAACGGACGGCCTGCGCAAAGGTCCGTCCGTCGATCTTCACGTGCGGCGCCTTGCACTCGGCCACCAGCAGCGGCCGCGCCGCATCGTCGACCACCACCACATCGGCCCGCTGAGGCTGGCCGTTGAGCTGCACGGCATACTCCTGCACGATGCGCGTGGGCTGCGCCCCGCACTGCGTAATCAGACAGGCAATCAGATGCTGGCGCACCCACTCCTCGGGGGTCAGCACCAGATAGATGCCGCGCAGCGAATCCCACACCTCGACAGCCTCGCCCCGCTGACGGGCCCGCAGCCGAATGGGCGGAAAATGGAGTTTGGGGAGGTCGTTCATCGCAGTCTCGAAAAAATTGTCTATCTTTACCGAGCACAAATATACGAATCTTATGCGGACGATCCTCGCAACCATAGCGCTTTTTTCCCTCTGCGGGCTTCAGGCCCAGGAGGCTTACCAGCCCTCGTTCGGCCGTGAGCTCCCGCGCGGAGAACTCATCGCCTACCCCTCGGCCGAGGCCGCCGAGGCCGCCGACGGAGGCGACAGCCGCTATTTCACCCGGCTGACCCAGTGGACGTTCGATGAAACGGCCGCCCGTTTCACCACGAACTTCACCGTACCCTTCGCCTGGGCCAACCGCCAGGTGCTGCTCCACGTCGGGCAGTCGTCGGGCGACTACGAGGTCTGGATCAACGACCGCCAGGCCGCCTACGTGGCCGACGGGAATTCGCCCGCCGAATTCAACATCACCAAACTGACCCACGAGGGGCGCAATCAGGTCGAGATCCGGGTCATCACCCCCTCGCCCACCGCGCCGCTCGAAAGTTGGAGGGAGAATCCCGAACCCACGCTCGGCGGCATCTGGCTGCAAAGCCAGCCCACGATGCGCATCCGCGACATCGAAACCCGCACGCGTGTCGGCGAAAACGGATATGCCACGGCCGAGGTGGCCGTCGTCGTCAAGAGCGAGGCGCTCAACCCCCGCACGTCGCGCATCCACTACCAGTTGATCGCCCCCTCGGGTGAAGATGCCGCCGCCGGATTCAAGGACCTGACCCTAAGGATGCGCGGCGAGGATACGATCCGCTTTCTGGCCCGCATCCCGGCCAACATGCTCTGGTCGCCCGAACTCCCGACCCAATACATCCTGCGCCTCAAGACGCAGTATGAGGGACGTTATGTCGAGTATGAGGAGCTGCGGCTCGGATTCCGGCAGGTTGAGGTCCGCGAGGGGCAGCTGCAGCTGAACGGTACGCCAATGACGCTGCGCGTGCGCGAGGTGCCGGCCACGATCTCCGAAAACGAGATCGCCGAGCTGCGCGAACAGGGATACAACACCTTCAAACTGCTGCCCGGCCCCGTCTCCGAGGACTTTCTGAACGCCTGCGACGGCCAGGGGATCTGCGTCATCGCCCAGGCGCCGATCGACACACAGCGCAGCGGCGATTCGCGACGCGTGGGCGGCAATCCGTCGAACGATCCGGCCTGGAAAGAGGCCTACCTCGAACGCGCTTGGAACAGCTATCACACCACCAAGCGTCATCCGTCGGTCATTGCCTTCTCGCTGGCCACCCGTTCGGCCAACGGCATCAACCTCTATGAGACCTATCTGAAGATGAAGCGCATCGACGAACCGCGACCCTTCATCTATCCCGAGGCCGGCGGCGAATGGAACAGCGACCGGCTTCTTCTGGAGTAAAATCAGGTGGCGGCCCGTCCCGACGGTCGCCGGGGAGTTGCCGCAGTCCAGAAATGCAATCGAGCGGAGGCGAGGGTAGCGGACGGCCGGGCCCATCGGCAAAGCCGGTTGGATGCCTCGGAATACTCGGAATCGTCGCACTGAACGTTTCGGCAAGACCGGGCAATACCTCTCGGAAACATCCGGCCGCCAACGCCGAGCCTGCCGGAGGAGGCGGGCCGAACGTTTCAGAGGAGCCGGAGTGAGCTTTTCAGAAGAACCGGGCGAAGCTTCTCAGAAGAACCGGGCAAAGCTTCTCAGGGAAACCGGGCAAAGCTTCTCAGGGAAACCGGGCAAAGCTTGGCTGAGGAGCCGGACAGAAGGCGCCGGCAGAGCCTCGGAAAAAGAATTTTGTATTTTTTTTCGTTTTTTCTTGGGAGAGAAGAAAATTATACTTATCTTTGCACTCGCAATCAGAAATTGATTGATGCCTCTTTAGCTCAGTTGGTAGAGCACGACACTCTTAATGTTGGGGTCCAGGGTTCGAGCCCCTGAGGGGGTACGAAAGCGGAAATCGAAGGATTTCCGCTTTTTTCTTTTCAATTTGTCTTGCGAAATAAAAATTTTCTCCCTATCTTTGCACCTGCAATCAGTTAATGATTGATGCCTCTTTAGCTCAGTTGGTAGAGCACGACACTCTTAATGTTGGGGTCCAGGGTTCGAGCCCCTGAGGGGGTACCAGAAAGACCGATGATCGAAAGATTGTCGGTCTTTTCTTTATCTGACCCATCCCCGGCAGCACCCACGGTCCGATATGACGATTCGATTACTTTTCAGACAAAAAAGTCCGGACGAATCATTATTTTCGTATCTTTGAATCACAAAACCGACCGTTCTAACCCGTGAACACCGATCCCGATCTTCTCAAACGCCTCTCCCGAGGCGAAAAAAACGCCTATGAGGAGGTGTTCATGCGCTACCATGCCAAGGTTTTCCGCTTCATCCGGACCATCCTGCACGGAAGTGATTCGGCGGCCGATCTCACGCAGAATGTCTTCCTCAAGATCTGGAACAACCGCCAGTCGCTCGTCCGCATCCAATCGTTCGACGCCTATCTGTTCACCATCGCCCGCAACGAAACCTGCGACTACCTCCGGCGCAAGCAGTCCAGTCTGAAATACCTCCTGGCCCAACAGGAGTGTCAGGAACCCTCATGCGATCTCCCCTACTGCTACGACTCGGAACGAATGGCCCGGCTCGTCGACAACGCCATCGCCCGAATGCCCGCCCAACGGCAGCTGATCTATCGCCTCAGCCGCGAAGAGCACCTCTCCAACGCCGAGATCGCCGAACGTCTCAGCCTCTCGAAGCGCACCGTCGAGCACCATCTGTCGCTGGCTCTGAATGACATACGCCATGCACTCGGGCCGCTGGTCTCCGGATTGTTCTTTTTTTTCGTTTCGCGTTGGGTATGATCGCCCGCTTGTGCGTCTATTCTAAAAACGCACAGGCAAAATGGACAATTCCAAGCACAACAAGATATTCGACTGGATCCACGGCAAGGGCTCGGCGCAGAGCAATCTGGAGGCGCTCGACCAACTCTGCGAAACGCCGCTCTCGCCCGAGACCGAACAGACGCTCCACGACTACTGGAAGACGATTCCCGAAAACGGGGACGCACTCCGCAGCCGGGCCGCTTTCGACAGCTTCTGCCGCCGGGTCGGCCTCTCGGACTCCATCGGACGACGGATCGTCTGGGGCCGCCGCGTGCGCAATCTGGCCGCCGCGCTGTTCCTGCCCGTGGCCCTGTTCAGCCTGCTGCTATGGCTCAATCCCCGTCAGGCCGACGTCGAATGGTGCGAATTCGCCGTGGCTCAGGGCCATACCGATTCGCTTGTGCTGCCCGACAACAGCCGTGTCTGGCTCAATGCCGGATCTCACCTGATCTATCCCCGCCAATTCAACGGCAAAACCCGCAAGGTGTTCCTCGCCGGCGAAGCCTTCTTCGAGGTTGCCAAGGATGCCGAACACCCCTTCATCGTCGGCGCCGACCAGGTGCAGGTGCGCGTGCTGGGAACCCGCTTCAACGTCACCTCCTACGAGGATATGAACTCCGTGGCCGTCAGCCTGATCGAAGGATCGGTGAGCATGGGCGTCGCCCGCGAACAATTCAAACGCGACATACTGCTCGTCCCGGGCGATGTCGTCCGCTACGACAAGGTCTCCGGAGCCGTCGAACAGCGCCACCAGCCCGCCGAGGCCTATCTCTCGTGGCGTCACGGCGACTTCTACTTCAACAACCAGCCGCTGGACGAAATCGCCGCCCAGTTCGAACGCGTCTTCAAGGTCAAGATCTTCATCGTCGACCGCAGCGTCGGGGAGACCCCCTACTCGCTGGCCTTCGTCAACGGCGAGAGCCTCGACCAGATGCTCAGGGCCATCGCCGGCAACGACCTGCGCATCGACCGCGACAAGGAGATGATCATCATCCGTAAAAAAAGATAACAACCCTGCTGCCTATGAGTAAAACGAACTGACCCCAACCGACCCCGCAACAAAAAAGAATCGGAGAGTCGCTACCTCCCCGATTCACGTTCCCAGTCATTAAAACTCGCATCTTAACAACCTAAACTTCACAAAAGTATGAAAAGTGATCCTATTTCAAAATTTATCAGACGATTTTTTGAAGGATCAACCGTATTGCTGCTCGCTTTGGTGATGCTGTCGCTGCCGGCCGCGGCCCAGCAGCCGCCCCTGTCCGGCGACGAGCGCATCACCCTCTCGATGAATAACGTCACGATCGAACAGGTGCTCGAACGGCTTCGAAGCCAATACGGTTATTCGTTCGTATACAAACCCCAGGAGATCAACGTCCAGCGGAAGGTCTCGATCGACGTCCGCCAACAGACGATCGGTCAGGTGCTCGATCGCGTCTTCGCCGCCCAGCAGGTGCGCTACGACGTCGAGCAGAAGATCATCCACCTCTCCAAACTGACGGCTCCGGCCAAACCGACTCCCGGCAAACGATCCGTGGAGGGTTCGGTGGTCGATGAATCGGGACTCCCGGTCGTCGGGGCCGCCGTGATCATCAAGGGCACCACGCGCGGTATCAGCACCGACATCGACGGCGGATTCCATCTGGAGGAGCTCCCCGAAAACGCCGTCCTGCACATCTCCGCACTGGGCTACGCCGAGGCCGATGTTCAGGTCGGAACCCGCACCTCGCTGCACGTCGTTCTGAAGGAGGACAGCCAGACGCTCGACGACGTGGTGATCGTCGGCTACGGCTCGCAGAAGAAGGTCAACCTCACGGGCGCCGTCGAGAGCGTCTCGTCGGATGTCTTCGAGAACCGCCCCGTGGCCAACGTCACCCAGATGCTGCAGGGTGCCGTGCCCAACCTCAACATCTCGCTGGCTGACGGCAAGCCCAACCGTTCGGCATCGTACAACATCCGCGGTACCACGTCGATCGGCGCCGGCGGCAGCGCCCTGGTGCTCATTGACGGCGTCGAGGGCGATCCGGCCATGCTCAACCCCAACGACATCGAAAGCGTCTCGGTCCTGAAGGATGCCGCCTCGGCCGCCATCTACGGTTCGCGGGCCCCCTACGGCGTGGTGCTCATCACCACCAAGGACCCCGCCCGGCAGAAGGACTCCTTCACGATCAACTATACGGGCAACTTCTCCATCGAACAGCCCTTTGCCGTGCCCGACGTGGTGAGCGACGGATACGTCTACGCCTATCTGGCCCGCCAGGCCGACATCAGCCACCGCGGCACGGACACCTTCAACAAGCTCAACAAGTCGCAGGACTTCACCGCCTATGCCGGAGGCATGCAGGGCTGGCTCGAGGACTTCCGCCAGCGCAATCTCGCCCACAACCCGCTCGACGCCATCGTCGACCGCGACGGCAACTACATCTATTTCGGCAATACGGACTACTACGACGCCCTCTACCGCGACAAGACCTTCGCACAGTCGCACAACATCTCGATCAGCGGCTCGAACGGCAAGATCAGCCACTACCTCTCGGGACGTATCTACGACTACAACGGTCTGTTCAACTACTCGCCCGACACCTATCGCACGATGAACCTCCGTTCGAAGGTAACCGGACAGGTCCTCCCGTGGCTGAAGGTCAGCAACAACTTCGAATACACCTTCGACAAGTACCACATGCCCACCAGCGGCAAGAACTCCGACGGCGGCGGCACGAACGGCGACGGCGTCGTCTGGCGCGGCATCAACGGCGAAGGTCACCCCTCCTCGCCGCTCTTCAACCCCGACGGCACGCTGACTCTCTCGGCCGCCTACTCGATGGGCGGTCTCCTCACCGGAAACAACTGGATCGACCGGACCACCAAGACGCTCAAGAATACCACCACCGTCAACATGTCGTTCCTCAACGACAAACTCCGCCTGACGGGCGACTTCACCTTCCGCACCAAGGACTACATCCAGGACAAGAAGGATACGGCCATCCCCTACAGCACCCGGGAGGGTGAGATCAGCTACCTCGGAACCCCCGAGACGGGCGACTACATCGCCACCACCACCCAAACGACCACCTATCTGGCCACGAACGCCTATGCCGAATACGAAGACACCTTCGAGGAGCGGCACCATTTCAAGGTCCTGGCCGGTTACAACTACGAACAGCAGGACTATCGGGCCATCACCGCCCAGAGCTACGGACTGCTGATGCCCGACCTGAACGACATCGCCTTCGCCCAGTCCGACGAGGGCAAGACGATCTCCAGTTCGGCCAACCGCTGGCGGTATGTCGGCGCCTTCTTCCGCCTCAACTACAACTATGACGACCGCTATCTGCTCGAGATCAACGGCCGCTACGACGGTTCGTCGAAATTCCCCAACAACTCGCAGTGGGGCTTCTTCCCCTCGGCATCGGCCGCCTGGCGCGTCTCCGAGGAGCCCTTCTGGGAGGTCAACCCCCGCGTGGTCTCCAATCTGAAGATCCGCGCCTCGTACGGTGCCCTGGGCAACAGCAACGTCAGCCCCTACACTTACATCGAGAAGTTCTCGCTCAACAACCGCTATGTCAACGGAGTCGGAGGCTCGAACAACCGCTACCTCAACGGTCAGGCCCTCACCTCCTACGTCTCGAGCCCCAACCAGATCCCCGACAACATCGGCTGGGAGACCTCGAAGACCATCGACGGCGGTATCGACGTCGGATTCTGGGAGAACCGCATCCAGCTCACGGCCGACTACTACCTGCGCCGCACGCTGGACATGTACACCGTCGGCCCGACGCTCCCGAACACCTACGGAGCCTCCGCCCCGAAGGGCAACTACGCCGACATGAGCACCTACGGCTACGAAATCTCGCTCTCCTACAACGACACCTATCAGCTGGGCGGCAAACCTTTCCACTTCGGAATCAAGGGTACGCTGGCCGACTACTACTCGATCATCGACCGCTACAACAACCCCACACGCAAACTTTCGGACTACTACGAAGGGCAGCGTATCGGCGAAATCTGGGGATACGTCTGCACGGGACTCTTCCAGTCGACCGAGGAGATCGCCACGGCCTTCGACGGCCAACCCTACAAGAACTCGCTCATGGAGATCCCCAAGGACCACAACGCCCGCCCGGGTGACATGCGCTTTGCCGACCTGAACGGGAACCACGACATCGACAACGGCGGTAACACGGTGGACAACCCCGGCGACCGGAAGATCATCGGAAACTCCGAACCGCGCTACATGTACACCATCTCGCTCTCGGCCGACTGGAACGGCTTCTTCCTATCGGCCCTGTTCGACGGTGTGGGCAAGCAGGACTGGTATCCCAGCGCCGAGAGTACCTTCTGGGGCCAGTACAACCGCCCCTACAACCAGCTCCCGACCTGGCACATCGGCAACTACTGGACCGAAAACCACCGCGATGCCTATCTGCCGCGCTACACCGCCTACTATCCCCCCTTCTACAAGGGACTGGCCAATACGCGCTACCTGCAGGACGTCTCCTACATCCGGCTGAAGAACTTCCAGTTCGGATACAACCTGCCGCAGAAATGGATCTCGAAGATCGGTCTGTCGAAGGTCTCCGTCTACTTCTCGGGCGAAAACCTCTGGTCCTGGTCACCACTCTACCGCCACACGCGCGACTACGACGTGCTGACCGCTTCGAAAGGCTCCGATACCGACCTCTCGGGATCGAACGTCAACAAGGGCGATGCGATGAACTACCCCACGATGCGCATCTTCAGCCTCGGAATCTCGATCACCTACTAACCCGTCTCAACCATGAACAGCAAACACATAATTCTCCGATCGCTGCTTCTGGGCAGCCTCGCGGCGCTCGCCTGCGCATGTGACCTCACGGAGAGCATGCGCACCGAAGCCGACCGTACGATCATCTTCGGCAAGGAGTCCGGACTGGAGCTCTATACCAATTCGTTCTACAAGGATCTGCCGACCCTGAGCAACTGCTACCAGCAGGATGCCATGTGCGACATCGCCGCCGTGCAAGGTGTCAACCAGTTCCTCACGAGCGGCTACACGGCCGAAACCTCCACCAGCTGGAGCTGGGGCACACTGCGCAACATCAACTACTTCATCGACGGATGCTACTCCGACGACTGTGCCGTCGAGGCCTCGGCCCGCGACAACTACGTCGGAATCGCCCGCTGGTTCCGCGCCTGGTTCTACTACACCAAACTGCGGCAGTACGGTGCCGTGCCCTGGTTCGAACACCAGCTGCAGCCCGAGGAGATGGATCTCATGTACAAGGACCGCGATTCGAGAGACGTGATCATCCGCAACCTGATCGCCGATCTCGACTTCGCCTACGATCACATCACGACCACCTCGTCCGTGGGCAACTCGCTGATCTCGAAATATGCGGCCGCGGCGCTGAAGTCCCGCATCTGCCTCTTCGAAGCCTCCTACCGCCGTTACCATGCCGACGAGCCCGCGATCGCCGCGCTGACGGAATTCACGCCCGAGAAGCTCTACGCCCAGGCTGTCGATGCCGCCCGCAAGGTCATCGACAGCAAGCTCTATTCGATCAACAAGGCCGGCGAGACCCCCTATCGCGACCTCTTCACCCGGGAATCGCCCCTGACCAACGAAAACATTCTGGTGCTGTGCGCCAGCGGCAGCGACGGCTATCTGGGAACAACCAACTGGTGGTTCAACGTGGCCACCTACGGCAGAATGTGGAGCCCGGTCCGCTCGTTCGTCAACACCTACCTCAACACCGACGGCTCCCGTTTCACGGACCAGGCCGATTATGCCCGGAAGAGCTTCTCCCAGGAGCTCGTCGGACGTGACAAACGCCTCGAACAGAGCATCCGCGGCCTGAACTACCTCTACGACGGGGAGGTCACCGTCGCTCAGCTCGGCATCGCCAACCTGACGGGCTATCACATGATCAAGTTCTCGCAGGACGGCAAACAGTACGAAAACGGCAAAAACACCAACAGCATTCCCATCATCCGCTATGCCGAGGTGCTGCTCAACTACGCCGAGGCCCAGGCCGAACTCAACGGCGGAAGCCTCTCGGCCTCGGACTGGGAGCTGACGATCGGCGCCCTGCGCGAGCGGGCCGGCGTCTCCCCGACCCAGCCAACCTCAGTCGACACCTACCTGCAGAAGACCTTCTATCCCGATCTGACGAGTGTCGATCTGCTCGAGATCCGTCGCGAACGGGCCATCGAACTGCTCTGCGAAGGATTCCGCTTCGACGACCTGCGGCGCTGGAAATGCGGCAAACTGCTCGTCACGCTGCCCTGGAACGGCATCCACTTCCCGGCGCTCGACACGCCGCACGACCTCAACGGCGACGGAGTCGCCGACGTCTGCATCCTGACACCCGGTTCGAACGCCCCGTCGGGTTTCGCGGGAACAACCGTCGAACTGAAGGTCGTCTTCGAGAACGAAAGCGAGGTCTCGACCGAGGCCTTCAAGAAGGACGGCACACTCAAGGCATCCTACTATGCCGTAGGCTCCGATCAGACGGGATACGACCTCTACTGGTTTCCGGGCGAGGAGCGGATCTGGTATGACGACGACCGGCAGTACCTCTATCCGATCCCGGCCCAGGAGATCCGCAACTACCTCGCGGCCGGATATACGCTGACCCAGAACCCCGGCTGGACCAACTAACCGTAAAAAAAGTACAACCATGAATATCAAGACGTTGTTTTTATTCCTGATCGCGGGAACGCTGCTGACGGCCGGATGCGGAGACAGCGATCCCGACTTTTCGGAATTCTACAAGGGCCCCGAAACCGAGGAGCCCGAAACCCCCGACGAACCCACTGATCCGGATGCCACGCAGATGACCGTCAAGGCCATGTCGTTCAACATCCGCTATGCCAACAGCAACAATCCCGAAATGGACGGCGAAAACCGCTGGGACTATCGCAAAGTGGCCTTCGGACCGATGATCGACGAACAGCAGCCCACGGTGATCGGCGTACAGGAGGCCCGTCCCATCCAGCTGAGCTATCTCGAAACGGCCTGGCCCGACTACAAATGGCTCGGCGTCGGACGCCGCAACAACAATTCGGCCAACGACGAGTTCGTTCCGGTCTTCTACCGCTCCTCGGAGGTCGAGCCCGCCTCGGGCGGACGTCTGAACGTGGACTGGGGCTACTTCTGGCTCTCGGACACCCCCTCCATTCCCGGTTCGGCATACGAAGGGTCCGCCCAACCGCGCATGGCCACCTGGGTCATCCTGCGGCACAAGGAAACGGGAGCCCGGTTCTTCTTCATCAACACCCACATCGACGTCAACGGTACCGACGATCAGGTACCCGTCAAACAGGTGATCGTCCTCAAGGAGCAGATCGACCGCCTCAACGTCGACAACCTGCCTCTGATCCTGACCGGCGACTTCAACAAGACGCTCTACGCCCAGCCCTACATCTTCGGTCCGCTCGAAGAGATGACCAACGTGCGGGACTATCTCAGCCGGATCGACAACGGCCGGAACTCCGACAATTCGCCGACCTACCAGGGCTTCGGATCCTCGTCGGGGCTGATCGTCGACCACATCTTCTGCTCGGTTTTCATCCCGGAAAAATACGCCGTCATCAAAAAGGAGTACGAAGGGGTGAAGTACATCTCCGACCACTATCCCATTCTGGGGACGCTAACCTGTACAATTGACAAATGACCATGAAACGGATTCTTTATGCCATACTGGCTGTCATGACGCTGGCAGCATGCACGCCCGACGAGGAGATCCGGGCGCACGCCGGATTCACCACCGACAAGGAGGAGTACCGAACCGGCGATCTGGTGACGATCACCAACACGGCAAGCGCCGAAAATGCCGAGATCGCCGTCTGCAAATGGGAATACATGGGGCAGACGCTCTATGATCTGGGGGCTCCCGAGCCCTTCTACGTCGATCAGGGCGGCGAATACGTCGTCCGGCAGACGGTGACCACCAACCGCGGCTCGCAGAAGGATGTCTTCGAAAAGGTCATCCGCGTGATCGACGACAACACGCCGCCCGTGGCCGACTTCACCTGGAAGGTGAACGGCGAAGAGGGGGCCACCATTCAGGCCAATCAGGAGGTCGAGTTCATCGACCGGTCGACCGATCCCGATGAAGACGGCTCGATCGTCGCCTGGGAGTGGTCGTTCGGCGGCGAGGTGGTGACGGTCTCCGACCCGGAGCAGGCCGCCTCCGTCAAGCACACCTTCGGCTCGCACGGCAAAACCGAGATCAAACTCACCGTCACGGACAACCGCCGCTCGAAAAACACGAAGAGCGTGACGATCGACATTGCCAAGAGTCCGACGAGCATGGGTATCCTCTGGTCGTATCCCTACGACACGGAGGGTACGGTACAGGGATCGTCGCCGGCCGTGAGCCCCGGCGGCAGCCTGGTCTATGTCCTTTCGTCAGGATACCATCTGACCGGAGTCTCGGCCGGTGTCGACGGCGGACAGAAGAGCTGCCGGATCGATCTGGATCCCGACCAGTCGACGATCGTCGACCCCTTCACGCTGACGCCTTCGGTCGACGAGGACGGAACGGTCTATGCCGTCGGGTACCAGCGTATCGACGGAAACGACCATGCCGCACTCTACATCATCCGCGACGGCAGGATCCTCCATACGGGTGATGCCGGATCCATCAACAAGAACGAACACTTCTTCTTCGGTTCGCCGGCCATCCTCGACTACAACGCCCGCAAGTATGTAATCGTCGCGGCCAAGAACCTCACAAACAACAATCCCAACATGAACGGCGGAAGCGCCCATGTTCAGGTATTCGATCCGACATCGGGTGCGGGCATCGTGGGTATGCACGCCAATTCGGGATCGTTCGGAAGCCCCATAGCGCTGAAGAGCGGCATCATTCTGGCCAGCGGCGGCGGAAACTACGGTACGCGCATCTACCTGCCCACGGGTGACTCCTGGGCCTTCAACCGCCCCGACAGCGGCAACGACAACACCGGAAACCTCGGGGCCAACAGCTATCGCATCTCCCAGTACGGAAGTTCGATCGCCGTGGGCAAGGACGGTAAGACGGTCTATATCGTCGGACAGAAACAGGACAACTCGAGCGCCATGCTGCTGAGCTACGACGTCTCGGGCATTCTGGCCGCTCCGAACACCATCAAACCGGCTCCGCTGTGGTCCCAGACGCTCAAGGGCAATCTGGTCTCCAAGAAAGCCCCGGGCGGCGTGGTTCTCGGCGAGGACGGCACGATTTACGTCACGACCTGCTCGCCCGGATACGTCACGGCCGTATCGTCCGACGGTTCGCAGATCCTCTGGGAGCATGCCGCCGCAGGCGAAATCACCGGCACCCCGGCCGTGGGCAACGACAACGCCGTCTACTACAACGACACGACCAACGGCAACCTCGTCAAGCTCGACGCCAAAAGCGGTACACAACTCGCTGCGCTCCACCTGGCCGACAAGCTGGACTCCTCGCCGACGATCGCGCCCAACGGCGTCATCTACTGCAACGGCATGCTGAACAACCAGCCGACCCTCTTTGCCGTGGATGCCACGGCCACGGCTCCGGCGGATTCCTGGTCGCAGATGGCCGGTAATCCGAGCAAAACCGCCTGCCAGTATTGATTCAGAAAACAAATCCCCCAACTCCGGAAAGCGCCGGCTGCCCGATCGGGCAGTCGGCGTTTCCTCGTCATACGCGGGCCACAAACTCCTCCAGCGCCCCAAGATCCACCTCGAGCGGATCGGCATGCTGCGGGAGGCGAGTCAGCGACTCAAGCCGTTCGGGCAACGGGACCCGTCGTCCGGTTACCGTGGCAATCACCTCGCCGAACTTCGCCGGATGGGCCGTCGAAAGGTAGAAGCCCGGTTTGCCCACAGCTACCGACGCCGCATAACCGACGGCACTATGCGGATCGGAGAGGTAACCGCAGCGTTCGTAGAGCGAATCGATCGTCCGTCGGATCGTGGCATTGTCGCAACGGTAGCCCCTCAGTTCGGCCCGCAGCGCGTCGGGGTCTCCGCCGCAGAGCCACAACATCCGTTCGAAATTGCTCGGCGCCCCGACATCCATCGCGCTGGCAGGCGTACGGACCGAAGGCCGGGGCAGATAAATGCCCGTTTCGAGAAACTCCGGCACCACGTCGTTGAGATTCGAGGCCGCCACGAAGCCCCCGACCGGAAGCCCCATCCTGCGGGCCAGCATGCCGGCCGCCAGATTGCCGCAGTTGCCGCTCGGGACGACGATCACGGGATGGTCGCCCCCCGTCTCCCGCCGCCAGAGGAAATAGCCGTAAAAGTAGTAGAAGGCCTGCGGGATCCAGCGCAGCAGGTTGATCGAGTTGGCCGACGTGACACGACGCCGGTGCCGGAACGCTTCGTCGGCGAAGAGCTCCTTGACCAGCCGCTGGCAGTCGTCGAACGATCCGTTGACCCGCAGCGGGTGGATGTTGCCGCCCGGGGCCGTCATCTGGCACTCCTGCAAGCGGCTGATCCGCCCCTCGGGGTAGAGCACCACCACATCGACACCCGGAACGTTGTAAAAACCGTGGGCCACGGCACTGCCCGTATCGCCCGACGTGGCCGTCAGGATCACCAGCCGCTCGCCGCCGCGGTCCAGCAGCCCCGTCATCCGTCCCATGAACCCCGCCCCGAAATCCTTGAAGGCACAGGTCGGGCCGTGGAAGAGTTCGAGCGTGTAGCGGCGATCGCCGACCCGTCGCAGCGGCACCGGAAAATCATACAACGAGGCCAGTTGGCGAGCGATCTGCTGCGGGTCGAGATCCCCGTCGAAAAAGAGGCCGGCCAGGTAGGTCGTCAGCGAGGCATACGATTCGTCGGCCCGGCGCTCGGCCTCCGAAAGATCGGCCTGCGGAATCCGCTCCGGCACGAAAAGGCCTCCGTCCGGGGCCAAACCCATCATCACGGCCTCGCGCAGCGACTGACCGTGTTCGCGTTTCTGATCGCGTGTGCTGTACCACTTCATGAGATCTGCTGTTTTACGATTCGACAATCCGCGCTCCGGCATTCGAGACCCGTCCGGCATAGGTGTGGCTGGCAATCCCCCGCCCGGCAAAGTGACGCTCCATGCTGTCGGCGATGCGGCAGGCCACGGCGTAATCCGAAGCCAGCGCAAAGACCGACGGTCCCGATCCGGCGATATTCAGCGCCAGGGCCCCCTGCCCCATTGCCTCTTGCTTGAGCACATCGTAGTCCGGAATGAACCCCTTACGGTAGGGCTCGACAACGGCATCCTGCATCGAACGGCCGATCAACGCCACGTCGCGCAGGGCAAAGCCCGCCACCAGTCCGCCGACATTGCCCCACTGCTTGACGGCCTTCGAAAGCGGGATCTCGTGCGGCAGCACCTCGCGGGCCATCTTCGTGCTGACGACAATCTGCGGATGGACCACCGCATAGAAGAAGTTGTCGGGAACGGGCAGCCGCACGATATCGAAAGGTTCGTAACCGCGGATCAGCACCACCCCGCCCAACAGGGCCGGTCCCACGTTGTCGGCATGGGCCGTCCCGCCCTGCAGCGCCTCGCCCAGCATGGCGAACTCGACGAGCTGTTTGACCGAGAAGGGGCATCCCAGCAGTTCGTTGATCCCGTAGACGGCGGCGGCCGACGAGGCGGCGCTCGAACCGATACCGCTTCCGGGGACAATCTTCTCGAGCAGGCGGATGATGACCCGCACCGAACCGCCGTAGGCCGCCAGCATGGCCCGTACGGCCGGCGTGATGACATTCTCGTCGAGCGATTCGGGCAGTTCGACGCCGCTTTCGTTGCGGATCTCGAACCCTTCGGCATCGGGCTCGACCATGACCTCCATGCGGTCGCCCACGCCGTCGAGCGTCAGCCCCATGACATCGAATCCGCATCCCAGATTGGCCACCGTTCCCGGGGCAAAGACTTCTATGTGTTTCATTTCGATTCTGCTTTTTGGATGGATAAAACTTCGGAAATGGATGGCTCCGAATGGACGGTTCGTCCGACTGTGAGCCGGTGATCCGCCCCGTGAGGGCTGCCGCACCCGACAAGGGATGCATCAGCGCCGGATTCCTGTCTGGAATCAGTTCGGAGACTTTTTCGTTTGGTGAATATCCGCTCCGGCAACCTGGGCCGGGGAGCATGCGACGATGCGACGGATGATGATTACAGGACCCCCACAGGGGTGGTACCCGTACCGGTAAGGGTACGGAACGTGACAACGGCGGTCGTATGACCGACGGCGAAACCACCATGCGCCCTGCGGCCGGAGATTCCGACCCGGGAAAGAGCGGCTCCCAACCTTTCGAAGCGGGATCCGCACTCCCAAACAGGGGCGATATGGTTTCTCAGAAGTTTCATCAAGGGCAAATATAAAACAATTTTTTTAAAAATCCAAATCCGCATAACAATTCGTAATCATTTTTCAACACAAACAAGAACGCCTCATTATATATATGTATAAAACAACACGTTCCACGCACAATCGCCTCGAAAAATCGTAATCACTCAGAATATCACCCAATCGGCACCATCCGCCACCGAGACAAAAGGAGGACTTGCCATCCCAAAAGATGGATCAGATCATAAGACAACACCCCTCTATTTTTGCAAACAGTAATCAAAATACCCAAAAACCACTTTCAATTTGCCATGTTATTAAATTTTTTTAGGAAATTTCTTGCTCTTTCGCTCCGAGTTTGCTATCTTTGCTTCACAACTGAAACAGAAACGAAGGCATGAAAGCCCTGAACCATTCGAATATCGTCGTCATTAACGTCATTAACGTGCTGCTCGTGGTCAACGAATTGATAACGGGAGAAAGGTGACGTACCTGTTCGAAGCATAACGAGAACCTTTCTCCCGGCCGGGAGAAAGGTTCTTTCGTTTCATAGCCCCAAAGTCGAAGCAAACATGGAATCCCAACAGATGAAACACCCCCTCAGAAGCGCCGCTACCCTCTCGGGGCGCCGCATGGCCGGAGCCCGCAGCCTCTGGCGCGCAAACGGCATGCGCGAGGAGCAGTTCGGACGTCCGGTCATCGGCATCGCCAACTCCTTCACGCAGTTCGTCCCCGGGCACGTCCACCTGCACGAGGTCGGCCAACTGGTCAAACAACGCATCGAAAGCCTCGGCTGCTTCGCCGCCGAATTCGACACCATCGCCATCGACGACGGTATCGCCATGGGCCACGACGGCATGCTCTACTCGCTGCCCTCGCGCGAGATCATCGCCGACAGCGTCGAGTACATGGCCAACGCCCACAAGATCGACGCCCTGGTCTGCATCTCGAACTGCGACAAGATCACCCCCGGCATGCTGATGGCCGCCATGCGCCTCAACCTGCCGACGATCTTCGTCTCGGGAGGCCCGATGGAGGCCGGACGCCTCGACGACCGGCGGCTCGATCTGATCGACGCCATGGTCATGTCGGCCGACGCCAGATACTCGGACGAGGAGATCGCCCGCGTCGAACGCGCGGCCTGCCCCGGATGCGGCTCCTGCTCGGGGATGTTCACCGCCAACTCGATGAACTGCCTGACCGAGGCGCTGGGGCTCTCGCTGCCCGGCAACGGGACGATCGTCGCCACACACGCCAACCGCCGCCAGCTGTTCGAGGATGCCGCAGCGCTGATCGTCCGCAACGCCGAGCGTTACTACTTCGAGGGCGACGAACGCGTCCTGCCCCGCTCGATCGCCACGAAGGCCGCCTTCGAGAATGCCATGTCGCTCGACATCGCCATGGGCGGTTCGACCAACACGGTGCTCCACCTGCTGGCCGTGGCCCATGAGGCGCAGGTCGACTTCACGATGCAGGACATCGACCGTCTCTCGCGGCGAGTGCCCGTCCTCTGCAAGGTGGCCCCCAACTCCCACTACCACATCGAGGATGTCAACCGTGCCGGCGGCATTCTCTCGATTCTGGGCGAACTCGACCGCGGCGGGCTGCTCGACACGTCGGTCTGGCGCGTCGACGGACGCACGCTGGGCGAGGCGATCGCCGCGGGGGACGTACGCCGTCCGACAGCCGCGGATGCCGCCCGACGCCGTTCGCTGAGCGCCCCGGCCGGTCACTACAGCCGCGAAATGGCCTCGCAGCAGTGCTACTACGAGGAGCTCGACACGGACCGCACGGCAGGCTGTATCCGCGATCTGGACCACGCCTACTTCCGCGACGGAGGGCTGGCCGTACTGACGGGCAACATCGCCCGCTCGGGGTGCGTCGTCAAGACGGCCGGCGTCGACGAGCGGCTCTTCGTCTTCCGCGGCCGGGCCCGCGTCTACGAGTCGCAGGAGCAGGCCATGCACGGCATCCTCAACGACGAGGTTCAACCGGGCGAGGTGGTTGTCATCCGCTACGAAGGGCCCAAGGGCGGCCCCGGCATGCAGGAGATGCTCTACCCGACGTCGTACCTCAAGTCGAAGCACCTGGACAAGGTCTGCGCGCTGATCACCGACGGGCGCTTCTCGGGCGGCACGTCGGGACTCTCGATCGGACACGTCTCTCCCGAGGCGGCCGCCGGAGGCGAGATCGCCGTCGTCCGCACGGGCGACGAGATCGAGATCGACATTCCGAAGCGTTCGATCCGCCTGCTCGTCGACGATCGGGAGCTCTCGGCCCGCATGGCCGCACAGAGGCAATTCAGACCGGCAGCCCGCAACCGGCAGGTTCCACGATCGCTGCAGGCCTACGCCCGGCTCGTAAGTTCGGCCGACCGCGGCGCCGTGCGGATCCTCGACGATGAGGAGTAACCCGCTCACAAACGGAAACCCGACCACGAAAAACATTCACGCCATGCATACTTCATCCGACGAAGCGCAACAAACCATCGACGGGGTCCGCATGACCGGATCACGGGCGCTGCTCGAATCGTTTCTGATCGAAGGGGTCGACACGCTGTTCGGCTACCCGGGCGGGGCCATCATCCCGGTCTACGACGCCCTGTACGACTACCGCAACCGGCTGCGCCACATTCTGGTGCGCCACGAGCAGGGTGCCGTCCACGCCGCGCAGGGCTACGCCCGCGTCAGCGGCCGCGTGGGGGTCTGTCTGGTCACCTCGGGCCCCGGCGCCACGAACACCGTCACGGGGCTGGCCGACGCCCTGATGGACTCCACACCGATCGTGCTCATCACCGGACAGGTCGGCTCCTCGCTGCTGGGTACCGACGCCTTTCAGGAGACCAACTTCATCGGCATCACGCAGGCCGTCACCAAGTGGAACTGTCAGGTCAAGCGCGCCGAGGAGATTCCGGCGGCCATCGCCAAGGCCTTTTTCGTCGCCCGTTCGGGGCGTCCGGGGCCCGTGGTGGTCGACATCACGAAGGATGCGCAGTGCGGCGTGGCGCCGTTCCACTACGAACGGGTCACCTCGATCCGCAGCTACGTCCCCGTTTCGGAGCCCGACCCCGCACGGCTGGACGAGGCGGCGCGGCTCATCGACGAGGCACAGCGTCCGCTGGTGATGGTCGGACAGGGCGTCCTGCTCGGAAACGCCGAGGCACAGTTGCGCGCCTTCCTCGAAAAGAGCGGCATGCCCGTGGCCTCAACGCTGCTCGGGCTGTCGGCCGTGCCGACCGACGCGCCGCAATACGTCGGCATGCTCGGCATGCACGGCAACTACGGACCCAACATCCGCAACCGCGAGTGTGACCTGATCGTCGCCGTGGGGATGCGATTCGACGACCGCGTGACGGGTTCGCCCGCCCACTTCGCCGAGAATGCCCGCGTCATCCATCTGGAGATCGACCCCGCGGAAATCGGCAAGATCATCCCGGCCGACGTCCCCGTGGCGGGCGACGTGCGGCAGACGCTGCCGATGCTAACCGAGCGCATCCACAGCCGCGACCACAGCGCGTGGATCGAGGGATTCCGCGTCTGCGACCGCATCGAGCGCGAACGTGTCATCGACAAGGCCCTTCACCCGGCGGGCGGAAGGATCCACATGGGCGAGGCGGTCGATACGGTGGCCCGCGCCTACGCGAACGACGCCGTGGTGGTCACCGACGTCGGACAGCAGCAGATGTTCGCCGCACGCTACTTCGGATTCCGCCACACGCGCAGCCTCGTCACCTCGGGCGGCCTCGGGACGATGGGCTTCGGGCTGCCGGCCGCCATCGGTGCCAAACTGGGCGCCCCGGAGCGCGACGTGGTGCTATTCGTCGGCGACGGCGGGCTGCAGATGACCATTCAGGAGCTGGGAACGATCTTCCAGTCGAAGGTCCCGGTGAAGATCGTCCTGCTGAACAACTCGTTCCTCGGCATGGTCCGCCAGTGGCAGGAGCTCTTCTACGACTCGCGCTACTCGTTCACCGAACTCACGAACCCCGACTTCGGGATGATCGCCCGCGCCAACGGCCTCGGCTACCGTCGCGTCGAGAGCCGCGAAGAGCTCGCCGACGCCGTGGCCGAAATGAAAGCCTCGCAGGAAGCCTATCTGCTGGAGGTCTGCGTCGAAAACCAGGAAAACGTCTTCCCGATGGTCCCCGCCGGAGCCCCCGCTGCGGAGATCCGTCTCGAATAAACCGTATCGGAACATGGGAACGGAACAGGAATACATCATCACCGTATTTTCGGAAAACAAGGTCGGTCTGCTGAGCCAGATCACCACGGTCTTCACCTGCCGCAACGTCAACATCGAGAGCCTGACCACCTCGGAGTCGGCCCTGCCCGGCATTCACAAGTTCACGATCGTCGTGCGCACGGCGCCCGAAACCGTGGAGAAGGTCGTGCGGCAGATCGAGAAGAAGATCGACGTACTGAAGGCCTTCGTCTATCGGCCCGAAGAGGTCGTCCAGCAGGAGATCGCCCTCTACAAGGTGACGCGCAGCAACAGCGTCGAACAGCTCGTCCGGCGCCACAACGTCCGCATCCTGGAGGTCGACACCGACTACATCGTCGTCGAAAAGACCGGCCACAAGGAGGAGACCCAGCAGCTGTTCCGCCTGCTGCAGCCCTACGGCGTCCAGCAGTTCGTACGCAGCGGCACGGTGGCGGTCATCAAGTCGCGGCGCGAACTGCTGAACGAATACCTCGAGGAGCTCGAAAAGATGCGCCGACAGCCACAGTCCGAACCGTGCAATGCCTGAAAAGACGATGAGACGGGCCGGCATGACCCGCAAAACCCAATCTGAAAAACAGTTCAACAAACCAAAACAATAAAAAAACTATGGCAAAGATCAATTTCGGCGGCGTCGAGGAGAACGTCGTAACCCGCGAAGAGTTTCCGCTGAAGAAGGCTCTCGAAACCCTGAAGGACGAAACCATCGCCGTCATCGGCTACGGCGTGCAGGGCCCCGGACAATCGCTCAACCTGCGCGACAACGGCTTCCGCGTGATCGTCGGACAGCGCAAGGGCTCGAAGAGCTGGGACAAGGCCCTGGCCGACGGATGGGTGCCGGGCGAGACGCTCTTCGAGATCGAGGAGGCTGCCCAGCGCGGTACGATCATCCAGTACCTGCTCTCGGATGCCGGACAGATCGCCGTCTGGCCCACCATCAGGAAGCACCTCACGCCGGGCAAGGCCCTCTACTTCTCGCACGGCTTCGGCATCACCTACAAGGACCGCACGGGAATCATCCCGCCGGCCGACGTCGACGTCATCCTGATCGCCCCCAAGGGTTCGGGCACCTCGCTGCGGCGGATGTTCCTCCAGGGCCGCGGTCTGAACTCGAGCTACGCCGTCTTCCAGGATGCCACGGGGCGCGCCATGGAGCGCGTCATCGCCCTCGGTATCGGCGTCGGTTCGGGCTATCTGTTCGAGACCGATTTCCAGCGCGAGGTCTACTCCGACCTCACGGGCGAGCGCGGCACGCTGATGGGTGCCATCCAGGGGATCTTCGCCGCCCAGTATGACACGCTGCGCGCCCACGGTCACACCCCCTCGGAGGCCTTCAACGAGACCGTCGAGGAGCTCACGCAGTCGCTTATGCCGCTGGTGGCCGAAAACGGCATGGACTGGATGTATGCCAACTGCTCGACCACGGCCCAGCGCGGTGCGCTGGATTGGTGGAAGCGTTTCCGCGACGCCACGAAGCCTGTCTTCGAGGAGCTCTACGAGAGCGTCCGCAGCGGCAACGAGGCCCAGATCTCGATCGACGCCAACAGCCAGCCCGACTACCGCACGAAACTCAACGAAGAGCTGCGCCAGATGCGCGAAAGCGAGATGTGGCAGGCCGGCGCCGTCGTCCGCAAACTCCGCCCCGAAAACAACTGATTGCAATAGACTAAACACCCAAAACGAAGAACTATCATGTGTGGATTCGTAGGATTGTTCGACATCCGGCAGCAGTCGGATGCGCTGCGCACCCAGGTGCTGAAAATGTCGAAGCAGATTCGCCACCGCGGCCCCGACTGGTCGGGGATCTACTGCGGAGAGCGGGCGATTCTGGCGCATGAACGCCTCTCGATCGTCGACCCCCAGTCGGGCCGGCAACCCCTGTACAGCCGCGACGGAAAGCTCGTGCTGGCCGTCAACGGCGAAATCTACAATCACCGCGAAATCCGCGCCGAACTCGCCTCGGAGTACGACTTCATGACCGGTTCGGACTGCGAGGTGATCCTGCCCCTCTACCGGAAGATGGGACTCGGACTGCTCGAGAAGATCAGCGGCATCTTCGCCTTCGCCCTCTACGACATCGAGCACGACGAGTACCTCATCGCCCGCGATCCGATCGGCGTCATTCCGCTCTACATCGGCTGGGACCGCGACGAGCAGTTCTACGTCGCCTCGGAGCTGAAGGCCCTCGAAGGGGTCTGCACAACGATCCAGCCCTTCCTGCCCGGCCACTACTGGTCGTCGCGTGAAGGCAAGATGGTCCGCTGGTACCGCCGCGACTGGTTCGACTACGACGCCGTGAAGGATAATCCGGCCGACATCGGCGAACTCCGCACGGCGCTCGAGGAGGCCGTCCGCCGACAGCTGATGTCCGACGTGCCGTACGGCGTGCTGCTCTCCGGAGGTCTCGACTCGTCGATCATCTCGGCCGTGGCCAAGAAGTACGCCGACCGCCGCATCGAAAGCGGCGGTCGCGAAGAGGCCTGGTGGCCCCAGTTGCACTCCTTTGCCGTGGGACTCGAGGGTTCGCCCGACCTGGCCGCCGCCCGCAAGGTCGCCGACCACATCGGTACCGTCCACCACGAGATCCACTACACGATCCAGGAGGGGTTGGATGCCATCCGCGACGTGATCTACTACATCGAAACCTACGACGTGACCACGGTCCGCGCCTCGACCCCGATGTATCTGCTGGCCCGCGTCATCAAGTCGATGGGCATCAAGATGGTCCTCTCGGGCGAGGGGGCCGACGAGATCTTCGGCGGCTACCTCTACTTCCACAAGGCCCCCGATGCGCGGGCCTTCCACGAGGAGACCGTGCGCAAGCTCGGCCGGCTGCATCTCTACGACTGCCTCCGGGCCAACAAGTCGCTGGCGGCGTGGGGCGTCGAGGGGCGCGTGCCGTTCCTCGACAAGGAGTTCCTCGACGTGGCCATGCGCCTCAACCCCGCAGCCAAGATGGCCGGCCAGGGTCGCATCGAAAAGTGGGTGCTGCGCAAGGCCTTCGAGGATATGCTCCCCGCGGAGATCGTCTGGCGCCAGAAGGAGCAGTTCTCCGACGGCGTGGGTTACAGCTGGATCGACACGCTCAAGCGCATCACCTCCGAGGCGGTCTCCGACCGCGAAATGGAGCACGCCGCCGAGCGTTTCCCGATCAACCCGCCGCAGAACAAGGAGGAGTACTTCTACCGCTCGATCTTCGAGGAGCACTTCCCCTCACAAACCGCCGCCGCCACGGTGCCCTCCGTCCCGTCGGTGGCCTGCAGCACGGCCGAAGCGCTGGTCTGGGACCAATCGTTCGCCAACTGCAACGACCCCTCGGGCCGGGCCGTGCTCGGCGTACACAACACCGATCTCACGCACAAGATCTGATTCCCCGATCCCAGACACAACGAGAGGATCGCCGGCCCGATGGCCGGCGGTCCTCTTTTTTTATCCGAACCCGGAACCGCACGCCTCTCTTTTCGACAGATCGGTCGGTTTCCGCTTGGCCGTGCGGGCAAATTTTCCTACCTTTGTCGAACAAAACGCTGCAAAATCTAAACTCTACCTGATATGTACGATCATGACAACCGGGTGGTCATCACCCTCGATGCCGGCGGCACGAACTTCGTCTTCGGAGCCATGCAGGCCAACCACTTCATCGTCGAACCCATCACCATGCCCTCGCACGCCGACAATCTGGACCAGTGTCTGGCCACGATGGTCGACGGATTCCGGCAGATCATCGACCGGCTTGCGGAGAAACCCGTCGCCATCAGCTTCGCCTTCCCCGGCCCGGCCGACTACCCCAACGGCATCATCGGCGGTTATCTGCCCAACTTCCCGTCGTTCCGTGACGGCGTGGCGCTGGGCCCCTTCCTCGAGGCGACGTTCGGCATCCCGGTCTTCATCAACAACGACGGCGACCTGTTCGCCTACGGTGAGGCCCTGGGCGGCGCCCTGCCCCAGATCAACGCCCGTCTCGAGGCCCTCAACAGCCCCAAACGCTACAAGAACCTGCTGGGATATACGTTCGGAACGGGTCTCGGCATCGGCATCGTCGTCGACAACCGCCTCAACCGCGGCGACAACTCCTGCGTCGAGACCTTCTGCCTGCGCCACAAGAAATACCCCGACATCATCGTCGAGGACGGCGCCTCGGTCCGCGCCATCAAACGCGTCTACGGCGAACTGAGCGGCAACCCCGACCACGGTTTCGAACCCAAGGAGATCTGCGAAATCGCCGACGGAACCCGCCCGGGCGACATGGAGGCGGCCCGCAAGGCCTTTGCCGAGTTCGGTGAGGTGGCCGGCGACGCCATGGCTACGGCCGTGACGCTGATCGACGGTCTGATCGTCATCGGCGGAGGTATCACCGCCGCCCGCAAGTGGATCATGCCCAGCCTGCTGCACGAACTGCGCTCGAAGATCCACCAGCTCAACGGCAACGAACTCAACCGCGTACAGATGAAGGTCTACGATCTGGACAACGAGGCCGAATTCCTCGAATTCGCCCGCGGCGACCAGCGCACGCTCCAGGTCTACGGCACGGACCGCTACGTGGTTTACGATCCGCAGAAACGCATCGGCGTGATGATCTCCAAACTGGGCGCCAGCCAGGCCATCTCGGTCGGCGCCTACGCCTTCGCACTGAGTCAACTCGATGCACAAAACGCATAACGACATGTACAAGTTTCAACCGATTCTGAAATCCCTGATCTGGGGCGGCGAGAAGATCGCCCCCTACAAACAGATCGAAACCGAACAACACAACATCGGTGAGAGCTGGGAACTCTCGGGGGTCGAAGGCAACGAATCCGTCGTTGCGAACGGTCCCGAGGCCGGTACCAAACTCCCGGATCTGCTGGCCCGTCACGGCGCCGCACTGCTGGGCAAGGCCAACTACGAGCGTTTCGGCAACGAATTCCCGCTGCTGATCAAGTTCATCGATGCCCGGCAGGACCTCTCGATCCAGGTACACCCCAACGACAAGCTGGCCTGGGAACGCCACCACTCGAAGGGCAAGACCGAAATGTGGTATGTCGTGGCCACCGATCCCGGAGCCCATCTGCGTTCGGGCTTCTCGAAGCAGGTGACCCCCGAAGAGTATGAGGCCAGCGTCGAGAACCACACCATCACGGACATTCTGGCCGATTACGCTATCCGTCCGGGCGATGTCTTCTTCCTGCCCGCCGGCCGTGTCCACGCCATCGGTGCCGGATCGTTCATCGCCGAGATCCAGCAGACCTCGAACATCACCTACCGCATCTACGACTACGGCCGTGTAGGGGCCGACGGCAAACCCCGCGAGCTGCACACCGAGCTGGCCAAGGAGGCCATCGACTACACCGTGCAGCCCGACTACCGCACGCACTATACGCCGGCCCGCGATACGCGCGTCGAATTGGTTTCGTGCCCCTACTTCACCACGTCGCTCTTCGATCTGACCCGCGAGCAGACGCTCGACCTCTCGACGCTGGATTCGTTCGTCGTCGTCATGTGTCTCGAAGGTCACGGCACGCTGACCGACGACCGAGGCGAAACGATGACGGTCCATCAGGGCGAAACGGTGCTGTTGCCGGCCACGACATGCACGTTGCGCTTTACGCCCGAGGGTTCGATGAAGCTGCTCACAAGCTGGATCGCCTGACCCGGCGGAGGGCTCCTTTAAGAAAGGGGCTTTGTGGGCGGAGGAATCCACAAAGGGATTCCGATCCGGTTCCGCGCCTCGACAGTCGTATGCGGGTAAAGGCTGCGGAAACCGCTAAAGGTTCAGCAGCACATCCCCCCCTCTTAAAGGGATCATTTCCGCGAAAGCAGGAATCCAGGATCGCCAAAACACGCCTCCGAAACAAACAATAAAGGCTGCCCATTTGGGCAGCCTTTATTCGTATCAACGTGTTTCGTTATTCGAGCGAGGAGCCGTAAGCAGCATGGTCCGCAGTAGGTTTAATAGTTCCCGTCGAAAGATCGACCTTGTCAATGAGATTATCAGTTCTATAGATTACCACATTAGACATCCCGCCAGGTAGAGCCTCTGCTGTAATACTTCCGGTAGCAGTACTGAACAACTTATACGCATATGAACTTGTAGTATTCGTATTGTAATACCTATTGTCATTAGCCGCAGAATTCACGGTTGTCGGATAGCTGCCACCTGCCAGAATGATTATTGCATTCGGATTCTGCTTCTGCGTGCTGTATATCAGATTCTTGCTGAATGTAACCTCTGCACATCCTCCGAGAATAAACAACGCATGGCCCGGTTGTCCTGAGGTATACCCCAATATATCGCCCGTCGAGTTGTTTACAAACTCAATCGACAGGTTTGAGGTATATGATCCCGATACCCACTTATGATAGAACAGCGATACGGGTTTGACAGTCCCAGCCTTAGCATAAATCACATTGTTCTCAAATACAATTTTTCGGAATTCAGTAAGACCAGTAGACAGATGTCCTTCTCCCACTTGGAAAAATGCATACGTACTACTTGCCTGAGTAAAATCGATTCCGATCTTGCAGTTCCGGAATATAATCTGCTCGATATATCCGTCGGTCGGGGAATTGCTAAATGTTCTTAACAAATTCTTATTGGCCCCGATGGTGATATCGCAGTCCTCAAATACAAGTATTTTTGCACCTCCAACTCCTGCTTCACCAGTAAGACCCATATAACAGTTGTCATCCATGCCTTGTGTCATATCAATTTCCAGATTCTTAAATCCGAAAATTGCATTCCGGTTTTGCATATCAAAACGCCCACTCATCTGTAGTTTCGTCTTCTTCTGTTTATTACGACCTATGAAAATTGATTGGTCTGACAGATAAATCGTTGCCGGATTCATAAAGGTATTATCAGCCTCGGTACCATCCAAGAAGTAGACCTTTGTTTCTTTATCGCCGGAAAGCGAACTAACAGACTCCGACGCCGTGTACAACTTGGCACCCTCGCTATTTTTGTCATAAGATATGCCATTAACCTCGACACCCGAAGCATAGTAGTCGTTCGGATCGGCCGGGGTCTCCATCGTCGAAGTCGTAGCCGTGGCAATCTCACTGTATTGCTCACCCATGTAGGCCACTACATAGATCGTATACTTAGTCTCGGCCTTAAGCCCCTCGACCGTCACACTCGTTCCCAAAACAGCCGTACCCTCAGCAAAAACCTTTGCTGCTTCCGGAGCCTCGGATTCAGATTCCAAACATATATATTTCCAGCCGTCGGCATTGGCCGAAAGCTGTGCTTCGAAGGTCAGCGTCGACTCGGTCGGAAGAGTCGTTGCGGAGAGTGCGACCGAAATGGTCGGGGCCTCCACCTCCTGACCCGTACTCTCGACCTGAATCTTCGAAATGCAGGAATATTTGCCCGTCGTGGCGAGAATGGCCACATCCTGCGACGAGTTGGCTGTGGCCCGCGTACCGAGCGTCGACGCTCCGGGAACCGGAGCCGTCACCACCAGTTCGGCCTGCTCGCTGGCCGGCTCGGTCAGATGCGCCGTCCAACCCTCGGGGTAGGTCACCATCGTCGTCTCCACACCGCGGATCTCCACGACGTAACGCTTCGTCTCGCCGGCTCCGAACGTCTGCACGCCCTCCGACGTGGTGACGATCCGGCAGAAGAAATCCTCGACAATCGGGATCTGCAGCTCCTCGCCGCCCTTCATCACGATGTGCAGCGAATCGCCCACGACCTCGACCGTCTGGAAGAACTTGTCCTCGGTCGGCGTATCCGTGATGGCGCTGACCGGCTGCCCGTTTGCATAGGTCACGTCGCGCCAACCCTGGCCGTCGCCCAGATCGATCTGCCAGATACCCGCATCACTGACCTGGAACGTCGGCGTCTTGCCATCCTCGGCTTCGGCCTTCACCCCCAACGAAACCGGCTCTCCGTCACCGATCGTATACTGCCAGTTGCCCGACGCATCGATCGACACCACGGGAACCAGCGCGTCGATATCGCTGACAAGCGTCAGAACGTCGCCGTTGGTCAGCGTGATCGTGCACTTGCCGTTCTCGTTCTTCACCGAGGAGATCTCCGAACCCTGGTAGAGTTTTCCCAGCGCCTCGATATTGCCGTTCAAGGCATTGACCTGCGTCTCGAGGGCCTGAACCCGGCCCTTCAGATCGTCGATCGCATCCCACAGGTCGTCGTTGTTGTCGCACGACTGAAAGACCGCAGCCGCCGCGACGAATAACAAAATCAGATACTTTTTCATAATTTATCGTGTATTGTTTTTTATTTCAGGGAGTTCAGCCAGCCGGGAACATATCCCAGACGCTTGCGCAACTGTGCTTCGTAGAGCGACTGCGGCTCGACGGCCTGTCCGTTGCTCTCGAGGTATTCGAGCTGTCGGTTGCCTTGCTCGTCCTCCTCGGAGAAGTTGACCTGCGCACCATGGAAGCCCACAATGATCGGAGGCAGCGTCTTCCACCACGGATCGTTCGTCAGCCACCAGCGGAAGACTCCGCTGAAATCATGCTTGGTGTTCGTGGCATTGAGATTCCAGATCGTCAGATCGCGCAGGTGGTTGGGGACGTTCTTGTTGTCGCCGCCGAAGCGCCACTGCACGAAACCTCCCGTACAACGGTCAACCAGCGTGGCCCGCGGCTGCTTGGAGTGCGACTCGAACATCGCATCAGTTCCCCACGTATTGTTCCACAACACGGTGCCCAACGCCGGGTTCGAGACACCCGAGGCGTGATACTGGCCGGCATTCTGCAGGAAGGTGCTGCCCGGAGCTCCGCTCGAGGTGACACATTCGTAGCCGCTCGTCTGGTCGATGATCTTGCCGATAAAGACGCGCGACGAGCCCTGCGAACGAACGGCCGAGTGGCCGCGGTTGCCCGTAATCCGGATATCGTAGGCCGAACAGTTGGCGCTCGAGACGATCGACAGAGCCTCGCTGACATCCTGAAAATCGACCCGACGCACCCACGAATTGGTCAAACGCATCATGTTGAGCGGTTTGTAGGCACCGTCGTCGCGCCAGTCGGCATGATGGCCGAACTGCTCTTTGGCATGGCCCACGAACGTGAGATCCTCGACACCTATGTTCTCGTAGTGGTTATACTTGTTCAGTGTCCAGTTCCATTTCGACTCGACGGCATACAACAGCGGTTCGTAAAAGGTCACCGTATTGCCGCGGACCGACCTGACCTGGTGATAGTCCTCGATATGGATGGTCTTGATATCCTCCATATCTCCCTCCACTGCATAGGGCGCCAGCTCCTGGGCCACAAGTTCGGGCGAAGAGTCCTCGAGTTTGAGCAGTACCCAGTCGCCGGTCTTCACCCCGGTGGTTCCGCTCACCTCGACGGAGAAGGAGCCCGCCGGAGCATCCGCCGTCACCTCCGAAATCAGCGACGTACCCGAATTGTGCTTGATGTTGAGCATCACGGGTGATGTCCACATGTTGGCCGGATTGCTCGGCCAGTTCTCGGCATCCATGATCAGCCGCGTCTTGTCGCGCCCGGCTCCCTTGAGGACGAAATTGCCCCCACGGATGATGATATCCGAACTCGTGTACTGATCCGCGCCGATCGGCGTATTGTCCTCCTCGTTGTGGAGCACATAGTCGCCCTCGGGGAAGTAGATGATCGCATTGGCTGACGCATTGGCCTGGTTCTTACCCTGGTCATTCTGACCGGTGAGTTTCAGCGAGGACAACAGTTCGACAAAGGCCTGACGCGAGGAGGTCCGCCCTGTCGGATCCAGTCCGTAGTCAAGCACGTTGTAGACCTTGTAGCCCAGCCCCCAGACATCGGGAGGAGCCACTTCGCCGTGTTTGTAACCGGCATACGAGAAATCGAGCAGTACGTTCTTCGCAGTTCCGGCCTCAAAATTTCGCCACGCCTCGCAGGCGTTGGCATACATCGTTTCATTAATGAGTGTCAGTTTCAGCGGCACGATCTTCAGATAGCCCTCCTTCGAGGTGATGACGATCGAAAGCGTAAATTCCGCCTGTGCCTGCGCCTCGGACGGTGCCGTAATCCGCAGCGTCGTCTCCCCGAGTTCGGCACTCCAGCCCTTCAGGGGACGGATCTGGGCCTCGGCCACATTCGTCTGCACGACCTCGAACTCGCGCGTCTCCCCCAGGTAGAAGGGTTCCGTCTCTCCGGCCGCAATCGTCAGGTCGAAACCATCGAAGACCGGAAGACGCAACACCTCGCCCGATCCCAGCATCTCGACCACCAACACCTTGTCAGCCTCGTCGTAGCTCACCGACCGGAAACTGTTGCTGTAACCGACGTGGTCACCCAGGGCTTCGACCGGCTGGCCATCCTGCAGAAGCGCTTCCCACGAGGATCCGCCGTCGAGGCTCACCTCCCACATACCGTCGGACGAAACCCGCAGTCGGGGCGTTACCCCCTCGGCATTCTCCTGTTGCTCACCACCGGCTACGGGCCACGCCGATACCGGTGCTCCGTTGGATTTGATCTGCGTGGCGGTTTTGCCGCCGTCGAGGCTGATGGTCCAGTAACCCTGTTGGTCGATTCCCATCAGGGGCGTAACCGCACCTTCGATCTCCACGGCATTGATGACCGGATATCGGGTGCCGTCGCTGAACTCGATCAGATAGCCCTCGCCGCTCTCGGCGGGCGTCACGCCGACGATGACCAGTGATGCATCCATCATGGCATGCAAGGCCTCGATGCCGGCATTCACCTCTCCGACCTTCGTCTCCAGAGCCGCCACACGGTCCCGCAGCGAGTCGATCTCCTCGCGGATCCCGTCGTCCTTCTGACACGACTGCAGCGCAAAGGCCGAAAGCGCCGCAATCCATAAAAAAAGTTTATTCATAGACATCTTCAATTTAGTTTTCCTTATCATAAGGGATCCACTCCGCCAACACGCGCTCCCGATACCAGACGTCGTCGTTCTCGCGAAGCAGCACGGCCAGTTCGCCGCACAGCGAGGCGAAGAGCTCGGGGTATGCCTCGGGATCAAGCGGCTGCATCTGGTAGGGATCCCGCACGTCGTCGTACAACAGCACCCGTTTCAACGTCCCGCTGCGATCGATCGCCAGTTCCATCGTATGGGTGGCGGTCTTCAGCCCCCGGGCCTCGGGGAAGAAGCCGCGGACCATCCCCGCGGAATCGCGCTCGCCGTCGAGGTTGCGCAGATAGAGCGCCGCACGCGGACGTTCGGGCTGCACGGCATCCTGACGCAGCAGGGCCGAAAAGTCGCGTCCCTCGACACTCGCCGGGATGCGGTCGGCAAGCCCCGCCAGTCCGAGCAGCGTCGGCATGATATCGGGCGTCGAGAGCAGCAGATCATCCACCCGGTGGGGAACATGCCCCGGATAGCGCACCAGGAAGGGGATGTTCAGCGACTCGCGCCAGATTGAATTCTTCGGATCGTTGGTCGAGTGGCTGGTCATCGTCTCGCCGTGGTCCGAGGCGAAGACGACGATCGTATGGTCGGTCAGACCGGCATCGTCCAAAGCCCGGAGCAACCGTCCGAATTCGCGGTCGATGCCGCTCACGTTGGCAAAGTAGTAGCGGGCGGCCGCAGCCTTGGCCATCGTCGTATCGGCATTCGGCCGCACCAGCAGCTCGGTGAGCGACTTGTCGCGGTAGAGTTCATACCCCTCCAGGTCGCAATCCTCCGTCGAGGCGTAGGGCGAATGGGGCGGATTGATGCCCATCATCAGAAAGAAGGGCTTTCGGGAATCCCGCCGGGAATCCCGGTTTTCAATGTACTCGATCGCCTTCGTCACCTCGTGCTGCGGCGACCACTCGTCGACATCGTGCCGGCGTCCCTCCGTATCCCAGTAGTGGGGATGCTTGTGGACGTCGTAGGTGCCGTACGAATACCAGTAGTTGAAACCGTGGCGCCGCTCGGGAGGCGTATAGGCATCCCACTCCGGCACGGCGTCGCTCACGTAGGTCCCCGGACGCTGGGGGTTGTTGCGTGTCGGAAAGTCGACGTGCAGCTTGCCGATGTAGGCGCAGTCGTAGCCCGCCGCCGAGAAGACATCGCCGATACACTCGGCATCCTCGCGCAGCGAACTCTCCGGCCGCTCCGACATGCAGTTCAGCACCACGCCGCTCCGCTCGGGATACATCCCCGAAAGGAGCATGCCGCGGTGGGGACTGCTCAGCGGGCAGTTGCTCACCGCCTCGCTCAGCACCGTGGCCTCGCGCGCAAAGCGGTCGAGGTTGGGCGTCGAGACCGGATCGCCGCACCAGTTCACCTGCGCGGCAAATTCCGGATCGGACCAGAACCCCAGCGAGGAGTTGCGGTACTGATCCGGGAAAACATAGATCACATTGGGGCGCTCGGTCTCCGGCGTCCCCGTACAGGCCGTCAGGGCTAACCCCGCAAACGGAAGTATTCTTCGGACTTGCATCATTTTTCAACTAATTCATGGATTTGAGCGTCACCTCACGCGTCGCCCCCTCGCGGCACGCAAAGGTCACCACCGTACGATCGCCGTCGATCTCGGCCCGGCACCCTTTGTCCGCCTCCTTCAGCGCCCAACGCCCCCGGAGCGTCACCTCCAGAAGGGATTCGCCCGAGGGGTTGTCGATCCACTCGCGCGAATAGATGCTCCGCTCGACGCGCTTGCCGTCGGCATCGAACACCTCGTCGCTCGGCCCCTCGTAGAAGCGCAGGTCGGGATCGGACACACTGACCGTCAGCGACTCCTCCCCGCCGCCGATCATCACCAGCGACGGCATCGAAACCCGTTCCAACAATCCTTCGCCGACCTCGCCGCCCCGGAAGAGCGCATAGCCGACGATATCCGTCGGCCGGTCGTGCACGATATGGGCCGTCGAATCGCACCGCAGCACCTCGTAGGGAAGTTCCCCGGCATAACGGGCCGCCTCGTCATCCGACGCATGGACCACCATCAGGTATTCGTATCCACAGCCGTCGACCGCACCGCGTCCGTGGTCGATCCACGCCGTGGCAAAGTCGTTCTCGGTCGGGGCGTCGGTCTCCTCGTGCAGCGAATGCTGGTGGCGTTTCCCGACGCAGACCCGCCCCTGCGGAACGATATAGAGGTTGCGCAGATTGTCGCGCAGAACGGCCCCCCCGGAGAGGGTTGTCTCGTAAGGGAAGTCCGTGATCCGTTCGCCGTTGACCTCGATCGCCCCGGCCGGATCCGCCAGCCAGTTCTGGAACAGCGTCGTATGGACGCCTCCGTCGGCGCGGTTCTCGATGTCGGACCCCAGGCAGACGATGCGGTTGTCGAAGAGGAAGAACGTCTTCCGGGCACGCAGCGAACCGTTGTACTTGTCGTGGTCGTGGAGTTTCATGGCAAAGAGGCCGTCGCGTCCCCCGTGGCTCACGCCGCCGACAAACGCCTCGTCCGACAGGAGCATCTCCTCGTAGCCCGAGAAGGTGTCGACGTTGCGGATATCGGCCTTCATCTGCTCCATCGGAATCTCGAGGGCCGTCGTTCCGGGGATGTGGCACCAGTCCCACCCCTCCTGGCGGAAACCGCTGCCGAAGGCACTCACCGGATCGCCGTCGCCCAACAGCTGCAGGCTTCCGTACGTCAGGTAACGCCCGTAGTGGTTGGCCCCCTGGTAGATCTCCGCCGCCCACAGGTAACGGCTGTGGCCGGCCACCGTGACGAGCCAGTCACCACGCCGGTGCGACAGCGATGCATTGTAGCCGTAGACGTGCGTCCCTTCGGGCGACGGTTCGGCCGTAAAGCCCTGCTCTACGAAAAGACGGGCGTAGGAGTCCGCCGCCGGATTCAGACGCAGATAGGCCGCCGCCAGGTCCGAGTCGATCGGCTCCCGGCCGTCGGGCGAGCCGGCCACGGCCAGCCGCGCGTAGTGCCACGGAACCAGCGCCCCCTTCCCGTCGGGATGACGTCCCGACAGGGCCAGCGGGAACGACCGCAGGTTGCAGTAGAAGCGCATCTCCAGCAGCGCCCGTTTCAGAATCTCGTGGCTCTCCCGACTCACGGCAAAGCGCGTCTTCGACAACAGCCACACGGCATTGACCGCCCCGCCGCTGAAGCCGTCGACGGCATAGGCCGGATAGTGGTGGCGGTGGTGGAAGACCGTGCCGTCGCTCTTGAAGCAGGGGCTCGTCCCCTCGGTAATCTTGTAGCCGTTGTCGACCCAGCGCGAGAAGGCCTCCAGATAGGCCGCCTTCCGCGGTGTGTCGGGCAGCATCACGATGCTCGCCAGACGGCCGATCAGCGACGTATTGAAGGCGTCGATATCCATGCCCGGCTTCGCGGGAGGGAGTTTCACCTCTCCGACCCCCGAGAACCACTCCATGGCCTGCTGCACGTCGTCCGCCAGCCCGGCGCGGCGCAGTACGTCACGCATGAGGACCGGCGCCGTATAGAAGTTGCGCATGCTGTAGCCCAGGTGGTGGAGCGTGCCCTGGGCACTCCCCGCCGCAAAGCCCTGATCCAGCAGATGGCGCGTCAACAGCAGATACATCCGCTCCAGTTCGGCCCGTTCGGCCGGATCGGCGGATGTTTCATGCGTCACGGCAATCTGCAGCAGAAAGTCGTTGTAGCCGCGCAGCAGCTGATCGTTCGCCGCGTAGAGTTTCGCCACGTCCGGGTGGCCCAGATTGATATAGGTCTCGGCATAACGCACGAACCAGATCGGTTTGCCGCACAGCGTACCGTCCGCATTCTCGCGGATACCGTATTGTTCGAAGTGCCGGCGCAGGGTCTCCAGCGGCAGAGGTTTCTTTCCCTCGAGAAGCAGTTCGCGCAGACGCTCCCCGACCGTCGCCATGTCGCGGACGGTCGCCTCGTCGATTGACTCCGGAGCCTCCGGCATCGGATGGCGCCACGACTCCAACAGCACCAGCCAGTGGTTCGTCGTACCGGCATTGATGAACGGCGCCTGGAAGTCGGCCGTATGGTGCCGTACGTCCTGGAACGAGGAGAGGATCCAGTGGTCGAGGAAGAGTTTGCCCCGCCGGGCCCCCTCGACCGTCACGACCAGTTGATCCATTCCCTCTTCGGGCCGGCCCTGCATGTCGCGGTCGAAAGCTACCCAGGCCCCGCGCCAGCCCGTAAATCCCAGTCCGTAGTCGAACCATGCGCAGGTACGTCCCTGCTTGCGGAACTCGAAGCGCAGACTCCCCTCGACAGCCTCCGGGGCGTAGACCCAGAAGACGAAGGTCGAGACGGAGGTTTCGCGCGGATTGGGATTCTCGGACAGATAACCGATCGGTGCGTCGATACGCAGCTGCGCACCGCGCTGCGACCACTGCCAGCAGGCCGAATGGCTGCCCAACTTGTAGTGCTCCGCGGAGAGGGAGAGCGTCGAACCGCGTCCGGCCACCAGCGGCGCCGCAGACTCCTCGAACGAGAGAATCCGCGCGTCGGCCACCTCCCCGGCCGATTGGGCCGAGAGGGTCAGCGACCAGACAATGGCCGCGGCAAGAAGAATCACCCTGCGCATGCGCCCACCTCCTTTCGCATCAGAACAGCGGTTCGCCCGCCTCGACGTGACCCTTGCGGATCAGCGCCTCGAGGAAGTAGTAGTCGGCGTAGTTCAGCGGCACGTCGATGTTGCTGCCGTGCGGGATGCTGCCCACCGAGTGCATCAGCAGGAAGCCGCCGTTCTCTCCCACCGGAGCCCGGTAGGCCGGCGACGAGAGCGACTCGATCATCCGGTCGGCCTTCTCCTTGTAGAGGGCGTTGTTCGTATAGGTGTACATCTCGTAGAAGGCCGAAGCCAGAATGGCGGCCGTCGAGGCATCGCGCGGCTCGTTCGGGATGTTCGGCGCGTCGTAGTCCCAGTAGGGAACCAGATCCTCGGGCATATTCTTGTCGTTGAGCACGAACGAGGCCACCTTCTCCGCGTGGTCCAGATAGCGCTTGTCGCCCGTATAGCGGTAGCAGGTCGTATAACCGTAGACGGCCCACGCCTGTCCGCGCGCCCAGGCCGACTCATCGGCATAGCCCTGCGCCGTGCAGCGTCCCCGGACGTGACCGTCCGTCAGATCGTAGTCCACCACGTGGTAGCAGCTGTAGTCGTCGCGGAAGTGCTCCTTCATCGTGCGGTCGGCATGGCTCACCGCTATATTATAAAAGGTACTGTCACCCGAGAACTCCGTGGCCTTGAACATCAGCTCGAGGTTCATCATGTTGTCGATGATCACCGGGCACTGCCAGCCCCGCTCGCCCTGCCAGCCGCGGTCGGCATCCCACGACTGGATGACGCCCGGCACCTCGCGGAAACGCGTCGCCAGCGACCGGGCCGTCTGCACGATCACCTCCTTGTATCCGGGGATATTCTTCAGCCGAAGGCCGTTTCCGTAGCTGTCGTAGATCATGAAGCCCACGTCGTGGTGCCACTGCAGATACTGGATCGAGTCGAGGATCTCGGTATGCCTGCGTGCCCGGTCGGCCCACGCCTCATCGCCCGTGAGTTCGTACATGTACCAGAGCGAACCGGCAAAGAAGCCGCTCACCCAGTCATCCGTCGGCACATAGTCGATGCGTCCGTTCTTGTAGGTCGAGGGGATGCGGATCACGCCGCCCGTTTCGCTCGAATCGGCCAGCATGGCGAGCTGTTGTTTGGCTACGGCCACGTTGTCGTCGATGATCGAGGTTGTCTTCGGGGCCTGCGTGCAGGCGATGACTCCTCCGGCAAGCAGCGCGGCTGCCGCGCATCTTGAAATAACAGTCATAAATTCGAATTTACCGATTATATAAAGTTACACATTTGTATGGAAGACAGATTTATCAACCCGCTCCATTCCATTATTTTTTCACTAACCCAACCGCACTTTGTGCACAAAGATAAAATAATTTCCAGACTTACCCTATTTTTTAACATTTTTTTCCAATACTACGTAATTTTTTGTCATTTTCTCTGCCTCAAATTTGGGCAGAACGGATTCTTTCGTTATTTTTGAACAAATTGAATCGCATGAAAAAGACCTTATTATACGGATTATCAGCCGTTTTGACGCTTACAACCATCCTCGGGAGCCTCCCCGTCCACGCCGCCATTGATGCAAAAATCAATTTCGAAACGGGAATCCCCAAGGCCTTCGTCGCCGGAGACAACAGCACCCTCACCCCCAGCACGAAGCACTTCAAGGACGGACAGCAGTCGATGCTCTGGAGCTGGACCGCCCCCTCGACGCTCCAGTACAACGATTTCGGACAGCTCATGCGCTCGTTCCGCGTCAAGAAAGCCGGCATCATGCTCTGGATCTACAACCCCCGGGCCGTCGATGCCGATCTGCACTTCGCCTTCGAAACCCCGACGGGCGAAACCCCCTATTACTTTGATTTTCACCTCGATTTCACCGGATGGCGCGCCTGCTGGATCAAGTACGGCGACATGCCCGGCGACCACTCCTCGCAGCAGATCTCGCGCATGGTGATCTCCACCCCCGAGGGCGTCACGAGCGGCGAACTCTTCCTCGACCGCCTGACCTTCGCCGAGACCAAACTCCACGACCAGATCACCCCCGACCAGCAGATCCCCAACAACAACTGCAACCTCAAGCGTTCGCTCTGGCACTGGGCCCGCCTCTGGGAGTGGGAGCAGTACACGTACGACGAGCCGCTGCACGAACTCACCCCCGAAGAGAAGCAGGAGCTCGATCTGATCAAGTCGCGCATCACCTCGATCGTCGAGGCCAACATGTCGAGCGCCAACTACATCAACGGCACGATCATCCCGCGTGCGCTGAAGACCTTCGCGGCCGCCGGAATCCACCGCACCGACGACGGCGGAATCATCGGCGCCCCGCTGCTCTCGAACGACGAGTGCAACCGCACGAAGGGCGAACTGCGTCTGGACGACATCGAGAACATGCTCAACGCCTTCGCCCTGAACAGCTACATCAACAACGATCCGAAATACGAGGACGACTTCTTCCTGGTCATGGACCACGCCATCGACCAGGGCTTCGCCTTCGGCCACGGCAACGGCACGAACCACCACTACGGCTACAACGTGCGCAAGATCTACGACGCCATGTGGCTCATGCGCGACCGCATCGCCCAGCGCGGCAAAACCGACGAGTATGTCCGCGTGCTGGCCTATTGGAGCGGACTCTCTGAGACGCGCAAACCCTATGTCTACGGACGTGACGAGCTGCTCGACTCGTGGCACACGCTGCTCATGCCCCGGCTCATCAGCGCCCTGATGCTCCCCACCGAAGCCGAACAGCTGCGCGCCATGAAGGGGCTCTCGCGCTGGCTGTCCGGGAGTCTGGACTTCACCCCGGGCACCATCGGCGGCATCAAGGTCGACGGCACCACCTTCCACCACGGCGGCCTCTACCCCGCCTACTCGACCGGCGCCTTCGCCGCTATCGGGTACTACTGCAAGGCGGTCCGCGGCACCGAATTCAACCTCACGGAACAGGGCCGCAAGTGCTTCAAGCTGGCGCTGATGACCATGGCCAACTACACCAACCTGCGCGACTGGGGTATCGGCATCGCCGGCCGTCACCCGCTGAACAAGAACGGCCGCATCCCCGATGCCGATGTCAACGCCTTCGGCTATCTGGCCGCCCTGGGCGACCTGACCGGCAGCGGCAAGGCCGTCGATCCGGAACTGGCCGGCGCCTACCTGCGTCTGAAAGGCACCGACAAGGAGCTCAACAGCCTCTTCAAGAAGGAGGGGATCGAGACCGGGCCCACCCCTTCGGGCTTCTTCGTCTACAACTACGGCGCCCTGGGTATCCACCGCCGCGCCGACTGGATGGTCACCCTCAAGGCCTTCAACACGGATGTCTGGGGCTCGGAGATCTACACCCGCGACAACCGCTACGGCCGCTACCAGAGCTACGGCACGGCGCCGATCATCGGCTCGGGCAACCCCGTGACGGCCTTCGACAGCGGATTCAAACAGGAGGGCTGGGACTGGAACCGCGTGCCCGGCGCCACCACCATCCACCTGCCGTGGGCCGAACTGAACAGCCCGCTCCCCGGCACGCTCATGGAGCGCAACCCCAACCGGTTCTCGGGCGCCTCGTCGCTCGAGGGGCAAAACGGTATTCTGGTACTGCATCTCACGGAGGGCAACCGCAAGAACTTCACCCCCGGCGCCACGGCCTACAAGACCGTCTTCTGCTTCGACAACCGGATGGTCTTCCTCGGCAGCGGCATCGACAACAACAATACGTCGTACCCCACCGAAACCACCCTCTTCCAGCTCAACATGGAGGATCGCGGCGAAGCGCTGGAGGTCGACGGCCAGATCTACGACACCTTCCCGCTCCAACTCTCGAAGAGCGGTGAGCGCGTGGTGATCTCCGACACGAAGGGCAACTTCTACGTGGTGAAGGACGTCGCCGTGCTGAACATCGCCAAGCAGGAGCAGTCCTCGCCCAACGACAAGACACACGCCATGCAGACCGGCGACTTCGCCTCGGCATGGATCGACCACGGCCGCGCCCCGAAACAGGCCGGATACGAATACGTCGTCTACATCCAGCCCTCGAACAAGGAGATCAACCGCCTGCTCAAGAAGGACGAATACGAGGTGCTGCGAAAAGACAATGCGGCCCACGTGGTGAAGGACCTGCAGACGGGAATCACCGGATATGTCTGCTTCGAGGAGTACCGGGGCGACGGTCTGCTCCGCGAGGTGACCGACCAGACGATCGTCATGGAGCGCACGACGCCCGAAGGCGAGGTCGTCATGAGCGTCTGCACGCCCGATCTGGGAATCACCGAAAAGAGCTACACCACGCGTCAGGAGAGCCAGCCCATCGAAAAGCAGCTGCTGCTGAGCGGGACCTGGGAACTCACGGCTCCGGCCGCCGGCGTCGAATTGACCCCCGAGGCCGACGCCACCCGGCTCAAGGTCACCTGCCGGCACGGGCAGCCCGTGGAGTTCCACCTGAAGAAGAAATAACCCCATTTACCCCACAACCTACCAGAATCATTTATGAAAAAAGCACTCAAACGAACGGCCGCAGCGTGTCTGCTGACCCTGTCGATCCTGCTGAGCGGTGAGGCTTTCGCACAGAACAACGTGGTCGGACGAGTGGTCGACTCGAACAACGTCCCGTTGATCGGTGTCAACGTCGTGGTCAAAGGGACCACCACCGGCACCACCACCGGCGTCGACGGAAACTACGCGATCAAGGTCGCCGAAAACCAGACGCTGGTCTTTTCCTACCTCGGATATACGACCGTCGAGGAGATGGTCGGCAAACGAACGGCCATCAACGTCAAGATGACGGAAGAGGCCACACAGCTGGGGGCCGTCGAGATCGTCAACATCGGTTACGGCACCACCACGCGCCGTGACCTGACGGGTTCGGTGGCCAAGGCCGACCTGGGTACCATGATGAAGGCCAACGTCACGAGCTTCGACCAGGCCCTGGGCGGACGCATCGCCGGCGTGGTCGTCACCACGGGCGACGGTTCGCTGGGCGCCGAGGCCAACATCACCATCCGCGGAAACAACTCCCTCACGCAGAGCAACGCCCCGCTCTACATCATCGACGGATTCCCCTCCGAAGGGTCGTTCGCCACGTCGATCAACCCCGCCGACATCGAGTCGATCGACGTGCTGAAGGATGCCTCCGCAACGGCCATCTACGGTGCGCGCGGCGCCAACGGCGTCATCGTCATCAACACCAAACGCGGCAAGGAGGGCAAACCCACCGTCAACTTCAGCGCCTCGTTCTCGATGAGCCACATCGCCAACAAGATCGACCTGATGGACGGCTACGAGTTCGTCCGCCTGCAGAACGAGCTGGTCAGCCCCACCTCGATGGAGAGCTCCTACTACAGCTACAGCGAGGAGCTGGGCCGCAACCTCACCCTCGACGACTACCGCAACATCCCCGGCATCGACTGGCAGGACGAACTCTACCGCACGGCCTTCCAGCAGAACTACAACGTCTCGCTCTCGGGCGGAACCAAGGAGGGTCTGCGCTACAATGTCGGATTCTCGGCCCTGGACCAGGACGGTATCATCATCCGCTCGAACTTCCAGCGCTATCAGGGCAAGGCCAACTTCACGCTCCCGATCACCAAGAAACTCTCGCTGAACGCCAACGTCAACTACTCGCGCACGGCCACCAACGGCGTGAACCCCACCACGGCCGAAACGACCTCCTCGTCGTCGGGCTGGCTGATGTATTCGGTCTGGGGCTACCGTCCCGTAGGCAAGCCCGGGCAGGATCTGCTCAACACGATCATCGACGAGTCGGTCGACGGGTCGAACGACTACCGCTTCAACCCGGTCAAGACCGCTCAGAACGAGTACCGCAAGACGCTGGTCGACTACCTCAACTCGAACATCGCCCTGACGTGGAAGATCACCCCCGAGCTGACCTTCAAGACCACGGGCGGCTATGTGCTCAACAAGCGCCGCCGCGAAGAGTTCAACGGCACGGAGACCTACACGGGATACCCCGGCTCGCCGAGCGGAAAGGGGGTCAACGGAGCCATCTACTGGACCGACCAGACCAGCTGGACGAATGAAAACACGCTCAACTACAAGCGCCGCTTCGGCCGCAACCACAACGTCGACATGATGGTCGGACTCTCGCTGCAGGGGCAGAACAACACCTACGAGGGAATCTCCTCGACGCAGATCACCTCCGAGGAGCTCGGCATCGCCGGCATCTACACCGGAAGCTATCAGAGCGTGCCGAGCAACTACTACGACTGGCGGATGATGTCGATGTTCCTGCGCGCGAACTACAACTTCCGCTACAAGTACTATCTGACCTTCTCGTTCCGCGCCGACGGATCGTCGAAATTCCCCGCCGGCAACCGCTGGGGCTACTTCCCCTCGGTGGGCGCCTCGTGGAACTTCAACCGCGAGAACCTCTTCAAGAAATCCGACTGGCTCACGAACGGAAAACTCCGCTTCTCGTGGGGTCTGACGGGTAACAACCGCACCCAGACCCCCTACGACTTCTATTCGCAGATCACCGTCACGCCGGGTTCGGGCGATTCGTTCGACTACGTCTTCGACGGCAAGCGCGTCCCGGGCTACTACTTCTCGAACATGGCCAACGACCGCCTCAAGTGGGAGACCACCGCGCAGTGGAACGTCGGCATCGACCTGGGATTCTTCGACAACCGCCTCAAAGTGACGGCCGACTGGTATGACAAGGTGACGCGCGACCTGCTGCTCTACGCCCTGCTGCCCGCCACGAGCGGCTACGAACAGGGCATGCTCAACATCGGCAAGATCCGCAACCGCGGATTCGAGTTCACGCTCGAAACGGTCAACATCAAGACGCGTCAGTTCCAGTGGTCGACCTCGTTCAACATCGCCTTCAACCGCAACCGCATCCTGGCGCTGGTCGACAACCAGAACACGCTGCAGACCTCCGTCACCTGGGAGACCCACTTCAACTCGCAGTTCCCCTACATCTCGCAGGTGAACAAACCCACGGGCATGATGTACGGCTTCATCTACGACGGAACCTACAAGCCCGAGGATTTCGACGCCGCCGGCAATCTGAAGAGCGGTATCCCCGCCTACAAGGGCAACAAGATGCAGCCCGGCGACATGAAATACCGCGACATGAACGGCGACGGAAAGATCGACGACTACGACCGTACGATCATCGGTTGCGGCCAGCCCCTCCATACGGGCGGCTTCAGCAACAACTTCACCTGGAAGAACTTCGACCTGAACATCTTCTTCTCGTGGAGCTACGGCAACGACATTCTCAACGCCAACCGGCTGATCTTCGAGTCGGGCTGGAAATCCCAGACCAACCAGCTGGCCTCGTATGCCAACCGCTGGACTCCGTCGAACCCGACCTCCGACACTCCGCGCGCAGCCGCTACGGGCAGCGAGGAGTATTCGTCGCGCGTGATCGAGGACGGTTCGTTCCTGCGGCTGAAAAACGTCTCGCTCGGATACACCATCCCGAGCCGCCAGCTGCGCAAGGCCGGCATCAGCTCGCTGCGCCTCTACGTCTCGGCCGACAACATCTGGACCTGGACCAACTACAGCGGTCCCGACCCCGAGGTCTCGACCCGCAACTCGGTGCTTACACCCGGGTTCGACTGGTCGGCCTATCCCCGTGCCTACGGGTTCACGGCCGGTGTAAACATCACGTTCTAACGTCCAAAAGCACCATCTCGTCATGAAAATGAAAAACATATACCGATTGGGGACCCTGGCGCTCTTCGGCACGGCTCTCTCGGCCTGCTCGTTCCTCGACACCGACCCGCAGATCATCCCCGCAGAGAACTATTACACCTCCGAGACCAAACTCCAGTACGGTCTGGCGGGTGTCTACGGCCCGCTGAGCAGCGAGGAGCTCTACGGAAACTACTATTCGCTGCAGATCAGCAACGCCGACGACCTCTGCTACTTCAACAACTACAACAACATCGACACCCGCCCCGACCGCTACAACCATACGGCCGGAACAGCCGTCATCTACGACGCCTGGCTCAAACTCTATCAGGGCATCAAGAATGCCAACGAGTACATCAAGGGCGTCGAGGCCTCGCAGATCGATCCCGAGGATCTCTCGACACCGAAAAGCCGATACGTGGCCGAAGCCCGGTTCCTGCGGGCCTATTATCACTTCCTGCTGGCCCAGGCCTGGGGCGACGTGCCCCTGCGCGTGGAGGCGGCCACCTCGCCCAACCCCAATGACGTGCAGCTGGCCGCAACACCCCAGGAGCAGGTGCTCAAATGGTGCGTGGACGAGATCGAGGCCGTCGTCGGCGATCTCGATCCGGAGGTCGACCAAACCCCCTCGCGCGTCAGCCAGACCGTGGCCGAAGGCATTCTGGCCCGCATCTACCTCTTCATGGCCGGCGAATCCGTAGCCGAGGTGGAGGGACTCCCGAAAAAGGAGATGTACAAGAAGGCCGCCGACTGGGCCTACAAGGTGATCGAATCGGGCAAGCATCACCTCAACCCGAGCTACGAGGAGGTCTTCATCAACATGATCCGGGACCAGTATGACACGCAGTATCACGAGTCGATGTGGGAGGCCGAGTTCCTCGGCGACCGGACCAGTGCGGACAAGTGGACCAACGGCCGTATCGGTGACCTGATCGGACTGAAATCGCAGTCGACCAACACCAACTACTCGGAGTGGGCCTGCAACTACTCCTACGGCTTCTACAACGGTTCGTACACCCTCTGGCAGCTCTACTCGGAGACCGACCGCGTGGAGAGCGACCTGAGCCCGGAGGACGACGAGAACAACATCGCCGGAAAGATGGTCATCGACAAACGCCGGATCTGGAACCTCCCGGGATACAACTTCCAGGGCTACAGCGGATCGCACGCAACCGGCGGCCGCGAAATCACCTATACGGTCAACAACGATAAGAAGACGGGAATCCTGCTGCAAACCCGCAGCATGCACCGCACGCCGTGGAACTACAACAACAACTTCGCCATGCGCACGATCGAAGGACTCGAGGAGGTCGAGGGGAAATTCGATCTGAACGACCTGGTCTACAACCCCGACGTGATGTGCGCCATCCGCAATGCGGGCAAGTGGCGCCGTGAAACCCTCTACGAAAACCAGATGTCGGCCAAGAGCCTCTACACGACGATCAACTTCCCGCTGCTGCGCTACTCGGACGTGCTGCTGATGTATGCCGAGGCGATCAACGAGTACAACGGCGCCCCCGACGACATCGCCAAGCAGGCCATCCGCGAGATCCGCACCCGGGCCGGCATCCAAACCAACGAAAGCCAGCTGAACGACCCGCAGTCGTTCCGCGAACTGGTGCGCAACGAGCGCGGACGTGAACTGGTCTTCGAGGGACTGCGCAAATACGACCTGATCCGCTGGGGCATCTTCGTCGACCGGATGCACCTCGCCGGAACCAACATTCCCTCCGAGGCCATCTACCGCAACACGACCTACACCGACTATGCGGCCACGAGCTATGCCAATGTCGGCGACCGCCACATCTATCTGCCGATCCCGACCAAGGAACTGGCCGTCAACCACGCCCTCACGCAGAATCCCTTATGGTAAAACGCACAACAGCAGCGCATACGATGAAAACAAAACCGATCACATATCTGGCCGCGGCTCTCGCCCTCGCGGTTGCGGGAAGCTCGTGCGACCACGACGAAATCTACGAACCGCTGGACTTTGCCGTGCGGCTCGCCCCGACGAACACCTACCGCGTCGGCGAACCCGTCGTCTTCAACTTCGAAGGCAACGCCGACTACATCACCTTCTGGAGCGGCGACGTCGGACACGAATACCGCTACCGCGACCGCACGACCGTCGCCATCGAAAACATCGAATCGTGCGAACTCTCCTTCGGACTGGCCCAGGCCTACGGACAGACCGACACCGACACGCGCTACTGCGACATCCTGGTCACCGACCAGTTCGCGGGGCTGAGCGGATCGGATGCCACGGCCGACGGCGCCCTGGTGGCTGCGATCGACGACCAGTACACGGGCTGGACCGAGATTCCCTACGAGAACCTGTCGAACCGCACGAGTCTGGCCAACGTCCCGAAGGTCAACTACACGTACGACATCACCCCCTACGCCGGCAACTTCTGTCTGGCACTGCACTTCCACCACGGCGAGAATCAGAACATGCGTTCGTTCGCCTTCAACAACCTGCGGATCACGGTGCAGTTCGACGGCTACGACCCGGCCGAGTATACGTTCGACGACCTGTCGTTCGTCTCCTACTCGACCATCGAGCAGCATGCCGACAACCCCTACGTGCATAACGTTTCGGGCGACGGCTATGTCAAACTGGCCGGCGAAAGCGGCTCGAACTCAGCCGGCGAGATCGTCTACCAGGGCTACAACTGGAGCAACCATTCGTACGTCAGCGACCAGTGGCTCTTCCTGCAGCCGATGGCCCTCAACGCCATCTCGCCCGACACGGGCCAGAGCATCAAGGGCGTCACGGACGACGTGAAGAGCTACTCGTACACCTACGACAAGCCCGGAACCTACACGGCAACGTTCCTCGTCGGAACGGGCAACTACCAGGGCGAATCCGGGATTCAGGCCTATGAGGTGACCTTCACCGTTATTGACCCTATCGAATAACGCAACCCATTCGAAATGAAGTCTCAAAGCCTGCTTTTTTCTCCTCGGAAAGCAGGCTTTTTTGCTTTGCCGGGTTGCATATGTGCGTTATTTTGAATATCTTTGGAGTGCTTAGGGAGCAGTTCCCGAATTTTATCTGAAACCGAAACGACCACCGCCTTATGAAAGCCGCATTGCAAGACATAGCATCGCATTTCGCCCTGCAGGGGCCGATCGACTCGATCGACTCGCTGGGCGACGGATTCATCAACGACACCTTCCTCATCCGGACCGCCGGCAATGCCCCGGACTACATCCTCCAACGCAAGAACAAAAGCATCTTCCCCGATGTGCCGGGCATGATGGAGAACATCCGCAAGGTGACGGAACACATCCGCCGCAGGGTCATTGCCGAAGGCGGCGACCCGATGCGCGAGGCGATGACCGTCGTCCCGACCCGCGACGGAAAACTCTACTACGTCGATCCCGAGGGCGAATACTGGGCCGTCACGGTCTATATCGCCGACACGGTGGCCTACAACAAGGCCGACTCTCCGGAACTCGCCCGCAAGGGCGGCGAGGGGATCGGCAAGTTCCAGGCCCAGCTGGCCGACTTTACGGAGCCGCTCGTCGAGACGATCCCCGGCTTCCACAACATCCGCTACCGCTTCGTGCAGTGGGACGAGGCGCTGAAACGCAATGCCGCCGGACGGGTGAAAGACCTTGCGACGGAGATCGGATGGATCGAGTCGCGCCGCGCGGAGATGCTCGATTTCTGGAAGCTGGTCGAGGATGGTACGATTCCCACCCGCGTCACCCACAACGACACGAAGATCAACAACATCCTCTTCGACAAGCAGGGACGCGTCCTGTGCGCCATCGACCTGGATACGGTGATGAACTCCACGTCGCTCAACGACTTCGGCGACGCCATCCGCTCCTACACCAATACGGGCGACGAGGACGACCGCGACCTCTCACGCGTCGGCATGTCGATCGAGATGTTCCGCGCCTACACCGAAGGCTATCTCTCGCAGCGGGCCCGCCAGCTCACCCAACCGGAGATCGACCACCTGGCCTTCTCGGCCCGGTACATCACCTACGAACAGGTGCTGCGCTTCCTGATGGACTACATCGACGGCGACCTCTACTACAAGATCAAATACCCGGAACACAACCTCGTGCGCACGCATGCCCAATACAAACTCCTGCAAAGCATGGAGGAGCAATACCCCGAGATGTGCCGCATCGTCCGCGAAACGGTCGCCAAATACAACTGACAAAACAGTGAAAGTGATGATGGAGATTCGCAAGATCGAGGGCATCGACCCCGAAAACCGGAAAGCCGTCGAAGAGGCTTTCGCACAAATCAGTCCGCGACCGATTGCCTGTTGCAACTGGCCCGACGGCTATCCCTATGCCCCGCAGGTGCGCTTCCGGATGTTCCACACCGGCAAGCTGCTGATGCTGCGCTTCGATGTCGAGGAGAACTACACCGCCGCCCGCGTAGACAGGGACAACGGCCAGGTATGGACCGACTCCTGCGTGGAGTTCTTCATCTCGCCGGGAAACGACTCGGGCTACTACAACTTCGAAACCACCTGCATCGGGCACATGCTGCTCGGATACCAGCATTCGCGCACCGATGCCAACCGCGCCCGGCAGGAGATCATCGACCGGGTCAAACGCACGACCAGCCTCCCCTTCGGCGAACCCTTCGAGGAGCGCGAAGGCGACAACCGCTGGTCGGTAATGCTGGCCATCCCGCCGCAGGCGCTCTTCTGTCACCGGATCGACGACTGGAGCGGCCTGGAGGCCCGTATCAACCTCTACAAATGCGGCGACAACCTCTCCCATCCGCATTTCCTCTCGTGGCGCCCCATTCAAACGGAGAAGCCCGATTTCCATCGCCCCGAATTCTTCGAACGAGTCCTTTTTGAAAAGTAAACCGAAAATACGCAATTCATAATATCAAGATGAACAACAAGTATTCCTTGCCGAAAGACGGCGGACTGATCGCCGAATCGGCTCCGCGCGACATCATCCATCGCTACGAAAAAATCCACACCCGGGTCTACGAAAACGAATACCAGGGTGTACAGTACGTGGCCGACACGATCGTGAAGGCCATCCGCACCTACAACGAAATCCACTCCTCGAACGAGGTCTACGAAGAGGCTCAGCCCTTCGTCCTGGGTCTCACGACGGGCCGCACGCCCCTGGGTCTCTACCGCGAACTGGTCAAACGCCACCAGGAGGGGCAGATCAGCTTCCAGAACGTGGCCGTCTACAGCCTCGACGAGTTCTACCCGATCAAATCCTCCGAACAGCAGAGCCGCAACTTCCGCATCCACGAGGATTTCCTCAACCACATCGACATCCTGCCCGAGAATGTCCACATTCCGGACGGTACGGTGCCCGAAGAGCGCATCTCGGAGTACTGCGCCTCGTATGACCTGGCCGTACGCCACATCGACCTGATGATCATCGGCGTGGGCGAGGACGGTCAGATCGGGTTCAACGAACCGGGCTCCTACTCGCGTTCGCGCACCCGGCTGGTTCAGCTGACCTACAACACGCGCAAGATCCAGTCAAGCTCCTTCTTCGGACTGGAGAACACCCCCAAGATGGCCATCACGATGGGTATCGACACGATCATGCGCGCCGACCGCATCATCCTCATGGCCTGGGGCGAGGAGAAGGCCCGCATCATCCAGAAGGTGGTCGAGGGCGAAATCTCCGAAATGGTCCCCGCCTCCTACCTGCAGGCCCACCCCAACATCGAGGTGGTGATCGACGAAAACGCCGCACAACTGCTCACCCGCGAACAGACCCCGTGGATGGTCGGACCCTGCGAATGGACCCCGAAATTCGTCCGCAAGGCCGTCGTATGGCTCTGCGGCGTGGTCAAGAAGCCGATCCTGAAACTTACCTACAAGGACTATATCGAAAACTCGCTGGGCGAACTGCTCGAACAGGGCCGCACGTTCGACCAGATCAACATCGACGTCTTCAACGACCTGCAGCACACCATCTCGGGCTGGCCGGGCGGCAAACCCAATGCCGACGACTCGACGCGTCCCGTACCGTCGACGCCCTTCCCCAAACGCGTGGTGATCTTCTCGCCGCACCCCGACGATGACGTCATCTCGATGGGCGGTACGTTCATCCGCCTCGTCCAGCAGGGTCACGACGTACACGTCGCCTACGAAACGTCGGGCAACGTCGCCGTACACGACGACGTGGTATTGCAGAACATCGACACGGCCCGCGAACTGGGCTACGCCGACCACTACGAGGAGGTCAAGAAGATCATCGCCAACAAGAAGAAGGGCGAACCCGAACCGCGTGCACTGCTCAATCTGAAGGGTTCGATCCGCCGCGCCGAGGCCCGTGCCGCTGTCCGCTCGTTCGGTCTGAACCCCGACACGAACGCCCACTTCCTCAACCTGCCGTTCTACGAGACGGGCGGCATCAAGAAGGGCCAGCTCACCGAAAAGGACATCAACATCATCGTCAACCTGCTGCGCGAGATCAAGCCTCACCAGATCTACGCCGCCGGCGACCTGGCCGACCCCCACGGCACGCACCGAACCTGCATGGAGGCCGTGCTGGCCGCGCTGGAGATCGTCAAGGACGACGAGTGGATGAAGGACTGCCACCTGTGGCTCTACCGCGGCGCCTGGATGGAGTGGGATCTCGGCATGGTCGACATGGCGGTGCCCCTGTCGCCCGACGAGCTGATCATGAAGCGTCACGCCATCTACCGCCACCTCTCGCAGAAGGATATCATGCCCTTCCCGGGCGACGACCCGCGCGAGTTCTGGCAGCGCGCCGAGGAGCGTACGCAGCACACGGCCAAGCTCTACGACCAGCTGGGCATGGCCGAATATCAGGCCATCGAGGTCTTTGTGAGAATGTTCTAAGGAATCAACAAAAAACGTTACAACATGCGTTTAATCATTGAAAACACCCCGCAGCAGGTAGCCCAGTGGGCCGCCAACTACATCATCCAGCAGATCAAGGCCAAGGAGCAGGTGACGAAATCGCCCTTCGTACTGGGACTCCCGACCGGCTCGACGCCGCTGGAAACCTACAAGGAGCTGATCCGCCGCCACAAGACGGGCGAAGTATCGTTCAAGAACGTCATCACGTTCAACATGGACGAATACGTCGGTCTGCCGGAGGAGCACCCCGAGAGCTACCACTCGTTCATGTGGAACAACTTCTTCAAGCACATCGACATCAAGCCCGAGAATGTCAACATTCTGGACGGCAATGCCGAGGATCTGGTCAAGGAGTGTGCCGACTATGAGGCGCGCATCGTCGAGGCCGGCGGCATCGACCTCTTCATGGGCGGCGTGGGCGAAGACGGCCACATCGCCTTCAACGAGCCCTTCTCGTCGCTGAACTCCCGCACGCGCGTCAAGACGCTGACGCAGGATACGATTCAGGTCAACTCGCGCTTCTTCGGCGGCGACGTGACGCTGGTTCCGAAGACGGCGCTGACGGTCGGCGTCGGGACGGTGCTTTCGGCCAAGAAGGTGCTGATCCTGGCCACGGGCCACAAGAAGGCTCGTGCCGTGCGTCACGGCGTCGAGGGGGCATACAACCACCAGTGGACGATCTCGGCGCTGCAGGTGCACCCGAACGGCATTCTGGCGTGCGACGACCCGGCCGCCGAGGAGCTGCGCGTAGCCACCTACCGCTATTTCAAGGACATCGAGAAGGACAATCTGATCTCGAAGTAGCCGGAGTTAAGGAGGGGGGGGCCGTCCTCCTTCCGGAAGGGAGCCAAACGCTCCTCTCCAAAGCATCCAGCCACAGAAAAACCCCGCAAGGCATCAAGCCCTGCGGGGTTTTCGTTTGCGGGAGAATCACGGTTCGAGACGGGTTCCGACCGCAATTCAGAGAAACTACTCCAGCGTCAGATCGTCCAGACAGAAGTAGCACGGCGTATAGGTGCCTGCCGCAATGACGGAGGTGAAGGTGAGCTTGTCCACCTCGCCCAGCGAGGAGAGATCCACCCGAACCCACTCCTCAACGCGCTTCGTACCGTCAACCAACGTGCAGGTCACGCTCTTGCCCTCAACACCGTCGAGCCATCCGGTGATCTTCACGGCATAGGTGTCGGCAGCATCACCCGTGAAATAGGTGTAGGTATAGGTCGAATTGGCCAGGTAGACACAAACGGGCTTCATGGCCTCGGCAAAGTCAATCTGCGGCGCGTTGTAATCCTGCGGCTCGGACCAGCCGGCACCGGCCGTATTTCCGTCGTATCCCACGGCAAAGGTAGCCGAACCGTTGGCGCCACCCTCTGCCCATACATCGAACTGGTTCGTCCAATCGGAGGTCGCAGCCTCCTTGTTGGCATGCTGCGACAGCACGAATCCGCCCCACGTGTCGGACACCGCAACGCCATCCATATCGTAGAGCGTACCATCGTTGTAATACCCGCCGAACATCACCGTGCCGCCCAGCGCCTGGAAATAGGGTCCCTGCCAGTATTTCTGCTCGTAATCATCCTCCTCGGTGGCGTAGGGTTTGGCCCAGAAAACGTGGTCGCGCGAATAGGCAATATTCCCGGACGAATAGACGTCGATATGCCCCAACGCAACCGGCTGGCCGAGATAGTCCGTCACGTTCTCGCCCGCCTCAAACGAAATAACCCGATTGGTGGGTTCGGTTTGCGGTCCCGGAATCTCGTCCTTGTCACTGTCCGAACAGGAGACAAAGGCTGCTGCCAGAAGCACAGCCAGAAATGATCGTTGCAAAAGTTTCATAACTGTTTGGTTTTATGAGTTAGTTTGTATGCATAAAAAAATCCGATCCCGGACCTCCCCGAAATCGAATCTCAATCCATACACAGCTTGAAACACACGCCTCCTGCGCCCAAGCCGATCGACACGATGCTCCGTTCTCCGCAGATGCACCCGAGAAAGATTCAATTCCCGACGGGAAGTGCAAGGCAGGTCTTCTGGCTCGTCCCGGTTGCAACGCCTTCCCGGTCCTGCGGGACCAGTGGCCAAAGCGTGTCGCAACCTCCTTACGGGACTTACAGCAGCGGGAACTGCTGCCGACTTTCACGGCATTCCCTTTTCATCACGCCGGGTCTGCCCGACCCTTTGTGAACCTTTGCGGTGCAAAGTTACAAAATAAATTCGTATCTTTGCCCCGCAAACCTAAAAAACATGAAATCATGAAGCACGCTTACGTGTTCCCGGGCCAGGGCGCCCAGGCCGTCGGGATGGGCAAGGACCTCTACGACAACGTTCCCGAAGCAAAGGAACTCTTCGAGAAAGCCAACGAAATACTTGGATTCCGCATCACGGACATCATGTTCGCCGGAACCGACGAGGAGCTCAAACAGACCAAGGTTACCCAACCGGCCGTATTCCTCCACTCGGTGATCATGGCCAAGGCCCTCGGCGTAAAACCCGATGCCGTTGCCGGACACTCGCTCGGCGAGTTCTCGGCACTGGTCGTTGCCGGAGCCCTTTCGTTCGAGGACGGTCTGAAACTCGTCTCCAAACGTGCCATGGCCATGCAGGCCGCCTGCGAGGCTCAGCCCGGTACGATGGCTGCCATCCTCGGTCTGGAGGACAAGGTCGTTGAGGAGATCTGCGCTTCGACCGACGGTGTGGTCGTTGCCGCCAACTACAACTGCCCGGGACAGCTGGTAATCTCGGGAGCCGTCGAGGCTGTCGAGGCCGCCTGCGAGAAGGCCAAGGCTGCCGGCGCCCGCCGCGCCCTGCGTCTGCCCGTCGGCGGTGCGTTCCACTCGCCGCTGATGGAGCCCGCCAAGCAGGAGCTCGAAAAGGCCATCCACGAGGCTCCGTTCCAGACCCCCACGTGCCCGATCTACCAGAACGTGGACGCCAAACCCTATACCGATCCGGCCGCCATCAAGGCCAATCTGATCGCCCAGCTGACCGCTCCCGTGCGCTGGACCTACATCGTCAAGAACATGCTGGCCGACGGCGTGACGGAGTTCACCGAACTCGGCCCCGGCACGGTGCTCCAGGGTCTGATCCGCAAGGTCGACGCCAACGCCACCGTCGAGTCGAAATCGACGCTGTAGTGCCTCCGCGGTTGAGACCCGCGCAAACAAGAAAATAACGACCTGTAATTCAGGTCGTTATTTTTTTATTGTCCTTCGAAAGCAAAAACTTTATTAAATTTATTAAAAACTTTGCATTATTTAAATATTCTTATTACATTTGCATAATTACTAAAAAACAGCCTGAAAGGATGACATCACTCACCGAATTTTTCAACAAACACGAAGACGAGGCCCTGAAGGGCATTTCTCACAAAAACAGCATCATCAAGCGCAATATCATCGCGCACATGGCCGTCAACGGCGAATGTACGCTCTCGGAGCTGACCAAGGAGCTGCACATCAGCGTCCCCACGATCACCAAACTGGTTCAGGAGCTCGTCGAGGAGAACATTGTCACCGATCTGGGCAAAGTCGAAACCCCCGGAGGCCGCCGTCCCAACATCTTCGGTCTGGCCAATTCGGCCATCTACTTCGCCGGAGTCAACGTCGGCCGCGACAACATGCGCTTCCTGATCACCGACCTGCAGAACAACATCATCAAGGAGGAGAACGACTTCACGTTCGAACTCATCGACCGCCCGCAGTGCATCGACCGCATCTGCTCGAACATCGAGAACTTCATCGCCAACTGCGGCATCGACCGCGGCAAGATTCTCGGACTGGGCGTCTGCATGACCGGACGCGTCAACCCCGCCACGGGCCGCAGCTACAAATACTTCACCTCGAGCGAGCAGTCGCTGCGTGACATCATCGAACAACGGGTCGGCATCCGCGTGCTGCTCGAAAACGACACCCGCGCCCGCTGCTACGCCGAGTACACCTGCGGCAAATCGAAGGACGAAAGCAACGTCCTCTACCTCCACATGGGCCGGGGCGTGGCCATCGGCATCGTTGTCGACGGACAACTCTACTACGGAAAGAGCGGATTCGCCGGCGAGTTCGGCCACATCCCCTTCTTCGATAACGAAATCATCTGCTCGTGCGGCAAAAAGGGATGTCTCGAGACCGAGGTCTCGGGTATCGCCATCGAGAACAAAATGTGCCAGCTGATCGAGAAGGGGGTCAACACGATCCTCAAGGAGAAATACGACCAGCAGAAGAGCATCCACATCGACGACATCATCAATGCCGCCAAAAACGACGACAACCTCTCGATCGAACTCATCGAGGAGGCCGGCGAAAAGGTCGGCAAGGCCGTGGCATTCCTCATCAACACGTTCAACCCCGAGACGGTGATCGTCGGCGGAAACCTCGCCGCGGCTGGCGACTACATCATGCTGCCGCTGAAGTCCGCCACGAACAAATACTCGCTCAATCTGGTCTACAAGGATACGAAGTTCCGCGTCTCGAAGATGAGCGAAAACGCCAATGCCTGGGGTGTGGCCATGCTCATCCGCAACAAGGTCATCGGACTGCGATGACGCTCGAGGGGGAGCTGATCCGGCTGCGGGCCGTCGAACCCGAGGATGCCGAACTGATCCACACGTGGGAGAACGACCCGGACGTCTGGGCCGTCAGCGGCACCACGGAACCCTTCTCGCATGAACAGATCCGGCAATTCGTTGAGCGGCAGTTGCAGGGCGGAGATCTCTTCCGCACCGGTCAGTTGCGCCTGATGATCGAGGTACCGGAGAGGTCCCGCACGATCGGGACGCTCGACCTGTTCGAATACGACCCGTTGCACGGACGCGCCGGACTGGGAATCCTGATCTACGACGCAGAGCAACGGGGCAGAGGGTATGCAGCCGATGCCGTAGAGACATTCTGCCGTTATGCACGCGAGGGGTTGCGGATGCACCAGTTGTGGTGCAACGTCGGAGCCGACAACGCGGCAAGCCTCGGACTCTTCCGCAAACTGGGATTCCGGGAGGTTGGCACGAAACGCGACTGGCTCTGGACGCCCGACGGCTACCGCGACGAGATCCTCTTCCAGAAAATCCTCGACTGACCGGAGGGAGGGGAAGTGGAGCGGCAGAACTCGCGGTCCCGGACGACGGCAGAGCGGATGCGGCCGACAAAATCGGGAACAGACGCGGCCGACAGCGGCACATGGAGTTCCGAAACCGATGACAGATATACAGCGAGACAAAAAAATCCCGACCTCACAAGGGTCGGGATTTTTCATTGCCACACGGCGCAGGACTACTCCAGGCGACGCGAACCGTCGGAGATCACCACGTCGTAGATCTTCGGTTCATGACCATACTTGGCATTGAACTTCTCTTTGGCCGTAGCGATGAAATGGTCGTAGAGCGAGTTCTTCACCAGATTGATCGTGCAACCGCCGAATCCGCCGCCCATGATGCGCGAACCCGTCACACCGCACTCCTCGGCCACCTCAACCAGGAAATCCAGCTCTTCGCACGACACTTCGTAATCCTTCGACATGCCCCAGTGGGTCTCGTACATGCGTTTGCCTACGGTCTCGTAGTCGCCCTTCTCCAGCGCATCGCAGACATCCAGCACACGACGCTCCTCGCCGATCACGTAGCGGGCCCGCTTGTAATCCTCTTCGGAGATCTTCTCCTTGATGGCATCGAGCTGCTCCATCGTGGCGCCGCGCAGGAACTCCTGTCCCAGGGCCTTGGCCACCCGCTCGCACGAAGCCCGGCGATCGTTGTAGGGCGACCCCACGAGTTCGTGTTTCACACGCGAATCCACCAGCACGAGGCGGTAATCCTTCGGATCGAACGGGAAATAGGCGTACTCAAGCGAACGGCAGTCCAGACGGATCAGATTGCCCTTCTTGCCAAAGACCGAGGCAAACTGGTCCATGATGCCGCAGTTCACACCGCAATAGTTATGCTCGGTAGCCTGGCCGATCTTGGCCAGTTCGAACTTGTCGATGCCGCAGTGGAAAAGGTCGTTCAGCGCAAAGGCGAAGGTCGACTCCAAAGCCGCCGACGACGACATGCCGGCACCCAGAGGCACATCTCCGGCAAACACCGTGTCGAAACCGCCGATTACGCCGCCGCGTTTCTGCACCTCGCGGCAAACGCCGAAGATATAGTGAGCCCAGCTTTCGGCCGGTTTGTCCTCCTCGCGCAGTCCGAATTCGGAGCGCTCGTTCAGGTCAAGGGCAAAGGCGCGTACCTTGTCCGTTCCGTTGAGGCGGATGGCGGCCACGATCCCCTTGTCGACAGCTCCCGGGAAAACGAAACCTCCGTTGTAGTCGGTATGCTCGCCGATGAGGTTGATACGTCCGGGCGAGGTGAAGAGAATGGCTCCGTCGCCGAACAGTTCGCTGAACTTGCTGCTTACTTTTTCTTTCATGCTCATGGTTCTATCGTAGTTTTTAAGTGATTCGAATTGTACGAAGATAGTAAAAAATCTGCAGTTTCGTATATTTCCCCGTGCCAAATAATCATAAACGAGATTCAACCCGAAGACGGAGCGACAGCCGGAGAGAGTGACAAAGGTGTGAAAAAGCGGCGAACAGCAGGTTTCGACTTGTAATCCCGGAAATATTCGTTACCTTTGTATATATTTCATTTCAAAAGCACCAACCTTAACTTTTCTGCGATATGCTCAAACCTCTTGCCCTGACCGCCGCCCTGCTGTTTGCCGGGGGCGTCGCTGCAGCCCAACCCAAAGTCATTGCCCACCGGGGCTACTGGACCCTCCCGGGTTCGGCTCAGAATTCGCTGGCTTCGTTCAGCAAAGCCGATTCGGTCGGAGTCTTCGGTTCGGAGATCGACGTCTGGCTCACCTCCGACAACCGTCTGATCGTCAACCACGACCGTGTCTTCAAGGGGACCGACATCGACATGGAGCGCGACAAGGCCAATCTGATTACGCAAATAGTCCTGCCCAACGGCGAACGCATCCCGACGCTGGACGCCTATCTCAAACTGGTCGCCTCGAAGCCCGACACCCGGCTGATTCTCGAGATGAAGTCACTTTCGGACCTCAACCGCGAGGATCTGGCCGCCCGGAAGATCGCCCAGGCGCTGCGCAAACACAGACTGCTGGAGCGCACCGACATCATTGCCTTCTCGATCAACGCCTGTCTGGCCTTCAAAAAGCTGCTCCCCGATACGAAAATCTACTACCTGAACGGCGATCTGCCGCCCAAGAGCATCAAGGCGCTGGGGCTGGCCGGCATCGACTACTCGACGGGGGCACTGCGCCGGAATCCCCAATGGATCAAGCAGGCCCACGACCTCGGGCTGGAGGTCAACGTTTGGACGGTGGACTCGGAAGAGGATCTGAAATACTTCATCGAACAGGGCGTGGACTACATCACGACAAACTACCCCGAACGGCTGCAGGCCCTGCTGAAGGAGTAGAACAACCGGAATTCAAAATAAGAGCGGCTGATGCGGCCGCTCTTTTTCATATCCTGTCCGTCCTGTGCCGGGCAAAGACCGACGCCCGGAATCCCGACCGTCAAGGCTCCACAACCCGGGATTCCGACCGTCAAGGCTCCACAACCGTCACCTCGACACCGCGCTCACGCAACCGGTCCAGATAGAGCGGTTGAATGCCGCTGTCGGTGATGATCCGGTCGACGGCCTCCAGATCGCAGATCTTGCTGAAACCCCGACGCCCGAACTTCGAACTGTCGGCCAGCACAACGACCTTCTGCGCCGCCTGAATCATGGCGTTGTTGAGCGAAGCCTCGAGCATGTTGGTGGTTGTCAGTCCGAATTCGAGATCCAGGCCGTCGACCCCGATGAAGAGTTTGCTGCAGTTGAAATTGCGCAGCATCGACTCGGCAAAGGGCCCGACCACCGAAACCGAACTGCTGCGGGTGATGCCGCCCAGCTGGATAACGTCGACATCGGGCTCCTGCGAGAGGATCTGCGTCACGGGCACGGCGGCCGTAATGACCGTCAAATGGCCCTTGGGACGAATCTCCCGGGCCAGAAAGGCCATGGTCGTTCCCGAGGCGATGATGATCGAATCGTCGGGGGAGATCAACGCGGCGGCCGCGGCGCCGATAGCCCGTTTCTCGGCCACGTTCTTCTTCTCCTTCTCATTGACGTGACGATCGCTGATATAGGGACTGATCAGAATGGCGCTGCCATGCGTCCGGTAGAGCTTCTTCTGTTGCTCGAGATAGGAGAGGTCCTTGCGGATGGTCACCTCCGACACGCGGAAGAGTTCGGAGAGCTGGGTCACCGAAATCGATCCGTTCTGCTGCAAAAGGGCCAGAATCCGGCTGTGACGCTCCGGCAGGCTCAACAAGGGTTCTTCACCAGGTTTATTCATGGGTGATGGTCTGTTTTATGAAGACAATATACAAAAAATATCCCGAAAAACATGAACAAAATCAAGAAAACAACCAATACAACGGACGTGGAAGCCCATCCGGGTGATTTCAAAATAAAAGACACTTCGTTTTGATATTGCGAAAAACATTCGTATTTTTGTTGCGAAACGAAATAACCCCGGCGGCCGAACTTCCCGTCCCGCTGCCACCCGAACCTTAACTACCATGTGGAAACTGCTGCAACCGCCTGCCTATAAGGCGGAAATGCCTGCCGGGCAGATCGACCGCAAATACCGCAAACTGCGGCTTCAGGTCTTCATCGGCATCTTTATCGGTTATGCGGGATTCTATCTCGTCCGCAAAAACTTCTCGATGGCCATTCCCGAGCTGGCCGCCCTTGGCTTCGACACCAGCGAGCTGAGCATCGTCCTGTCGATGAACGCCGTGGCCTACGCCCTGTCGAAATTCCTCATGGGCAGCGTCTCCGACCGCAGCAACGCCCGGGTCTTCCTGCCGCTCGGACTGATTCTCACGGCCCTCTCGATGATGTTCATGATCGTCCCGGTGACGCTGCTCGGTCCCGAGCACAAACAGCTCGCCATCATCATCATGGCCATTCTGAACTTCCTGGTCGGATGGTTCAACGGCATGGGCTGGCCCCCGTGCGGACGGGTCATGACCCACTGGTTCTCGCAGAACGAACGCGGCACGAAAATGTCAATCTGGAACTGCGCCCACAACGTCGGCGGAGCCCTCGTCGGACCGATGGCCGTCTACGGCGCGCTGTGGTTCGGATCGTGGTTCTACGGCTCCCACTCCGAATACTACTTCCTGATCGGCACCTATCTCTTCCCGGCCGTCGTGGCCATCTTCATTGCCCTGCTGGCCTACGTCATGATCCGCGATACGCCGCAGTCGTGCAGCCTGCCCTCCGTGGAGAAGTGGCGCAACGACTTCCCGAAAAACTACAGCGCCAAGCAGGAGGAGGTGCTCACCACCCGGGAGATCTTCTTCAAATATGTCCTCAACAACAAGCTGCTGTGGTTCATCGCCATCGCCAACGCCTTCGTCTACATGGTACGCTACGGCTGTCTGGACTGGGCACCGACCTACCTGCGCGAAGCCCAGGGCTACGACATCAAACAGGCCGGCTGGGCCTATTTCGCCTATGAGTTCGCCGCCATCCCGGGGACGCTGATCTGCGGCTGGATGAGCGACCGCTTCTTCCACGGACGCCGGGCCCTGCCGACGATTCTCTTCATGGCCATCGTGGCGCTCTTCATCTTCCTCTACTGGCAGTTCTCGTCGAATTACGTCATCGTGACGCTGTCGCTCATCGCTATCGGGTTCTTCATCTACGGGCCGGTGATGATGATCGGCGTGCAGGCCCTCGACCTGGCGCCGAAGAACGCCTCGGGCACAGCCGCCGGACTGACGGGTTTCTTCGGCTACTTCCTCGGCACGGCGATCCTGGCCAACATCGTGCTGGGAACGGTGGCCGACCGGGCCGGCTGGGACTGGACCTTCGTGCTGCTGATCGGCGCCTGCGTGCTGGCGATCGTCTTCATGGGCTTCACCTACCGGGAAGAGAAGGAGCGTGCGAAGAGGGAATAATCACCGGCTGCGCGATCCGCAGCACAACAAGTCTACGGCAAACCGACTGATACGCGAAAGCCTCCCGACGGTGTGCGTCGGGAGGCTTTTTCGTCTTTTTTTTGAGGGGGGGGGTGAGTCGGCGGGGAAACCCGGCAAGAAAGAGACGAGAGGACAAACGGAAAGGGGCCGGCAGGAGTTGGCAGGGAGAAACAGGCAGGGCCGAGCCGGTGGAAAGAACTGGCGGATCAGAGGATCGTATAGCGCCGAAGTTCACGGCTGAGTTCCTTCTCGCGTCCGCCGACCAAACGGTCCAGCAACGCATGGAAACGCGGCGAATGGTTGTGGTGAACCGTGTGGCAGAGTTCATGGAGGATGACGAAATCGCGCAGATGCCCGGGCAGCGTCATCAGAAAGAGACTCAACGAGATGTGATTCTGTCCCGAACAACTCCCCCACTTCGTGCGCGAGGCACGGATCGAGAGTTTTTCGTAACGCAGCCCCGTTGCGGCCGAAAGCCGGGCAATACGCTCCGGAAGGTCCTCCCTGGCGGCCCGGCGTAACTCCTCGATGCGGGTTTTCTGCTCCGCGGGCGGGAGTTGCGGCGGCAGGGCGGCACGTCTGCGGGCCAGCCGCTCCCGGGTGGCGAGAATCCAGTCGGCCTTCTCGTCGAGGAACGCCAGCGCCCGCCGCCGCGACACCCCGAAGGGGTAGGCGAGCCGCACGGCTCCCGTGGCCCGCACGCGAATCGAAACCCGCCGGGCCCGGGGTGACTGCGCAAGGGTCACCTCTCCCAGACGCGGATGGTCGATCACCTCGGTTATTTCAACCCGTCCGACGCGCCCTGCCGCCCCGCTCTTCCGGCCCCAACCGATCATCGCAACCACAGGGAATGCACCGAGAGCGAGTTAATGACATCAACCGAGTCGCGACGCTCTACCGAAAGCTGTTCGAAGAGGATCCGGCACCGTTCGTCGCGGTAATCCAACAGCCGCAGCGTCTGTTCGCGGGTCGGCGCCACACCCGCCGCAGGGTCGAATCCGCTTGCAGACAGCTGCTTTTGCAGCAGTTCCGCCAACGGGATCTCCACGACAGGCTGCCGCTCCCCGACCCGGAAGCGCAGCGTATCGTTCTCGATGATGCAACTCTCGGGATTCCAGACGGACAGATTGACATAACAGCGCGTGTAACGACCGTCGATCTCGAACCGGGCGTTGTGGGGCAGATAGGCATCCACGGAGGAGGGCGAAATGGTCTCCGCGACAGCCTGCGTCCACCCCCACTGCACGTAGTCGCGCATCGACTCGGGAAGAGTAGCCACCCAGTCGTCCGTGGAGCGAAGACCGAAGCGGGCAAACGTGGCGCTGTCGCGTTCGACATACTGCAGCGCCTCATACAGCTCGCGGAACTCCTTGCGGCGGGCCGTATCGGCCACCGCGACGGGAGCGAGCGAGAGGTGTCCCCGTTCGTCGAGACGCCCCAGCGCGGAGGCAAGGCGTTCGACACGCCGCGTCTGCGACTGCAGGGCCCTGCGTTCGGGCTCCAGAGCCGGAATGTAGGCTACCGCGGCAAAGACCGCCATGGCGAAGAGCACCACCCAGAGGTAACGCCCCGCACGGCGCCAGAGAAAGAGTCCGATGCAGAAGGTCATCACCACGCCGCAGGCCAGGAGATAGATGCGCGGCACGGTCAGTCCGTACTCACCGACACGCCGCACCACCCCGACCCAGAACAGCACGAGAATGGGCAGAGACACGAGGCTGAAACGGTCATAGAACCAGTCGAAGGTGCGTTTGGCCAGAGGCAGCCGCAGCGCCTTGACCAACAGGGTCGTTATCGTGAATCCGAAGACCAGATAGGCCACCCCGCCCTCGGGCAGCGACCACGTCACGAGGATCTTCAACAGATAGAGGTAGAGGACGGCGGCATAGATGACGACGGCCGGCGTGATGATTCCGTTCATCAGCACCTCCAGGACGCGCGACGAACCCATGCGGGCCTCCTCCCAGCGGTCGAGCATCATCAGGAAGAGGGCCGGGACGGCGAAGAACTGCACGACGAAAAAGAGATCCGTCGTCAGGTGCATGACCCAGCGGGCTTCGGCGAATCCGAAGATGTAGGCCGCCGACCAGAAGATCGCCTCGAAGAGCCCGTAGGCAACATAGGCGAAGAGCATGGCCAGCACCGCCGCCCGCAGACAGACCAGCGCGTCGGCTACGAAACGGTCGTTTGCCGCAGCCCGGCGCGAGGCCAGCAGCGCCAACGGCGTGAGAATGGCCAGCGTGATGACCGCCTGCGCCGACTCCAGCCATCCGGCGAGCCCCGACCAGAGGTACAACGGCACCAGCGGAACCCATGCTACCCAGTAGATGCGGCGCCATACGGTCTGCCCGACCAGCCGGTTGACCACCAACAGCAACAGGGCGCCCCATTCCATCACCACCAGACGCGCGACAGGGGGTTCGTGCCCGGTTTCATAGCAGACGATCAGCGTCACGGTGAGTGCCAGCAGCAGAAGCAGCTCCAACGGATGACGGCGCACAACGGTTTGAAGCCCCTCGCGGAGCTCCTTCAATCGGGTACGGAAATTCCATTTCATGGCTATGTTTTTTATGATGGCACGAAATGAGGCCCCCAACGGGGCGACCGGTCCGCAGCCGAACGTCGGCAAATCACGGCTCCCGACACGGCGCGGCTCCCGGCGAGCCGTAGTCTACTCGCCGATGCGCTGACGTACGACCTCGAACAACATCACGGCCGCTGCGGCCGAGACGTTCAGCGACTCGATATGACCGATCATCGGGATGGCCAGCTGTTCGTCGCAGAGTTTGAGCACCTCGCGCGAGATGCCCGTATCCTCAGCCCCCATGACCAGCACGGTCGGGCGGCGGAAGTCGGCGTCGTAGAGCAGCTTGCGGCTTTTTTCGGTGGCGGCGACCACCTGGAAACCCTCCGCCTGGAGCTGTTTGAGCGTGTTACGGACCGACCCCACGCGGCAGACCGGAATCGTCGTCAGCGCCCCGGCCGACGAACGGATCGCCTCGGCATTGACCGGTGCGGAGTTCTTCAGGGGCGTGATGAGGCCGTGGGCCCCGGCACACTCGGCCGAACGGGCGATGGCCCCGAAGTTGCGTACGTCGGTCACCCCGTCGAAGAGGACCACCAGCGGCGTCTCATCCTCGGGAACCCGTTCGAGAATGTCCGACAGTTCGACATACTCGATGGCGGCCGTCTGAGCAACGACCCCCTGATGGTTGCCGCGCGTCAGGCGGTTCAGCTTCTCGACGGGCACCTCCTGCCAGCGGATGCGGTGGCGGATGCACAAGTCGCGGAACTCCTGCATCAACGGCCCCTCGGCCCCCTTGCGGATGTAGAGTTTTTCGATCTGCCGGCCGGCTTCGATCGCCTCGGCCACGGGACGGATCCCGAAAATCAGATTATCCATTGTATTGTTCTTCGGTGATTTCCAATTCATAGGAGGCCTTCTCCCACTCGTGCATCTGGTGGTCGTAGCGGGCCTTCAGATCGTTGTATGCCTTGTAGTCGGCCTCGTTGTAGTCGGTTGCCGCAGCGAATTTCGCATCCCACGCGGCGATCTGCTTCTCCAGATCGCCCAGCTCCGTCTCGATCGTCTCGACCGCCTTGCGCAGTTTGCGCAGCAGCTTCTCCTGCTCCTTCTTCTGTTCGTAGGAGGCCTTGCCGGAGAGGGCCGCCGGTTTCGCATCCGCGGCGCTTGCCCCCTTTGCCGCCTCTGACGCCGCACCCGTACCGGATGCACCTGCCGGAGCAGCTTTCGGCGTCGTTTTCGGCGTTCCCTTGGCTCCCTTGGCCGGTGTATCGCGCCGCTCGAGCTCCTGCAGCGACTCCAGCTTGCGCTTTTCCAGAAAATAGTAGATGCCTCCGAGATACTCCTTCACTCCACCGTCGCGGAACTCGTAGACCTTCTGCACCATGCCATCGAGGAACTCACGGTCGTGCGAAACGACAACCACCGTGCCGTCGTACTTCAGAATGGCATTTTTGAGGATATCCTTCGAGCGCATGTCCATGTGGTTCGTGGGCTCGTCCAGCACCAGCAGGTTGCGCGGCTCGAGCATCATGCGGGCCATGGCCAGACGCGCCCGTTCGCCGCCCGAGAGGACCTTGACCTTCTTGTCGATATCCTCGCCGCGGAAAAGGAAGGCCCCCAGGATGTCGCGCAGCCGCGTGCGGATGTCGCCCACGGCCACCCGGTCCAGCGTGTCGTAGACCGTAAATTCGCCGTCCATCAGGTCGTCCTGATTCTGGGCGTAGTAGCCGATGTTGACGTTGGCGCCGATGCGGACCGACCCCTCGGTCGGGGTCAGCTGCCCAATCAGAATCCGGGCCATCGTGGTCTTACCCTCACCGTTGCGCCCGACAAAGGCGATGCGGTCGCCCTTCTCGATGGTGAAGTTCGCCCCGCTGAAGACGTGTTTCGCGCCGAACGACATGCCGACGTCGTTGATCTCGGCAACGATCTGTCCCGAACGCGGCGCGGGCGGGAACTTGATGTTGAGCGTCGCCAGATCCTCGTCCTCGATCTCGAGCCGCTCGAGCCGTTCGAGCTGTTTGATGCGCGACTGCACCTGATTCGACTTCGTGGGCTTGTAGCGGAACTTCTCGATGAACTCCTCGGTCTTCTCGATCATCCGCTGCTGATTCTCGTAGGCGGCCAGCTGCTGCGCCCGGCGCTCGGCCCGCAGCACGACGTATTTCGAATAGGGCACCTTGTAGTCGGTGATCTTGCCCAGCGAGAGTTCGATCGTACGGTTGGTGACGTTGTCCAGGAAGGCACGGTCGTGCGAGATGAGCAGCACCGCCCCGTTGTAGTTTTTGAGGTACTCTTCGAGCCACTGGATCGACTCGATGTCGAGGTGGTTCGTAGGCTCGTCCAGCAGGAAGATCGACGGCCGCCGCAGCAGCAGTTTGGCCAACTCGATGCGCATGCGCCAGCCGCCCGAGAACTCACTCGTCGCACGGTTGAAATCCTCACGCTTGAATCCCAGTCCGAGCAGCGTCTTCTCGATGTCGGCGTCACGCGTCTCGCCGCCGAGGATATGGTACTGATCCTGTGCGTCGTTCAGACGGTGCAGCAGCTGTTCGTAGGCGGGCGATTCGTAGTCGGTGCGTTCGGTGATCTGGCGCGTGAGATCCTCGATCTCGGCCTCGAGGCGCAGCACCTCCTCGAAGGCCTTGGCCGTCTCCTGGACCAGGGTCGTGGTATCGGCCACCCGCATCGTCTGCGGCAGGTAGCCGATCGTGCAGTCGCCGTTGAGGGTCACCGCACCCGACGTGGGCTGTTGTTCGCCGGTGATGATGCGCAGCAGCGTGGTCTTGCCCGCACCGTTCTTGCCCACCAGACCGATGCGGTCCTTCGGATTGATCAGAAATGAAATATGGTCGAAGAGGGTCCAGCCCCCGTAACTGACGGTCAGATTGTCGATGGATATCATACGTTACACACTATCTGGGGCGAAGCCGCACGGAGCCGCTCCGCAAATCACCGCAAAGGTAACGATTTTCCGGGAATTCCGGCAACGACCTGCCGCAGGGCTCCCCTTTTTCGGGCAAATATTCTGCCAGGCAACGCATGCGTCATCCCGTCTGACCTCATCGGTTTGCGTCGGCACCGAACTCCGGAATCCGTCGTCTCCCGGGCGCCCGGTGATTCCCCGTTTCCGGGCAATTTCAGCCCCTGCGGGCATTCTGGTCCCGATCTGCGGTCCGACCAGTTGTCGGTCCCCGCTCCCAGCCCGCTCCCGGTCAGACTCCGGTCAGGCCCCAAGAATCCGACGGATCTCGGCCTCCGGGTCCCCGGCCTTGAAGACGGCACTCCCGGCCACCAGCACCTCGGCCCCGGCCTCGAAAACCTCGCGGGCATTCGCCGCCGAAATACCGCCGTCGACCTCGATGACGGTATCGAGCCCCAGCTCGCGGACCAGTGCCCGCAGCCGGCGGATCTTCTCCAGCGACCCCTCGATGAAGGACTGCCCGCCGAATCCCGGCTCGACACTCATCACCAGCACCAGATCCACCGCCGGCAGCACCCCGCGCAGCGCCTCGACCGGCGTGGCCGGTTTGATCGAGACGCCGACCTTCGCCCCGGCACGGCGGATGCGGGCGATACACCCGGCGGGGTCTTCGGCAGCTTCGAGGTGGAAGGTGACCAGATCGGCCCCCGCCTCGACAAAACGTTCGACATACCGCTCCGGGGAGACGATCATCAGATGCACGTCGAGGAACTTCGACGTCGCCTTCCGGATAGCCTTCAGCACGGGGAATCCGAACGAGATGTTCGGGACGAAGACCCCGTCCATGACGTCGATATGGACCCATTCGGCGGCGCTGCGGTCGATCATCCGCGTGTCGCGGTCCAGATGGCCGAAATCGGCCGAAAGCATCGAAGGTGCTACTATGCGTTGCATGGAATCGTTTTTCAGGGATCGCGGCGGAGGGCTCCCCTCCCCGCGGCCGCATTTTCAAACAAAGATAGAAAAATTTCCGCAGTTCCGCAGAAAATCCTACCTTTGTAGATATGAATTCCACCCTGCTTTTTCTTGCCATCCTGCTCGGACTGCTTGCCGCCGTTCTCGGAGTCCTTCTTTCCCGCCAACACCGCCAAAACACCCGGCTGGCCCGGGAGAAGGCTGCCTCGGACGAGGCGCTGGCCGATGCGCGCCAACGGCTGACGGCCGCCGAAACCCTCCGGAATCAACTCACGCAAAGCCGCGACGAGGCTCAGAACGAGCTACGCACCCTGCGCGAGGAGCACCTCCGCACGCAGACCTCGCTGGCCGCCCTGCGCGCCTCCTCCGAGGCCGAAATAGCCGCCCTGCGGACGAAAAATGCCGAAGAACGCGAAGCCGAACGTACGGAACGCGAGAAACTCGAGGAGCGTTTCCGGCTGGAATTCAAGAATCTGGCCACGGAGATTCTCGGCGAACAGTCGCGCGAGTTCAAACAGACCAACAAGGAGTCGCTCGACATCCTGCTCAAACCCTTCCGCGACAACATCACCGAATTCCGCGAACGGGTCGAGCGCATCTACTCCCACGAAAACGAACAGCGCGGCGAACTGAAAAACGAACTCAAACGCCTCATGGAGCTCAACCAGCACATCTCGGCCGATGCCCGCAATCTGACCGATGCGCTGAAGGGCAACTCGAAGGTGCAGGGTGACTGGGGCGAGATGCTGCTGGAGACGATTCTCGACAGTTCGTCGCTCTCGAAGGGCATCCACTACGAGACGCAGTACAACCTCAAGGACGAGGAGGGTCGCAACCTGCGTCCCGACGTGGTGCTCCATCTGCCCGAGGGCAAACACATCATCATCGACTCGAAGGTCTCGCTCACGGCCTTCGTCAACTACACCGCAGCCCAGAGCGAGGAGGAGCGCCAGCGATACATGGCGGCCCACGTCGCCTCGGTGCGGCAGCACGTCAAGGAGCTGGGAGCCAAAGAATATCAACTGCATCTGAGCCGCATGTACAATCGACAGACCCTGCCCGATTTCGTCATCCTGTTCATCCCCAACGAGCCGGCCTTTCTGGCCGCCCTGCAGAGCGACCCGAAGATCTGGTCCGACGCCTACGACCGCAAGGTGATCATTTCATCGCCGACGAACCTCTTCGCGCTGCTCAAACTCGTGGCCGACCTCTGGAAATACAACGATCAGGACAAGAACACGCGTGAAATCGCCACCTGCGGGCTGAAGCTCTACGAACAACTGGTGGCCTTCACCGCATCGCTCGAAAACGTGGGCGCCTCCCTCGGCAAGGCGCGCGACGCCTACGAGGATGCCTACAAGCGGCTCTGCACGGGCAACGACAACATCATCCGCGTGGGCGAACGGCTGCGCCGGACAGCCCGTCTGCAGACCAAACGCCACCATGCGGCCCGCACGCTCGAACTCGCCGGCAGCGAGGAGGACGAGCCGGAAGCCGGACAAGGCGCCGCTCCGTCGGACAGCAGCGCCCTGCCGCCCAAGGCGGACGCAAACGAATGACCGCCCGGGGAGGACGCGAACGAATGACCGCCCGGGGAGGACGCGAACAAATAACCGCCCGGGGAGGGCGTGAACGAATGACCGCCCGGGGAGGACGTGAACAAATGACCGCCCGCAGAACGGACACCCCGACACCGGGAGGAGGTCCGAAGCACACGGCGCGGTCCCTGTAACGAACCCCAACTCAAATCATTCATATATGAAACGTGTTACCACATTTCTGGCGGCCCTGACGCTGATGCTCCCGGCCGCCGCGGCCAATCCGAAGGCCGATCCGCAGTCGGTCGTCACGACCGGGAACGCCCGTTTCACCGTACTCACTCCGCAGCTCATCCGCATGGAGTGGAGCCAGGACGGACATTTCGAAGATCGTGCAACCCTGACGTTCATCAATCGAGAGCTCCCCGTTCCCGAATTCCGGGTGCGCGACAGCCGCTCGAAACTGACCATTCAGACCTCGGCCCTGACCCTCACCTACCTCAAGCAGGGGCGGTTCACGGAGCAGAACCTGAAGGTGACCTTCCGCCTCAACGGCCGCGACGTGACCTGGACTCCGGGCATGGAGGATCCGCAGAACCTCATGGGCACGACCCGCACGCTGGACGGCTGCGACGGCGACAAACTCGGACGCGAACCCATGGAACCGGGCCTGCTTTCGCGCTCGGGATGGGCTCTGGTGGACGACAGCAGCCGCCACCTGTTCGTCGCCGACGACTCCCCGTGGGGAGAGTGGGTTGCGCCGCGCCCCGCAGGCGACCGTCAGGACCTCTACCTGTTCGCCTACGGACACGACTACAAACAGGCGCTGGCCGATTTCCAGCAGATTGCCGGACGGGCTCCCCTGCCGCCGAAATACACCTTCGGATACTGGTGGAGCCGCTACTGGCAATACTCCGACAATGAATTCCGCGATCTGATTGCGAAGATCCGTTCGATGGAGGTGCCCATCGACGTACTGATCGTCGACATGGACTGGCACGAGACCTGGAGCCTGCGCAAGAAAAATCCGCCGAAGGACGAGTATGGACAGCGCATCGGCTGGACGGGTTACACCTGGCAGAAGGAGCTGTTCCCCTCGCCGGAGAACTTCCTCCGCTGGGCCAAAACCGAGGATCTGAAGGTGGCCCTGAACCTCCACCCGGCATCGGGCATCCAGCCCTACGAGGATGTCTACGAGCCCTTCACCCGCGAGTACGGCTGGAAAGAGACGGGCAAAAGCGTTCCCTTCCACATCGACGAACGCAAATGGGCCGACGCCTATTTCAACACCGTACTCGGACCGATGGAGAAGCAGGGTGTCGACTTCTGGTGGCTCGACTGGCAGCAGTGGCGCGAATCGAAGTTCACCCCCGGGCTTTCGAACACCTTCTGGCTGAACCACACCTTCTTCCGGCATGCCGAGATGATCAGTCCCGACAACCGGCCCTTCATTTACCACCGCTGGGGCGGACTGGGTTCGCACCGCTATCCGCTGGCCTTCTCGGGCGACACCTACGCCACGTGGGCGACACTGGCCTTCCTGCCCTGGTTCACGGCCACCTCGTCGAACGTCAACTACGGCTATTGGGGTCATGACATCGGCGGCCACATGTTCCACAACGACCAGAAAAAGACCGATCCCGAACTCTACACGCGCTGGCTGCAGTACGGCGTCTTCACCCCGATCTTCAAGACCCACTCCACGAAGGACCCGCGCATCGAACGCTACATCTGGGCCTTCCCCGACCAGATGTTCTACATGCGTGACGCCATCCGCCTGCGCTACACGCTGGCCCCCTACATCTACAACGCCGCCCGGGAGAACTACGATACGGGAATCGGCATCTGCCGCCCGCTCTACTACGAATACCCCGAAACCGACGAAGCCTACACCAGCAACGAGGAATATCTCTTCGGCAACGATATTCTGGCCACGGCCATCACCCGGCCCGTCGATTCGCTGTCGGGGCTTGCCGAGCGGAAGATCTGGTTTCCGCAGGGCCGCTGGTACGACATGGCGACGGGGGCGATGTACGACGGCGGCACCGTCCGCCGGCTTCACTATACGCTGGCCGAGAATCCCTGGTACGTCCGCGCCGGAGCCATCCTGCCGATGAATCCCGAACAGATCAGCAACCTCCAGCAGGCATGCGACACGCTGGTTCTGACCTTCGTCCCGGGCGGCGACGGAGAGCTCCGCCACTACGAGGACGACGGCACAAGCCAGCGCTACACCACCGAATATGCCACCACGCTGATCACCAAACGGCAGACGGGCAACGTCATCCGGGCCGAAATCGCCGCCCGTCAGGGCAGCTATGCCGGCGCTCCGCAGAGCCGCAGTTACGAACTGCGCTTTCCGGCCACCTTCCCGCCCCGCCGCATCACGATCAACGGCGAGGAGATCCCCTATGCGCGTTTCCCGAAGGCCGGAGAGTGGACCTACGACGCCTACACGCTGGCCCCGGTGATCCACACGCGGGCCATGGCATGCGACCGGCCGCTCGTTGTGGAGCTGACGCTCGACGACGAGGCCCTGACGAAACAGGAGCTGCTCTACGGCAAGAGCGGGATTTTCAAGCGCTGCGTGGATCTGACCGTGGAGTTCAAGCTCGAACAGGGCCGCTTCGGCGAAACCTACCTGCTGCTTCCGCGCGAGTATCTCCGCGTATCGCAGTGTCCGAACTTCATCCTCGAGTACCCGGAAACGGCGCTGGAGCGGATCTCGGAGTTCGACGAGGCGCTGCAGCGGATGTTCGAGACCACCGACCGCATGGAGATCATCGGTGCGTCGTTCAAGGAGAAACTCCACCGCCAGCTCGGCAGCGACCGCGACACCGAATAGTCGTCCACACCGGTCGCCGGACCGCCATCAAAAAGCTCCTGACCGAAGAGGTCAGGAGCTTTTCTTGTCTTCTCTGCAATACGGCTCACGCCTCGGCGGAGCGGTCAGCCCGCCAGCTGCGGCGCATCCGGCTCTCGATCCCGGGCGTAGCCCCGGCGGACTGCAGCTCCAGCAGATCGTTCCAAATCTCTTCAACCCATGCCACACGCCCGCGGCAGCGTTTCAACACCTCCACGGCCCAGATCCGCACGGCGATCTTCGCCGACGGATCCGCGACCCATTCGGCCGCTGTTTCGGCAATGCGGTCCAACGTCGGCGCATCGGGACCGGCATGCTCCAGCAGGTCGACCATGATCTTGCCGAAGTGACGCCGGGCACTCGGGTCCGTACACGCCGGGAAGGCCGAGCAGCAAAAATCCTCCGCACAGGGGGCAAAGGCGCTTCGATCGCGGAAATAGATCCGTTCCAGCACATAGGCGCCCCGGAAGAGAAGCTTGTGCCGGAGGGGTTTCGGAATCTCCGCCCACGGAGAGGTGATCAAGCGGTAGAGATCTCCGACGGCTTCGGCGTCCAAAATCCGGGAGGCCGCCTCGTCGGCGAAATGCTCCTGCCAACGCTCCGACAGCAGCGTAATCAACTCATCCCGGGTCATTGCGACAGGCGGCTGCGATCCGTCAGAAGAGCTTCTTCCGGGAGGTCATGACGACGAAATCCTTCAGATAGAAGGGTTCGAAATAGGCGATATCCTCCGTGCGTCCCTCGTCGAGGGCCTTCTGGGCCAGCCGGGCCAGGCCGCGCGCCGAAGGGGTCACCTCCACGAGCGTTGCGCCCTTGAGCACCCCGGCACACTTGCGGGCCCCGTTTCCGAAAATGACGAACGGACGTCCGTCGTTGCGATACGACGCGAAACTCTCCTCCGTGATTACCTCGGCCGAAACCTCCGTCAGCGGTTCACCCTGCGTATCGAAGAGCTGGGCATAGACCTCCATGCGGCGGGCGTCGACCATCGGACACAGCCGCGCCTCGTTCCACCGGTCGACCGAGATGATGCCGGCCTCGTAATCCTCGCGGGCCACCTCGACCAGCGCATCGAGCGATCCGACGGCCAGCAACGGTTTCTGCAGTCCGTAGCACAACCCCTTGGCAAACGAGACGCCGATACGCAGTCCGGTGTAGGAGCCGGGGCCCTTGCCGACGGCCACGGCATCCAGATCGTCGGGGGCAATGCCCGTTTCGCGCAACAGTTCGTCGACGAAAACACCCACCTTGCGGGCGTGGTCACGCCCCTCGTCGCTCTCGCGCAGCGACAGCAGCACGCCGTCGCGGGCGATTCCTACGGAGCAGATGTCCGTGCCGGTTTCAATACAGAGAATCAAAGACATACTCTTATCGTTTTTAGCTGTTCACAAATTCATTAATCGGGTCGGTCCCGGCCCGTGGATCACCCCCGGCTCCTTTCTTTCCCGTCCGGTCCGCAGATCACACCGCCTCGGACCTCTTTCTCTCCCGTCCGGTCCCGTACGGACCGGCGGATCACTCCGCCCCGGGCCCGGCGATCACGCCGAAATGCTCCAGCGCCCGGCGGATTCCGTCGTCGTCGACCGACGCGGTCACCCAGTCGGCCGCCTCCAGGGCTTCGGCGCAGCCGTTGCCCATCGCCACCCCGATTCCGGCCGCACGCAACATCGGCACGTCATTGCCTCCGTCGCCGAAGGTCATGACCTCCGACAGGGCAATGCCGAACCGCCCGGCCAATTCGGTCACACCGGTCGCCTTGTCGATTCCACGCAGATTCACATCGGCGAAAATCGGGCACCAGCGGCTGGACGAGAGCGACGGCAACTGCTCCATCACCCGCTTCTCGAGTTCCGGATCGATGTAGAAACACATCTGGCAGCAGTCACCGCGGTCGAACAGCCGCCGCAGGTCGACCGCCTGCGGAATCGGATGGGCAATCAGCCGGGACAACTCCTCGACAACGGGGGTTACGCGGTTGACGAAGATGCCGTCGTTCAACTCCAGCGCCATCGGGAAATTCCACGCCTCGGAGAGCTCCATGGCCCGTTCGAAGGCCTCGCGCGGGATCGGATGGCGCGTCACCACCTCGCCGTCGTTCATCACGCACTCGCAGCCGTTCAGGGCCACCACCCCGTCATACGGAATCGGGGCCAACGGTTCGAGATCGGTCACGGCGCGTCCCGTCGCGATGAAGAGGCGCACCCCGCCATCGTGCGCCCGACGGAGCGCCTCGACGGCCGACGCCGGCACCTCGTGCGTGCGGAAACTGATCAGCGTCCCGTCGACATCCAGAAAGACGGCCCGGATCATCGGCGGAAGTTTTTCATCGCCTTGTCCATCTCGCGGCGGGCGTCGTTCTCCTTCAGATACTCGCGTTTGTCGTACGACTTGCGGCCGCGGGCCAGCCCGACGACCACCTTCACCAGTCCGCGCTCGTTCAGGAAGAGCCGCAGCCCGACGATCGTCAGTCCGCGGTCCTGTGAGGCGCGCTGGAGTTTCAACAGTTCGCGGCGTGTGAGCAGCAGCTTGCGGTCGCGGCGCGGCACGTGGTTGTTGCACGTGCCCCAGGCATACTCGGCGATGTTGACGCCGCGGATCCACAGTTCGCCCTTGTCGAAATAGCAGAACGAGTCCACCATCGAGACCTTGCCCGCACGGATCGACTTGATCTCCGTGCCGACGAGCACGATGCCCGCAACGTACTCTTCGAGAATCTCATAGTCGAACGTTGCGCGCTTGTTCCGGATATTTATCTTCTTCTGTTCGTTCATATACTCAAAAACGGCATACAAATTGCGAAATCTCTCCGCGGGGGTGGGTAACGGTCAAGGTAACCAATTCTTTTATCTTTGATATGTTTTTACACATCTTTCTGTTTATTTTCTGTTTGCACACGGTATGCGCAGTGATGCGTGTACAACCCGCGGCCCGCCCCCTTTTTCATAAAATCAGTCGGTCCAGTTTTTTGGCCATGGTGACCTTCACGCGGTTGTAGTTGTTCAGCCGCTGGATCACCTCCTGCTCCTCCTCTTCCGGAAGGCTTTCGTCGGCAAGACGCCCCTGCAGCTCCTTGATCAACGCCTCGACGACCTTCGACTTGTAGAGCGTCACGGCCTTCGGGACCCCGACAGCCAGCATCTCGGCTTCGCTCTCGACGTGGATCTCCTTGCGCTTCCACAATTCACTGGGAACGTAGTTGTCGTCCGAGGTGAGGATGTCCACCGCCGCCGAGCAGACCTGCGGGTCGATGTGGTTCAGGAAGAGGTGCGCCGGCACCTCAACTCCCGGACCAGACAGCTCCCACTGTTCGCGGTAGACGGCCATGATCTTGGCATAGACCGGGTTGCGGAAGACGATCTGGTCGTCGCTCAATTCGGAAAAGATCACCTCGGCAACGTTGCACGACACCATCGTGCGCCCCTCCTTGAAATCGAACGAGCAATGGCCGTACTTGAGCAGATACTTGACGATCTCGCGCTCCAGCGCCTCGAAACTGCTCCCCGCCTCAACCTTCTGCGCATACTCCGCCTCGGGACGCTGGGGCTGCACCGTTTCGCGCTGCCGGGCCGCGGCCTGACGCCGCAGGAAGTCGTCCGTCTCGCGGTCGCCCGACGTCGTGAGCCGTTTGCGGGCCACCTCGCCGATGAGGATCTGTTCGTCGATGTCCATGATCCGCGAACACTCCTTGATGTAGACCGAACGCTGGATCGAATCGGGAATCTGCGCGATCGACTGCACCATGTCGCCGATCAGGGCCGCCTTGCGGATCGGATCGCCCTGCGCATCCTGGAGCAGCAGCCGCGCCTTGAATTCGAGGAAATCCTGTTCGTTGGCGCGAATGTACTCCTGCACCTCGGCGGCCGTATGGCTGCGGGCGAACGAGTCGGGGTCCTCGGGTTCGGGCAGCAGCACCACCCGCACGTTCATCCCCTCCTTGAGAATCATGTCGATACCGCGCAGCGAGGCGTGGATGCCGGCCGAATCACCGTCGTAAATCACCGTGATGTTCTTCGTGAAGCGCCCCAGCAGGCGGATCTGCTCCGTCGTGAGCGACGTGCCCGACGAGGCGACGACATTCTCGATCCCGGCCTGGTGCATCGAGATCACGTCGAGATACCCCTCGACCATGATGGCGAAGTTCTGCTGCTGGATGGCCTTCTTGGCGAAGTAGAGGCCGTAGAGTTCGCGTTTCTTGCTGTAGATCTCGCTCTCGGGCGAGTTCTGGTACTTGGCCACCTGCTTGTCGGTGCGCAGCGTGCGGCCGCCGAAGGCGACGATCCGGCCCGAGATATTGTGCACGGGGAAGATCACCCGGTCGCGGAAGCGGTCGTAGAGCCCGCCGTTTCGCTCGCTCACCAGCGAGAGACCCGTCGAGAGGAGGAACTCCCGCTTGTAACCGGCCGCCAGGGCATCCTGCGACATCCGGTCACCCTTCGAGGGGCAGAATCCGAGACCAAACTTCTTGATCGTGGCATCGGTCAAACCGCGCTTCTGCCGGAAGTAGGCCAGACCGACGTTGATTCCTTCGGAGTCGCGGTGGAGGTAGTTGGCGAAGTATTCCGCGGCCCAGCCGTTGAGCACGAACATCGACTCGCGGTCGTCGTTGCGGCGGAGCTCCTCTTCGGTCATCGCCTCCTCCTTGACCTCGATACCGTAGCGTTTGGCCACCATCTTCAGCGCCTCGGGGTAGCTCACCCCCTCCTGCTCCATGACGAACGTCACGGCGTTGCCGCCCTTCCCGCAACCGAAACACTTGTACACGCCCTTCGAGGGGGAAACGACGAACGACGGGGTCTTCTCGTTGTGGAACGGACAGCAGGCGACATAGTTCACGCCCTTGCGTTTGAGCGTGACGTAGTCGCCGACGATATCAACGATATTGGCGGCGGCGTAGATGCGGTCAACTGTTTCGCGGTCGATCATAGCCCACAAAGGTACGAATAATCGGCCGAAAGCGGAGCGATTGCCGGCTAAAAATTACGCGCGGCACCCGCCCGGGCGTTACCGGAAAGCCGCCGCGACCCGCTCCCAGGAGGCGGATCCTCCCCACAAAAGCACCCCGCAGAGGCGCACTTTCGCCATTTTATCCCTATCTTTGCGGCATGGACTTCAAACTCGTATCGGACTACGCCCCGATGGGCGACCAGCCGGAAGCGATCTCGCAGCTTGTCGGTTCGATCCGCCACGGCTCGAAACACAACGTCCTGCTCGGCGTCACGGGCTCGGGCAAGACCTTCACCGTGGCCAACGTCATCGCGCAGCTCAACCGCCCGACGTTGGTCCTGAGCCACAACAAGACCCTCGCGGCGCAGCTCTACGGCGAATTCCGCAACTTCTTTCCCGAGAATGCCGTCGAGTATTTCGTCTCCTACTACGACTACTACCAGCCCGAAGCCTATCTCCCCGCCTCGGACACCTACATCGAAAAGGATCTCTCGATCAACGCCGACATCGAGAAGCTGCGGCTGCAGACCGTGGCCACCCTGCTCTCGGGACGCCGCGACGTGGTGGTCGTCTCGAGCGTCTCGTGCCTCTACGGCGCGGGCAACCCGGCCGATTTCCATGCCACGGCCATCCACATCGAGGTGGGACAGGTCGTCAGCTACAAGCAGTTCCTCTACAAGCTGGTCGAGGCACTCTACACCCGCACGGAACGCGATCTGGAGCCTGCGACCTTCCGCGTCAACGGCGACACGGTCGATATCATGGCGGCCTTCGGCGAATTCGGCAACCAGTGCTTCCGGGTGATGTTCTTCGACAACGAGATCGAGGCCATCCAGTCGATCGATCCCGTCACGGGACAGCGCATCCAGACGCTCGACTCGCTGACGCTCTACCCCACGAACCTCTTCGTGACGACCAAGGAGCGCATCAATACGGCCGTACAGCAGATCTACCTCGACCTGGGCAAGCAGATCGAGTTCTTCGAGAGCCAGGGGCGCATGGTCGAGGCGCAGCGCATCAAGCAGCGCGTGGAGTACGACCTGGAGATGATCAAGGAGCTGGGCTACTGCCCCGGCATCGAGAACTACTCGCGCTACTTCGACGGCCGCGCCGCCGGAACGCGCCCCTTCTGCCTGCTGGACTACTTCCCGAAGGATTACCTGATGGTCATCGACGAGAGCCACGTCACGCTGCCGCAGGTCCACGCCATGTACGGCGGCGACCGCGCCCGCAAGGAGAACCTCGTGGAGTACGGCTTTCGGCTGCCGGCAGCCAAAGACAACCGCCCGCTGACCTTCGCCGAGTTCGAGCAGCTGCAGGGGACGACGATCTACGTCAGCGCCACGCCGGCCGACTGGGAGCTGATGAAGAGCGAAGGGGTGATTGCCGAACAGCTGATCCGACCCACGGGACTCGTCGACCCGCCGCTGGAGGTGCGCGTGACGCTCAACCAGATCGACGACCTGATCGAGGAGATCGACAAGCGGGTCAGGAACGACGACAAGGTGCTCGTGACGACCATCACCAAACGCATGGCCGAGGAGCTTTCGAAATATTTCGACCGCGTGGGGGTGCGCAACCGCTACATCCATTCGGACGTCGACACGCTCGAACGCATCCAGATTCTCGAGGATCTGCGCAACGGGCTGTTCGACGTGCTGGTGGGCGTGAACCTGCTGCGCGAGGGACTGGACCTTCCCGAGGTGGCGCTGGTGGCGATACTCGACGCCGACAAGGAGGGCTTCCTGCGCAACGTGCGGTCGCTGACGCAGATTGCCGGACGTGCCGCACGCCACTCGCAGGGCAACGTGATCCTCTACGCCGACACCTGCACCGAGTCGATGCGCTACGCCATCGAACAGAGCAACCGTCGCCGCGAAAAACAGGTCCGCTTCAACATGGAGCACGAGATGCTGCCGCGGCGCGCCCAGAAGAGCGGCGCGGGGCCGAGCAATCTGCTGGCCGGGCGCGAGACGGCCGAAGGCAACATCCCGACGGCCTACCCCATCATGGAGGAGCACTACGCCGTGGCCTCCGACGTGCAGAAGGGCTACACGGCCGGCTCGCCGACACCCGCTCTGGGCGAGAATCTCGACGAACTGATTGCCCGTGCCCGCGAGGACATGGAACGGGCGGCCAAATCGCTCGACTTCCTGGCCGCCGCGAAGTTCCGCGACCGGATGTACGAACTGCAGAAACTGCGCGAGGAGAACCAGCGATAGCCATCGGGATCCAGTTCCGCCTATCCAACCGTCATTCCATACCCCCGCGTCAATCGAAATTCACAACAAACCCAATACATGCATGAAACGTTGCAAAATCACTATTCTGAAACGAACACTCCAGGAGGATCTCGCGCGTGAATATGCCGGGCCGGAATTCACCCGTTGCCCCATGATGCGCGAAGGCCAGGTTTTCTACGCCGACTATGCCAAACCCGAAGGTTTCTGCGACGAGGCCTGGAAGGCCATCTACCAATATGTTTTCGCCCTTTCGCACGGCGCCGGCACATTCTACTACGGAGACTGGATCACGAAAGAGGGTGTGGCCATCTGCTCCTGCAACGACGGATTGCGTCCGGTCATCATGAAGATCGAGCGGACGGACGAGGAGTCTGAAATCAGCTACGAGCCAATCCCCTGATAGCACCCGACGGCACGGTCAACCCTTTTCGGCGTGGCGGAAGGTGAAATACTTGGCCGCCAGAAAACTGTATACCGTCGTAAGAAGCGTCGTGAGCACCTTGGCCGGGGTGGGCCAGATGCCGCACACCTCGACAAAGAATTTCAAGCCGGCATAGGTCAGCAGGATCGACCCCGCGATCGACAACAGATAGCGGAAGAGTTGCGTCCCCGCCCCTACGGGCGAGCGGCGGAAGGCCACGTAACGGTTAAGCCAGAATCCCACGAAAAAGGTGCAGGGAAAGACAAGGATCATCGCCGCAATGTGGGGCGAAAGGACGACGAAGCCCAGATCGAAATAGCGGTATCCGACCAGAAAGTTGTAGAGCAGCGAATAGCAGACCGGGTCGAAGACCAGGTAGGTGAAGCCCCCGCAAACGGCATAATGGAAGACCTGCCGGGGCAGGATGGCCGCGACGGGACGAATGTAGAAGCGGTCGATGCCGCGAATGATCCACTCCGAGAGACGCATTACCGGGCGGTATAGGTCCACATGCCGGGGAAACGCTCTTCGTGGGCACGGATATAGAGACGACACGCCTCCGCGTCATCCGATTCGAAGGGCGAGACCATGAATTTCGAACCGAAGCGGTAGATGCCGCACGTCACGGCCGGCTCCTTGGCCGAGGCTTCGGCCGCCGCCCGCCGCGCATTCCGTTCCGAACTGAAAACCCCCATCACGACATAGTTCCGTCCCGACACCAGACGGGACGGCCCCGCCTCCGGTGTCGGACGGCTGTCGCTGCGGGCGGTCGTCTGCGGAGCTGCCGGCGTCTGCGAAGCTGCCGGCGTTTGCGAAGTTGCCGTCGGGGTTTGCACCGGGTGCGCAGCCGTCGCCGGAGCTTGTTCCGCCGGACCCTGCAGCGCGGCCTGCTCCGACCCCGAGGCCGGCACGACGCTCTCCGACGAGGCAATCCTCGTCGTGGAGTCCGTCCCGGCCGAGGCTGCGGCCAACGAATCGGCGTCCGTTCTCACCGCCGCGTCCCGACGCTCTACGGCCCGATCCGCCACGGCACTCCGCATCTCCTGCCGCATCTCCCGTTCACCGAGCCACCACCAGGCCGTGAAACCCGCCACACAGACGATCGCCGCCACGCCGATCCACAGCACGGCATCGAACCGTCGCGGCGCCCGTACACGAACCGCCTCATGCCCCTGGGGGTTGAGCCGGCGGTCGAACGCCTCGTCGAGTTTGAAATTCTTGAACTGCAACACCCCGACGCCGACGATGGTCAACCGCTCCTCCTCCCGGACCTGAGCCAGCCAGCGGTCGTAGACCTTCTGCGCCTCGGGACGCGGATCCTCGGGCCGTACGCCGTTGACCCGCAGCACGCGGCCGATCTCCTCGACGAGCGATAGGCCGCACTCCTGCGACGAGAACTGCACCGTCCGACAAGGCGGCACGACATGCCGGCGGTCGATCCGCCGGGCCGGTTGACGCTCGACGCGCAACGAACCGACGCCGGGCAGGCAGATCGTTTTACCCCCGGCCAGCAGATTGCCCACGAGTCGGGCGACCTGTTCGGTCATCGGATTGGTGTTCATTTTCTGATCTTTTTATGATTCTTGCGGCTTTTCGCAACGGGACTCTCCTGTGCAGCGGGCTCCGCGGCCGAGTGCTGTTTTTCGGCCGGATGCCGTTTTGCGGCGGCAGCCGACGCGGCATGCTGCCCCGGGATGGAGGCCGCCGCAGCCGGGTGCTTCGCTCCCCGCCAGATCATGCAGACACCCAGCACGATGAAGGGAATGCTCAGCCACTGCCCCATGTCGAGGGCCCAGCCGACTTCGAACGACTCCTGCTCGGTCTTGATGAATTCGAGGAAGAAGCGCGTCAGGAAGACGCCGATCAGGCCGATGCCGAACAGTACGCCCGGATGGCGACGGGCCATGTCCTTGCGGTAATAGAGCCAGCAGAGGATGGCGAAGGTCACCACGTAGCAGAGCGCCTCGTAGATCTGCGTGGGATGGACGGCCGCCGGGGCATACTCGGTGACCCACTTGTGCGAGCGGACGAATTCGAAGCCCCAGGGCAGCGTGGTGGCGCGTCCGAAGATCTCCGAATTGAAGAGGTTGCCCATGCGGACGATTGCGCCGCCGATGCCGACCGGGATCATGATGCGGTCGAGCGACCAGACGTACGGAAGCCGGTTCTTGCGCGAGAAGAGCCACAGCCCGATCAGCAGACCGATGGCGGCGCCGTGGCTGGCCATACCGCCGTCGCGGAAGCCCGTGATGATGGTCCACGGTTTGGAGAGATACTCCACGGGATCGTAAAAGAGGCAGTGGCCGAGACGGGCGCCGAGGATCGTGGCGATCGTGCCGTAGACGAAGATCGACTCCGAAACCTTCGACGGAAGGCCCTCGCGTTTGCAGAAGTTATCGAAGAATTTGGCGCCGATCAGGATGGCCAGCGCCCACATCAGTCCGTAATAGCGGATATCGAACGTGCCGATCCGGAACAACACCGGATCGAAATCCCATACGACGGTAAGCGGTTGTATCATCAAAGGTATCTGTAACATCTATTCAAGTCATGATTGGTTCTCCGCCGCCCGGAGGTCGAGCCGATCCCGACCGACGGGCGGATGGTCCGGCAGACTATTTGATATCCTGCAGGTTGACCTTCTTGAGCGTAAAGGAGAAGGTGCTGCCCACGCCCGGTTCGCTGCGCACGGTGATGCGTTCGCCGTGAGCCTCGATGATGTGTTTGACGATGGCCAGACCGAGTCCCGTACCGCCCTGTTCGCGCGAACGTCCCTTGTCCGTGCGGTAGAAGCGCTCGAAGACGCGCGGCAGATCCTCCTTGCCGATGCCCAGACCGTTGTCTTCGACCTCGACGAGGATCTTGTCCAGCATGTCGCGGAAACGGATGCGCGTCAGACCGCCCTCCTTGCCGTAGCGGATCGAGTTGATAATCAGGTTGACGAAGACCTGGCCGATGTAGTGTTTGTCGGCCATGACCCAGAAGGGCGACGGCAGGTTGTCGGCCCCCTTGACCGAGATCTTGATCCCCTTCTTGTCGGCCTCCATCTCGGCCTGATCGGCAATCTCCTTGGCCAGCGCCACAACGTCGAACTTCTCCATGTCGAGCTTGTTCATGCTGCTCTCGAGTTTCGAGATCGTATCCAGGTCGTTGACGATATTGATCAGCCGGTCGATGCTCTTTTCGGCGCGTTCGAGGTACTTGCGGTTGATGAGTTCATCCTCCAGACCGCCGTCCAGCAGCGTCGAGATGTAGCCCTGCACGTTGAAGATCGGGGTCTTCAGTTCGTGGGCCACGTTGCCCAGATACTGCTTGCGGAACTGCTCGGCCTCCTTCAGGCGGGCGATCTCCCGGTCGTTGGTATCGGCCCAGGCGGTGAGCTCCTCGCCGATGTTCTCGACCTTCTTGTCCTGCAGTTCGGAGAAGATCTCCCGGGTATGGACATCGCGCGAAAGAACGATCGAGTAGATGGGTTTGAGCTTGTAAGCCACATACTTGCGGATGATGAACAGCGCCGCCAGCGCCACGACGACAAAGACGCCGGCCGCCACACAGAGCGTCAGCCACCATACGACGTCGAGCAGAATCATGACCACGGCCACCAGAACCGCAGCCAGCAGGGCGATCCACAACGAGGCGCCCTCCTTAGTCTTGATGGTTACCATAGGCTTACTTCATGTAGTTTTGCATCAGTCGGGCGATGTACTTGCCGATGATGTCGAATTCGAGATTGACGACCGTTCCCACCTCGATGCGGCAGAAATTGGTGTGCTCGAAGGTGTAGGGGATGATGGCCACGCGGAACGAGTCGGGCGTGGGGTCGCAGACCGTCAGGCTCACGCCATTGACCGTCACCGAGCCCTTCTCCACGGTGCAGAGCCCTCCGCCGCGGGGGTCGTAGCGGAAGGTGAAGTACCAGCTGCCGTCGGCATCCTCCTTGGCCGTGCAGAGGGCCGTCTGGTCGACATGTCCCTGGACGATATGGCCGTCGAGCAGTGCGTCGGGTTTCATCGAGCGTTCGACATTGACCAGATCGCCCACCTTGAGCAGTCCGAGGTTGCTCCGGTCGAGGGTCTCCTTCATGGCCGTGACGGTATAGGTATCCCCGGCGATGTCCACTACCGTCAAACATACGCCGTTATGTGCTATGCTCTGATCGATTTTAAGCTCCTTGCAGAAAGGAACCCGCAGGGTAAAATCCTTGTTCTGACGGTCCGAGCGGATGGCGACTACCTCCGCCGTACCTTCCACGATACCTGAAAACATACGTTCAACTGTTGATTATCAATTTGCCTTTTACCTTGTACACGGAGACTATGTCGCTCGTATCCAGCAGGATATCGTCATAATTCTCCCGATCGCCGGCCACCAGGCGGACTTTTCCCGCCTCATCGGCGGACCGAACTATGCGCAAAGTTACAATTTTTCGGCTGACAATCACATACTCTTCGCCCGGAATAATTGCATCGGGGTCGACGGTCTTGAGCAGCACGACGGTTCCGGGAGGAACGCAGGCCCCCATGGCGCGGCCCGAATAGGACATGGCCAGATCGCACTCCCCGACGGGTGGAACGATCAGATTGCATTGTGCCTCGAGCCGGTCGAGATTAGCAATTCCCTGTTCGACATCGACGCCGTAATAGGGAATCTGAGGGCCCCGCAACCGTTCGTCGGCAAACATTTGTCCTTCGCCGGTCAGCAGCCAGAGTTTGTCGATCTGAGGGAATTTGGCGACGATACGGTCCGCCACATCGAGCGAAATACCGTTGTTGCCGCGTTTGATCTGATAGAGGTTTTCGCCTCGTGCAAGGCCGATATAGCGTGCAAAATAGTTGGTCGACATATTCGCCCATTTGATCACCGCCTCAATCCTGAGCCAATTATTCTGCTTTTCTCGCATTTTTTTTCGTTAATTTAATTTTTTTTGTATCTTTGCAGTCCCGGTCCCGTAGTTCAATGGATAGAATACAAGATTCCGGTTCTTACGATATGGGTTCGATTCCCGTCGGGACTACCAGGCACAGATGTGAAGCAATTCGCATCTGTGCTTTTTTTGTTGTGAAGTCCGCATGCTTTAGTTTTGGAATTCAAGCATATTCAACATCTATGGCAACCTAACAACTAATTTACAAATTTAATAACAAATTTCTTACCAACAATAAAAAATAGCACATTTGATCGCGTAAGCAGCACGTTCAAACACGCATTCCGGCAGGAAGTGCACCCTGGCTGCCGGTTTCGGAGAGGCTCTCCTATAAAATATACAAACAATCGGGGAAGGATTCCACACATCCACATCTGCCGCCTCATCCCGCGACGTTCCGAATGCGCCGGGATGCGGGAGAATTCAGCATCTAAAAAAGCACCCGCACACCCAGACGCAGCGTCAGGGACAACGGGGCATCGGAGCGCGACGTGCGCAACTCCGTATCGGTCAGATACCAGGAGACCTCCGGTTCGAAATAGAGTCCGACATAGTCGGCCAGACGATACTGGGCGCCGACAGCGGCCAGCAGCGACCATTGCAGGGCAGCCTCATCGACGGTCTGGCTGCCGAATTTTGCCGCGATGCACTTTTCAGCCATTCCGCCGGCTCCGAGATAGGCCGTCAGAGGCCCCCGCTCAACGAACTGCCAGTTCATGCGGAGCGGGATTCCGACGAAGTGCAGCTTCTGGCTCACATCGTCCGACGAATAGGGCAGCCGCACGTCCGAGCGCAACAGCGTGTAGACTACCCCGCTCTCGAGTGAGAAGCGGTGCGGAAGCTCCTTGCGGACGGTCAGTCCGAAACTCAGCGGGAGGTGGTGCCGGAAGGAACTCTTGTCGTAATCGCGGCGCTGCATGGGCTGCAGGTTGTTGCCGTTGCCGACGACCGACACGACATCATTGGCCATCATGGAGGAGGAGCTCCGCAGCGGTGAGCCCTGCAATCCGTTTCCACCCGACGTACCGCCCCCGGCAAAGAGCGAGAGTGACGTCCGCGATTCGCGGGGCCGCTCCCCGGCAAAGCTCTCCGCAAAGGCGACGAACGAGCCGGCATCGCGACGCGCCGCCGTCTTGTTCCGCCCCGCTCCCCGGGCTGCGCGGGGCTTCGAGTCGGATGCGGCCGAATTTATGCGGGATTGCACCGCCTCGCCGTTTCGGGCGCCGGCATCGTTTCGGGCGTCGGCACCGTTTCGGGCGTCGGCACCGTTTCGGGCCTCAACGCCCCCCTGCGCACCGGTCGGGCTCTGTGCATCGGTCCGGGTCTGCGCATTAGTCCGAGTCTGCGCTTCGGTCCGGGTCTGCGCAGAAACACGGCCCCGGGAATCCGCTCCGGTGTCCCCGTCCATCCGGAAACTCCCGACGGACGAATCGTCGGTCGTCCCGGCAAGAGACTCCTGCATCGGGGAGTTCGGGTCCGCCGCCGATTCCGACCGGAGCGCCAGCAGCGCTGCTGCAGACTTCTGCCCGGTCGTTTGATCCGGTCCCTGCGACCACCCCGTGGCGCGGGCAACCGTCTCCCGCAGCGACTCCGATTCATGCGGGCGGTTCTCCACCACCGCATCGGATCCAAACGCCGGTTGCCGGGAGATTCCGTTCTCCCCCGACGCCGGCAACTGTTTCCCGGCCGCCAACCCCGAGGCCGACAACCGGGACCGATCGACCGCAGAGTCACCCGCCACCGTCATCGAGGCCAGAAGCGGATCCTCGAAGTCCCCCAACTCCCTGCTTCCGGAGCGCCACAGGAGCTCTCCCGCGACGACGGCAATCAGTACGACGGCGGCCGCGGCGGCAATCCGCGGTCCATGGATCCTCCATCCGTTTTTGCGGGGCAGCGGCATGCCGGGCTCCGGCACGTGCGGTTCACGCCCCTCGAGTTCGCGTTGCAGACGCTCCCAACTCCCTTCCGAGGGGGAGATTTCGGCGTCGCGCAGCGTACTGCGCAGGACATCGGTCCAATCGGTATTTCGTTTCATCTTCATCATTCGTGCGTCTCCAAATAGGTTCTGATCCGGCGGGCCAGCAGGCTCCGGGCCCGGAACAGCTGCGACGAGGAGCTCTTCTCGTTGATTCCCAGCAGGCGGGCGATCTCGCGATGCGGCAATTCCTCGATGCAGTAGAGGTTGAACACCGTGCGGTAGCCGTCCGGGAGCTCCGCGACGAACTCCATCAGCACCTCGCGCGGCACGCGGGCCACCTCTGCGGCCTGCGGTTCGGCCAGCGTATCGGCAACACGCCCCTCGTCGAGGGGGAGTGTCCCGAGGCGGTTGCGCGTACGGAGCCACTCGAGGGCCACGTTGACCGTGATGCGTTCGATCCAGGCCCGCAGCGACCCCTTGCCGCGAAACGTAAAGCGGTCGAACGCGCCGTAGATCTTCAAGAAGGCATCGTGCATGAGATCCTCGCCCGTCGCACGGTCGCCGACGTATCGCACGCAGATGGCCAGCAACCGGCCCGCATAGCGATCATACAGTTCTCTGCGAGCCGCATTATCGCCCCGTCTGCACCCTTCGGCCAGTATCTCTTCGTCCATCTGCATCGGTCGTTCCACCTTTTAAATGCGGCGGCGGGGAAAAGACTGCGCCGGAGCATGAAAAAAATATTTCCGACATGCAGTATTCGGCCGTCGCGCCGTTTTAAGAGCGAAAGGTAACACAAAATAGAGAAATTATGAAAAAATTCGGTTTATTCCTGCTGGGAGCGCTGACGATGCTGGGTGTCACCTCCTGCAACGACGATGACGGCGACTACCCGCGCAACACCCCGCTGATCACGACCGTCTGCCCGCTCGAGGGCGGTGACTACTGTTTCGAGCGCGACAACGGCGACCGTCTCTACCCGAGCGACAAGTCGCGCGTGCCGGGCTACAAACCCGACGGGGATCAGAAACAGCGCGCCATCATCTGGTTCTCGCTGCTCGACCAGACCATCCCGGGCTATCGCTACAACATCGCCCTCTACGCCGTGGAGGAGATCTACACGGGCACCTCGGAGGTGGTCAGCGATGCCGCACGCCTGGCCGAACTGGGCGATGCCAAAACGGGTTATACCGTGGGGACGTTCAATCTCTCGGAGTCGTGGCTGACTTTCTACGCCCTCTATTCGTGCCGCTACAACTCGAAGCATACCTTCACGCTGGCCGTGGACAAGAGCGGCACGACGGAGTTCAAGGAGAGCAAGGAGGGTTACCTCGACGTCGTGGTGCTGCACGATGACCAGGACGATCAGGGCGGCCCCGACTGCGGATTCTACATTTCGTTCGACCTCACGCCCCTGGCCGCCGAGCTCGAGGGCAAGGAGGGTATCAACCTGCTGATCCCGACACGCGAAAACGGCAACCGGGAGATCAAGCTTCGATTCGCTGCCCCGCGCGGGGAGTAGCCACTTCGCCGCGGCAGCCGATCCGGTCCGTCAGCCCTCGGGGCCGACGGGCCGGATTTTTTAGCACCCGCACCCTCCCGGATTCGTCGAAAAAGCGTATATTTGCATCATGTCCATCGTACGCAACACCGAAAGCGATCTCGATTTCGAGAACAAGATCCGTCCGCAGGAGCTGGAGAACTTCTCCGGACAGGACAAGATTGTCGACAACCTGCGGGTCTTCATCAAGGCGGCGCTCATGCGCGGCGACTCGCTCGACCACGTCCTGCTGCACGGACCTCCGGGTCTGGGCAAGACCACCCTTGCAAACATCATCGCCAACGAGATGGGGGCGCAGCTGCGCGTGACCTCGGGACCCGTGCTGGACAAGCCGGGCGACCTGGCCGGCCTGCTGACGAACCTCAATCCGGGCGACGTGCTCTTCATCGACGAGATCCACCGCCTGAGCCCCATCGTCGAGGAGTATCTCTACTCGGCCATGGAGGACTTCAAGATCGACATCGTGCTCGACAAGGGCCCCTCGGCCCGCTCGATCCAGATCGAACTGGCCCCCTTCACGCTCATCGGCGCCACGACGCGCAGCGGCCTGCTGACCTCGCCGCTCCGGGCGCGTTTCGGCATCCAATGCCATCTGGAGTACTACGACGTCCCTGTTCTGGCCGGCATCGTACGGCGTTCGGCGCGGATTCTCGACGTCTCGATCGACGACGATGCCGCCCGTGAGGTGGCCTTGCGTTCGCGCGGCACGCCGCGTATCGCCAACGCCCTGCTGCGCCGCGTGAGGGACTTCGCCATGGTCAAGGGCGAGGGACACATAGACCTGGAGATCACGCGCATCGCCCTCTCGGCGCTGAACATCGACTCGCGGGGTCTGGACCAGATGGACAACAAGATTCTGGGGACGATCATCGAGAAATTCAACGGCGGGCCGGTCGGACTGAACACCGTGGCAACGGCCGTCGGTGAGGAGGCCGGCACGATCGAGGAGGTCTACGAGCCGTTCCTCATCAAGGAGGGCTTCCTCAAACGCACACCGCGGGGCCGCGAGGCGACACCGCTGGCCTGGGAGCATCTGGGCTTCACGCCGCCCGGCAGCGGCGACTCCACCCTCTTCTGACCGCCTCCGACCGGACGAAAACAGCCCCGGACACCATGCCGGCCCCGAACTGCCGCGCCGCCGGCTCGACAGACCCCGAACAAGACTGAAAACCGATCTGACCGCAAAATGAACCTTCGACACCTCCACCTGCACCGGATCCACCTCATCGCATTCGTCGGGCTGCTGCTGGGCACTCCCGCCCTGCTGCACGCCGCGCCCGACAATCCGAAATCGGCAACCCCGCCGTCCGCCGCCGAGACCCGGGCCACAACAACGGCCTCCACCGCAGTCTCCGCCGCCACCTCCAACGGACAGCAAATCCTCGCGGAGTCGGTCTCCGAGGCGCCTGTTCAGCGGCCCTGGCTGGTTCCACGCAACCGCCCGCAGCACACCTTTTTTGTCGATGCCGGCTATCTGGCCCTGCTATTTACCCTTCATTTCCAGACCTTTGACTCGGGTTCGCTCAACGAGGGGCTGAGCCTCACGGCCGGCTACAACTGGACCTCGCGCCGGGGTCTGGGCGTGGGCGTAATCTACTCCGGAGGCTTCTTCTCGGCCCGACGCAGCGGCCTCCTCAGCACGGCCCGTCTGCTCTACGTCGCTCCGGAATTCGTGGCCCGGCAACGGGCCGGACGCCGCTGGCTTTTCCGCGAGGCGGTCGGCATCGGATATGGACGCTACGTGCGCAGCTACGACGGAAATCGCGCCGGACGCGGCGGCGTCGGGCTGCACGAACGGGCGTCGGTCGAATTCATGGCAACACGCTGGCTGGGCCTGTCGCTCGGATTCGGCGGCGAATGGATCCTTACCGGCGCCCCGGATGTGGGCGACGGCGTGGAGTTCAATCTGGTGGGATTGCTCACCTTTCATGCCGGAGGCGGCGTGCGTTTTTATTTCTAAAAAAATTGCCCAAAAATCTAAAAAAATTTACATTCTGCGCGATAATTGTTATATTTGCCATTAACCGAATTGAAAACAAAGACTAAGAACGACAAGCAGATGGATACCAAATCGAAACTCGACGAAGCGGCGCTGCGCTACCACAGCGAAGGGCAACCCGGCAAGATCGGTGTCGTGCCCACCAAACCCTATCAAACCCCCTACGATCTGTCGCTGGCCTACTCGCCGGGCGTTGCAGCCCCCTCGCGAGCCATTGCGGCCAATCCCGACGACGTCTATACCTACACCGGCAAGGGCAACCTCGTGGCCGTGATCTCGAACGGAACGGCCGTACTCGGACTGGGCAACATCGGCCCGCTGGCCGGAAAGCCCGTCATGGAGGGCAAGTGCATGCTCTTCAAGACCTACGCCGGCATCAACGCCTTCGACATCGAGGTCGATGCCACCGATCCCGACGAGTTCGTGCGTGCGGTGAAGGCCATCGCCCCCACCTTCGGCGGCATCAACCTCGAGGATATCAAGGCCCCGGAGTGCTTCGAGATCGAGACCCGCCTGCGCGAGGAGCTCGACATCCCGCTCATGCACGACGACCAGCACGGTACGGCCATCATCACCTCGGCGGCCCTGATCAACGGCGCCAAGATCGCCGGCAAGGAGATTTCGCAGCTGCGCGTGGTAGTCAACGGCGCAGGAGCCGCCGCCATCGCCTGCGCGAAACTCTTCATCGCCCTGGGCGTCCGTCATCAGAACGTGACGCTCTGCGACAGCCACGGCGTAGTGACGATCTACCGCGAAGACCTCAACCGCATGAAACGCGAATTCGCCACCACACGCCGCATCTCGACGCTGGCCGAAGCGGTCGAGGGGGCCGACGTCTTCCTGGGCGTCTCGAAGGCCGACACGCTGAAGCCCGAAATGCTGCGGACGATGGCCGAGAACCCGATCGTCATGGCGTTGGCCAACCCCGATCCGGAGATCGCCTACGAAACGGCCATGGCCTCGCGTCCGGACATCATCTTCGCCACGGGACGTTCCGACTATCCCAATCAGGTGAACAACGTGCTGGGATTCCCCTACATCTTCCGCGGAGCGCTCGACGTCCGGGCCACGAAGATCAACGAGGCAATGAAGCTGGCCGCCGCCCATGCGCTGGCCGAACTGACCCGCGAACCCGTTCCGGAGTCGGTGCTCAAGGCCTACGGGGTGGAGAGTCTGGAGTTCGGACGCAGCTACCTGATTCCCAAGCCACTGGATCCGAGACTGCTGCCGCGCATCTCGACGGCCGTGGCGCGTGCTGCCGTCGAATCGGGCGTCGCACGCCGTCCGATCACCGACTGGGAAGCCTATGCCGAGGAGTTGCGCAAACGGGTCGAAAAATAGTCCGACCGACAAACAGAAAAGGCAGGAATCCATTGGATTCCTGCCTTTTTTCATCGCCTCCGCACCGCGGTAGTCCCTGCGCCGGGAGAGGGTCAGTTCTTCGCGTGGGCAGACCCGTCCGCCGGCGACTGCTCCGGAGCCGGAGCGGTGGACGGAGCCGGAGCGGCCGTTCCCGCCGCGGTGAGCGAATTGCGTCCGGAGGCAACAACCACCATGCGGTCGCGATAGAGGTCGGCCACGGTCGTGGCGGCATCGTCGATCGAGACGCGGGAGGTGTTCACCGTCAGGTCGTAGCGGTGCGGATCGCCCCAGCGTTCGCCGGTATAGTATTCATAGTGGGTCCTTCGGTTGCGATTCACGCGCCGCACCTCGGCTTCGGCCGCGTCTGGGGCGATTCCATACTCCTCGACGCATCGCCGGCAGGCACTCTCCAGATCGGTGCAGCAGAAAACCCGCACGGCACGAGGTTCGTCGCGCAGCACAAAGTCGGCGCAGCGCCCGACAAGGACGCACGATTCGCGCGCGGCCAGCTCCTGGACAATCCGGCTCTCGGCCACGAACAGCACGTCGTCGGGCGAGAGGCTGTGATCCATCCGCGCGCCGTTCGACTGGGCGAAGATGCACTTGAGCCAGAACGACGGAATCGACTGCTCGTTGTGGAGGATATACGCCTCGTCCATACCGCTCTTCTGCGCTGCCAGGCGGATAAACTGATTGTCGTAGAGGGGAATATGCAGCATCGAGGCCAGTTTTTCGCCCAACTGATGTCCGCCGCTGCCATACTCGCGGGCGATTGTGATGACGACCGGCTGCGGGGAGTCGGCCGCCGGGGCTGCGGATTCCCCCTCCGGAGCCGTTCCTTCACCTCCGATCCAACGGTCGAAGATGCGGTAGAAGGGGGTGATGAAGTGGACGATCGGGCCGACGATCAGTGCGGCGGTGACCGTACCCTCGCGCACGCCCGAGATGTTGGAGAGGAAGACGAGCGAAAGGAGACAGGCCAGAATCACGAGCGTGACGTCAAAGGCCAGCTTGACATAGCCGAATTCGCGGCGCAGCCGTCGCGAGATGGCCCGCACGAAGTACTCGCCGGCGGCCATGGCGATGTTGACCTTCACCTCGAGGGCGATGCCGACGGCCAGCACGACGCAGCCGATGAGCAGGCTGACGATCTTGGCCGCATAGGCTTCGGGCGTGAGCCAGAAGAGGGCCGACATCGAACAGTCGATGAACGTACCGAAGAAGAGCGTGACGGGAATCTGCAGCAGGAAGATCCGCCGATCGGTCTTCAGGTCGGCTCGCGTCATGAAGGGGAGTTCGAGAAGCATGAACACCAGATTGAGGATAATGGTCCACTGGCCCATGGTCATCGGGGTGAACATGCTCAGAACGTAGGTAACGCTCGTAATGGGGGAGGTTCCCAGCAGGGCTTTGGTGATCAGCGCAATACCGAAGGCGTTGATGAACAATGCCACGACGAAGAGCAGATAGCGCCGAAAAAGCAGTCGGGTTTGGGTTTTCATGTCTGGACTTGAATGATATCAAGGCGCAAAATTCGTCTTTTCTTCCGAAATTCGGATCAGAAAGGAGCGACCGAAACTGGTATAATCCGAAACAAAAGCGTACCTTTGAGGTCGAAAACCGCTTGAACCATGCCACGCCCTGCCACCCATACCCATTCAACCGCCGATCCTGCCCGGGAGAGCCGCGAGGAGGTTTTCTACCGCGAAATACGCCCCGCCGACCTCTCGCACGGAGCGATGCGCCTTGAGCGGGGCTTCCTCTTCGGAATGGTCACAAACGGCACACTCCGCGAGGAGGACTCGTCGGGTGAGCGGACGCTGGAAAAGGGCGATCTGCTCATCCTGACACCGAGCCGCAGCTGTACACTGCAATCCGCCGGCGGAGATTTCCGAATGGTCGGCATCGGCCTGGATCCCGACTTTTTCGACACGCTGCCCGACGGACAGCCGATGTACAGCCAGCTGGCCCGGTATCCCGATCCGAACGGAGCCATTCGCCTGCGGCCGGAGGAGGCGGCGTGGCGCCATCTGCTCCGCACGGCGGAACTGCTGGCCGACCGGCCCTCGCCCTACACCCTCTTCCACCGGGGAATCCTCCGCCACTGGTGCGGGCTCTTCCTGCTCGAGATCACGGACATGCTGCACCGCGACAACGAATCGAACCGCACGCCGGTCTGCATGAAACGGGCCGACCTGCTCTTCCGCCAGTTCAAGAAGCTCTCGGTCGAAAACTACCTCGGCCACCACGACATCGGATTCTACGCCGATGCGCTGCACATCTCGACCACCTACCTCTCGCGGATCGTCAAACGTACCACCGGCCACACGGTCTATGCCCATCTGGCGGGGTTGCTGGCGGCCGAGGCACGGCGCTGTCTGGAGAGTACGGACAAGGATGTCAAGGAGATCGCCTATCGGCTGGGGTTTTCGGATCAGTCCTCGTTCGGGAAATTCTTCAAGGCGCAGAGCGGGCTCTCGCCGCACCACTATCGCCAGCGTTTCGGACGGGGAGGCGACGACCGGGACGGCGGCAGCCCGCGGGAAGCCGAGTCCTCCCCCGCCGAGACCGATCTCACAAAATAAACCCGGGCGAATCCATCACCCGGGAAAGACCAATCTATTAATAAAAGAGGAATCCGGCGCCACGGCCGCGAGCCGTCAGACAAAGAGTGCCGAGAACTCCGGAAGCGACATCTTCCGCACCTGACAGTCTCCGATTCCGACGGGCAGTACGATGCGCAGCATCCCCTCGGCGTTCTTCTTGTCCTTGCCGACCTCCTTGAGCAGGCGTTTCATCTCGACCGGCGGCGTGAGTTCGAAACCCAGCCGCGAAAGCAGATCGACGATCCGCTGCCGATCCTCCTCGCCGAGCACCCCCAACCGTACGGCGGCCCCGGCAATCAGTGCCGTTCCGACGGCTACGGCCTCACCGTGGTTCATGCGGTTCGAGGACTTCTCGATGGCGTGCGCCAGCGTATGGCCGAGGTTGAGTTTGCGGCGTTCGCCCGCTTCGCGTTCGTCGCGTTCGACGATGTCGGCCTTGACCCGGATGGCCGCCGAGATGATGTCGGAGAGCAGGTCCGTATCCTGACGCAGCGCCTCGAACGAGGTCTGCTCCAGACGGGCAAACAGCTCCGGATCGGCAATGACGGCCGCCTTGACCACTTCGGCCAGTCCGGCGCGGAACTCACGGTCGGGGAGCGAACGCAGCAGCGAGGGGTCGCAAATGACGAACTGCGGCTGGGTGAAGGTTCCGGCCATGTTCTTGTAGCCGTCGACATTGACGCCGTTCTTGCCGCCTACCGAGGCGTCGACCTGTCCCAGAAGGGTTGTGGAGACAAATCCGAACTTCACCCCACGCATGTAGGTCGAGGCGGCAAAACCCGCCACGTCGGTGACAATGCCGCCGCCGATGGCCAGTACGAAGGTCGAACGGTCGACGCCCAGCTCGATGAAGCGGCGGTAGAGGGTCTCGACCGTCTGCAGCGTCTTGATGCTTTCGCCCAAACCGATGAGCACCGCATCGTAAGGGGCCACGAACGAGTGGTAGAGCCGGTCGATCGTGGCATCCGAAACGACGACCACTCGCCCCTCGGGAAGAAGTTCGGGGAGCAACTCGACGGCCGAACCGATATATACCTGACTGCTGCGAAGGTTAAAAGCGGGTTCCATTATTTAACTTTTTTAAGAAGTAAGCAAATGTAGTACATTTTCCGGAGAAATTGTTACCTTTGCACGACAAAATACAGATTTATGCAAAAACTGCGCAATATCGCGATCATAGCCCACGTCGACCACGGCAAGACGACGCTGGTCGACAAGATGATCCTGGCAGGCCACGTGCTGCGTGACAACCAGCAGACGGGCGACCTGATTCTGGACAACAACGACCTGGAGCGCGAACGGGGAATCACGATTCTCTCGAAGAACGTTTCGGTGATCTACAAGGACTACAAGATCAACATCATCGACACCCCGGGCCACGCCGATTTCGGCGGCGAAGTGGAGCGCGTGCTCAACATGTGCGACGGTGTGCTGCTGCTGGTCGACGCCTTCGAAGGGACGATGCCCCAGACGCGGTTCGTGCTGCAGAAGGCCCTGGCGCTGGGCAAGAAGCCCATCGTGGTGATCAACAAGGTGGACAAGCCCAACTGCCGCCCCGAAGTGGTCAACGAACAGGTCTTTGACCTGATGTTCTCGCTCAACGCCACCGAGGAGCAGCTCGACTACAAGACCATCTACGGCTCGGCCAAGCAGGGGTGGATGTCGCACAAGTGGAACGAACGCACCAATTCGATCGTCCCGCTGCTCGATACGATCATCGACGAGATCCCCGAACCGGCCCAGGTCGAGGGTACGCCGCAGCTGCTGATCACCTCGCTCGAGTACTCCTCCTACACGGGGCGTATCGCCGTGGGCAAGCTCACGCGCGGCACGCTGCACGCCGGCGAGAACGTCACGCTGGCCAAGCGCGACGGCGTGACGATGCAGAAGTGCAAGATCAAGGATCTGATGGTCTTCGAGGGGTTGGGCAAGAAGAAGGTCGGCGAGGTTCCGTGCGGCGAGATCTGCGCCATCATGGGTATCGACGGCTTCGAGATCGGCGACACGATCTGCGACTACGACAACCCCGAGCCGCTGCCCCCGATCGCCATCGACGAACCGACGATGTCGATGCTCTTCACGATCAACAACTCGCCCTTCTTCGGCAAGGACGGCAAATATGTCACCTCGCGCCACATCAAGGAGCGTCTGGACCGCGAGCTGGAGAAGAACCTGGCGCTGCGCGTGACGCCCGGTCCGTCGGCCGATTCGTTCAACGTCTTCGGCCGCGGCGTGCTGCACCTCTCGGTGCTGATCGAGACGATGCGCCGCGAGGGCTACGAACTGCAGGTCGGACAGCCGCAGGTCATCACCAAAATCATCGACGGCAAGAAGTGCGAACCGGTCGAGGAGCTGACGGTCGACTGTCCCGAGGAGCACTCCGGCACGGTGATCGACATGACGACGCGCCGCAAGGGTACGCTGCGTGACATGTCTTCGGACGGCGAACGCGTGCGGCTGCTGTTCGACATTCCGTCGCGCGGCATCATCGGACTGCGTTCGAACATGCTGACGGCTACGGCCGGCGAGGCGATCATGACCCACCGCTTCAAGGATTTCGAGCCCTGGGCCGGCGACATCGAGATGCGCACCAACGGCTCGATCATCTCGGGCGAGACCGGCACGGCCTACGCCTACTCGATCGACAAGCTGCAGGATCGCGGCCGTTTCTTCATCAGCCCGATGGATCAGGTCTACGAAGGTCAGGTCATCGGCGAGCACACGCGCCAGAACGACATCACGGTCAACGTCACCAAGGCCAAACAGCTGACCAACATGCGTGCTTCGGGGTCGGACGACAAGGCGGTGATCGTTCCGCCGAAGGTCTTCACGCTGGAGGAGGCCCTCGAATACATCAAGGAGGACGAATACGTCGAGGTAACGCCCCACGCCATCCGTCTGCGCAAGATCCTGCTCCACGAAACCGACCGCAAGCGCGCCGCCAAATAACCCGGAGCCGGAGACTGAAAGCTGCAAGCCGAAAACCCGATTGCAAAGAGACCTCACGATGAATCACTTCACCCTGTCACTGGCAGCAGGAGCCATTGCCGGAGCCCTGGTCGTCATTCCGATGATCTTCCAGCGATTCTCGGCGCGCAGCTGCATCGCCTCGTTTCTGATCTACCTCTTCGCCGGGGTGATCATTTTCTACGGCAACCTGCCCTACCTGCCCTGGTGGGCCGACGGCATGGGCATAACGGTCATGCTGACCGTGCCGACGCTCTTCGCCGCCTCGGGCAAGGAGCAGAAGTCGATTCCGCTGATTCTGTTCAATGCCCTGCTCTTCGGATTTCTCCTGAGCATGGCCGAACACTATCTGGCCTGACCGGGGGGGGGGAGGCTGAGAGGGGGGGGGCAGCCTGACCCGGGAGGAGAGCATGACCCGGGAGGAGCGGCGCGAAACGGGAGAAGCGGCGCGAAACGGGAGAAGCGGCGCGAAACGGGAGAAGCGGCGCGAAACCACACCCATACACAAAAAAAAACGGACTTCGGTCCGTTTTTTTGTTTGCCGTCCGGCGCAGTATTGCAGTCCGACAACCGTTTATAGGAAAACTTCACACCCAAACCACCAAACGACTATGAAAAAATGGCTGCTTCTGCTGATGACGCCTCTCGTATTGGGCGCCTGCGACAAGGACGACACATCGCGCACCGAAATCTGGACCATTGCCCCCGAAAAGGGCGTGGCAGGCATCACCATGGGCTTCGGTTACATACCGGCCTACATCGTCCAAAAAGGGGCCAACGCCTCATGGGAGATCGTTCCCGGTCCCATCGAAGGCTTCTCGTTCGAGGAGGGCTGGCAGACGACCCTGCGCGTACGAATCGACCGGATCGCCAACCCGCCGGCCGACGGCAGCAGTGAACGCTACACGATGGAGGAGCAGCTCGCACGCACAGAAACCACATCCCCCGTCGATCCGCTGACCTTCAGCCCCGAACTGGAGATCCGCGTCGCCTCGCGGCGGGCCGATGCGCAGATAGCCGCCTACTGGATCCAGGACCTGCGTTACGACACGCCGCAATGGCAGGCCTTTCCGTCGGAGATCGAGGGTTTCGACTTCAAGCCCGGACACGAATACCGCCTGCGCATCCAGCCTGTCGCCGTGTATGACGAAGCGAAAAGCGACCGGATCGACAACGATTCGTGGTCGGTGAAATACCGTTTGCGGGAGCTGCTCTCCGACGAGGTGAAGGAGTCCGAAGGGCTGCCGGAATAGAACCGGAATAGAAGGACCGCAGGAATAGAAGCGCAGAACGAAAAGGGCCCGGAGCGCGGCCGACGGCTCCGGACGCGCCTCCTACCGGCGCAGCGTAGCAAACGAAAGGATGTGCCACGTCACCTCGACGGCCACGGCCAGCAGCAGGAGCTGCGCCCACCACAGCCGGTCGACCACCGCCACGATGCAATAGAGCAGCGTGGCCCAGAGCAGCACAACGGAGATCACCTTGGCTCGGAGCGGAATGGCGCGGTGCTCGCGGAACTGGCGGATGTAGGGTCCCAGCCGGCGATGCGAGACCAGCCAGCCGTAGAGCCGCGGCGAAGAGCGTACCCAGAGGGCTGCGGCCAACAGCAGAAAGGGGGTCGTCGGAAGCAGCGGAACGAAGATTCCGACCAGTCCCAACACAAGGGCCACGGCACCGAGGAGCATGAAAAGTGTCTTCACGCCGCAAAAATAGGCAAATCCGACGCTTTGAAACAAGGCCGAGACGAATATTTCGTTAACTTTGTCTTCCGAAACGAAGTCGGAGACGACAAAAACCTCAAAAACACAGGATACGATGACGAAAATCGGTATCGCCAGCGACCACGCCGGCTATGAAATGAAAGAATTTCTCGTAGGCTACCTCGACGCCATGGGTTACGAGGTGCTGGATTTCGGAACGGACTCTCCCGAGAGTGTCGACTATCCGGACCTTGCCCATCCGCTGGCCGAGGCTGTCGAGCAGGGAGAAGTGGCCTTCGGCGTAGGTCTCTGCGGCTCGGGCGAAGGGATGGCCATCACGCTCAACAAACACCAGGGTATCCGGGCTGGGTTGTGCTGGGATCCGGAGATCGCTTCGCTGATCCGCCGTCACAACGACGCCAACATCATCGTCTTTCCGGCGCGCTTCATCACCAACGACGAGGCGGTGCAGATGCTCGACGCCTTCTTTGCAGCCGAGTTCGAGGGAGGCCGCCATGCAAAGCGGGTTGCCAAGATTCCGGTTCCTGCCGCCCAGAGCAGCGAGGGCAAAAAATAGCCCAAAGGGGCTGCAAGGGCCGGGAAGGGGTCCGAAGGCTTCCGGGAGGCGCCGCAGAGGCCGTCAACCGGAGGGGGGGGGCGTAAAGGTCTCCCGGATTTCCGGAAGGCACCGCGGACATCTGCCGGGAGCCGACGGGGCGAACAGAGGCCGGAGACGCGAAAGACCCGAGGATTTTCGGGAGGCACCGCGGACATCTGCCGGGAGCCGACGGGGCCGACAAGGCAAGACCGGGGCAAGACCGGGGCAAGCGGATTCCCGGAAGGCCGGAGGGTTTCGGCTCCGACCGGATCAGAGTTGGAAGACAAAGGGCGAGAGAGCACGCAGCTCCTCGCCTTTTTCGTGCCCGGCGAAGAGGCCGAAGACGGCCGAACCGCTTCCCGACATCGAAGCGTAGAGCGCCCCCTCTGCAAGAAGCCGCTCCTTGACAGCGCGAATGGCGGGATGGGCGGCAAAGACCGACGCCTCGAAGTCGTTGGTCACCAGCCCCTGCCACTCGGTTACCGGGCGCCGCAACCGCTCGGCAAGCGACACGTCCGGCACCCGCGGCCGCACGCCGGCATAGGCCTCGCGCGTCGAGACCCCCTCGTCGGGCTTCACCACCACGAGCGTCAGCCCCGACAGATCCAGCGGGAAGGGGATCATCACCTCACCGCGGCCCGTGCACAACTGCGGGGTGTTCCGCACGAAGAAGGCCGTATCGCTGCCCAGCTCGGCGGCCCGGTCGATGAGCTCCGCCTCCGAAAGACCGAGCGCAAAGAGCCGGTCGAGCGCCACAACCACCGCCGTGGCATCAGCCGATCCACCGCCCAGCCCCGCACCGAAGGGCACGTGCTTCGCGAGGCGGATCCGCACGCCGTCCACACCGTAGCGGTCGCGCATCAGACGAAAAGCCTTCAGACAGAGGTTCGCCTCGTCGGGGCAATCCACCGCGAGCCCCTCGGAACGAAACACTGCACCCGGAGCGTCGGTGCGTTCAACCTCCACCTCATCGTAAAGCCCCCGCACGGGAAACATCACCGTCTCCAGATCGTGATAACCGTCGGCCCGGCGGCGGAGGATATCCAGGCCCAGGTTTATTTTGCAGTTTGCGCGCAGAATCATGCACCAAAGATACGAAAAGGCAGACGCAAAACAGCGCATGCGCCCGATATTTTCACCCGATGCATCCGGTTTTCCGAAAAGCAACAAATTTCGTATTTTTACGGCATGAAATTCCGCACCGAAATCGAACCCCTGCACACCGATCTGACGATCGGCTATCGCAACCACATTCTGAGCCTCGGGTCGTGCTTCGCCACACAGATGGCCGAACGGCTCGAAGCGGCGAAATTCCCCGTCGTGAAGAACCCCTCGGGCATCCTCTTCAACCCGCTGTCGATCGCCGGGGCGATACGCAGCTATGCCGCACAGCAGCCCGTCACCCGCGAAGAGCTGGGCTTCGACGGCGAACTCTGGTACCACTTCGACTTCCACGGCGACCTCTCGGCCCCGACCCCCGACGAGGCCCTGCAGCGCATGAACCGCGCCCGGCAGCTGGGCGCCGAGGCGCTCCGCCGCTCCGACCGCGTGATCCTGACCTTCGGCACGGCCTGGGTCTACGAACACCGGGGGCGCGTGGTAGCCAACTGCCACCGGCAGCCGGCATCGGAATTCACGAGACGGCGACTAAGCGTCGAGGAGATTGTCGGCACCCTTGCCGAACTCTTCGACGGACCGCTGGCCGGCAAGCGGATCCTGCTGACGGTGAGTCCCGTGCGGCACCTGGGCGACGGGCTTTTGGGGAATGCCGCGAGCAAGGCCACGCTGCGGGTGGCGATCGAGGAGCTCACCGAACGCTTTCCGCAGGCGCTCTACTTCCCCGCCTTCGAGATCCTGACGGACGACCTGCGCGACTACCGTTTCTATGCCGACGATCTGGTCCACCCCGCGCCGAAGGCCGTCGACTACCTCTGGGAACGTTTCACCGAGGCGCTGCTCGACGACGAGGCCCGGCGGCTGCTCCCCGAGGTCGAGTCGATCGTTGCGGCGGCGGCCCACCGTCCCCGCAACCCCCGCAGCGAAGCCCACCGCGTCTTCTGCCGCCGCCAGCTCGAACGGATTGCCGCCCTCCCCGGGCTCGATTTTCGGACCGAAAGCGCGCTTTTCAGACAATGTATCGAAATAAATTCGTAAATTTGCGCTCATACGAACCGCAACCATGAACAAGCGTCTTATTCTGCTCGCCATAGCCGCCCTGACGGCCTTCGCACCCGCCGCCGCACAGCCCCGTCTGATCGTTCAGATCGTCGTCGGATCGATGCGCGCCGGCGATCTGGACCGCTACGCCGTCAATTTCGACGAGGGCGGATTCCTCCGTCTTACGGAACGCGGCACGGTCTATTCGGATGCCCGCTACGACTACCTGCAGACCACGACCCCCGTCTCGCTGGCCACGCTCGTCACCGGAGCCATGCCCTCGACCCACGGCGTGATCGGCCCCCGCTGGGTCGACTACACCACCAACCGCACGGTCAGCCTGATCGACGGCCGCCGCGGCCCCGGAGCCTATCACCGCATCGCCCCGACGCTGGCCGAGACGCTCCTCGACCAGTCTCCCGAGAGCCAGGCCGTGACGATTGCCGCCGAAGCCATGTCGGCCGTCGTGATGGCCGGACGCGGCGGCGAAGTCTTCTGGCTCGACTCCACGCGCTGCGACTGGATCTCGTCGCCCTATTACACCGAGCAGCTCCCCGAATGGATCGAGCGCAGCAACCGCGAACGTTACAACCTCTCCTACATCGGTCTCGAATGGCGGTCGCTGCTCGAAAAGAGTCGCTATCTGAACACCCGTCAGCACGACATCGTCCTCTTGGGCCGCAACAAAAAGGAGGACACCAACGGACAAGGGCGTCTGAAACTGACAAGCGACTACGAACGGCTGCTCTACACGCCGGCCGGGAATACCGCCGTGCTGGGGCTGGCCAAACAGGCTATCGCCCAATACCGTCTGGGCGCCGACCGGACGCCCGACCTGCTGAACATCTGCCTCGACTCGCCGCGCCGCATCGCCGAGGCCTACGGTCCCGAGTCGATCGAGGTCGAGGACATGTACTACCGGCTGGACCGCGATCTGGCCGACTTCCTGACCTTCCTCTTCGCACAGGTCAAGGATGGAAACGTGCTGGTGGTCGTCACCTCCGACCACGGCACAAGCCCTTCGTACGACGCCGGGCAGCAGGAGGCCGAACGCTTCAACAGCCGCCAGTTCGAGGTGATTGTCAACGGCTTTCTGAACGTCCGCTACGGCACGGGCGACTGGGTGGCGGCCTACGGCGACAAGTCGCTCTGGCTGAACCACAACCTCATCTACGAACGCGGATTGAATCTGGCCGAGGTGCAGAACGAGGTGGCCATCTTCGCCATGCAGTTCAGCGGCGTGTCGCACGCTCTGGCCGCCACGGCCATGCGCACGAGCTACTTCGGCAGCGGATACGCCCGCAAGATGCAGAACAGCTTCTACCCGCGCCGTTCGGGCGACGTGATTCTCAATCTGATGCCCGGCTGGATCGAGGAGCAGGAGCGCTGCTGGTCGATGTCGGGCTCGATGTACGGCTACGACACCGAGGTGCCGCTGATCTTCTACGGACAGGGGGCCGGACCGTTGCGCGTCAACCGCCGCGTGGAGATGACCGCCGTGACCCCGACACTGGCCCGCGTGGCCGGTGTGCGCGAACCCGCCGCCACGGAGGGCACGGTCCTCGAAGAGATCGTCGACCTGTAGGGGCCGGCGTACGGATGGCTGCGAAAATGACGTTAAATACCATACGAACATGGACAAGATACAGGAGGAAATCATCGAGGAGTTCTCGGTTTTCGACGACTGGCTCGACAAATACGACTATCTGATCGGTCTGAGCGAGACGCTCCCCCCGATCGCCCCGGAACACCGCACCGAACAGTACCTCATTCAGGGGTGCCAGTCGCGGGTGTGGGTCGACGCCCGGCTGGAAAACGGCCGCGTCTACTACTCGGCCGACAGCGACGCCATAATAACCAAGGGGATTATCGCGTTACTGATCCGGGTGCTCAACGGCCGGACCCCGAAGGAGATCCTCGATACGGAGCTCTACTTCGTCGACCGCATCGGTCTGAGCGCCAACCTCTCGCCCACACGGGCCAACGGACTGGTGGCGATGATCAAGCAGATGAGACTCTACGCCCTGGCCTTCGAGACCAAGGTCGAGGCCGAAGAGAAAGAAGAGAAAGAAGAGAAAACGAAAACGGAAAACAGCGGCAACGGGGCGAACTGACCGCCCCGGCAGGCTAAATGGCCCGGCCGGCAGGATGTGCAGGTGCGAAGAGGCCGATGCTGCCGCACGACCGGCACGAAACAGGATGGAAACACAGAAAACAATGACTCCCGAAGAGATTCTTGAGGTTGAAAAGGAGATCGTCGCGACGCTCAAGAACATATACGACCCGGAAATCCCGGTCAACATCTACGATCTCGGTCTGGTCTACGAAATCGACTACACGCCCGACGGCGTGGCCACGATCCGCATGACCCTCACCGCCCCCAACTGCCCGATGGCCGACATGCTCGTCGAGGATGTCAACCAGCAGGTCGCCAAGGTCAAGGGCGTCAAGTCGGTGAACGTCATCCTCACGTTCGACCCCGTGTGGGACAAGAGCATGATGTCCGAGGAGGCGCTGCTGGAACTCAACATGCTGTAGGAATGGCGGAGGCTAAGGGTGCAAACACGGAGCAGAGGTCCCGCACGATCGAACGGCTCGAAGCCCGGGCCGGCGAACACGCCTGCGGCGGATTCCTCGCGGCACTCGACGATCTGCAGCGCACGGAGCTCTTCACGACGCTGATCTTCGACCGGCTGCAACGCAAGATGCGCACCGTCGAGGCTCTGCGCCGCGAGGCCGCCGACAACTGGAACCAGACCTTCTACCTGCTCTACTTCCGCACGCTGGGCGACCGCCGCAACCAGGAGGCCTATCTCGAACTGGCGCGGAGGGTCCCCTACCGTGTCGTGTTGCGCGAACGTCGGGTGCCCCACGCCATCGAGGCGATGCTCTTCGGCGCCTCGGGACTGCTCGACCTCTACCGCAACGACGAATATACGCTCAATCTGCGCCGCAACTTCGAACACCTGGCGGCCAAATACGATATCCGCCCGATGAAGGCCGCAGTGTGGGAACTCGCCGAAATCCGTCCGGCCAACCACCCCGTGCTGCGGCTGGCGCAGGCCGCGGAGTTCTTCGCCCAGGACGAATTCGTCATGGACCGCACGATGGCCTGCCGCAGCGAGGAGGATGTCCGCCGTCTGTTCGGTATCGAAGCCGCCGACTACTGGCGCACCCACTTCGTCCCCGCTGCCGAAAGCGACTCGCGGCCCAAGCGCATCGGCGCCTTCAAGGCCAACATCATCGGCATCAATCTGGTCGTCGTGCTGCAGTTCGCCTACGGCAGCTTCATGGCCAACGAACGATTGCGCGACAGCGCCCTCTCGCTGCTCGAAAGACTCCCGGCCGAGGACAACCGCTACATGCGTGACTGGGCGGCAGCCGGCGTGCGCCCGCGCAACGCCTTCGAAAGTCAGGCCCTGCTGCAACTCGCGACCGAATACTGTCCGGAGCGGCGCTGCGCGGAGTGTCCCGTCGGACGCCGGATCGCAAAATCGATCCCGGAAATGCAATAGCTCCCCCAAAAGAGTAACTTTGCCGGAAACCGCTCACAGCCCAAGAGCGCACAACCCTTCCCGCCATGGAAAACAGCTCCAAACGCCCCCTGATCAGCGTTGTCATGCCGCTCTACAACGCAGAGCGATTCGTCGGCGAAAGCATCGAAAGCCTGATGGCTCAGACGCTCTCCGATTTCGAACTGATCGTCATCGACGACTGCTCAACCGACGGCTCGGCGGCCGTGGTCGAGCAACTCCAACGACGCGACCCGCGGATCGTCCTGCTGCGCAACGAACACAATGCCGGTGCGGCCGAAACCCGGAATCACGGAATGGATGCGGCCCGCGGCGAATTCATCGCCTTCCTCGATGCCGACGACATCTGCGTCCCGAGGCGTTTCGAAAAGCAGATCGCCTTTCTGAAAGCCCACCCCGAAGTGGATGTCTGCGGCAGCTACTATCTGATTTTCAACGACCGTGACGGTCGCAATCACGGCCATTACGGCCATCTTCCGCTCACCCCGGAGGAGATTCGCTGCCAAGTCTTCTTTTTCAATCCGCTGGGCATGTCCACCATCATGCTGCGGGCCGAAGCCCTCCGGAAAACCGGAATTCGGTTCCGGAACTGCGTCTGCGAAGACTACAAGCTGTGGGCCGATCTCTCGGACCGGCTCGCCATGGCCAACATCCCCGAGTGTCTGATCCTCTACCGCCAATGGGAGGAGCAGACTTCAGCCCGGCACCAGCAGCGTCAGGTGGAGAGTGCCCTGGAGATTCAACGCGAACTGCTCGCTCGAAGAACGGGCATCGTCCTCTCGGACGACGAAGCCCGAAGGCTGTCCCGCTTCATCCACCAGCCCGAACTGGTCGAACGCGGCGACCTCCCCTTCTTCCGGCAATTCCTGTTCCGCTTCCACCATGCCTACCGACAACGGGAACCCTACAGGCCGAAACACTTCGAACGGATGCTGCGCAACCGCTTCATCTACTTCTACCGGCGTTTCAACCCTTCGTGGAAGGTCTGGCTGCAAAAGCGCCTCTTCCGGATCGCTCTGCTGTTCCATTGATCCGCCAAGCGGCATTCATCCGCCCGAAAACACCCCTCGGCACCCGTTCCCGAAGGCCCGACACACCCGCCAATCCCCATCCCGTGGAAAAGTTCGCGGGTTTGAGCTCCATTTTTTGCGTAATTCACGGAAAAATGCCTATCTTTGTAGGCTTTACAACCAAAACCCGAAAATCACGACAGACCGTATGGATATAGTTGCCAGCATCATCAAAGCCCTCTTCGGCTCGAAAGCCGACAAGGACCGCAAACTGATCGAGCCCTATCTGCAGAAGATCAAGGCCGTATACCCGTCGATCGAGGCCCTTTCGAACGACGAACTCCGCGCCCGCAGCGAGGATCTCAAAAAACAGATCGCCGACTACATCGCCCAGGACGAGGCCCGCATCGTCGAACTCAAGGCCCAGCTCGAAAAACCCGAAACGTCGCTCGAAGAGAAGGAGAAGATCTCCAAGGAGATCGACTCCACCACCAAGCGTATCGACGACCGCATCGAGGAGATCCTCGACCGCATCCTCCCCGAGGCCTTCGCCATCATGAAGGATACGGCACGACGCTTCGCCCAGAACGACACCGTCGTCGTCACGGCCAACGACTTCGACCGCGAACTCGCTGCTACGAAGGACTTCGTCACCATCGACGGCGACAAGGCCGTCTATGCCACCCACTGGATGGCCGGCGGCAACGACGTCAAGTGGGACATGATCCACTACGACGTCCAGCTCTTCGGCGGCGTGGTGCTCCATCAGGGCAAGATCGCCGAAATGGCAACGGGTGAAGGCAAAACCCTCGTGGCAACGCTCCCCGTATTCCTCAACGCCCTGGCCAAGAAGGGCGTGCACATGGTCACGGTGAACAACTACCTGGCCAAGCGTGACTCCGAATGGATGGGCCCGATGTACGAGTTCCACGGACTGTCGGTCGCCTGCATCGACGACACGCAGCCCAACTCCGAAGCCCGCCGCAAAGCCTACATGGCCGACATCACCTTCGGCACGAACAACGAGTACGGTTTCGACTACCTGCGCGACAACATGGCTTCGTCGCCCAAGGACCTCGTCCAGCGCAAGCACCACTTCGCCATCGTCGACGAGGTCGACTCCGTGCTGATCGACGACGCCCGTACGCCGCTCATCATCTCGGGCCCCGTTCCCAAGGGCGACGACCAGATGTTCGAGCAGTACAACCCCGCCATCGAACACCTCTACAACCTGCAGAAAAACCTCGTCACGCAGCTGCTGGCCGAGGCCCGGCAGCTGATCTCGGCCGGCAAGACCGACGAGGGCGGCATCAAGCTCTACCGCGCGCACAAGGGTCTTCCGAAATACAAGCCGCTGATCAAGTACCTCTCCGAGCAGGGCGTCAAGGCGCTGATGCAGAAGACCGAGAACATCTACATGCAGGACAACAACCGCCGCATGCCCGAGATCACGGACGACCTCTTCTTCGTCATCGACGAGAAGCTCAATTCGGTCGAACTCACGGACAAGGGTCATGAGGTGCTCTCGAAATACTTCAACGAGGACGGCTTCTTCGTCCTGCCGGACATCGGCGCCGAGGTGGCCGAACTCGAAAAGAGCCAGCTCGAGCCCGATGAGAAGGCCAAAAAGCGCGACGAGGTGATCAACGACTACGCCATCAAGTCGGAGCGTGTCCACACGGTCAACCAGCTGCTCAAGGCCTATGCCATGTTCGAGAAGGACATCGAGTACGTGGTGATGGACAACAAGGTGAAGATCGTCGACGAGCAGACCGGCCGTATCCTCGAAGGACGCCGCTATTCGGACGGCCTGCACCAGGCCATCGAGGCCAAGGAGCACGTCAAGGTCGAGGCCGCCACGCAGACCTTCGCCACCATCACGCTGCAGAACTACTTCCGCATGTACCACAAGCTGGCCGGTATGACCGGTACGGCCGAAACCGAGGCCTCGGAGTTCTGGAGCATCTACAAACTCGACGTGGTGGTGATCCCGACGAACCGTCCCGTCATCCGCGACGACCGCCAGGACCTCATCTACAAAACCAAGCGCGAAAAGTACAACGCCGTCATCGAAGAGATCGTCCGCCTGGTCGGCGAGGGCCGTCCGGTGCTGGTCGGCACGACGTCGGTCGAGATCTCCGAACTGCTGAGCCGCATGCTCAAGCTGCGCGGAATCAAGCACAACGTCCTCAACGCCAAGCAGCACGCCCTGGAGGCTCAGGTCGTGGCCGAAGCCGGACGTTCGGGTCAGGTGACCATCGCCACCAACATGGCCGGCCGTGGTACCGACATCAAGCTCACGCCCGAAGTGAAGGAGGCCGGCGGTCTGGCCATCATCGGTACGGAGCGCCACGAAAGCCGCCGCGTCGACCGTCAGCTGAGAGGTCGTGCCGGACGTCAGGGCGACCCCGGATCGTCGCAGTTCTTCGTCTCGCTCGAAGATGACCTGATGCGTCTGTTCGGTTCGGGGCGGATCGCCACGATGATGGACCGCATGGGTCTGAAGGACGGCGAGGTGATCCAGTCCAAGATGATGACCAAGGCCATCGAGCGCGCCCAGAAGAAGGTCGAGGAGAACAACTTCGGCATCCGCAAGCGGCTGCTCGAGTACGACGACGTGATGAACTCGCAGCGCGAGGTGATCTACACGCGCCGCCGCCACGCCCTCTACGGCGAGCGGATCGAAATCGACCTGAACAACATCATGTACGACTTCGCCGACAACTTCGTCGAGGAGAACCGCGGCATCGAATACGAGGATTTCCGCATGGAGCTGATCCGTCAGGTGGCCGTCGAGCTGCCGATGGACGAGGCAACGTACAAGAATGCAAAAACCGCCGAACTGGTCGAGGCCATCGTCAAGGCCCTCAAGGAGGCCTACGCCCGCCGCGCCAAGGCTGTGGCCGACACCGTGCGTCCTGTCATGGAGCGCATCTATGAGGATCGCAAGGACCAGCTCGACTCGAACATCTACTTCCCGATCACGGACGGCCACCTCGGATACAACGTCCCGGTCAACCTGCGCCGGTGCAAGGAGTCGGACGGAGCCGAAATCTACAAGGTCTTCTCGAAGATCGTCATGTTCACGACCATCGACGATGCCTGGCGGGAGCATCTGCGCGAGATGGACGACCTGCGCCAAAGCGTGCAGAACGCCACCTACGAGCAGAAGGACCCGCTGCTGATCTACAAGTTCGAATCCTTCGGGCTCTTCTCGAAGATGCTCATCAAGGTCAACCGCGAGGTGCTCTCGATCCTCGACCGCGCCTACATCCCCGTGCGCGAGCAGAGCGCCGAGGAGGCCCAGCGGCTGCAGCAGGAGCGTGAGCGCCGGGCCAAGGTCGACGTCAACAAACTGCAGGCTTCGCGCATGCAGGCTGCCGCCCAGGCCGGCCAGCAGGAGCGTCAGAAGCCCATGCCGCTGCACGTCGAAAAGAAGGTCGGCCGCAACGATCCCTGCCCCTGCGGTTCGGGCAAGAAGTACAAGAACTGCCACGGCAAAGGGCTCTAAGGGTTTTAAGAAAGCCCTCTATGGGGGGGCTTCGGTGGAGAGCAACGGCAGCTGCAACCCGAGGACTCCGGAAGTTCTCCCTTGGGAGATGACAGTAGTTTGGGGAGGATCCGACCCGGACGCTGCCCTGCCAAGGAACCTCAAGCCTCCCTATGAAGGACGGCTACCGGGACGGGATTTAGACCCGGCTGCGGCCCTTCAACCCAGGCAAGTACGGTCCGGAATGTCTCGGTAAACGGCACATTCCGGGCCTCTTCATAAAAACGACAAACCGAACACCATGGGCTATCAGGAAGAAAAACAGCACCAACTCGATCTGCGCTATCTGCGCATGGCACGTATCTGGGCCGAAAATTCCTACTGCGTACGACGCAAGGTCGGGGCACTGATCGTCAAGGACAAGATGATCATTTCGGACGGCTACAACGGAACCCCCTCGGGTTTCGAGAACATCTGCGAGGATGAAAACGGGAAGACCAAGTCCTACGTCCTCCATGCCGAAGCCAATGCCATCACGAAGGTCGCCAAGTCGGCCAACAACTGCGACGGTTCGACCCTCTACATCACGGCGGCCCCCTGCATCGAGTGTTCGAAACTCATCATTCAGGCCGGTATCAAACGCGTCGTCTACTCCGAAGATTACCGTTCGGAAGAAGGGCTCGATCTGCTGCGCCGCGTCGGCATCGAATGTGTCCAATACAAATTCGAGGAGATCGGGGTGATCGGTTAGCCCCGGTGCGCAAACCCGGCAGGAGGTCGTACACTGCCGCCGAAAAAACCTGAAAAACGAAGTGTGAGATGAAACGCATCGTCATCGTCGGAGCCACCTCGGGCATAGGGTTCGCGACCGCCCGAGCCTGCATCCGCGAAGGGTGGCGCTTAGGGGCTGCCGGGCGTCGGCTGGAAGCCCTCGAAGCCCTGCGGGCCGAAGCCCCCGAACAGGTCGAGATCGAACCGCTGGATGTCACACGCGACGATGCCCCGGAACACCTCGACAGACTCATCCAACGTCTCGGAGGCATGGACACCTACCTTCATGTCTCGGGCATCGGAAGCCGCAACTTCGAACTGAGGCCCGACATCGAGGTGGAGACCCTGCGCACCAATGGCGAAGGGTTCGTCCGCATGGTGACCGCAGCCTACGCCTGCTTCCGCAAACAGGGTGGCGGACATCTGGCCGTCATCAGTTCGATTGCCGGCACACGCGGACTCGGCGCCGCACCCGCCTACTCGGCCACCAAACGCATGCAGAACACCTACATCGACGCCCTCGCCCAGCTGGCCCGCATGGAGGGACACGACCGAATCCGCTTCACGGACATCCGCCCGGGATTCATCGCCACCCCGCTGCTGGCCCGCGAGCCCCGCTATCCGATGCTGATGCAGACCGAAAAGGTAGTGCGCCGCATCATGCAGGTGCTGCGCAAACCCCGCCGAAGGGTCGTCATCGACCGTCGTTACGCCCTGCTGGTGCTCCTCTGGAGGCTGATTCCGCAGGGGATATGGGAACGCCTGAAAATCCGACCCCGCGAAAAATAGATGCAACGCAAGAGACATACCTCGCGCGAACGGCTGTTCGTCACGGGCGGCGTGCTGCTTCTGCTGCTGGCCGCCGGAGTCATTGTCTCCGGACGCATCATCAACCGCCGGGCCGCTCAGATGAGCGACCGCATCGTCACGCAGATCAGCGAATCGCACTGCCTGCTGCTGCAGAACGAAGTCGATCGCACCGAGGGGATTCTCACCGCGGCAACTCGCTTCCTGCAGCGGCACGACACCCCCTCCGGACCGGAGCTGCAGACACTGGCAACTACGCTGCTGGATGTCGACTCGAAGGCCCGCGAGATCTGGTTCTCACGAGAGGGGGATGCGAAGAGAAGACGTTGTCTGCGCAACGGCACGCTGCTCATGGAGCCAACAGCGGCCATCTGCCCGGCCAAAGAGGACTCGGTCGTGAGTACGATCGTCTCTGAAGAGGGTACGCCCGTCTGGGTGCTCGCCTGCACGGTCCGCGATCCGGCCGGCAAGCGTTGTCTCTGCGGCATCGACTATCCGCTGCCGGAACTCTACACCTACATGAGCGAGCAGAATCCACACAGCCGCAGTTCGGCCATCCTGCTCAACCCCGAAGGGGTGATCGTCTACCACCCCGACAGTCTGAAACTGGGACAGCGGATCGGGTCGGAACACGGCACAGGCGGCAAGAACGGAGACTTCACTGGCTCCGAGGCCAAGGCCTTCCGGCGGGTCCTTGCCACAGGGCAGAGCGTCATCATGGAGACCTTCTCCGATTACCTCGGCATGGAGGAGCAACGCATCTACTATCCGATCCAGCTGGCCGGGCAGCGATGGGTCGCCGGAATCGGAATCCCGCGGCTGGTGATCGAGCAGGAGATCGACGACTTCCACCTCTACACGATTCTGACGGCGGCCGTCTCGGTGCTGCTCTTCGCCACGCTGCTCGTTGCGGCCCAACGGCGCTGGCGCCGCGAATACGCCCTGAGGCGTCTCTCCGAACGCGAATCGGCCCAGTTGCAACTGCAGCAGGTGATCGATCAGATCGACCCCCACTTCCTCTTCAATTCGCTCAACTCGCTCTACGCCCTGATCCGCTGCAACCCGGAGCAGGCCCGTGAATTCACACTCACCCTCTCGCGCGTCTACCGCCGTGTGCTCGAACGCCGCAAGCAAATCCTCGCCTCGCTGACCGAAGAGATCGACTTCACGTGGCAGTACCACACGCTGCAGCAGATCCGCTTCGGCGAAAACCTGACGCTCACCACAACCATCGACACCTCGCTGCGCCGACACCGCATTCCGGCCATGAGTCTGCAGACGCTGGTCGAGAATGCCGTCAAGCACAACCGCGTCTCGACACGCACCCCCCTGCATATCGACATCCGCACCGAGGGCGACTCGCTCGTGATCGAGAACAACCGCACGCCCCACGAAAACGAAAACACCGAGTCGCTGGGCGTAGGACTGGAACGCATCCGTTCGATCTACCGCTTCTACACCGACCGCAACCTCGAAATCACGATCGACCCGATGACTTTCCGCTGCTCGCTACCGCTGCTTCCGCCCGAAAAATAATCCGCCTTTTTCCGCCATTCATACCCCCGATTCGGGCATTCGTTCCCGATGGTTTCCCGGAGTTTCCAAAAAAATTTATTATTGCATCGTGCGGATTCCGTACCCGCACGAAAAAAGACAATAAAAGATGAGAAATACGAAAGGATTCATCGGGTCGGCACTCCTGGCCGCAGCACTCCTGCTGGCGGCACCATCGGCCGAAGCCCGGAAGCGCCCTTCGCGCAAGGCAAAAGAGGCCGCTGCCGTCGAACAGACGGATTCGACCCGGAACGCGACGAAGGCATACGACAAAATCCTCGACGGTGCATCGGCCGACGAGGGATTCTTCCGCGTCCTGCGCAAGGGAACCGACCTCTGGTTCGAGATCCCCGATTCGCTGCTCGACCGCGACATGCTGGTCGTCAACAAGATATCGGGGGTTCCCTATGCACTCAATGATGCCGGAATCAACAAGGGAATGGGATTCGGCGAGAAACTCATCCGCTTCCACAAGGATACGCTTTATAAAAAGGTGTGGGTCACAACCCGTGATCCGCGCATCTCCGCCCCGGCGACCGACCGGATCGCCCGTTCGGTGAAGGACAACTACCGCGAAACGGTCATCGAACAGTTCCCGATCGAGGCCTACAATGCCGATTCGACCACGGCCGTCATTCGCGTCAACAAGGTCTTCGACGGCAGCGAGAAGAGCTTCAACAACCTCTTCGGCGAACTCCGCTCGGGAAGCGTCAACCGCAGCCTCTCGAAGATCGGGCAGGTGAAGGCCTTCCCGCGCAACATCCTCGTCAAGTCGCTCCTCTCGGGGAGCCTTTCGGGCGAGGAGAGCGGCGCAACACCCCTGACGGTCGAGATCACCTCGAACCTCGTGCTGCTCGACCGGGAACCGATGCGTCCGCGTTTCTCCGACGATCGCGTCGGGTATTTCGAGATCGGCCACCTCTACTTCAACGACACGCAGCAGAAGGCCGAAGAGCGAGGGCTGATCAACCGCTGGCGGCTGGAGCCCCGCCCCGAAGACCGCGAACGCTACCTGCGCGGCGAACTCGTCGTGCCGGCCAAGCCCATCGTGCTGTGGATCGACCCCGCGACGCCGCCCGTCTGGGTCCCCTACATCAAAAAGGGAATCGAGGAGTGGCAGGAGGCCTTCGAGGCCGCCGGGTTCAAGCAGGCAATCGTCGCCCGCGAGGTCGGACCCGACGACGAGGCCGACTTCGACATCGACGACGTCCGCTACTCGGTGGTCACCTACGCCGCCTCGGAGCTGGCCAACGCCATGGGCCCTTCGGTCATCGACCCCCGCAGCGGCGAGATCATCGAGGCCGACATCATCTGGTGGCACAACGTGATGAGCATCCTCCACTCGTGGATCCGGCTGCAGACCGGCGCCGTCGATCCGGCGGCCCGCGCCAACGTCCTGCCCACGGAGCTGATGGGCAACGCCGTGCGCTTCGTCTCGTCGCACGAGCTGGGCCACAGCCTCGGACTGAAGCACAACTTCGCCGCCTCGTACTCCGTACCGGTCGACTCGCTGCGCTCGAAGCACTACACCGACCGCCACGGCACGGCCAGCTCGATCATGGACTACGCCCGCTTCAACTATGTCGCACAACCCGGGGACGGCGTTACGCAGCTCACCCCCAAGATCGGAGCCTACGACCTCCACGCCATCCGCTGGGGCTACCGCTGGCTCGACGTCAAGGATCCCCACGAGGAGCTGCCGACGCTGAATAGCTGGCTGCGCGAACACGAGGACGATCCCGTCTACCGCTACGGCGAGCAGACGCGCGAGGGTGTCGACCCCCGGGCACAGTCGGAGGATCTGGGCGATGACGCCGTGCGCGCCGGCCGCTACGGGTTGGCCAACCTGCGGCGGATCATCCCCCACGTCGAGGAGTGGACCGACCAGGAGGGCGAACTGCAGTACGAAGCCGGACGCTTCCTGATGTCGATCCTCTTCCAGTGGCTGACCTATGCCGACCACGTAAAGACCAACGTCGGCGGTTTCTACCTCAACCAGGTCGTCGCCGGCCATCGGATCGACCGCTACATCCCCGTCCCGGCCGAGATGCAGCGCCGCAGCGTCGACTTCCTGATCGAGGAGGTCTTCCAGCTGCCCGAGTGGCTCTTCGGCGCCGAGGCCTGGAAGCGGAGCTACCCCCACCGCACGTCGCCCGTCGGGCAGATGGAGTACTCGCCCTACAACTTCGCCCGCGAACTCCAGTACAAGGTCTACTACGAACTGCTCGACGACCGCCGCATGGTCCGCATGTACGAGGTCGAGGCCCGGCAGGGACGCGGCGAAGAGACCTTCTCGCCTGAGGAGATGCTCGACCGCATTACGCGTGCCGTGTTCATCCGTCCGGGCAGCCGCACCCTCTCGCTCTACGAGCGGATGAGTCAGAAGAACTACGTCGACGCGCTGATCGTCTCGTCGAACATCACCATGGTCAAGACCACCAAGATGGGCGCAGCGCTGCACGACCACGCGGCGCATCTTGCCGGCGGCTGCAGCTGTCAGCTGATGCACGAGGCCCCGGAGCTCAACCTCGAACCGCTGCCCCGCCCCGAGGATCTGAAACTGCAGACCCAGCGCAACTACGAACTGATGCAGCGCGTGAGCGAGACGCCGTCGGCCAAGCGCGCCGAGATGAGGCGGCTGCTCACGATCGTCCAGGGCCGCCTCCAAAGCGGCGACACAGCCACCCGGAACCACTACCGGGATCTCGAACTCCGGCTCAGGGAGGCCCTGAGGATGTTGTAGAACAAAAGCCGCAAAGCCGTCTTCCACCCGCTGGAAAGACGGCTTTGCCCGACTTCAGGGGTCGCCCCCGACCGCTTACAATCCGAAACCGAAAACCCGAAATCGATTCCGAATCCAAACAGAATCACAACACATACTTATAGTTTCACAAGCCATGAACAGATTCCTTACGTTACTGCTGCTGATCGCCCCGGCGCTGGTTTTCGCCCAGACGACCCGCAGGATCACGGGCCAGGTGCTCGATCGGGCCACCGGTGAACCGCTCGTCGGCGCCACCGTCTTCATCGCCCCCGAGGAGACCCAGGCCAAAGACTACAATCCGCAGGGAACCATCGCCTACAACGAGGGGCGTTTCGAGTTCACCCTCCCGACCTCGGTCCGTCGTGTGGTCGTCAGCTACCTCGGCTATGAGGCCCAGACCGTCGACATCGAGGGCAAAAGCATCTTTACGATCCGTCTCGACGCTTCGTCGAACCAGGTCGATGCCGTCGTCGTGACGGGATACCAGCGCATCGAGAAGCGAAAACTCACCTCCTCGATCGCCAGCGTCAAGATGGCCGACATCTCGCGCGACGGTGTGGCCAGCGTCGACGGCATGCTCTCGGGCTCGATCGCCGGTCTGACCTCCACGCCCACCTCCGGAGCCCCGGGCGGCGCCAACAAGATCAAGATCCGAAGCACGGTCACGCTGAACGGAAACACCGATCCGCTGTGGGTGCTCGACGGCATTCCGCTCGAGGGCAACGATATCCCCTCCGACTGGTCGTCGAAGGAGAACATCGACAACCTCTACAACATGTCGATCGCCGGTCTGAACCCCGCCGACATCGAGGATATCACCGTGCTGAAGGATGCCGCCGCCACGGCCATCTACGGCGCACGGGCCGCCAACGGCGTGATCGTCATCACCACCAAGAAGGGAGCCCGCAACCAGCCGACGCGCGTCAACGTCACGGCGTCGCTCTTCGTCACGGACCGTCCCGATCTCGGAAAACTCAATCTGATGAACGCCTCGCAGAAGGTCGACTTCGAGCTGGCGCTGGCCGCAAACGGCCGCCTGAACTACCTCTCGGGGATGGGCGGCGTAGCCCGCATTCTGGACCGGGCCGGCGAGCGCAGTGCGCTGGTCAGCGGCGGGCTGGCGGCCCTCAGCCCCGAAACCCGCACGGCGATCGACGCCCTGCGGAAGGATGCCACCGACTGGGGCCGCGAGATCTACCGCGTAGCCCTCAACCAGCAGTACAGCTTCAGCGTCTCGGGCGGCGGAAACCGCGCCAGCTACTACCTCTCGGGCGGTTACTACAACGAACAAGGCACGACCGTCGGCACCGGGTTCGAGCGTCTGAACCTCACGATGAAGACCGACTACGATCTGCTGAAGAACCTCCGCTTCGGGGCTTCGCTCTTCGTCGGCCAGAACCGCAACGACTCCTACGTTTCGGACACCGACGTCTTTGCCAACCCCTCGCGCTACACACGCACCGTCAACCCCTACTTCGAGGCCCGGAACCCCGACGGCAGCTACGCCTACGACCCCGACATGAACACCTATCAGGGCAACAACGACAACGTCCTCGACTTCAACATCCTCGAGGAGCGCGCCAACACGGATTACATGTTGCGCACGCGGTCGATGAAGACGATCTTCGACCTCGACTACCGTCCCGTCAGGGGGCTGCGCCTCTACACGCAGTTCGGTCTGCAGGTCGACAACTCGGCCACCGAAAAGATGGCCTCCGAAGAGACCTACTTCACCCGCAAGTATGCCCTCTATTCGGTGGTCGACGGCGTGACCTACATGCCCAAGGGCGGCGTGATCCAGAACTGGAACGCCGACATGTCGCAGTACACCTGGAAGGCCCAGGCCGAGTATTCGGGCTCGTTCGCCGAGCGTCACGAGGTCGACCTGATGGCCGGTCTCGAGATGCGCGGGACGACCAACACCTCGATCCACACCAAGGGTTTCGGCTACGACCCCCGCACGATGACCAACGAACCGATGGTCTTCCCGGCCGGCGACAGCGGATCGAATCTGGCCAACAGCCCCTACTTCACGCAGTATCAGAAGTCGTTCTACGAGAACCGCTACCTCTCCTACTTCCTCACCGCCTCGTACACCTTCGACAACCGCTACACGCTCTTCGGCTCGATGCGCTACGACGGCACGAACCTCTTCGGCGTCGATCCGAAGTACAAGTTCAACCCCATGTGGTCGATCTCCGGCGCCTGGAACATCAACCGCGAACGGGGGCTGCGTGACCTGCGCTGGCTCGACAACCTGCGTCTGCGCCTCTCCTACGGTGCGCAGGGCAACATCGACCGCACCACCTCGCCCTACATCCTCGGGTCGTGGGTCATCCGCAACCCGGGCGGCGTGAACGAGGACGGCATCAACGTCAGCTCACCCCCCAACCAGAACCTTCGCTGGGAGACCACCTACACGTGGAACACCGCGCTGGATTTCGCCGCCCTGGACAACCGCATCGGCTTTACGTTCGAGATCTACGGCCGCCACAGCAAGGACCTCATCACCACGCGCATGATCCCCACGGAGACCGGCTTCAACACCACGTCGAGCAACTACGGCGAGATATCGAGCCGCGGTATCGAGTTCTCGCTCAACACCGTCAACATCCGCACGCGCAACTTCCGCTGGGAGACCCAGTTCAACATCGCTCGAAACACCGACCGCGTCGAGCGCGTGCTGATCGACGAGAACGCCTGGACCCCCTCGCTCGAGGGACACTCCTCGGCCGGCATCTTCGCCCTGCGCACCGCCGGGCTGGACGAAAACGGCATCCCGATGTTCTGGAGCGGCGGCGAACGCGTCTCGCTGCAGCAGCTGGTCAACTTCCGCATCGAACAGACCGACCCCTGGGGACTCGGCATTCCCGAATATTTCGAGTACGGGCCCGTCATGGATCAGTCGCAGAGCGACGTGCGCAACCGCCTCTCCTACATCGGTTCACTCAATCCCGATCTGACGGGCGGGTTCAACAACCGCTTCCTCTTCAAGGGATTCGATCTGACCGTATCGTGCAACTTCGTCATCGGCCAGCTGGTCAAGGAGACCCCCTTCTACACCCCTCACAAGACCAGCCCCGGACAGAACACCACCACGGCCGTGCAGCAGATCTGGTCGCCGGAGAACCCCGCAGGCCTCTATCCCGCGCTGGCCGGAAGCCGTCAGGCCGACGGTTCGGAGTGGGACGCCTGGGATGCCAATCCCGACCCCTACCGCGTCTACTACTGGATCCTCGACCAGAGCGACGCGTGGGGCGCCAGCTCGCTCTTCGAGAACCTCGACATCTGGTACCACAAGATCAGCTACCTGCGCGTGAACAGCATCCGCCTGGGCTACACATTCCCCGAACGCATTGCGCGCAAACTCCGCATGGCGTCGCTGCGCCTGCACTTCGAGGCCCGCAACCCGCTGGTCCTCGCCTCGAACTACGACGGATACTTCGACCCCGAGACCTACGGAAACATCTACGCACAGCCGCTGTCCCGCAGTTACTCCGTCGGTCTGAACATCACCTTCTAACACGTTCCCCACGATGAAAAAACGAGCATATATCCTTCTGGCAGCCCTCGCCGCGAGCGGCTGCAACTACCTCGAGATCGAGCCCGTCGGGCAGGTCATCCCCCACAAGACCTCCGAGTTCCGGGCGCTGCTGACCAGCGGCTACAACGCCTACCCCTTCGGATCGGCCCGTTCGTTCACGGCGCTGCTCTCCGACGAGGTCGGAGCCATCGACGCCAGCGCCTTCTTGAACGCCAGCGAGGTCGTCCCGCTGGGCTACAACTACACGTGGCAGTACGGCGGGCAGATGCAGGAGTATCCCTACCAGTACTTCTACCAGTCGATCTTCTACGCCAACGCCGTCATCGAGAACATCGGCGCTGCCGATGTCGACGACGCCGGCGAACCGAGCGATCAGATCCTCGGCGAGGCCTACGCCCTGCGCGCCTACAACCACTTCGAGCTGGTGAACCTCTACGGCCGCCCCTACAACCCCGCCACGGCGTCGTCGGACCGCGGAATCGTCCTCTCCGACCACATCGACATCGAACAGCAGTACCGGCCCTCGACCGTCGAGGCCGCCTACCGCTCGATTCTCGAAGACATCTCCCGTGCCGAAGCGTTGATGAGCGTCGAAAAACAGCCCGATGCCACGCACAACTACCGCTTCTCGCTCAATGCGCTGGCCGCCTTCAAGGCCCGTGTCCTGCTCTACACCCGGCAGTGGCAGCAGGCCTACGAGCTGGCCGTCGGGTTGTTGCCGAAGTATGAGCTGCTCGACCTGAACGCCCTCGGCGACGCAACCACGCGCCCCTGGAAGGCCGACTCTTCGGAGGCCATTCTGGCACTCGACCGTCCCTTCTCCTACTCGGGAGGCGATCTGGTGTGCGGAGCGCTCCTCTCCGAGAGTCTCCTTGCGCTCTTCGATCCGGCAAACGACTGCCGCCGCACCTACCTCAAGGAGATCAAGTCCGGAGAGGGCGAATCGGCTCTCTCGGGATACGGCGTCGACCGCTCGTCGTCGGACCGCATCTCGATCCGTGTGGCCGAGATGTATCTCATCGCTGCCGAGGCCGGGTCGTACCTCCCCTCGGAACTGGAGCAGGCCCGGACCCTGTTGCTCGAGCTGCAGTCCAAACGGATGAAGAACGAGGCCATGGAGGCCCAGCGGGCCCGCGTCGAGGCGATGGATGCCGAGGCGCTGCGCCAGGAGGTGGCCGATGAACGGGCCCGCGAATTCCCGCTCGAAGGGCACCGCTGGTTCGACCTGCGGCGCACGACGCGTCCCGCGATCACCCACCGCTACGAAGGCTCTTCCTACACCCTGCAGGCCGGGGATTCGCGCTACACGCTCCCCTTCCCGCAGTCGGCCGTCAACAGCAACCCCGATCTGAACAACTGATCGGTGCGGTCCCGACACGAAAAAGAGTCCGGTTTTTGCTCCGGACTCTTTTTTTTGTAATTTTACGTCCCATGAAAGCCATCATCATCGAAGACGAGCCCCTGTCGGTTGCCGAACTGCGCAATACGCTCTCCGAAGTTGCCCCGCATATCGAAATTGTCGCTACGGCCTCCTCGGTAGCCGAAGCCGTGGAGTTGCTGCCCCGCATCGACCACGACCTGCTCTTCATGGACATCCATCTGGGCGACGGCAACGGATTCGACATCTTCCGCCGCACACCGGTCAACGTCCCGGTGATCTTCATCACCGCCTACGACACCTATGCCATGCGAGCCTTCGAAAACAAGGGGATCGACTATCTGCTCAAGCCCTTCGGCCGCGAGGATCTCCGACGCGCCATCGACAAGCTCGGGTTGCTGGCACGCGTCGGCACAGGCCCGACGGCCGGCAGCTCCGATCCGGCCTCAGCGCCCGAGGAGGCCTGGCAGGAGCGTTTCCTCGTCCAGATCGGGGCCCGGATGCGCTCGGTAACCACCGCCGAGATCGCCTACTTCATGGCCGACGGAAAGTACCTCCATCTGGTGACACATGACGGCAAGGACTACCTCCTCGACCGTACGCTCACCGAGGTGGGCGAAAAGCTCTCGCCCCGGTATTTCTTCCGTATCAACCGCCGCCTGATCATCTCCTTCGAGTCGATCCGCGAGATGGTCCGCTACTCGGGAAGCCGCATCAAGGTGGTGCTCCAGCCTCCGCTGCCCGAAGGGGAGGAGGCGCTGGTCAGCACCGACCGCGTGCAGGAGTTCCGCCAGTGGCTCAACCGCTGACGCGCCCCGCAACCCGATAACACGCCCCCTACAACAGCAAGTCACAAGGCCCCGGGCCCGGCAGCAACGGGCACAGAATCCCGACCCCGGCAGCAGCAGATCACAAGGCCCCGGGCCAAGCAGCAACGGGCACAAAATCCGCCCCCGGCATCGGACTCTGCACCGTTTCTATCGCCGTCGACAGCTCCCGTCCTCTCCACGGATCTGCCTCCACACACGAAAGCAACCCCGGACCGAAAGGGCCCGGGGGTGCTGATTTGCGGATCACGGCCGGCCGATCAGAACGGCAGATCGTCCGGATCATCGGCCGGAGCAGCCGGCGTCGAGGCTGCGGCCGGCTGCGGCTGCTGGTAGGAAGCGCCCGAAGAGGCCGGTTGCGAATATCCGCCCGTCGAGGCGCCCGCCTGATGCGAGCCGCCCTGCTGATACCCCCCTTGCTGGTAGCCGCCCTGCTGGTAGCCCGTCTGGGAGTTGTCGGTCGCCGGATTGTCCGAACGACGACCCAGCAGATTCATCACGTCGGCCAGAATCTCCGTCGTATAGCGTTTGTTGTTGTCCTTGTCCATCCATTCGCGCGTGCGCAGACGCCCCTCGATATAGATCTGTGAGCCCTTGCGCACGTAGCGGTCCACCACATCGGCCAGACCCCGCCACAGCGTGATCGTATGCCATTCGGTGTGCTCCTTCGTCTCGTTCGACTGACGGTCATAGAGCCGCTCGGTCGTGGCCAGGCGGATACGGGCCACCTTTGCGCCGCCCTCCAGCGTGCGCACCTCGGGGTCCATGCCCACGTTGCCGATCAGGATTACCTTGTTTACCATCTTCTTATTTCAGATTTTTGATCATGCGTTTAAACAGCAGCTCCATCCTCGCGCCGGCCTTCCGACCCTGAAGCTGCACATCCTCGTGGTCGCCCACTTCGTCCGAAAGGCCGCAGTTCGTAATCACCGAAACCCCGAAGACCGGAATCGACATATGTCGTGCCACGATTACCTCCGGGACGGTCGACATGCCCGCCGCATCGCCCCCGATGGCCTTATAGAAGCGGTACTCGGCCTGCGTCTCAAACGTCGGGCCCGTACCGCCCACATAGACGCCGTACTGCAGTTTGATGTGCTCCTCCTCGGCAATGCGCGTCGCCGCGGCCACCAGTTCGCGGTCGTAGCAGTTGTGCATGTCCGGGAAGCGGGGGCCCAGTTCGTCCAGATTGCGTCCGATGAGCGGATTGGGCAGCAGGTTGATGTGGTCCGTGATGACCATCAGGTCACCGACGCGGAACGTCGGGTTGATGCCCCCCGAGGCGTTCGACACGAAAAGCCAGCGGATACCCAGCTGCTGCATCACCCGGATCGGGAAGGTCACCTGCTGCATCGTGTAGCCCTCGTAGTAGTGGAAGCGGCCCTGCATGGCCACCACCCGGCGACCCTCGACCTCACCGAAGATCAGCCGTCCCTTGTGCCCCTCGACCGTCGAGACCGGGAAGCCCGGGATATCCTTGTATTCGAGCGTCCAGGCCGTGTCGATCGTGTCGGCGAAGCCGCCCAGACCCGTACCCAGGACAATGCCCACTTCGGGGGTGAAACCCTCCGTATGTGCCTTGATGAAGGCTGCGGTTTTCTTAATTTCCTCTAACATCTTGTTCCAGTTTTTGCAGAAAATCCGTTGCCGAATCCTCTATGAATGAAATATTGATCGGTTGGTAGTAGAGCGCCCGGCGAACTTCGTCGGGAACCTTCGCCCGGTTGGTCATCTTCACGGCATCCTTCTCGGTGGTGACGATCACCGCCCCGGGATGCTTCGCAAGCAGCGCCTGCAGCGCGTGCATGTCCCGCACGCGGTAGATGTGGTGGTCGTCGAGCGTCATCTCCTCGACCACTCGGTAGCGTTCGCGCAGCGACCGCACGAAGGGTCCCGGGTTGCCGATCCCCGACAGAGCGATCACCTCGCGGCCATGGGCCAGCGGCTCCGGATCGGCCTCCTCCGTGTAGAGCGGCTGGGGCATGAAGCTCTCGAAACGCGTGAAATAGACCCGCTGGTAGGCCACCTGAATCAGCACCTTGCGCAGAATCCGACGGTCGATCGGCGCCATGTGTTCGGGGCACTTCGTGACGATGAAATAGTGGGCGCGGTGCAGCTCCTCCGGAAGGTCGCGCAGCGTCCCCGCGGGCAGCATCCGGTCGTGCTGGACCGGTCGCGTGGCGTCGATCATCACCACGTTGATCTTCGGCTCCACGTAACGGTGCTGGAAACCGTCGTCCATGATGATCAGATCCACCTCGGGGTGTTCGGCCCGGATGCGGCGGATGGCGTCGGCCCGCTTCTCGCACACCACCACCAGCGTATCGGGAAACTTCAGCTTGATCTGCAGGGGTTCGTCCCCCACGTCGCGGTAGTGTGAATCGCACTGCACCTCGAGGTAGCCCCGCGTACGGCGGCCGTAGCCCCGCGACAACAGCGCCACGCGGTGCATCTGCGACATGTAGGCGATCAGCATCTCGGCCATCGGGGTCTTGCCCGTGCCGCCCACGGTGATGTTGCCGATGCAGATGATCGGGATGTCGAACTTCTCGCTCTTGAGGATGCCCCAGTCGAAGAGGCGGTGACGCAGGGTCACCCCCATTTTATAGAGGAAGGCTGCAGGTGCGAGCAGGCTTTTGAGCATCTTTCTACCGGTTTGAACAGACAACCTTCAAAGATAACAATTATTCTCCGGATCGCCAAACCCGGAGCCGCAATTCTGGCTTCACCCACCCAAATACGGGTCGAGCCCGCCGCTCCGGATACCAAAACCCCTCCGCAACCCGTTTGTATGAATCCGGCAAACGGTTTTTCGGCGAAGCGACTCGAAAAGCGGTCGAAACGGCGACTCCCGTACCGTTTTTTTTACTATCTTTGCTTCGATTATGAAGAATCTGAAAACACTCCTCTGTGCCCTGCTCCTGGTCGGGGCCACAGCCTGCGGCCGCCAGTCGGCCAATACCGGGGAGGCGGAGCCCGAAGCCCCCGAAAACCTTCTCTACGGGATCAACGTCGACGACTATCGCACCGAAACCGGTGAGGTCGGCAACGGCGAAACCATGGGCGGCATCCTCAACCGATACGGCATCTCGGCGCTGGTGGTCGACCGCCTGGACAAGGCCTCCAGGGAGGTCTTCCCCCTGCGGAACATCCGCGCCGGACACAAATACACGGCCTTCATCCACGAAGACTCGCTCTACGCCCCGCACCTCGACTGGCTCGTCTACGAGACTTCGGTCACCGACTACGTCGTCTTCGGATTCCACGACAACGACTCCGTCTCGGTGCGCAAGGACTGCAAGCAGTACACCCTGCGCCGTACGAAGAAGAGCGCCGTGATCAACTCCTCGCTCTGGGGTGCCATCATGGAGCAGAACCTCCCCTACGCCCTGGCCGCCGATCTGGAGGATATCTACCAGTGGACGGTCGATTTCTTCGGCATCCAGAAGGGCGACAGCTTCACGGTCATCTACGACGAACGATTCATCGACGATACGGTCTCGGCCGGCATCGGACGCATCTGGGGCGCCAAGTTCATCCAGAGCGGCAAGGAGTTCTATGCCATTCCGTTCCGCCAGGGCGGCAAGATCCAGTACTGGGAGGCCGACGGCGGAAGCCTGCGCAAACAGCTGCTCAAGGCCCCGCTCAAGTATTCGCGCATCAGTTCGCGCTTCACCTACGCCCGCAAGCACCCTATTTATAAGGTCTACCGTCCGCACACCGGCGTCGACTACGCCGCGCCGAAGGGTACGCCCATACATGCCGTGGCCGACGGCGTGGTGATCTTCAAGGGCTGGGGCGGCGGTGGCGGAAACACCCTCAAGATCAAGCATGCCGGCAACCTGCAGACCGGGTATCTCCACCTGAGCCGCTTTGCCAAGGGCATCTCGAAGGGTTCACGCGTCTCGCAGGGACAGTTGATCGGATACGTCGGTTCGACGGGCGCCTCGACGGGGCCCCACCTCGACTACCGTATCTGGAAAAACGGCACGCCGATCGATCCGCTGAAGATCCCCTCGGAGCCCGCCGAGCCCATCTCGAAGGAGAACCGCGCCCTCTTCGAGTTCGTCCGTGACCGCATCATCGCCGAACTCAACGGCGACGTAAAACCCGAGGAGCGCATCACGCAGCTCGATTCGCTGCAGCTGCCAGCCGCAACGGCAGTCTCCGCCGCTCCCGCCACCGAAGAGAAGAAGAGCGAAAAATAACACCCCGAACCGGAAAATTCCGAACAGTCGACCCGGCCGCAAGCCATCGCCGGCAGAAAACATCCGCAATCCATAACCATTTCGCAGCCAAAAGAGACACTTCCCATGGAACGCATCGGAGTCATTATCGTAGCCGGAGGAAGCGGCCGCCGCATGGGCGGCTCCATTCCCAAGCAGTTCCGGCTGCTGGGCGGACAGCCCGTACTGGCCCGCACGATCGGCAACTTCGCCGCCGCGTGGCCCGGAGCGGAGATCGTCGTCGTCCTCCCCGAGAGCCACATCGCCTTCTGGAAGGATTTCGCAGCCCGCTTCGAAGTGGCCCGCCACCAGGTTGTGGCCGGTGGCGCGGAACGGTTCGACTCGGTGCGCTGCGGACTCTCCGCCCTGCGGAGCGATCCCGATCTGATCGCCGTACAGGATGGCGTACGCCCTCTGGGATCGGTGGAGATGATCCGCCGCGTGGCCCAGACCGCCCTCCGGTACGGTGCCGCCATACCCGTCGTGGAGCCGGCCGATTCGTTCCGGGAGGTAGAAGCCGCCGAAACGGCAACGAATCCAACCAGTCCGGCCAACGCCAACAGCGACTCGGAGGATCCCCGATCACATCCCCTGGATCGCAGCCGGCTGCGCATCGTCCAGACCCCGCAGATCTTCCGCAGCTGGCTGCTGCGAGAAGCCTACGCGCAACCCTACCGGCGGGAGTTCACCGACGATGCCTCGGTGGTGGAGGCCGCCGGATATCCCGTTTCGCTGGCCCGGGGCGAACGCTCGAATCTCAAGCTCACCACCCCCGAGGATTTCATCATCGCCGAAGCGCTGCTCTCCGCCCGCGAAGAGGAAGAGGCCCAACGCAGGGAGGAGGCGACGCAGCACGGAGAGGAGGCGGACAATCCGACAAGGGGTAAGGCTCCGACAGGGAAGGTCGACAGGAGCGATCCTCTCCTCCGGACATAAACGGCCACACGATACACCCACGCAGACAAACAGCAGGCCCCCAAAAAGACAATAAACCAACGACGCACTCCGTTCGAATCCCGTTTAGAACCGCAGAAATTAGAGCCGCAGAAAAGCGATGCAAAGCATCTACAAATACCGATTCTCCCGCCATACGATCTACGTTTCGATCGTCTACCTGATCGTATTCGTACTGCTCGGATGGGCCCTCTACCACCTCTACGAGGGCGGATATCTCTCGGCGTGGTTCACTTCGTTCATCGTCGCGCTGATTGCCCTGATGGCCCTCTCGATCCCGCGAAAGATCGTCGTCATGGACGACCGCGTCGAGATCCGCTGTCTGCTCGACATCACCGAGATCCGCCGCGACGAAATCGCCTCGGTGCGCCGCGTCGAAAACCGCCGCATGAAGTGGCTCATCCCAATCTTCGGAGGGTACGGTTTCTTCGGCTACTACGGCCACTTCCTCGACCTGCGGCGCCTGGACCGCGTGCGGATCTACGCCTCCGAATGGCGCAACTTCGTCGAGATCACCGACATCTACGAAGATCGGCTCTATGTCTCCTGCTCGGAGGCCGACCGGCTCGTCGCCGAGCTGATGCCCCCCGGTGGAAACCGGCTCGATGAGGAGGAGGAAGAGGAGGAAGAGGAGGAAGAGGAAGGCGCGGCGGCTGCAAACGAGAAGGCCCGCAACGAGACGGTCGGAGACCTGAAGCCATGGAACGGGGTCGCCGGAGCAGCTGAAACGGCCGGCTGTATCGAAAGAGCCAAAGGTGACACGCAGGACAAACAGCCGGAGTAGTTCCGGCAATCAATTTGCATATCAAACCTTTATTCACTCTAAAAAAAGACGAAGAAAAAGATGAAAAAGTATCGTTGTGAAGTCTGCGACTGGGTATATGACCCCGCAGTCGGCGATCCCGATGGCGGCATCGCCCCCGGAACCCCCTTTGAGGAGATTCCCGAAGATTGGGTTTGCCCCGTCTGTGGCGTCGGCAAGGACCAGTTCGTAGAGGTGGCCGAGTAATTCTTCGTGCCACAAGGCGAAGAGGCGCATCCCCGGTCGGGGTGCGCCTCTTCTGTTTGCCATCCGCCACCAGATTTCTGCAGGGAGGGGCCGCAGCTCCGTCCCGACTCTATGCCGCAACCCGACAACGCCACAAAAAAAGAGGGCAGACTCAAAGTCTGCCCTCTCACGATGTGTTCGTTGCCGGATCATGCGCCACGACCCGGAGTCCGAATCCAAGGTCAGTTGACGTTCGGCAGGAAGGAGTAGTTCTTCGAATAGTTGAGCATCTGCTCCACGTAGTTGGCCGGATAGCTGATCTTCACGTCGACCACCTTGCCCTCCTTCTCGACCAGCTTGTATTCGGGATTGACGAAGCCGCCGTAGGGTTCGATGTGCAGCGCCGCATAGCGCTCCAGCACCTCGTTGTGAAGCGTCGGATCGACCTGCACGCCGTAACGCTCGACGAGCTCCCTGCCCGCTTCGTAGTCACCCTCCGACTTGATGCGCTGCACCTCGCGGAGCAGTTCGCCGAAGAGCGCGCGCAGCTTCCCGAAGTCGTTGACCACCACGTAGGTCTTGCCGTCCTGCCGGACCAGTTCGATCACGTTGTCGGCCTTGCCGTGCTCGTAGCACCACTCCGAAATCAGCTTGCGGTTGCGCATGTGCGACTCCTCGATGTTCTTGCCCGGCTCGATGCGCGCCAGCTGCGTCATCAGACCATTCATCACGTAGTTGGCATAACCGGCCTTCGCCACGTCGAACGACGGAACGAGCCCCAGTTCGACGAGCTTCTCATCGCCCAGGTAGTAGAGGCCGAACAGATCGGCACGCGCCTCCTCGAGCGTCGAGCCGTAGCTGCGCAGCTCGGAGCCCGTCACACCCGGTGCCAGCTGGCCCGAGCCGTGGCCCAGGCACTCGTGCAGGTCGGTATGCAGGTCGTCGGCCAGTTTGCCGTACTTGTCCATCCGCTCGCGGTCCTCGGCCCGCAGCACGAACTCCTCGTTGAAGCCGTTACCGTGTGCCGCCTGGTCGTAGGCGTAGGTGATGTTGTCGATCGTTACGGATTTCGAGCCATACTCCTTGCGGATCCAGTCGGCATTCGGCAGGTTGATGCCGATGGGCGTCGAGGGGTAGCAGTCACCACCCAGCATCGCCACCGTAATGACCTTGGCCGAGACGCCCTTGACCTTTGCCTTGCGGTACTGCGGATCGACGGGCGAGTGGTCCTCGAACCACTGCGCGTTCGACGAGATGGCCTCCGTGCGGTGGCAGGCCGCCGAATCGACGAAATTCACGTTGGCCTCCCACGACGCCTTGAAACCCAGCGGGTCGCCGTAGGTCTCGATGAAGCCGTTGACGAAATCGACGTTCGAAACCGTATCGCGCACCCAGCCGATGTTGTAGCGGTCGAACTCCTTCAGGTCACCCGTGCGGTAGTAGGCGATCAGCGCCGCGATGTTCGACTTCTGCGGCTCGCGGGCTACGGCCTCGGCCTTCTCCAGCCAGTAGACGATCCGCTCGATGGCCGCCGAATACATGCCGCCGACCATCCACGTCCGCTCGAAGAGTTTCCCCCCGTCATCCTTCGTCAGTTGGCTGTTCAGACCGTAGGAGACCGGTTCGGGATCCGCGGCATCGGCCGCCGCCATCCCGGCGTAGAAACTCTCGGCCTCGGCCTGCGAAACACCCTTATAATAGTTGCTCGACGAGGTGAGCAGCAGATCGTCGCCCGCACGCTGGTTCAACCGCGTGGGATACATCGACGGATCGAAGATCGCCAGGCAGACATCCCGCCGCAGAGCGTTCAGCTCGCCGAACTTCTCCTCGGGGATCGTCTCGATGACGTCCAGCAGGTAGCCCTCCGAGAATTCGGGCGTGAATTTGTCGTTCGAATAGTGATGGTGGATGCCGTTGGCGAACCAGACCTTCTTGAGGTACTTCTCCAGCGCCTTCCACTCGGGCGTCGTACGGTCTCCGGCGTAGTTCTCGTAGACCACCTCGAGGGTCCGCCGCACCGGCAGGTTCATCACGCAGTTCTGGTCGAAGAGAATGTCCCGACCGCACTTGGCCGCCTCCGAAAGATAGTAGATCAGCTCCTTCTGCTCGAGCGGAAGCGTCTCGAAGCCCGGAACTTCATAACGAATGACCTTGATGTCGTCGAAACGGTCGACGATCCACGGTGCGGCAGCCTTCTGCGAGGCGTCGCCGCACGAGGTCATGACGGGTAGAACAATTGTCATGGATGCAATGGTAAAAAGCCTTTTCATGCGCTATATGGCGTTAGTTTCCGCCAAAGATAGTGCATTTTTTGAAATTTTCCTTCGTTATGTCTGCGGGAATTTCTACCTTTGCCCCGCAATCCGTTTCAGAGTGAAACGAATTCATTTTCTGAGTGAGACCATTCATTCGAAAGAGATGAAAGTATTTACCAGTGTCAAAGAGCTTCGCGCCGAACTCGATCGCACGGAGCAGTCCGGGATCGGATTCGTTCCCACGATGGGTGCCCTCCACGCAGGTCACCGCTCGCTGGTCGAACGAGCCCGGCGTGAAAACAAGACCGTTGTCGTCAGCGTTTTCGTCAACCCCACGCAGTTCAACGACAAAAACGATCTGAAACACTACCCCCGCACCCCGGAGGCCGACGAGGCGCTGCTGCGCGACGCAGGCGCCGACTTCGTCCTGATGCCCTCGGTCGAGGAGATCTATCCCGAACCCGATACCCGCCAGTTCGATTTCGGTCAGATCGACAAGGTCATGGAGGGCGCCACGCGTCCCGGACACTTCAACGGCGTGGCCCAGGTCGTCAGCCGCCTGTTCGACATCGTACGCCCGGCTCGCGCCTACTTCGGCGAAAAGGACTTCCAGCAGATCGCCGTCATCCGCGCCATGGTCGAGCAGCTCCGTCTGCCCGTTCAGATCGTCGAGTGCCCCATCGTCCGCGGTGAGGACGGACTGGCCCTCTCGTCGCGCAACCAGCTGCTCGATGCCCCCCACCGCGCCGCGGCCCCCCATATCTACGCCACGCTCCGCAAGGCCGTCGAGATGTCGAAGACGCTCGACCCCCAGGCCCTCAAGGAGTGGGTCGTGCATGAGGTCGAGAGCAATCCCCTGCTCAAGGTCATCTACTACCAGTCGGTCGACGCCCGCACGATGCAGGAGGTCCACAGCTGGAACGACTGCGACCGCATTCAGGGCTGCATCGCCGTACAGGCCGGTGATATCCGTTTAATCGACAACATCCGTATCCGATAATGAAATTCCAGATCGAAGTCATCAAATCGAAGATCCACCGTGTGACGGTCACGCAGGCCGATCTCAACTACGTGGGCAGTATCACCATCGACGAGGCGCTGCTCGAGGCCGCCAACATGATCGAGGGTGAAAAGGTCCAGATCATGGACAACAACAACGGCGAACGATTCGAAACCTACATCATCAAGGGCCCCCGCAACAGCGGCTGCATCTGCCTGAACGGCGCCGCAGCCCGCCGCGTACAGGTCGGCGACATCATCATCATCGCCTCCTACGCCCTGATGGATTTCGAGGATGCCAAGCAGTTCCGTCCCTGGGTCATCTTCCCCGACACGGCAACCAACCGGCTCGTCGAATAGTCCGACATACGGCAAAACGGACTCCAGCGCCGCCAAAATTCGAAAAATCTCCCTCGAATGGGAGATTTTTCCATTTTTAGTCCTATCTTTGTCTCCATCGGACTACCCGCCTCCTACTATGGATATTACCTTGTCGATAAGCGCCTTCGTACTGGCCATCCTGGGCATCGCCGGATGTATCGTCCCGGCCCTGCCGGGAACCATCCTCTCCTACGCGGGGCTGCTCTGCGCCTACTTCACCTCCTGGTCGCAGATGGGGGCCGCCGCCATCTGGATCTGGCTCGCCGTCTGCGTGGCCGTCAGCGCGGCCGACTACTTCCTCCCCGCCTGGATGACCAAACGTTTCGGCGGTTCGCGCGCCGGATCGATCGGCGCCACGGTCGGCATCTTCGTCGGATTCTTCCTCCTGCCCCCCATCGGGATCATCCTCGGCCCCTTCCTCGGCGCCGTCGTCGGCGAGCTGATCAACGACCGCCGGGACTTCGCCAAGGCACTGGTCGTCGGCTGCGGGTCGTTCCTCTCGTTCATCGTCGGAACCGGGCTGAAGCTCATCGCCTCGATCGGCATCTTCATCCATATCCTGGTCGACACGTGGCCCACGCTGCGAAACTGGGTTGCTAACGCTTTCTAAATCAAATATTATGAAAAAACTACTGGCTCTGACCGTCGTCATCCTGACGCTGCTCGCCGCGTCGTGCAGCAAGTACAAGTACGAAACGGTCGAAGGAGATCCGATGAACACCCGGATCTACACCCTCCCCAACGGTCTGAAGGTCTACATGAGCGTCAACAAGGAGACGCCTCGTATCCAGACCTACATCGCCGTGCGCGTCGGCGGCAAGAACGACCCCGCCGAAACCACCGGTCTGGCCCACTACTTCGAACACCTCATGTTCAAGGGCACGCCCAACTTCGGAACCTCGGACTACGCCGCCGAGAAGCCGATGCTCGACGAGATCGAACAGCTCTTCGAGGTCTACCGCCAGACCGAGGACGAAGTCGAACGGGAGACCATCTACCGCCGCATCGACTCGATCAGCTACGAAGCCTCGAAACTCGCCATCCCGAACGAGTACGACAAGTTGATGGCCGCCATCGGCGCCAACGGAACCAACGCCTACACGTCGCAGGATATGACCGTCTACGTCGAGGATATCCCCTCGAACGAGGTCGAAAACTGGGCGAAGATCGAGGCCGACCGCTTCCGCAACCCCGTGATCCGCGGCTTCCACACCGAGCTGGAGACCATCTACGAGGAGAAGAACATGTCCCTGACGAAGGATAACCGCAAGGTCTGGGAGGCGCTCGATGCCGCATTGTTCCCCCACCATCCCTACGGTACGCAGACCGTACTCGGTACGCAGGAGCACCTGAAGAACCCCTCGATCACCAACGTCAAGAATTACCACAAGACCTACTACGTCCCGAACAACATGGCGATCTGTCTGTCGGGTGATCTGAATCCAGACGAGGTGATCGCCACCATCGACAAGTACTTCGGCGACATGCAGCCCAACGAGAATCTGCCCAAGCTGGAGTTCCAGCCCGAAGAGCCCATTACGGAGCCCATCGTGCGCGAGGTCTACGGGCTGGAGGCGGCCAACGTCCTGATGGGTTGGCGGCTGCCGGGCTCGTCGTCCGATCCGAACGACGTGGCCCAGATTGCCAGCGCCATTCTCAACAACGGACAGGCCGGCCTGATCGACCTGGATCTCAACCAGCAGCAGAAGGTCCTCTCCGCTTACGGCGGCTACTCGAGCCAGCCCGACTACAGCACCTTCCTGCTCGGCGGAAGCCCCAAGGCCGGACAGTCGCTCGAAGAGGTCCGCGACCTGCTGCTGGGCGAAGTGGCCAAGCTCCGCTCGGGCGATTTCGACGAGGAGCTCATCCAGGCCTCGATCAACAACTTCAAGCTCTACATGATGCGCGCCCTCGAGAACAACGACTCGCGCGCCGACATGTACGTGCAGTCGTTCATCGCCGGGACCGACTGGGCCGACGAGGTGGCACAACTCGACCGCATGGCCCGGATCACCAAGCAGGACGTCGTCGACTGGGCCAACAAGTACCTCGGCCCCGAAAGCTATGCCATCGTCTACAAGCGTGAGGGCGAGGACAAGAGCGTACAGAAGATCGCCGCCCCGAAGATCACCCCCATCGTCACGAACCGCGACAAGCAGAGCGCCTTCCTGACCGAGATCCAGAATACCCCCGTGAAGCCCATCGAGCCGGTATTCGTCGACTATCAGAAGGAGATGTCGCAGTTCGACCTGCGCGAGGGAATCCACGTCCTCTACAAGAAGAACGAGTTGAACGATATCTTCGAACTGCAGTATGTCTTCAACAAGGGAACCGAGAACGATCCCGCCCTCGGACTGGCCTTCGACTACCTGAGCTACCTCGGAACCGAAGCCATGTCGGCCGAGCAGATCGCCTCAGAGATGTACGACATCGCCTGCTCCTTCAAGATGTACGCCGGCGGCAACCTGAGCACCATCACGATCGCGGGTCTGAGCGAAAACATGCCCAAGGCCATGCAGATCGTCGAGGGGCTGATCGCCGGTGCCGAGGCCGACGAGGCCATCCTCGAGAACCTCAAGCAGGACATGATCAAGTCGCGCGCCGACGCCAAACTCAGCCAGTCGAGGAACTTCGCCGCCCTGCAGCGCTACATGTTCTACGGCAAGGAGTACATCCGCCGCACGACGCTGACCAACGAACAGTTGCAGGCCCTCAGCTCGGAGGAACTCATCGCCAGCGTTCAGGAGCTGTTGAACAAGAGCCACGAGATCTTCTACTACGGCCCGATGACCGAGCCCGACACCAAAAAATGTCTGGCCGACTACCACAAGGCGGCCGACGTACTCGAGCCCCTCGAGGAGAACCACGCGCAGATACTGCGTACGGACAAGAGCAGCGTCGTGCTGGCCCAGTACGATGCCAACCAGCTCTACTACCTGCAGTACTCGAACCGCGGCGAGACCTTCGACGTGAAGACCGATCCCGAGATCACGCTCTACAATGAATATTTCGGCGGCAGCATGAACTCGATCTGCTTCCAGGAGATGCGCGAAGCCCGCGGTCTGGCCTACACGGCCCAGGCTTTCCTCGCGACGCCCGCTTTCGCCGACGCGAGCTACAGCTACATCGCCTTCATCGCCACGCAGAACGACAAGATGAAGACCGCCATCGAGGCCTTCGACGAGATCATCAACCAGATGCCCGAATCGCAGGCCGCCTTCCAGATCGCCAAGGACGCCATCCTGACCCGTCTGCGCACCGATCGCACCACGGGGGGCCATGTGCTGAACTCCTACGTTGCCCTGCGCCGTCTGGGACTCACGGAGGACCGCAACCGGCAGATCTTCGAGAAGGTGCAGTCGATGACGCTCGACGACGTGAAGGCCGCCCAGCAGAAATGGGTCAAGGATCGCCCCTACACCTACGGTATTCTGGGCAACATTCAGGATCTCGACCTGAACTTCCTCAAGACGCTCGGCCCCATCACCACCGTTTCGCAGGAGGAGCTCTTCGGATATTGACCCGCAGGGCATCATTCCGACGGCCGGCACCAAGCCGCCCCGTCACCAACCATTCGGCATCCGCCATACAAAAAACGCCCCGACCGCTCATTCGGTCGGGGCGTTTTGCATGGGGGCGGTTCCCACGGTCCGGCTCACGGCTCATGCAGGGAGCGGACCGAGTCCCGGACAATCAGACTCGGCGGCAGCAGAATCTGGGCCCGTCCCGGATCCTGCTTCCGGAGAATCTGGAACAACATCTTGACGGCCAGGATCCCCATCTCCTCAATCGGCTGATTGACGCGCGTAATGGCCGGCGAAAGAAAATCCAGGTAGGTATAGTTGTCAAACGAGATAACCGACAAATCGTCCGGAATCCTCAAACCCGACTCCGCAGCCGCCTTGATCGTACCCAGGAGAATCGTGTTGCTCAAGGCAAAGATCGCCGTCGGCGGTTCCGCCCGGGCAAAGGCAAGCTTCGCCTCGACGTAACCGTTCTGGATCGTAAAGTCGGTTCCCGAGACTCGCGCCTGATCCTCCAGTCCGTACGACTGCAGCGCCTCCCGATAACCGCGCACCCGCTCGATGGTCGTAATGGACGAGGGGGGACCCTGAATACAGCAGATCCGGCGGTGTCCCATCTCCAGAAGCATCCGCGTCGCATTGTAACTGCCCAGGTAGTTGTCGGTCGACACGTATGGCAGCGTCGTATCGGAGAAATAACGGTCGATCAATACAATCGGAGTCCGCTGGGCCGCCTGCTCGAGCATCCGCGAATCGCCTCCGCACGGGACCACAATGATCCCGTCTATATTCCGGCTCATCAGCGAGTCGATTCCCTCCCGTTCGTCCCGCTCGTTCTCCATCGAATCGATCAGAATCACCGTATAGTGATACAACCGTGCTTCGTGGATGATGACGTTGGCAATATTGGCGAAAAAAGGGTTGTCGATGTTCGGGACGACCAGTCCGATCGTATTTGTGCGCCTCGTCCGCAGACTTTGCGCAGTCACATTGGGCTGATAGTTGCATTTTCGGGCCTCTTCGGTGATGATTTCGACCGTTTTTGCTCCAATCCGATATTTTTGCGCCTTCCCATTCAGAACCCGAGATACCGTAGATATGGAAAATCCAGTCCTCTCGGCAATCGTTATAAGCGTCTCCTTTTGCATAATCAAGTAAATTTTCTCTACAAAGATACTTTTTTTGAAAAAAACATTCAAAATAATTTGACAATTCGGAATATTTTTATTTATATTTGCACAAACGTTTGCGCAAGACGAGACCAACCACCTCCAGCAAACAGCCGCCGAACCTAAAACTTTTCCATCATGAATCCCTACAAAATTGTTGTCATCGGCAGCAGCAATACGGACATGGTCATCAAGTCCAGTAAACTGCCGGCTCCGGGAGAAACCGTCCTGGGCGGAACATTCCTCATGAACCCAGGTGGCAAAGGGGCCAATCAAGCTGTCGCCGCCGCCCGCCTGGGCGGAAACGTCACCTTCATCTGCAAAACCGGAAACGATCTGTTCGCAAACAGAGCCACGGAAGGATATCGCCAGGAGGGTATCAATACGAAGTTCATCCTCCGCAACGATGAAGTACCCTCGGGAATCGCCTTGGTGACCGTCGACGAAGCCGGAGAAAACTGCATCGTCGTTGCTCCGGGGGCCAACGACACCCTCACCCCCGCGGATATCGAATACGCCCGGGACGAAATTACCTCGGCAAGGCTGCTCATCATGCAGCTCGAGATTCCGCTGGAAACCGTCGTCGCTGCAGCCCGAATCGCCCACCAGAACGGAGTCACGGTCATTCTGAACCCCGCCCCCGCTCCCTCCGCGCCGCTTCCCGACGAATTGCTCGCCATGATCGACATCCTGATCCCGAACCGCTGTGAAGCCGGAATTTTGGCCGGCATGAAGGTCTCCGACTGGGATTCGGCCGAAGAAGCCGCCCGAATACTCCATGGGCGGGGAACGAAGAACATCCTCGTCACCCTCGGCTCGCTCGGATCCCTCTGCTACGACGGGGCCTCGTTCACCCGCATCAAGGCCTACAAGGTCCGGGCCATCGACACCACCGCCGCCGGAGATACCTTCTGCGGCGCCCTGTGCGTCGCCCTCTCCGAGGGAGAGAATCTGACCCGGGCCGCCCGCTTCGCTTCGCGGGTCGCCTCGATCTCGGTAACCCGACTCGGGGCCCAGAATTCGGTCCCCTATCGCAGGGAGATCGACGAAATGCAGGAGGCCGCCTGCATCGGTTAACGCTACTGAAAGAACCAAACTGAACCCTAAAACCCAAACTTCCATGAGAAAACTGAACTTCATGATTCTCCTCTCGTCCCTCGCCCTCGCCTCTGCGGGCTGCAACGACGAGACCGATCGGAAGGCACAACCCATTGCCCCGATTCTGAAAGAAGTGGTCATGCCCTCGGAAAGCAATACGATTCCAGGCACGACGGTTACGATCTCCGGCAAGGGATTCGATTTCGGAGACATTCTCTACTGCACCTCGCTCTCCCAGGAGAAGGATTTTACACCCGAAGTGGTCGACGTCACCGATTACGGCATCTCGATTGCCATCCCGAAAGAGGCCGCGGGAACCTATGAGGTCGATGTCGAACGCGCAGGCAAGGTGACCACACTGCCCGAACTGCTCAAGGTCGCCTACGTCATCACGATCGAAGACCTGGTCATGCCGACCGGCAACACCTCGCGCGGCGCAATCCTCTCGATCGCCGGGACCGGCTTTGCGGCCGGTGACAAGGCCGTGTTCACCTCCGACGCCTACCCCTCGAACGCATCCTACACCACCGACGTCTCACTGACCGAAGAGGGTATCGACATCGTGATTCCCGACGGATGCTACGGCGTGAACACCCTTACGCTCGTGCGCGAAAACCGTCAGGGGCGGCTCGGAACGGTCAATGTAGCCGTCGCAGTCGGCGATGAGGTCGGCGGCGGAATCGTCTACTACACCTCCGACGAAGGCATTCACGGACTGATCGCCAAACGTGCCAATACGGGTTCGGCGACCGAACAATGGGGCCCCACCTCCGAACACGGCGGCACCCAGAAGGGGATCTACACCGGTAAGGAGAACACGCGGCTCTGCGTCGAGGCCATGAAGAACTTCCACCAGCAGTTCGCCACCTGGCCCTCGTCGAAGAAATCGGCTGCCGAACAGTGCGATGCCGAGACCGAAACCGTCGACGGAATCATCTACGACGACTGGTTCCTGCCCTCGCAGGAGGAGCTCGTACAGCTGTTCTACCAGAAAAACATGCTCGCCGAAAAGGGGGCCGGCCTGCCCGACAACAACTACTGGTCCTCTACCGAAGGCGACACGGACGACACGGCGGCCGTCTGGAGCGCCTACTACGTGAATTTCTACGAGCCCGAAAACCTGGTGACCGACATCGCCGACAAGGAGGGATGGACCATCGGCATCCGCGCAATCCGGCAATTTTAGCGTCAAACCACTACTAACCGAATCCAACGATGAAAAAGATATTGCTTATACTGGCAGCCATACTGCTGACCACCGTCGGCTTTGCGCAGAACAAGGTCTCGGGCGTGGTCATGGATGACAACTCGGAGCCGCTGGCCGGCGTCGCCGTACTCGTGAAGGGAACTCAGAAGGGGGGGGGGTGAAACCCAGAAGGGGGTCTCGACCGATGCAAACGGACGATTCTCAATCGATGTCCGCAAAGGCGACATCCTCACCTTCTCCTACATCGGCATGATCGACAAAAGCGTCACCGTCAGCGACGCCCTCACCCGCATGGAGATCCGCATGGTACCCGACAACTACAACATGGATGACGTGGTGGTCATCGGCTACGGATCGGCCAAGAAAAGCGACCTGACCGGATCCGTCGCCTCGATCAAGCCCGAAGTACTGAAAAACAGCAAGATCGGCATGGTATCCTCGGCCCTTCAGGGATCGGCTGCAGGCGTACAGGTGACCCAGGGCAACATGAAACCAGGTGCCGACGCCAGCATCCTGATCCGCGGCGCCGGTTCGATCAACGCCGGAACCGAACCCCTCTACATCGTCGACGGAGTGCCCGTTCAGGGCGGTCTGCAGGACCTCTCGGCCAGCGACATTCAGTCCATCGAGATTCTCAAGGATGCCTCGTCGGCCTCGATCTACGGATCGCGCGGTTCGAACGGCGTGGTGCTCGTCACCACCAAAAAGGGTACGGCCGGCAAGACCCGCGTATCGTTCAACGCCACGGGCGGCATCCAGAAACTGATGAACAAGCAGAAGATGATGAACGCCCAGCAATACTACGACCTGATCGAATCCACCGGCCAGGCCTACACCTGGACCTCGGCCGAACTGCGACAGCTCAGCCGCGGAGAATCGACCGACTGGCAGGATGCAGTCACGCAGGACGGCAGCTTCCAGAATTACAACTTCTCGGTATCGGGCGGCGGCAAAACGACCACCCACTACCTGGGTCTCGATTACTACGACCAGCAGGGTACCGTCAAACGCTCGTCGTTCAACAAGCTCACCGTCCGCTACAACATGGACGCTACGCTCAACAAGTGGCTGCGTTCGGGGGTCCGCATGAATGTCATCGAATCCAAACTGATGAACATCAACGAAGAGTCCGATTCCGGCTACGGAACCATGCACAGCGCCATCACCGCCCAGCCGACAGCCCCCATCTACAACGCCGACGGCAGCTATTTCGACGGCTTCCTCAACACGAAGGCAAACCCCGTGGCCATCGTCGACCTGCTGGACAAGCCTACCAAGAAGACCCGTGTCGTAGGTTCGTTCTACCTCGAACTGGAGCCCGTCAAGAACCTGCGGATCCGCTCGGACAACGGCGGCGAACTGGTCTTCTTCAAGGTCAATGAATACGAGGACGGCCGCATGGGTCAGCACTACGCAGCCGATGGACACGCCCGAATCATGTTCAACAAAAAACGCTACTGGCAGAGCGAAAACACCGTCACCTACGACTTCATCCGCAACCGCCACAAACTCACCGTCATGGGAGGTTTCTCCGCCTCGAAAACCGACTACGAGGAGGTGACGGCCGACTCCAAGGGGCTGAACGCCACCACCAAATACAACAACCTCGGCGGCGCAACCACCCACGGACCGAACGGCTCGTACGCCTCGGCTTCGACGCTCGTCTCGTTCTATGCCCGGGCCACCTACAACTTCGACGAACGCTATCTGTTCACCTTCACCATGCGCGGCGACGGCTCCTCGCGCTTCGCCCCCGGACACCGCTGGGGTTACTTCCCCTCGCTGGCTGCGGCATGGCGCATCTCCGAAGAGAAGTTCATGCAGAAGGTCTCCTGGATCGACAACCTCAAGCTGAGAGTCAGCGCCGGTATGCTCGGAAACCAGAACATCGGTGACTATGCCTACACGGCTCAGATCAGCCAGGGCGGCTCGGGTCTCGACTACGTCTTCGGCAATACGCTCGCATCGGGCGCCGTCTACAGCAGCATCAGCAATCCGGAACTGACCTGGGAAAAGGCCAAACAGCTCGATCTGGGCATCGACTTCGGATTCTTCGGAAACCGCATCGCCGGTACCATCGAAGCCTACTACAAACGCACGAGCGACCTGCTCTGGACCGTTCCGCTGCCCAAGGAGTCCGGCTATACGAGCTCGCTGACCAACGTCGGCATCCTCGACAACAAGGGTGTGGAGTTCACCCTCAACACGGTCAACCTCAACCTGCGCAACTTCCAGTGGACCACCTCGTTCAACATCTCCTACAACCGCAACGAGATCGTCGAGCTCTACGACGGCAAGCAGGATGTGAACAAGTCGCTCTTCGTGGGGCACTCGCTCGGTGAGTACTATCTGCTCCACGCCGAAGGGATCTGGCAACTCGACGAGGCCGACCGGGCAGCCGTCTACGGAGCCTATCCCGGCGACCGCAAGATTCAGGATCTCAAGCCCGACAACGTCATCAACGGCGACGACCGTCAGTTCGCCGGGCAGAGCACGCCGACCTGGTACGGCGGATTCTCGAACACGTTCCGCTTCTACGGCGTCGACGTCACGCTCTTCATGAACTTTGCCGGCGGCCACAAGATCAACAACACGCTCCTGCGTTCGCAGAACTCCTACAACGTCTGGGGAAACATGAGCGAGGACTACTACAACGGATACTGGCGCATCGACCGCCCGAGCAACATCTATCCCGCCCCGCGCGTCGGCAGCGCATACGCCAACGGTGACGGCACGGACGCCAACCTCCAGGACGGAAAATACCTCCGGATCAAGAACCTCGAGATCGGCTACACGCTCCCCAAACGGTGGACCGATGCCATCCGCGCCAACAGCGTCCGCCTCTTCTTCTCGGTTCAGAATCTGGCCACCTTCACCGCCTACACCGGCTACGATGTCGAAGCCTGGGACAACACGAACCCCTATCCCGGTTCGCGAAGCTTCATCGGCGGAGTCTCCATCAATTTCTAATCGTTCAACCCGAAAAAGAGTCCAATCATGAAAAAATTGATATATCTCGCAGGTTGCCTGCTGTTGCTGGGAGCATCCTCCTGCGAAAGCTTCCTCGAAGAGACCCCGCAAAGCAACCTCACCCCCGAAAACTCGTTCAAGACCGAAGGCGACTGGAACAGCACCCTGACGGCCGCCTACGGCGCCCTGCAGAACATCACCGCAGGTTTCGAGGCCAAATACGCCATTACGCTCGGTGAGTTCGGCACCGACGAGGTCAAGCCCATCGATCTGGGCTGGGCCGCCTACGCCGAACTCCACTACTACACCTTCTCCCCCTCGCATGTCTTCCTGGACAACCACTACACGCTTTGCTACGACGGAATCAAACGATGCAACATCGTCATCGACATGCCCGCCGAGGCTCCCGTCAGCGGCCAGGCCCGCAATCTGATGATCGCCCAGGCCAAGTTCGTACGGGCACTGCTCTACTTCGATCTGGTCCGCATGTACGGTGGCGTACCCCTCTGGACCTCGGCCTCGGTCGACAAGGAGCAGATCATGAAACCGCGCTCGTCGGCCGAAGCGGTCTACCAGACAATCATTCAGGATCTGCAGGAAGCTGCGTCGATTCTTCCCGCCTCGTGGGAGGCATCGACCGACAAGGGAAGGGCCACCAGTCTGGCGGCAAACGCCCTGCTCGGACGTGTCCAGCTCCAGAGAGGAAATCCCGCCGAGGCGCTGACGGCCCTCAATCAAGTCTACGGCAAGTTCCACCTCTACGACAACTATGCCGACATCTTCTCCCCCGACCACAAGAACGAAGAGTATGAGAATATCTTCGAAGTGCAGTTCAAGCACTCGGGGAAGTGGGGCGAAGAGGGTTCGCTGCAGCACAGCTACTGGGGCCCGCGCAACATTCCCGGCAGCACCACGGCATTCGGAGGCTGGGGCGGCTTCGGCCCGTCACAGTATCTCTACGACAGCTATGACAAGGACTTCGACGGAGCGACCGTCACGAACGACCGCCGCAAAGAGGACTTCTTCTGGACCGAATACGCCGGCATTCCGCAGACGCCTCCGGCCATCAAGAAGTTCTGGGATTCGAAATACGGCAACGAGATCGAAAACGACGATCTGAATTTCATCTACATCCGTTATGCCGACGTGCTGCTGATGCGTGCCGAGGCGCTCAATGCCGTCGATGACCAGACCGATGCCAAGTACGACTGCATCAACGAAGTGCGGGCCAGAGCCGGTCTGAGACTGATCACCAAGCAGGACAAACTCTCGAAGCAGGCTTTTGCCGATGCCATTCTGCTCGAGCGTCTCAAGGAGCTCTGCTGCGAGCATCTGCGGCGCTTCGACCTGATCCGCTTCGGAAAACTCATCGATCAGGTCAAGGCCGCCTACCCGGACGACAACATCGGCATCAAGGATTATCACGTACTTTACCCCATTCCGCAAAGCGCCATGGATGCCAACGACGCCATTACGGAAAACAATCCCGGTTACTGATTATGAAAACGACTCTTCAAACAGGTTTGGGCCTGCTGTTGGCCCTCTTGGCCGCAGGCTGCGCCAAGGACAACGGTGAACACTTCCCCGCCACGGGAAGTTCAGGCATCACGACCGTCGAAAATGGCGTCGTAAAGGTCGTTCCCTATGAGTACTACCAGGCCTTCCGGAACCCCATGAAGGGGTTCCGGGAGTTCTTCGGCCCCGGAATCGACAAGAAACGGGACGAATATCCCTACCCGTACGGCTCGCTTATCAAGGAGTACATGCAATGGAACATGATGGAGAACGTCGAATCGGACGGCGTGGACAAGGTTATCGCCTACAGCAACCACCGCTGGGAGGGGGTTGAGGATATCAACGTCAAGGTCGTTCCGCGCCCCTTCATCGTCTGGATGGAGGCCTATGAAGGCGGAGTCGAAAAGAACACCTACACGGACAACCCCGACGATCTGAACGGCTGGCACTGGCCCTCGGACTTCCCCCGTGAAGTGCGTTCGGACGACGACAACACCCCCTCCACGGGCGGATACTTCGACCCGACGTTCCAGGACCGCATCAAGAAACTCATCGTCAAGCTCGGCGAAGCCTGGGACAACGATCCCCGTGTGGCCTATGTCGAGATGGGGTTGATCGGCGAGTGGGGCGAGCACCACGACCCCAACATCACCACCTACTGGCAGCCTCACAGCCAATCGTTCCATGTGGCCAACCGGACCTGGATTCCCGGAATCGAAAAGGTGCTCGGCGATGCCTTCAAGGAGGCTTTCAAGAACAAGAAGGTCATGATCCGCTACGCCTATGAATTCGAGGACTACGACTTCGGAATCTATTGGGATTCGTGGGCCATCGAAGAGGAGGAGGAGCGCGGGTACAACGCCATGATGCGCCGCGGCGACTACTGGCGCACACAGCCCGTCGGCGGCGAGATCACCTGGGGCTGGGGCGACCTCTACAACAAGGGGTATCGCAGCATGGAAGACTGTCTGGCCAACACCGAGACCCGTACGAAGGTTATCAACCAGATCCGCGCCCTGCACGGCAACCACCTGGGAGGTGTCACCTGGGCCAACTTCCAGGACCCGATCTTCCAGATCAATGCCGCCCTGGTGCAAAAGGTGCTGGGCTATCGCTTCGTCATCAAGGAGTTCTCCTACCCGACGCGCATCGAAAAGGGAAAACCCTTCGACATCCGCCTCAAGGTCGTCAATACGGGCTCTTCGCCCTTCTATTACGACTGGCCCGTCGAGATCGCCCTGCTCAACGCCTCTTCGCACCGGAAGGTATGGTCGACGACACTCGATGACGTGCACATCTCGCAATGGATGCCCGGCGACGACTGGGATGCCAACAACAGCGTCTACCGCATCCCCGCCCAGGAGAACGAGGTCACGGCGACACTGACGCTCGACAAGGATCTCGATCCCGAAAAGTACATCATCTCGGTGGCCGTGCTCGATCCGGCCGGCATGCTGCCTTCGCTGCGCTTTGCCGCCATGAACTACTTCAACGGCGGACGCCATCCGATGGGATACATCGGGGTCGGTGCCGACTGCGACGCATACGCCCTCTCGGATGTCAAGTTCGACGACATTCAAAGCGACAAGTCCCTGAAATACATCGTAGAATAGAGCTCCCATGCAGATCCGACACCTACTCTGTCCGCTTCTCGGCGCATTGATTTGCGCAGCCTGCGGCGACGGGCAGCGCCCGGCAACCTATTCGGCAAAATCCGACGGTCAGAACGTCCATGTCTCCATGGCCGAGTACGAACCCGCCCTGAGAAACCCGCTGAAGGGATTCCGCGAGTACTTCATGATCGGGACCGACACGCGTCGGCCCGAGTACCCCTATCCGTACGGCTCGCTCATCAAGGAGTACATGCCGTGGAACATGCTGGAAAACGTCGCCTCGGACGGAGTGGAGAAGATCGTCGCCTACAGCAACCATCGCTGGGAGGGAGTCGAGGAGCAGAATGTCAAGGTGATTCCCCGCGTATTCATCGTCTGGCTCGAACCCTGGCACGGCGGTTGGGCCAAGGATCCCGACAATCCCGACGATCTGAACGGCTGGCACTGGCCCTCGGATCTGCCCGGCGAAACCGGTCCCTACAAGCAGATTCCAGGATCGGTCGGCGCCTACGTCGAGTCTCAGGACTCGCTTACCGTCATTCAGGGCGGCTATTTCGACCCCTCGTTCCCGGATCGGGTGCGCAAGCTGGTGCGCAAGTTGGGTGAGGCGTGGGACAACGATCCCCGCGTAGCCTATGTCGAGATGGGAATTATCGGCGAATGGGGCGAACATCACGACCCCGATCTGTCGACCGTCTTCCCGCCGCACGATGAACCGAAGCACGTCGCCGGTCGGACCTGGATCCCAGGAATGGAGAAGGTCCTCGGCGATGCCTTCAGCGAGGCGTTCCACAACAAGAAGGTGATGGTCCGCTATGCCTACGAGTTCAAGGAGTACGACTTCGGCATCTACTGGGATTCGTGGGCCCAGCCTCAGGAGATCGACCGCGGATACCATGCGATGCGGGCCCGGGGCGACTACTGGCGGACGCAGCCCGTCGGCGGCGAGATCACCTGGAACTGGGGCGATCTGGGCAAATACCCCGGCTTCGAGGAGGTCGTGGCCGACGACACGACGCGCCGGATCGTCATCGAACAGATTCGCAACCTCCACTGCAACCACCTCGGAGGAATCACATGGGCCGATTTCAACGACCCGCAATTCGCCCGGAACGCCGCCGAACTGCAGAAGGCCATGGGCTACCGTTTCGTCCTCTCGAAAGCCTCCTACCCCTGCAGAATCGACCCCGGACAGGCCTTCCAGCTGGAGTTCGAGGTTCAGAATACCGGATCCTCGCCCTTCTACTACGATTGGCCCGTCGAGGTGGCGCTGCTGGATGTCCAGACTCGGGAAAAGGTCTGGGGCACGGTACTCGACAACGTGCAAATCTCGCAGTGGATGCCCGGCGACGACTGGGACATGGATCTGGAGGCCTATCGCACTCCGGCCGAGACCGTTCGGATAGAATCACACCCGAGTCTCGACGCATCGATCCCCACCGGACGGTATATCCTGGCTCTGGGAATTCTGGATCCGGGCTGCGGCCGTCCGACGGTCCGCTTCGCCAATACGAACTACTACAACGGAGGATATCATCCACTGGGATATGTCGGAGTCGGGATCCAGGAGCAGCAACCGGCCCTCGACCCGAAGGATTTCGACGATCTGCAAGGCGACACCTCCCTGAACTACAAACACTAAACAACCTTCCACCTTCATGAAACGGATTCTGATCTTCACCCTGTTGTCCCTGAGTGTCGCCTGCGGCCCGCAGACGACCAAACAGGCCGACGAGCCGCAGCGGATCATCTTCGACACGGACCTGGGCAATGACATCGACGATGTCCTTGCCCTGCAGATGCTGCTCAACTACCAGAAAGAGGGCAAAATCGATCTGCTGGGCATCACGCTCTGCAAGGCCAACCCGGCCACGATCGCCTTCACCGACGGCTTCTGCCGGTTCAACGGGTTCGAGGAGATCCCGCTGGGATATGCCTATCACGGAGTCACCCCCGAAGACGGCACCTACCTGCTGCCCACGCTCGAGGCCTCGAACAATGGAAAACCGCTTCTGCAACCTGCCCGGACCATCGACAGCGCCCTCCCCGAAGGATACAAGTTGCTGCGGCAGCTGTTGGCCGCACAACCCGACGGATCGGTCGTACTGATTGCCATAGGCCCGCTGACCAACATCGGCAACCTGCTTGTCAGCCCGGGCGACGAGATCTCGCCGCTCACGGGGCGCGAACTGGTCGCCGCCAAGGTCAGCCGCGTGGTCACCATGGCCGGACTGTTCAGCGATGAGTTCGATTTCCCGGAGTACAACGTCGTCTGTGATATCGAGGCGGCCCACCGCACCTTCGAGTCGTGTCCCGTGCCCCTGACAACCACCGGCTGGGAGGTCGGCAACCGGCTGCTCTATCCTCACAAGAGCATTCTTAGCGATTTCGGAGACCCGCAGGCACATCCCCTTGCGGTGGCCTACTGCCACTACATGGAGATGCCCTACGACCGCCAGACCTGGGATCTGACGGCCGTCCTCGAGGCCGTGGAGCCCGGTCAATGGTTCGGGACCTCGGAGCAGGGGACAATCCGTATCGCCGAAGACGGAAGGAGTTCGTTCGAACCCTCCGAAAACGGACTGCAGAATTACCTGACCATTCCTCAGGAGAGAGTGGCCGCCACGCTCGGAGCGCTGGTAGCTCGAACCACGGGAAAACCAATTGAAAATCAGAAGCCATGATACGGAATCAATTGCTGACGGCAACGGCAGCCCTGCTCGTATTGCTCCCGGTCTCGGCCAGGGAGCGCCGCGTGGCAAGCGTGGAGTCGCCCGACGGTAGCAACACGGTCAATCTCCTCTACGACGGAGAGTGCCTCCGCTACGAGGTGTTCCGCCGCGGAGAACGGATTCTGGCTCCGTCGCCGCTCGCCATGACGGTCGACGGCCGGACGTGGGGCTCCGACGCCCGCCCCCGAAAGATCACGCGCCGGGAGGTCGATCGTACGGAGCACTTCGTCGTGGCCCGGAAATACCCCTCCGTGCGCGACAACTTCCGGGAAGTGCAACTGCATTATGCGGATTACCGGATCGAAGTGCGCGCCTACGCCGACGGTGTTGCCTACCGGTTCGTCGGAACCAGTCCCGTCGAGGGATCCGTCGAACACGAACGGGTGAGCTACGAGTTTGCCGGAGACTACCCCTCCTTCACGCTGTTGACCCGCAATCTGCAGAACTGGTTCGAAGAGAATTACACCGAAAGGCCGTTGAACCATCTGCCCGCCGACAGCATCTCGATAGCTCCGGTTCTGGTGCGCGTCGGGGAGTGCAACGTACTGCTGGCCGAAGCCAGTCTCTACAACTATCCGGGACTCTATCTGCGCCCCACGGGAGCGGGATTCGAAGGGGTTCAGGCGGCTTATCCCCGCAAGGAGGAGTTTTTCGACGGCACGAACAAAATCTACGCAACCGAGCGCGAACCCTATCTGGTGAAATGCCGCCTCGACCGCGCATTCCCGTGGCGCGTGACGGGACTCTTCGACAACGATGCGGCGATCCTCGGCAGCGAACTGATCTACCTGCTCTCGGAGAAGAGTTCGGAGGATTATTCGTGGATACGTCCCGGCAAGGTCCTCTGGGACTGGTGGAACCACAACAACATCTATGGCGTGGATTTCAAGGCCGGAATCAATACGCAGACCTACTGCTACATGATCGACTTCGCCGCCGAACACGGCATCGAATACCTGCTCATCGACGAGGGATGGTCGGCCCGCGACGATCTGTTGACCCTCAACCCCGAAGTGGACATGCCCGCGATCTGCCGCCATGCCACCGACAAAGGGATCGGAGTCCTGCTCTGGGCCAAGTGGATCAACGTCGACCGACAGCTCGACGAAGCCTTCGAATGCATGAAATCGTGGGGCGTCAAGGGGGTGAAGATCGACTTCATGGACCGCAATGATGCCAAGATGGTCAATTTCTACGAGCGTGTGGCCCGCAAGGCCCGGGAGTGCCGGTTCCTGGTCGACTTCCACGGATCGTATCCCAACGAGGGCATGCGGGCGAAATACTCGCTGCTGATGACCCGCGAGGGGGTCGTGGGACTCGAATACAACAAATGGAGCGATCGGGCCACACCGCGACATGACCTGATCATCCCCTTCCTCCGCATGTGGGTCGGACCGATGGACTACACCCCGGGAGCCATGCTCAACGCCCAGAAGGAGTCGTTCCGCATCAACGCCGTGGAGCCCATGAGCCAGGGGACCCGCGTCCATCAGCTGGCCATGTACGTCGTCTACGAAAGCCCGCTCCAGATGCTCTCGGACAGTCCGACCAAGTACCTCGAGAATCCGGAATGCTTCGAGTTCCTCAAACAGGTCCCGACCGTCTGGGACGAAACCCGTCCGTTGTTCGGCCAGATCGGCGAATACATCGGCATTGCCCGTCGCAGCGGAGAGCGGTGGTTCGTCGGGATTATGGGAGGAAACGACCCCCGGCAACTCCGTCTCGACCTCTCGTTCCTCGGAGCGGGAAGTTACCTCATGACCGCCTTCCGCGACGGGATGAATGCCGATGTCAACGGCAAGGACTTCAGCCGCACGGTCGAAGAGGTGGACTCCTCGCGGCAGATCCCCGTCCGGCTGGCTCCCGGAGGCGGCTTCTCGGCCGTCATCACCCCCAAACAGACCTCTCATCCTAAAAACTGATTCTTATGTATATTGTCGGTAGTTATTTCACGGCTGTCGTCTTCTGTCTGATTACGATGCTGTGTTGGGGTTCCTGGGGCAACACCCAGAAATTGGCCTCGAAGAGCTGGAGATACGAGCTCTTCTACTGGGACTATGTCATCGGCATGGTCATCTTCGCACTCCTGCTCGGGTTGACGATGGGCAGCATCGGCGATGCGGGCCGGCCCTTCCTCACGGATCTCGGACAGGCCGCCGCAGCATCCATCGGCTGGGTACTGCTCGGCGGCGTGATCTTCAACGCCTCGAACATCCTGCTTTCGGCCTCCGTATCGCTGGCCGGCATGGCCGTCGCTTTCCCGCTGGGCGTCGGAATCGCCCTGGTGCTGGGCGTTATCATCAACTACGTCGGAGCCCCTGCGGGAAATCCGCTCATCCTCTTCCTCGGAGTGTCCCTCATCGTGCTGGCCATCATCTGCAACGGCATCGCCTCGGGTCGGATGCAGCACGGCGAGGAGAACCGGAAGAACAACCGAAAGGGGTTGATCCTCGCCCTCGTTGCCGGTATTCTGATGTCGCTCTTCTACCGCTTTGTCGTCATGGGCATGGATGTCGAGAACTTCCAGGCCCCGGCCGAGGGAATGCTGACGCCCTATTCGGCCATCTTCATCTTCTCGCTCGGCGTACTGGTCAGCAACCTGCTCTTCAATACGCTGGTCATGCGCTGGCCTTTCGTCGGCGAACCCGTCGGCTATGGCACCTATTTCAAGGGATCCCTTTCCACTCACATGGTCGGCATGCTGGGCGGTGCCATCTGGTGTCTGGGTACGGCCTTCAGCTACATCGCCTCCGGAGAGGCGGGCCCGGCCATCTCCTATGCCCTGGGACAGGGTGCCCCGATGATCGCCGCCATCTGGGGGGTCTTCATCTGGAAAGAGTTCAAGGGAGCCTCCAGACTGGTCAACGGGCTGCTGACCCTGATGTTCCTGCTCTTTATCGGAGGTCTCGCTCTCATTATCGCTGCCGGAAACTAATCACACTATCCATCATGAAACAACTGCTTTGGACTCTCTGTGCTCTGGCGGCCTTCGGCGCCGCCTCCTGCACGCAATCACCGAAAAATTACCGCATCGTCGACGGCGTGATCGTCACCGAGACCCCGCCCCGTCAGGACGGGCAACAATCCGTACTGGGACTCCGCTGCGAGCCGATCGATACCGTACGCGTCGGGTTCATCGGACTCGGCATGCGCGGTCCGGGGGCTGTCGAGCGGTTCACCCACCTCGACGGCGTCGAGATCCGCGCCCTCTGCGACCTCTATCCCGAGCGGGTCGACAGCGCTCAGGCCATCCTGACACGCCGGGGGCTTCCCCAGGCCGCTTCATACAGCGGCGAGGAGGGCTGGAAAGAGCTTTGCAACCGGTCGGATCTGGACCTGGTCTACATCTGTACGCCGTGGCAGCTGCACGTTCCGATGGCGGTTTACGCCATGCATCAGGGCAAGCATGTCGCCGTGGAGGTACCGGCCGCAACCTCGCTCGAGGAGTGCTGGCAACTGGTCAATACCGCCGAGCAGACACAACGCCACTGCATGATGCTCGAAAACTGCGTCTACGACTTCTTCGAACTCACCACGCTGAACATGGCTCAGCAAGGGCTCTTCGGTGAGCTCCTGCATGCCGAAGGCTCCTACATCCACAACCTCGAGGAGTTCTGGGACTACTACCAGGGGAACTGGCGTCTGGCATTCAACCAGCAGCACCGCGGCGATGTCTACGCCACACACGGTCTGGGACCGGCCTGCCAGCTCCTTGACATCCATCGCGGCGACCGGATGACCCGGCTGGTATCGATGGACACCCCCTCGGTCAATGGTCTGGCCCTGGCCCGCAAAAAGATGGGAGCCGAACAGTTCGCCAACGGAGACCACACCCTGACGCTGATCCAGACCCAGCGGGGACGCACGATCCTGCTCGAGCACAACGTCTACACGCCGCGCCCCTACAGCCGGATGTACCAGGTGACCGGCACAAAGGGATTTGCCAACAAATATCCGATCGAGGGGTACGCCTTCCAGCCGGAACAGCTCTCCGGTTCCGGAATCCCCGATCATGAGAATCTGAGCGCCCACAGCTTCGTTTCGGACGAGGTACGGACCGCCCTGATGGAGCAGTACAAGCACCCGATCACCCGCGAACTCGAGGCAAAAGCCCGCGAAGTCGGCGGACACGGAGGTATGGACTTCATCATGGATTACCGGTTGATCTACTGTCTGCACAACGGTCTGCCGCTCGATCAGGATGTCTACGACGCCGCCGAATGGTCGTGCATCGGAGCCTTGACGGCCCTCTCGCTCGAGCACAACAACACCCCGGTGACCGTTCCGGACTTTACGCGCGGCGAATGGAACAAAATCGACGGATACCGGCACGCCCTCGTAGAACCGTAACGCTCCTCCGCGAGCGAAGCGGTCTCGGCACACAAGCGAAGCCCCTGCATGCCTTTCAGCATGCAGGGGCTTCGCTTGTTGAAAATGCGACGGAGCGAGTCCGCCGCCGCATCAATAGCGGTAGTGATCGGCCTTGTAGGGGCCCTCGACCGGTACGCCGATGTAGTCGGCCTGCTTCTGCGTCAGGTGGGTCAGCTCGACTCCCAGGTTGTCCAGGTGGAGGCGCGCCACCTCCTCGTCGAGGTGTTTCGGCAGGCGGTAGACATCCACCTTCAGATCCTCCTGCCACAGCTCCATCTGAGCCAGGCACTGGTTCGTAAAGGAGTTCGACATGACGAACGACGGGTGCCCCGTGGCGCAACCCAGGTTGACCAGTCGTCCCTCGGCCAGGATGAAGATCGAGTGGCCGTCGGGGAAGGTGTACTTGTCGACCTGCGGCTTGATGTTCGTCTTCACGGCATCGGACTTCTCCAGTCGCGCCATCTGGATCTCGTTGTCGAAGTGGCCGATGTTGCAGACGATCGCCTGGTCACGCATCCGCTCCATGTGTTCGAGCGTGATGATGTCGCAGTTGCCCGTGCAGGTGACATAGATGTTGCCCTCGGCCAGGGCGCTCTCGACGGTCTTCACCTCGAAGCCCTCCATGGCGGCCTGCAGTGCGCAGATCGGGTCGATCTCCGTGACGATTACCCGTGCGCCGTACGAGCGCATCGAGCGTGCGCAACCCTTGCCCACGTCGCCGTAGCCACACACGACTACCACCTTGCCGGCGATCATGACGTCCGTGGCGCGCTTGATGCCGTCGGCCAGCGATTCACGGCAGCCATAGAGGTTGTCGAACTTCGACTTGGTGCACGAATCGTTGACGTTGATGGCCGGAACAAGCAGCTCGCCGGCGGCCTGCATCTGGTAGAGGCGGTGTACACCCGTCGTGGTCTCCTCGCTCACGCCCTTCCACTCGGCCACCGTGCGGTGCCATTTCTGCGGATCCTCGGCCAGTACCTGCCGGAGCGTCGAAAGGATCACCTCCTCCTCATAGGACGAGGGGGCACAGTCAAGCGTCGAGGCGTCGTTTTCGGCCTTGAAGCCCTTGTGGATCAGCAGCGTGGCATCGCCTCCGTCGTCGACAACCAGCTGCGGGCCCTTGCCGCCCGGGAACGACATCGCCATGGCCGTGCACCACCAGTACTCGGGCAGGGTCTCGCCCTTCCAGGCGAAGACCGGAATCCCCTCCTTGGCGATGGCCGCCGCGGCGTGGTCCTGCGTCGAGAAGATGTTGCACGAGCACCAGCGCACCTCGGCGCCCAGTTCGACGAGCGTCTCGATCAGCACCGCCGTCTGGATCGTCATGTGCAGCGAGCCCATGATGCGGACCCCTTTCAGCGGTTTCCTGGGGCCATATTTGCGTCGTACGGCCATCAGGCCCGGCATTTCGTGCTCGGAGATCTCGATCTCCTTGCGTCCCCACTCGGCCAGCGACAGGTCGGCTACCTTATAGGGAAGCGTTGTGTCCAAAAACATATCGTTTCAATTTTAAGTGTTGTATCCGTTTCGGTCGCCGTACCGCAGCCTCCGCCGCAGTCGCAACCGCATTATTTCTCCTTCGTCTTTTTTTTTCCCCCCCCCGCAGCGGCTATTCAACTTCCTCGGTCATCCCCCACGGCAGCCCCCAGGCGGCCATTCAAACCCTCTCGGCGGCCCCCTCGGCGGCGATCAGCTCGAGGATCCGCTCCCGGTCGCGGGCGATCTGTTCGCGGAGCTCCTCCACCGTGGCAAAACGCCGTTCGTCGCGGATCTTCTCCACGAGTTCGACCCGCAGGCGGCGTCCGTAGAGCGACTCCGTCAGGTCGAAGACATGGGTCTCGAGGCGGCGTTCCGATCCCCCCACCGAAGGGTTGCAGCCCAGGTTCGACATGGCGTCGTACCAGCGGCCGTCGATCTCGACCCGCGAGCGATAGACCCCATCCGTCAGCGGAAGGTCCGCCGCCACGGCCAGATTGGCCGTCGGAAAGCCCAACTCCCGGCCCAGGCGCCGTCCATGCTCCACCACCCCTTCGATCACCACCCGCTCCATCAGATCTTTTCGGTCAGTTTGCGCACCAGGCTGAACTGCGAGAAGAACTCCTTGGCGAAGACCCGCAGCACCGTATACGAGGGGATGGCCAGCAGCATGCCCAGAATCCCGGCCAGCGATCCGGCAATCAGGATCACCAGAAAGACCTCCAGCGGATGGGCCTTGACCCGCTTCGAGTAGAGCGTCGGCTGGAGGATGAAGTCATCCATTCCCTTGATGACCAGCAGCGTGCAGACGATCACCAGCACCGTATACCCGACTGGCATCCCCTCGATCGGCGTCACGATACCCACCAGCACCGACAGAATGCCGCCGATCAGCGGTCCGGCGTAGGGCACGACATTCATCGCCCCCATGATCAGCCCGATGAAGGCCGCATCGGCCATCGTCATCCCGAAGGCCATCATCACCAGCGAGACGGCAATCATCAGCAGCAGGCTCTCCGTGAGGATGCCCGTGAAGTAGCGGCCCAGCAGCAGCGTCACCGAATCCAGCGCGCGGGTGATATTTTCGTGGTAGTGTTCGGGGAAGACCGCCGTGACCATGGCGTAGAAGAGCCCCTCCTCCTTGAGGAAGAAGAAGGTGATGAACGAGATCGAGAAGACGGCGATGACCAGCGAGACCACCACGCCGATGACCGACGAGAAGAGACGGTTCAATGAATCGAGGTCGATGATCTGACGCATGGCCGTCGTCAGCTCATCGGAGAGCGAGAAGGTGCTCTCGGGCAGCGCGAAGAGGCGCTGCAGATCATGCTGCGCCCGCGCTACGGGTTCGCTGATGCTCGACATGACGACCGTGAAGTCCACATGGGCAAACTGGTTGATCTTGTTGAAGACCAGCGGCACGAAGAGCGAAAAGCAGGCCGCGAAGATCGCCCAGATCACCACGAGCGTCACCAGCGCCGCCAGCCAGCGCGGAACCCGCCAGCCCCGGATGCGAAGATCCGACAGCCGCTTCACCAGCGGTCGCCCCATGACGGCCAGAACGGCCGATACCAATATATAGACGACGATCGACGAGAAGTACCACACCAGAAAGAGCACGGCCGTGACGATGACCGCACCCACGATGAACTTCAGAACCGTCTGTGGCGTCGTCTTCATGGCTCTACTCCTCCACCTTGCGCAGACGGGCGATCGGCGTCTGCGAACCGATTGTCGGATCGCCGATCTCCACCAGCAGTTCGCTGTCCTTCGGAACCAGCACGTCGATGCGCGATCCGAACTTGATGAAGCCGCAGACGCTGTTCTGCTCCACCTGATGGCCCACCTTCATGTAGGAGACGATCCGCCGCGCGATGAGCCCCGCAATCTGGCGGAACAGCACCCGCTGGCCCGAGGGCATCCGCACCACCGTGGTCGTCCGTTCGTTCTCGGTCGACGACTTCGGGTGCCACGCCACCAGAAAACGGCCCGGATGGTATTTGAAATACTCCACCTCGCCCCCGACGGGCACCCAGTTCATGTGGACGTTGGTGATCGACATGAAGATCGAGATCTGCATCATCTCCTCCTGGAGGTACTCGTTCTCGCGCACCACCTCGGTCACCACCACACGGCCGTCGCACGGTGCGAAGACCAGATCGTTGTCGTGGATGCGGACCCGACGCGGCTCGCGGAAAAAGGCCACGATGAAGAACCAGAAGAGCAGCAGGAAGATCGTCCCGCCCCACAGCAGAGCCGTACCCGACTCGTTGACCAGCATCCGGTAGAAGAGCCACCAGATCAGCAGGCACACGGCGCCCGAAACTCCGATGATCTTGTATCCTTCCTTGTTGATTCTCATATTTCGGTACGATTTGGAGTTACATCACATAAAGCATATAGACGAAGACGAACGGCGCCGAAAGCAGTTCGGCATCGAAACGGTCGAGCACACCGCCGTGGCCGGGGATCAGCCGACCGGAATCCTTGACGCCGGCCGCCCGCTTGAACATCGACTCCACCAGATCGCCCAGTACGCCGGTGATCGAGGCCACGAAGGCCAGTCCGGCCCATGCCGCATAGTTGCCCTTGAGCGCCCATGCCGCAACCAGTCCCATAGCCATGGCACCGATGACGCCCCCGAAGAAGCCTTCCCACGATTTCTTGGGCGAGAGGCGTTCGCAGAGGCGGTGCCGTCCCAGACTCATCCCCACCAGATAGGCGAAGACGTCGTTGGCCCAGATGATGAAGATGTAGAACATCATCACGCCGGGGCTCCACTCCTCGCTGGCGATGATCGGGAAATAGCACATCAGCGAGAAGGGAAGCGCCACGTAAACGACCCCCAGCAATGTGGTGGCGATATTGACCGCGGGATTCTCCCGGCGGCGGAAGAGTTCGCAGATGAACATCACCGGAAGCAGCAACAGCAGAAAGGCCATGCCGAAGGCAAAGGTCCGGTTGGCACTCCCCAGAATCTGGATGTCGTCGCACACGACGGTGAAATTCAGCGCCAACAGCACCAACCCCGCAACCAGACCGACGATCCGTTGCGGAGCCGCTCCCCGCGCCTCGGTCAGGGTGTAGAATTCACGCATTCCCACGATCAGCAACAGCGCCAGCAACGCGCCGAAGCTCCATTGTGACCACGCAATGGCCCCCAGGACAACCACGGCAAGGACCGCTCCGCTCAACGTTCGGACCAGCAGATTCTTCAGTTTTTCATTCATCGGTTTCAGTAGTCAGGTCGTTACAGGTTGTTCCGCTTATTTCTCCCCCGAGGCCGGATGCTCCGGACCCTTCGTCGCGGCATCCGATGCCGCGGTGTCGGTCGCGGCGGTCGTATCAGCAGCCGTTGCCGGCTTCTCCGCAGCCGCTCCCTGTGCTGCCGTTTCGGACGAAGCCGCTCCGCTTGCAGCGGCGGTCGAATCCGTCGCAGCAGTCGGAGCCGTTCCCTCCGCAGCCTTGGCCTTGGCCTCCGCCTCACGGCGTTCGCGCTCGATATCCTTCTTCCGCTTGCCAAAGATCCGCTCCACATCCTCCGTGAAGACCACCTCGCGCTGCAACAGCAGTTCGGCCAGCTCCTTCAATCCCTCCTTGTGCTCCTTGAGCACCTTCTCGGCCATGCGGTAGGCCTCGCTGATCACCCGGCGCGCCTCGGCGTCGATCTGCCGGGCCGTCTCCTCGGAGTAGGGTTTCGTGAAAGACATGTCGCTCTGGCCCGTCGAATCGTAGTAGGAGAGCGTCCCCACCTGGTCGCTCATGCCGTAGTAGGCCACCATGGCGTAGGCCTGTTTGGTCACGCGCTCCAGATCGTTCAGCGCACCGGTCGACACTTCGCCGAAGGTCAGCTGCTCCGAGACGCGGCCGCCCAGCGTGGCGGCCAGTTCGTCCATCATCTGCTCGCGCGTGGTGATCTGACGTTCCTCGGGCAGGTACCACGCCGCTCCGAGCGCCTTGCCGCGCGGGATGATCGTCACCTTGATCAGCGGGCTGGCGTTCTCCAGAATCCAGCTCACCGTGGCGTGGCCCGCCTCGTGGTAGGCGATCACGCGCTTCTCGTCGTCGGTGATGATCTTGTTCTTGCGCTCCAGACCGCCCACGATGCGGTCGATGGCGGCCAGGAAGTCCTCCTTCGAGATGAATTTCTTGTTGTGACGGGCCGCAATCAGCGCCGCCTCGTTGCAGACGTTGGCGATGTCGGCACCCGAGAAGCCCGGGGTCTGGCGCGCCAGGAACGAGCGGTCGAGCTGCGGATCGAGTTTCAGCGGACGCAGGTGCACGTTGAAGATCTCCTCACGCTCCTTCACGTCGGGGAGTCCCACCTCGATCTGACGGTCGAAACGTCCGGCGCGCATCAGCGCCTTGTCCAGAATATCGGCACGGTTCGTCGCCGCCAGCACGATGACGCCCGTATTGGTCTGGAAGCCGTCCATCTCCGTAAGCAGCTGGTTCAGCGTATTTTCGCGTTCGTCGTTGCCCGAGAAGCCGGCATTCTTGCCGCGAGCCCGGCCGATGGCGTCGATCTCGTCGATGAAGACGATGCACGGAGCCTTCTGCTTGGCCTGTTCGAAGAGGTCACGCACGCGCGAGGCGCCCACCCCGACGAACATCTCAACGAAGTCCGAACCCGAGATCGAAAGGAACGGCACGTTGGCCTCGCCGGCCACGGCCTTCGCCAGGAGCGTCTTGCCCGTTCCCGGAGGGCCCACCAGCAGCGCTCCCTTCGGAATCTTGGCGCCCAGCTCCTTGTATTTGTCGGCCTTCTTCAGGAAGTCGACGATCTCCATAATCTCGACCTTGGCCTCCTCCAGTCCGGCCACATCCTTGAATGTCACCCGTTTGGAGTTGTCCTTGTCGAAGACCTGCGCCTTGGCCTTGCCGACATTCATGATGCCGCCTCCGCCCCCGGCGCCCGCACCGCGCGCCATCGAACGCATGACGAAGATCCATACGCCGATGATGAGGATCCACGGCAGCAGGTTGACCAGCAGCGACGTCCAGTCGTTGCGCTCGTTCTGATAGACGACCGGAACATCCTGTCCCGACTGCGCCTCGGCAGCCTGCAGATCCTCGCGGAACGAATCCACCGAGCCGATCGTAAAGGTCAGCTGCGCACCCGATTCGGGCAGTCGGCGGAAGCGTTTGTCCACCGAGTCGTTCCGGTAACGGTCGGCGGCCTCCTTCGAAAGGAAGACCTGCGCCTCGTCGCGGTTGATGACCTGGATTTTCGTCACGTCGCCCCGCTCGACCATCTCCCGGACCGTCGACCAGTCGCTCTCGAGCGGCCGGTCGTTCGACGGATTGAACAGGTAATAGCCGACGATCAGCGCCGCAATCACGCCGTAGACCCACAGCAGCGAGGGCCGCGGCATGTTCATTTTCGGATTATTGCTGCGTTTGTTCTGATTCTGTGCCATATTACTCCTCGTATTCGTATTTCACCATCGGGGCGTCGGCCCACAGCTCTTCGAGCCGGTAGAAGCTGCGAAGCTCCGTCTGGAAGATGTGAACCACTACATCCACATAGTCCATGGCAATCCATACGGCGTTCTGTTGACCCTCGATGCGCCAGACCTTTTCACCCAGCGTCTCAAGCACCTTCTCTTCAATACCGTCGGCGATGGCCGCCACCTGCGTCGTGGAATCGGCGTTGCAGACCACGAAGTACGAACAGATTGCACCGTCGAACCCCCGAAGGTCCAACGATACAATATTCTTTCCCTTCTTATCTTCAATCGCGCTGACGATCGTTTCGATCAGTTTGTCCATAATTTCCAATAGATGTCTATAACCTTGCAAAGGTATGAAAAGAGAATGAGATTTGAAAATTACCGGTTAAAAATCGCGTAACGAGGCCCCTTTTCCACCCCGACACCCGATTCTCCGGAATTTTAGTGCACGCAACGGATCGGACCGGTTCACGGTCGATTACGATGAAGACCCCGTCGCCGAAGTGGTCAGCAAAGGATCGTTGACGGTCTCCCGTAACGGCGATCGCTTCGACATCCGGATCTCGCTGAACTGTGCGGACGGAAACAGCCTGCAGGTCGAGTGGGCCGGAACGGCCGTCAGGAGACCGCACCCTGAGCCGCCAACCGACATAATCTCCCTTCTTCGCACCCGGCCGGAGATTATGTCTGCGGCCGAATGCCCCCTCGGGACCATGCCTGCAGCCGGCCTTCGGAACCATACCTGCCTGCAGCCGGCTTCCGAAACTATGCCTGAGGATGCACCCCGACGCTCGCCAGAATCGTGTCGGTCAGTGCCTTGATGATCGAACTCTTCACGTAGGTGCGCCGGACGGCAATGGCGATCTTGCGCGAAGTGGCCCCCTTGCAGAGGGTCTTCAACTGGTCGCGATGTTCGGCCGGAATGTACTCGACAGCCATCTCGGGAATGATCGTCAGACACGGCGTACAGTCGACGATGCGCATCAGCGTATCGAGCGACCCCGACTCGAACGAGTAGTGCGAAGGCATCGACCGCCGAGCCTGGCACAGTTCGATGATCTGGTCACGCATGCAGTTGCCCGGGCTCAGAATCACCAGATCCTTCAGGTCGATATCCTCGATGCGGATATTCTGCCGTTCGTAGAGCGGATTCTCGGGCGAAACGTAGACGTAGAAGCGGTCGTTGAAGAGCTCCTGCTCGAGGATCCCCTCGCCGCACGTCCCGCTGGCCACCAGCGCCGCATCGATCCGGTCCCGCTTCAAAGCCTCGACGATATCCGAGGTGATCATCTCCGAAATCTCCAGTTCCACCTTCGGGTAGTCGTGCACGAACGACGGAATGAACTTGTGCAGCAAATAGGGCGCAATGGTCGGAATCACGCCCAGACGCAGTTTGCCGGCCGTCTCGCCCTTGAGTTCGGCCACCGCCTCGCGGATGCAGTTGTAGGCCTTGATCGTCTCCTGGGCCCGGTCCAAAACCACAGCCCCCGCTTCGGTCGGAATCACCGGCTTCTTCGACCGGTCAAGCAGCACAACCCCCAACTCCTCCTCCAGCGACTTGATCTGCATGCTCAACGACGGCTGCGTGACGAAGCAATGTTCGGCAGCCTGCGAAAAACTGCCGCAGTTGGCCACCGCCAACAGATACTCGAGTTGGATGATTGTCATAACAGGTATTTTTTATAACAGACATTTATTTCTCAGAACGAAGATATAAAATTAATCTATATCCTACAACTTTTTTTGAAGCCCCGCGCTGTTTTTCGTATGTTTGTCTCCCAAATACCATTCAGAACAGTTATACCGCTATGGCAAAAATCATCCTCACCGGCGACCGTCCCACGGGCCGCCTCCATCTGGGACACTTCGTGGGCTCGCTGCGCCGCCGCGTGGAGCTGCAGAACTCCGGACTCTTCGACCGCATATTCATCATGATCGCCGACGCCCAGGCCCTGACCGACAACGCCGACAATCCCGAAAAGGTGCGCCAGAACATCATCGAGGTGGCATTGGACTACCTCTCCGTAGGCCTCGATCCCGAAAAGTCGACCCTCTTCATCCAGTCGCAGGTCCCCGAACTGTGCGAACTGTCGTTCTACTACATGAATCTGGTCACCGTGCAGCGCCTGCAGCGGAACCCCACCGTCAAGGCCGAAATCCAGCTGCGCGGATTCGCCGAAGGGGCCGTCGAGGGCGACACCACCCAGCGGCAGGGCATCCCCGTCGGATTCTTCACCTACCCGATCAGCCAGGCCTCGGACATCACCGCCTTCAAGGCCACGACCGTCCCCGTGGGCGAGGACCAGGAGCCGATGATCGAACAGACACGCGAAATCGTCCACAAGTTCAACTCGGTCTACGGCCAGACGCTCACCATGCCCGAAATCCTGCTGCCGGACAACGCCGCCTGCCTGCGCCTGCCCGGAACGGACGGCAAGGCCAAGATGTCCAAGTCGCTGGGCAACTGCATCTACCTTTCCGATACGGCCGACGAGGTCAAGAAAAAGGTCATGGGCATGTACACCGATCCCGACCACCTGCGCGTCGAGGATCCCGGCAAGGTCGAGGGCAACACGGTCTTCACCTACCTCGACGCCTTCAGCCGCCCGGAACACTTCGCCAAATACCTCCCCGAATACGCCTCGCTCGACGAGTTGAAGGCTCATTACCGCCGCGGCGGTCTGGGCGACGTGAAGGTCAAACGGCTGCTCATCGCGATCCTCAACGAGACGCTCAACCCCATCCGCGAACGCCGCCACTACTACGAGGCCCGCATCGGCGAGGTCTACGACGTGCTGCGCAAAGGGTCGGAAACGGCACGTGCCGCTGCGGCCGAAACCCTGGCCGAGGTGCGCCGCGCCATGAAGATCAACTACTTCGAGGACCAGCAGCTCATCGACGAGCAGGCCCGCCAGTACGCCGAGAAACTCAAACACTGATCTTGCCGTACGCCGCATGGAACTCCGCGCCGACCGTATCTACGCCGCCTTTCTCAGACTGACACGGCGTCTTTCAAACCGCCAGATGATGATGCTGCTGGCGGTGGTGGTCGGTGCGCTCGCCGGACTGGGCACCTATCTCTTCGAGATGCTGCTCTACGCCATCAAAACCGGTCTGACAAACTGGTTCCCGGTCGACAGCGCCCACTTCCTCTTCCTGATCTACCCCGCCGTGGGTATCATCCTGGCCACGCTGTTCGTCCGTTACATCGTGCGCGACAACATCTCCGAAGGCGTTACGCGCGTCCTCTACGCCATGTCGAGCCGCAACTCCCGCATCGCCGCCCACAACTGCTGGACCTCGATCGTCGGAGGTGCCACGACCATCGGATTCGGCGGTTCGGTCGGTCCTGAGGCCCCGATCGTGCTGACCGGAGCCGCCATCGGCTCGAACATCAGCCGGCTGGTGCACCTCAACTACAAACACTCCACGCTGCTGCTCTGCTGCGGCGCCGGTGCCGCCCTGGCCGCCATCTTCAAGGCCCCGATCACCGGTGTGGTCTTCGTGCTGGAGATCCTCATGCTCGACATCACCGCCGCATCGGTCATCCCGCTGCTCATCGCCTCGATCACCGCCACGACGATCGCCTTCACGTTCCGCGGGTTTGACCCCATTCTGGCCGTGACGCTGGCGCCCGAGGATGCCTTCGAACTGTGGCAGATCCCGCTCTTCATCCTCCTCGGCGTGCTGTGCGGTCTGATGGCCTGGTACTTCACCTCGATGAACGCCCGCATCGGCGACTTCTTCAAACGCATCGACAGGCAATACAAGAAGTGGATTCTGGGCGGCGCCATCCTCGGCATCCTGATCTTCGTCTTCCCGCCCCTCTACGGCGAAGGCTACGAAGGATTTACCTCACTCATGCACGGCAACGAGCAGGAACTGTTCGACAACTCGCTCTTCTACCGCTTCCGCGACATCGACTGGGTCGTCGTCCTCTTCGTCATCGCCACGATGTTCTTCAAGGTCATCGCCATGGCCTCGACCAACGCTGCAGGCGGTGTCGGCGGTACGTTCGCCCCCTCGCTTTTCGTCGGGGCCTTCACCGGAGCCTCGCTGGCGCTCATCTGCAATCTGCTGTTCCACTGGGAGGTCTCGATCGTCTCGTTCACACTCGTGGGCATGGCCGGCGTCATGTCCGGCGTGATGAACGCCCCGCTGACCTCGATCTTCCTGATCGCCGAGCTCTCGAACGGTTACGGCCTCTTCATCCCGCTGATGATCACGGCCTGCATCTCGTTTGCCGTCGACTACTACCTCGACCCCGATTCGATCTACACCAAGCAGCTGCGCAAGAAGGGCGAACTGCTGACCCACGACAAGGACCAGTCAGTCTTCGTCTTCCTGAAGCTGGAGGATCTGATGGAGACCGATTTCCTGCGCATCAAGGAGAACATGACACTGGGCGACATCGTCCACATCATCTCCACGGCCCGGCGCAACATCTTCCCCGTGATCGACAACTTCGGACGCCTGCTGGGCGTCGTACAGCTCGACGACCTGCGTGAGGACATGTTCAAGCCCCAGAAATACGGCCGTCCGATCTCCGACTACATGATCCCGCCCCCGGACAAGATTCTCGAACACGAGGCCATTCAGAGTGTCATGGAGAAGTTCGAGGACAAGCACACCTGGATGCTGCCCGTCGTCGACAAACAGAACCACTATCTGGGATTCATCTCCAAGTCGCGGATCCTGAACGCCTACCGCGAACAGCTGGTCAAGATCCAGCAGTAGGAAGGAGCCGACGGAGGAGAAGCCCGTCGGGCGGATGGGGAGACACGGAAAGCCGGAGCTCGGAAGGAGCCAACGGAGAAGAGGCCCGTCGGACGGATGGGGAGACACGGAAGGCCGAAGCCCCGCGGCCGGTGGCATTCACCGCCTCCGATACACTCGAAAACCCAAAACCAACACAATACACCATGATCTCTTTTGACAGCCCCTCGTGGGCCGATGCGCTCGACTGCGCCGTCACGCTCTGCGACACGCAAGGGATGGTCTGCTACCAGAACCGCCGCTCCGTGGAGGTCAACGGCGACGTGAGGGGCCGCTCGCTCCTCCCCTGCCACAACGACCGTTCGCGGGAGATCATCCGACGGCTGCTCGACGACGGCGGCCGAAACGTCTACACCATTCAGAAAAAGGGCATCCGCAAGCTGATCTACCAGACCGTCTGGTACGACGAGGGACGGATCGGCGGACTCGTGGAGTTCTCGATGGAGCTCCCCGACGAGATGCCCCACTACGTCCGGTCATGACAAAAACACTTAAAGTAAGAAGAAGATGCTGCATTTCGATTGCGACTACATGGAGGGGGCCCACCCCGAGGTGATGCGCCGCCTGCTGGAGACCAACCTCGAACAGACTCCCGGATATGGCTGCGACCCCCATACGGAGCGGGCCCGCGAACTCATCCGACAGGCATGCGGCGCCCCGCAGGCCGAGGTTCATTTTCTGGTCGGCGGCACGCAGACCAACGCCACCGTCATCGACGGTCTGCTGCGCCGGCACGAAGGGGTGCTGGCCGCCGAATCGGGTCACATCAACGTCCACGAGGCCGGAGCCATCGAAGCTGCCGGCCACAAGGTCCTGACGCTCCCCTCGCACGAAGGCAAGGTCCGCGCCGAGGAGGTCGACCGCTGGATCGAGGAATTCTACCGCGACGAAACGTGGCCCCATATGGTCGCCCCCGGGATGCTCTACCTCTCGCACCCGACCGAATTCGGGACACTCTACACGCTCAGTGAGATGGAGGCGATCCATGCCGTCTGCCAACGCTACTCGATCCCGCTCTACCTCGACGGTGCACGGCTCGGCTACGCCCTGGCCTCGGAGGAGAATACCCTCACGCTCCGCGACATCGCCCGGCTGTGCGAGGTCTTCTACATCGGCGGCACCAAGACCGGCCTGCTCTTCGGCGAGGCGGTCGTCATCACGCGGCCCGAGCTGCTGCCGCACTTCTTCACCCTCGTCAAGCAGCACGGCGCCCTGCTGGCCAAGGGTCGGCTGCTGGGGGTGCAGTTCGAGACGCTCTTCACCGAAGAGCTCTACCTGCGGATTGCCCGGCAGGCCATCTCGACAGCCCGGCGGCTGAAGGAGGCCCTGCTCGCAAAAGGATACCGGCTCCACATCGACTCGCCGACCAACCAACAGTTCTTCGTCCTGCCGAACCGCGAGATCGACCGACTCAGTCAGTACGCCACCTTCGAGTTGTGGGGGCCGCGCGGCAAGGAGGAGTCCGTCGTAAGGTTCGTCACCAGCTGGGCCACCACCGACGAGCAGATCGACGCGCTGACAGCCCGGCTCTGACCCCAGCCGAACGGTAGCCGGAAGGCAGTACGTTCGTTTTTTTGTCGCGTTTACTTGCTATTTTGTAAAGTTTATTTTACATTTGCGACAGCAGTCGGGAGAAGTGCGCACCTCCGACAGGCTGCCTGACCGACAAAAACGAACAACCATGAATCGAATGCTGCTGCTTCCCCACCCGTTCAAACGGATCGGATGGATGCTGTTCATCCCGACCGCACTCTTCGGCCTGCTGATGGCCATCGACGGATTCAACGGATTCCCCTCGTTCCTGCTGCCCGACTCATTCGCTCCGGCCCGGGACTTCACCCGCCTTTGGAACAACATCGTCATCATCGGCATCCTGCTCGGTGTCCTCTTCATCGGCTGCTCGCGCGAACGCATCGAGGACGAACTCATCGCCCGCATCCGTCTCAACGCCCTGCTCGCGGCGCTCTATGTCACCGTGGGTGTCTCCGTACTCTCCGCGCTGGCGCTCTACGACTTCGCCTACATCAACTTCATGATCTTCAACCTGTTCTTGCTGCCCGTGCTCTTCCTCGTGATCGAACGGGTGATGCTCTGGCGACTCGGAAAGGAGGCGGCGCATGAAGAATAGGATCCGGGTCGAACGCGCCGAGGTGCGCATGACCCAGCAACAACTGGCCGAGGCCGTGGGCGTGAGCCGTCAGACGATCAACGCCATCGAGGCCGGGAGATTCGTTCCGTCGACCGTGCTGGCGCTGAAAATCGCACGGACATTCGGCAAGCCCGTTGAGATGCTCTTCCAGTTGGAGGAGGGTGAATGACCCGCCGAACCCGTACCAAAAAGAGGAAGGCCCGGATCTCCGAGCCTCCCTTTTTGTCTCTCCCGCCCCTGACGGCGAAAACCGCCCCCGGTCAGAGCTTGATGTCGTAGATCTGGATCACGCCCACCAGCTTGCCCGACTCGTCCGTAACGAGCAGCGAGGTCACCTTGTTGCGCGTCATCATCTTCTCGGCTTCAATCAGTTTCTCGGTCGGAGCAATCGTCTTCGGGTGCGGCGTGGCGATATCTTTTGCCTTGATATTGAAGAACTCACCCCGCAGCCGCTCCATGGCCCGACGCACGTCACCATCCGTGACGATGCCCTCGATGCGGTCGCCCTCGCAGATGACGATCAGTCCCAACCCGCCCTTCGAGATGGCGTGGATCATCTCCGTGGCCGGGCAGTCGGGAGCCACCACCGGCAGGTCGTGGTCGCGCATGACGTTGCCCACGGTCATCAGCAGGCGCCGTCCCAAGCTGCCGCCCGGATGCAGGCGTGCGAAATCGACGCTCGTGAAGCCTCGCAGCTGCATCAGAGAGACGGCCAGCGCATCGCCCATGGCGATCTGTGCCGTCGTAGACGACGTGGGGGCCAGGTGCAGAATGCAGGCCTCTTTCTGGACCCGCACGTTCAGGTGCACGTCCGAATTCTTGGCCAGCGCCGAGTCGGGGTTACCCGTCATCGAGATCAGGCGGTTGCCGTTCGAGTGGATGAAGGGGACGATCTTCAGAATCTCGTCCGTCTCGCCCGAATAGGAGAGTGCCAGGATGATATCCTCCTTCGAGATCATGCCCAAGTCACCGTGGAAGGCCTCGCCCGGGTGGAGGAAGAAGCTCGGCGTGCCGGTCGAGGCGAGCGTCGCGGCGATCTTGCGCCCCACGAGGCCCGATTTGCCCATACCCGTCACGATGCACTTGCCGTGACTCGAAAGAATCATCTCCACGGCCTCGACAAACGAGTCGTCCAGCGACTCCTCCAGATGCCGGAGCGTCAACATCTCGGTATGCACCGCCTTGCGGGCCACCTCCAGAATTTGCTCTTTTGCTGTATCGGTCATATTGTTGCTCAAAGCAGAGTTTCGATCAAAGGTTCCAGATCATCGAGCCGCAGCATGTTGGCCGCATCGCTCAGACCCCGGTCCGGATCGGGGTGCACCTCGAAGAAGTAGCCCGTAGCGCCGAAAGCCTTCGCGGCCCGGGCCATCGCCGGAACGAATTCGCGGTTGCCGCCCGTCTTGCCCCCCGCCGCACCGGGACGCTGCACCGAGTGGGTGCAGTCCATGATCACCGTCGGCGCGATCTGCAGCATGTCCGGGATATTGCGGAAATCGACCACCAGGTTGTTGTAGCCGAACGAGTTGCCGCGTTCGGTGAGCCACACTTCGCGGGCCCCGGCATCGAGTGCCTTCTCGTAGGGATAGCGCATGTCGGCCCCCGAAAGGAACTGCGCCTTCTTGATGTTCACGGTGCGTCCGGTCTTCGCGGCGGCCACCACCAGGTCGGTCTGCCGGCACAGGAAGGCCGGGATCTGGATCACGTCCACCACCTCGCCCACCGGCGCGGCCTGCCACGACTCGTGGATGTCCGTAAGGAGCTTCAACCCCCACTTCGCGCGCACGTCGGCAAGCATCCGAAGCCCCTTCTCGAGACCCGGGCCCCGGAACGAGGCTATCGACGTGCGGTTGGCCTTGTCGAACGAGGCCTTGAAGAGGATCTGCGTGCCCAGGCGGCGGTTGATGGCCACGAGGCGTTCGGCCACCGTGTCCAGCAGTTCGGCGGATTCGATGACGCAGGGTCCGGCAATCAGTATCATAACGTTATCGGTTGAATTCGGGGTGTTGTTTCAAAAACTCCTCGGCGCGCACCAGATCCTCCGGCGTGTCGATCCCCACGGTCTCGACCGGCGTGATGCCCACACCTATTTTATAGCCGTTCTCCAGCCAGCGCAGCTGTTCGAGCGATTCGGCCAGCTCGAGCGGCGACTGCGGCAGCGCGGTCACCGCACGCAGCACCTCCGTGCGGAAGGCATAGAGGCCGATGTGCTTGTAGAAGGTATGCCGCGAGAGCCACTCCTCGCGCGGGACGTTGCGCAGGTAGGGGATCACCGACCGCGAAAAGTACAGCGCCCGCGACTGCGCGTCGAGCACCACCTTCGGCGAGTTGGGATTCTCCAGCGCCTCCAGGCCGTCGGACTCCGCAAAGGGCTTCACCAGCGTGGCGATGTCGGTCGAGGGGTCGTCGAAGCAGCGCTTCACCGCCTCGAGCTGCTCACGGCGAATGAAGGGTTCGTCGCCCTGCACGTTGACCACCACGTCGTACGTCCGGCCCTGTTTGCAGTAGGCCTCCCAGCAGCGGTCCGTGCCGCTGCGGTGCGCCGTCGAGGTCATCTCGACCCGTCCGCCGAACGACCGCACGGCCTCGTAGATCCGCTCGTCGTCCGTAGCCACCACGGCGTCGTCCAGCACGCCGGCCACCTGTTCGTAGACCCGCTGGATGACGGGTTTGCCCCCCAGCCGGGCAAGCGGCTTGGCCGGGAAGCGCGTCGACGCGTAGCGCGCCGGAATGATTGCGATGAATTTCATACCTTCACTGCTATTCGGTTGCATCCGCCTCGAGCCCGCGGCGCTGACGCGCCGTCAGTTTCGCCTTCGCAAGCCCGTACGATTTTTTTACCAGGTCGAGAATCTCCTCCGCCGGAATATCCCCGTCGAAACGAACGCTGATCCAGTGGTGCTTGTCCATGTGCCAACCCGGGGTGATCCCCTCGTAGCGATCGATCAGCACGGGAATCTCCTCCGGAGCACAGCGGATCGTACAGAAGTCGAACGCTTCGGCATTCACAAAGCAGAACCACTTGTCCACCACGTAAAAGACCAGCAGATTGCGGTCGTATTCGGAGGTGGCCTTCCCGAAGGCGAAGTCGTCATGCACGCCCGGCAGCGACAGACAATAGCGACGGAAATCCTCGATATTCATTTTCCCGGATATTTACTCCTTAACGGTCGTTGCGTCGGAGGCCGGCTTCGGCTCCAGCGCCAGCGCCAGCACCTCGTCGTTCGTGCGCACGTAGTGGAACGTCAGACCCTCGACGTATTCGGGCTTGATCTCGGCGATGTCCTTGCGGTTTTCGTCCGAAAGGATCAGCTCCGTGATGCCGGCCCGCTTGGCCGCCAAAATCTTCTCCCTGACGCCGCCCACGGGCATCACCCGTCCGCGGAGGGTCGTCTCGCCCGTCATGGCGATCCGCTCCTTCACCTTGCGGCCCGTGTAGGTCGAGACGATCGAGGTGACCATCGTGATGCCCGCCGAGGGGCCGTCCTTCGGGATCGCACCCTCCGGAACGTGGATGTTGATGTCGTTCGTCTCGAACATCTTCGGGTCGATGCCCAACTCCTTGTAGTGGGCCATCACCCACTCGTGGGCAATCGTCGCCGACTCCTTCATCACGTCGCCCAGGTTGCCCGTCAGGCTGATGCGCCCCTTGCCGGGCGTCAGGCACGACTCGATGTAGAGGATGTCACCGCCCACTTCGGTCCATGCCAGACCCGTCACGACACCCGTCATGCCGCCCACCTCGTACTCCTCGCGCAGGAACTTCGGCATGCCGAGGATCTTCGCAACATCCTCGGCCGTGATCTCCGGCCTGGGCTCCTCGTCGAAGGCGATCTGCTTGGCACGTGCCCGGGCGATCTTGGCCAGATGCTTGTCCAGCGAGCGGACGCCCGCCTCACGCGTATAGTCCGAGATGACCTGTTCGATCACCGCGTCGCTCATCGTCAGCTCGTCGGGCTTGATGCCGTGGGCCTCGCGCAGCTTCGGCAGCAGGTGATCCTGGGCGATGCGCACCTTCTCCTCGATCAGGTAGCCCGGGATGTTGATCATCTCCATACGGTCGCGCAACGCCGGGGCGATGTTGCCCACGTTGTTGGCCGTGGCGATGAAGAGCACCTTCGAGAGGTCGTACTCCATATCGATGTAGTTGTCGTGGAAGGTGGTGTTCTGCTCCGGGTCGAGCACCTCGAGCAGCGCGCTCGAGGGGTCGCCGTGGTTCGAGACCGTCACCTTGTCCACCTCGTCGAGGATGATCACCGGATTGGACGAACCGCACCGCTTGATCGTCTGGATGATCCGGCCCGGCATGGCGCCGATGTAGGTACGGCGGTGTCCGCGGATCTCCGACTCGTCGTGCAGTCCGCCCAGCGAGATACGGCCGAACTTGCGGCCCAGGGCCGTGGCCACCGACTTGCCCAGCGAGGTTTTGCCCACGCCCGGAGGTCCGTACAGGCAGAGGATCGGGGACTTCAGGTCGCCCTTCAGCTTGATGACGGCCAGGTGTTCCAAGATACGCTCCTTGACCTCGTCCAGTCCGAAGTGGTCGTGGTCCAGCTGTTCGCGGGCCTGCTTCAGGTCGAGGTTGTCCTTCGTCACGTCGTTCCAAGGCAGCTCCAGCAACAGCTGCAGGTAGGTCATCTGCACCGAATACTCCGCCACGGCGGGGTTCAGCCGCTCGACCTTCTGCAACTCCTTCTCGAAGGTCTCGCCGACCTCCTTCGGCCAGTTCTTCTTCCCGGCCTCCTCGCGCATCTTTTCGATGTCGGCATCGGGGCCGTCGCCCAGTTCGTCCTGGATCGTGCGCATCTGCTGCTGCAGGTAGTAGTCGCGCTGCTGCTTGTCGATCTCCTGCTTGACGCGCTCCTGGATCTGGTTCTTCAACTCGGCAAGCTGCTGTTCGCGGATCAGGATCTCGAGCAGCTTGCGCGCACGGGCCAGCAGGCCGGGGGCTTCGAGCAGCGACTGCCGGTCCTCGTCCGTGAGCTCCATGTTCGAGCAGATGAAGTTGATGAAGCCGCGTTTCGAGTCGATGTTCTTGATGGCGAAGGCCGCCTCCTTGGGCATCGACGGCGAGATATTGATGATTCCCAGCGCCACGTCGCGGATCGAGTCCACGAGGGCTTCGAACTCGATGCTCTTCAGATCGGGCGTCGAGTCGCGCAGCGCCACCACGCGGGCCTTGAAATAGGGCTCCGTGGCGACATATTCCGTGATTTCGATCTTCTCCAGACCATTCAGGATCACCGTCAGGTTGCCGTTGGGCATCTCCAGGATCTTGATGATCCGGGCTGCCGTGCCGACCTTGTACATGTCGTCCGGCGAGGGGTCCTCCACCTCGCTCTCGCGCTGCAGCACGGCTCCCAGCAGCCCGCCCTCGGCATTCACCGCGCGGACCAGCGAGATGCTCTTGTCACGCCCGACCGTAATGGGGGTGATGGCGCCCGGAAAGAGCACCGACGAACGCAGCGTAAGAATCGGAAGAATCTCCGGGACTTCGACCTCCTCGACCGGTTCGTCACCGCCCGTCACGATGGGGATCACGCGGTGTTTGCCGTCGAGAAGCTCGGGGACGAGGTTCACGTCGTCCACTTCTACAGTTTCGATCTTATCTTTTTTGCTCATATTTTTCTATATACAATGCGCAAAGGTAACGTTTTTTCGCAGAATTTATTTCATCTTTGACAGATTGTTGATAACTTTGCCCCCTCGGAAACAACGTTTAATTATCTACCAGCCATGCAAATCGCTGACAAATACGCACCCCAGCAGATCGAGGCCAAATGGTACGACTACTGGATCAACCACAAGCTCTTCCATTCGGAACCCGACCAGCGCCAACCCTATACGATCGTCATCCCGCCCCCCAACGTCACCGGCATGCTCCACATGGGCCACATGCTCAACAACACGCTGCAGGACGTGCTGGTGCGCCGCGCCCGCATGTCGGGCAAGAACGCATGCTGGGTCCCCGGCATGGACCACGCCTCGATCGCCACCGAGGCAAAGGTCGTCGCCATGCTCCGCGAAAAGGGCATCGAGAAGTCCTCGCTCACGCGTGAGGAGTTCCTCAAATACGCCTGGGAGTGGAAGGAGAAGTACGGCGGCGTGATCCTTCAACAACTGCGCAAGCTCGGCGCCTCGTGCGACTGGGACCGCACCTGCTTCACGATGGACGACATCCGCACCGAAGGCGTCCTGCGCGTCTTCTGCGACCTCTACGACAAGGGCAAGATCTACCGCGGCGTGCGCATGGTCAACTGGGACCCCGCCGCACAGACCGCCCTCTCGGACGAGGAGGTCGTCTTCAAGGAGTCGCACGGAAAGCTCTACTACCTGCGCTACCGTGTTGAAGGTTCCGACCGCGTCATCGTCGTCGCCACGACCCGTCCCGAGACCATCCTCGGCGATACGGCCCTCTGCGTCAACCCCGATGACCCGCGTTATCAGGATCTGCCCGCCGACGCCCGCGTCATCGTGCCGCTCGTCGGCCGCTCGATCCCCGTCATCCGCGACACGTACGTCGACATCGAGTTCGGTACGGGTGCCCTGAAGGTCACCCCGGCCCACGACGTGAACGACTACATGCTGGGCGAGAAATACGGCCTGGAGACCATCGACATCTTCAACGACGACGGCACGATCAACGACAAGGTCGGCATGTATGTCGGCATGGACCGTTTCGACGTCCGCCGCCAGATCGAGAAGGATCTCGACGAGGCCGGCCTGCTCGAGAAGGTCGAGGCCTACACGAACAACGTCGGCTACTCGGAGCGTACGGGCGTGGCCATCGAACCGAAACTCTCGATGCAGTGGTTCCTCTCGATGAAGGAGCTGGCCGAGCCCGCCACGAAGGCCGTCATGGAGGACGAGATCCGCTTCGTCCCCGAAAAGTACAAGAACACCTACCGCTACTGGATGGAGAACATCAAGGACTGGTGCATCTCGCGTCAGTTGTGGTGGGGTCAGCGCATCCCGGCGTGGTATCTGCCCAAGGGCGGATTCGTCGTCGCCCCGACCCCCGAAGAGGCCCTCGAAAAGGCCCGCACCAAGAGCGGCGACGCCTCGCTGCAGCTCGCGGACCTGCGCCAGGACGAGGATGTGCTGGACACCTGGTTCTCGTCGTGGCTCTGGCCCATCTCGGTCTTCGACGGAATCCGCAACCCCCACAACCCCGAAATCGAATACTACTACCCCACCAACGATCTGGTCACAGGTCCCGACATCATCTTCTTCTGGGTCGCCCGCATGATCATGGCCGGATATGAGTACCGCCACGAAAAGCCCTTCGCCAACGTCTACTTCACGGGTATCGTCCGCGACAAGATCGGCCGCAAAATGTCCAAGCAGCTCGGCAACTCGCCCGATCCGCTCGACCTGATCGCCCGGTACGGCGCCGACGGCGTCCGCATGGCCATGCTCATCAGCTCGTCGGCCGGCAACGACGTCATGTTCGACGAGGCGCTCTGCGAGCAGGGCCGCAACTTCGGCAACAAGATCTGGAACGCCTATCGTCTGGTCAACGGCTGGTCGGTCGACACCGCCGCCCCGCAGAGCGAAAACAACCGCCTGGCCGTCGCCTGGTTCGGCGAGGCCCTCTCGCGCTCGCTCCGCCAGATCGACGAGGATTTCCGCTCGTACCGCATCTCGGAGGCCTTCAAGGAGGTCTACCGCCTCTTCTGGGACGACTTCTCGAGCCTCTACCTCGAGATGGTCAAGCCCGCCTTCGGACAGCCGATCGACGACGCCACGCTCCAGGCCACGAAGGGATACTTCGATGCCCTGATGCGCGTGCTGCACCCCTTCATGCCCTTCGTCACGGAGGAGATCTGGCAGGCCCTCGCCCCGCGCCGCGACGGCGAGTCGATCTGTGTGGCCCCGATGCCCCAGGCCGGCCAGGTCGACGAGGCGATGCTCGCCCGCTTCGAACTGGTGAAGGAGATCGTCTCCTCGGTGCGCAACATCCGCAACCAGAAGAACCTCCCGCAGAAGGAGACCTTGGCCCTGCACGTCATCGTCGACGAGAACTATCCCGCCGAGTTCGCCCCCGTCATCCGGAAGATGGCCAACCTCTCGTCGATCGAGGCCGTCACGGAGAAGGATCCCGCAGCGGCCGCCTTCCTGGTCAAGACGACGCAGTACTTCGTGCCGCTGGCCGGCAAAATCGACACCGCCGCCGCAATCAAGAAGCTCTCGGACGATCTGACCTACTACGAAGGCTTCCTCGCCTCGGTGATGAAGAAGCTCTCGAACGAGCGCTTCGTGCAGTCGGCCCCCGAGAAGGTCGTAGCCAACGAGCGCGCCAAGCAGGCCGATGCCGAGGCCAAGATCGCCGCTCTCAAGGAGCAGCTGGCCGCCCTGAAATAGCCGTCTGAAGAGAGGGGGGGGGCCAGCAGGTGTGTTTCCAAGGGCTGCCGGCCGGAAACCGACAATATCCGGTCGCACCCGAGCCTGAAAAACCCGCCCCGCTTTACAAAAATGCATATCCCGTACAAACCCCCGCCCGTCATGTGGCGGGGGCTTGTCGCAAACGGGTTCCGCAAACGGATCATACAAACCGCAAAACCACCATCCGCAAGATGCCATCCATCACCATCTACACCGACGGTTCGTCCCTCGGAAACCCCGGCCCCGGAGGCTACGGCGTCGTCCTCCTCTCGGGCCCCCACCGCAAGGAGCTCTCGCAGGGTTTCCGCCTCACGACCAACAACCGCATGGAGCTCATGGGGATCTGCGTCGCCCTCGAGACGCTCAAGTTCGAGGGCTCGGAGGTGGTGATCTACTCCGACTCGAAGTATGTCGTCGACGCCGTCACCAAGGGCTGGGTCTTCGGCTGGGCCCGCAAGGGCTTTGCCGGCAAGAAGAATCCCGACCTCTGGATGCGCTTCCTGCGCATCTACAACCGGCACAGGGTCCGTTTCGTCTGGGTCAAGGGCCACGCCGAAACGGTCGAGAACAACCGCTGCGACCAACTGGCCGTGGCCGCCGCCAACGACCGCACCCGCTGGGCCGAGGATACGGGATACATCCCCGAGTGAGAAAACTCCGCCCTCCGAGGCCTCTGTCCCTCCGCGCCGAAGGCCCCGGACTTCCGTTCCGAAAAGACAGTATTCGCCGATTCTTCGGGACAATTGCCAGATTTTGCGGGCTTTTTTCGCTTTTCGGGCAATTATGCTTATATTTGCAGGAAATTGTTTCCCGCCCGGTATGGCCCGTTCCGCTTCGTGCGGCCGGAGACCCCTGCGTTCTCCGGCTCCATCCCTGCGGCGTGAAATTGCGTAACCTCCAAACACGTCGGAATGTTCAAAACTTACCTGCGGCTGATGGGCTTCGCCCGCCCGATCAAGAAATACGCGTTTCCATACTTCTTCTACTCGGTCTTCTACGCACTGTTCAACTCGCTGACGTTCATGCTGATCATCCCGATCCTGAACACCATGTTCGATGTGAACTACTCGTTCGAGTATGTGGAAAAGCTTCCCCCCGTGGAGTTCAACCAGGAGTACCTCACCACGCTCTTCAACTTCACCTACTCGCACCTCTTCCAGGAGTATGACCGCCAGAACGTCCTGCTGCTGCTGGCCATCGTCGCCATCATCATCAGCTTCCTGAGCAACCTCTTCCGCTACCTCGGGGCCTGGACCATGGAGAACATGCGCACCCGCACGCTCCAGAAGATGCGAAACGAGATGTTCTCCCGCGTCATGGACATGAACGTCGGCTACTTCTCCGACCAGCGCAAGGGCGACATCATCTCGAAGATCACCTCCGATGTCAGCGTCGTCCAGTTCTGCATCACCAACACCCTGCAGGTCTCCTTCCGCGAACCCTTCCTGATCATCGGATACATCGTCATGATGATCGCCATCTCGTGGAAGCTGGCCGTCTTCTCGGTGCTCTTCCTGCCGGTGGTCGCCCTGCTCATCGGAAACATCGTCAAGAAACTCCGCCACCCGGCCCGCACCAACCAGCAGCGCATGGGTGAAATGGTCGCCACGCTCGACGAGTCGCTCTCCGGCATCAAGGTCATCAAGAGCTACAACGCCACCAAATACATCAAGCAGAAATACTACGCCATCAGCGAAGACCTCGCCCGGCTGACCCTCTCGATGGCCCGCCGTCAGCAACTGGCCTCGCCGATGAGCGAATTTCTCGGCATCACGGCCGTCGGCGTGATTCTCGTCTTCGGAGGCGCGTTGGTCTCGGCCGGATCGCTCGACCCCGGAGGATTCATCGCCTTCGTGGCCATCTTCTCGCAGATCACCCGCCCGGTAAGAACCTTCATCGACCAGTTCGCCAACATCAACCAGGGTATTGCCGCCGGTGAACGCATCTTCTCGATCATCGACACCCGCCCCGAAATCCAGGACAAACCCGACGCCAGGGAGTTCACCGGTCTGAAGGACCGGATCGAGTTCCGCAACGTACACTTCTCCTACGACGGTTCGCGCGAGGTGATCGACGGCATCTCGTTCGAGATCCGCCACGGAGAGACCGTCGCCCTCGTGGGCCCTTCAGGCGGCGGGAAATCAACCCTCAGCGAACTGCTGCCCCGCTTCTACGACCCCACCTCGGGCGACATCCTGATCGACGGCATCTCGCTGCGCGACTACTCGCAGGAGAGCATCCGTGCCCACATGAGCGTCGTGGCCCAGGATACGGTCCTCTTCAACGACACCATCGAGCACAACATCGCCATGGGACGCCCCGGAGCCACGCCCGAAGAGGTGGCCGAAGCCGCCCGCGTGGCCAATGCCGACGACTTCATCCGCGAATGCCCCCAGGGCTACGACACCAACATCGGCGACCGCGGCGTGAAACTCTCCGGCGGTCAGCGCCAGCGTCTCTCGATCGCCCGCGCCGTGCTGAAGAACCCCGACATCCTGATCCTCGACGAGGCCACCTCGGCCCTCGATACCGAGAGCGAAAAACTCGTCCAGGATGCCCTGAACAACCTGCTCGTGGGACGTACGTCGGTGGTCATCGCCCACCGCCTCTCGACGATCCACAACGCCGACAAGATCATCGTCATCGACCACGGCCGCATCGCCGAACAGGGAACCCATGCCGAACTGATGGCCCGAAACGGCATCTACGCCAAACTCATCGAGATGCAGTCGTTCGACTGACCCCCGGCCGACCGCAAAACCCCATCCGGACCGGCTCCCTCGTGCGGAGCGGTCCGGATTTTTCGTCCACGGGCGATCCGATGCGAGGAATCGGACCGGAATTGCGGTGTTTTCCAATCTTTTTACTATCTTTGCCAGTTGTCAGAACCGAAACGATATTTTTTACCTGCCGATATGAAATTCAAGGAGTATAAAGGCCTCGACCTGGCCGCCACAGCCGCCGACGTGCTCGGCGAGTGGGATGCCCACGACACGTTCCACAAAAGCATCGAAACCCGCGAGGGTCACCCGACATTCGTCTTCTACGAAGGTCCCCCCTCGGCCAACGGAATGCCCGGCATCCACCACGTCATGGCCCGCACCATCAAGGACGTATTCTGCCGCTACAAAACCCAGCAGGGATATCTCGTTCACCGCAAGGCCGGTTGGGACACCCACGGTCTGCCCGTCGAACTGGGCGTCGAGAAGAAACTCGGAATCACCAAGGAGGATATCGGCAAGAAGATCTCCATCGAGGAGTACAACCGCACGTGCCGCGAGGCCGTCATGGAGTTCACCGGCGTGTGGGAGAACCTCACCCGCAAGATGGGCTACTGGGTCAACATGGACGACCCCTACATCACCTACGACAACAAGTACATCGAGTCGCTGTGGTGGCTGCTGAAGCAGCTCTACAACAAGGGGCTCCTCTACAAGGGATACACCATTCAGCCCTACTCGCCCGCCGCCGGAACCGGTCTGTCGACCCACGAGCTGAACCAGCCCGGCTGCTACCGCGATGTCAAGGATACGACCGTCGTGGCCCAGTTCCGCATCCGCGACCCGAAGCCCGAAATGGAGGGCTGGGGTACGCCCGTCTTCCTGGCCTGGACCACCACGCCGTGGACCCTGCCCTCGAACACGGCCCTCTGTGTCGGCCCGAAGATCGACTACGTCGCCGTGCGCAGCTACAACCCCTACACCGGCGAGAAGATGACGGCCGTGGTGGCCAAGGCGCTGCTGAACGCCCACTTCAACAAGAAGGCCGAAGGGCTGGCCCTCGACGCCTACAAACCCGGCGACAAGCTCGTTCCCTACGAGGTGGTCGGCGAGTGGAAGGGCCCCGAACTGGTCGGCATGCACTACGAGCAGCTGCTGCCCTGGGTCAAGCCCGTCGAGCTGGATGAGGAGGGCAACTGGCGCGATGCCTCACAGAAGGCCTTCCGCGTCATCTCGGGCGACTACGTCACCACGGAGGACGGTACGGGTATCGTCCACATCGCCCCGACGTTCGGTGCCGACGACGCCTTCGTGGCCCGCGCCGCCGGAATCCCCTCGCTCTTCATGATCAACAAAAAGGGCGAAACCCGCCCGATGGTCGACCTCACCGGAAAATTCTACCTGCTCGACGAGCTGGACGAGCGTTTCGTCCGTGAGTGCGTCAACGTCGAGGTATACAAGGAGTACGAGGGCCGCTGGGTCAAGAATGCCTACGACCCGCAGTTCACCGTCGACGGCAAGTACGACGAGAAGGCCGCCCAGGCTGCCGAGTCGCTGGACATCTACATCTGCATGAAGATGAAGACCGCCGGCCAGGCCTTCAAAATCGAGAAGCACGTCCACAACTACCCCCACTGCTGGCGGACGGACAAACCCGTGCTCTACTACCCGCTCGACTCGTGGTTCATCCGCACGACGGCCTGCAAGGAGCGCATGATCGAGCTGAACCGTACGATCCGCTGGAAGCCCGAGTCGACCGGTACGGGACGCTTCGGCAAGTGGCTCGAGAACCTCAACGACTGGAACCTCTCGCGTTCACGCTTCTGGGGTACGCCGCTCCCGATCTGGGCCACCGAAGACCGTTCGGAGCTGAAGTGCATCGGTTCGGTCGAGGAGCTGATGCAGGAGATCGACAAAGCGATCGCCACCGGCGTGATGAAGGAAAACCCCTACAAGAATTTCAAGGTCGGTGACATGTCGAAGGAGAACTACTCGACCAGGAACATCGACCTGCACCGTCCCTATGTCGATTCGATCATTCTGGTCTCGTCGAAGGGCGAACCGATGCGCCGCGAGCCCGACCTGATCGACGTCTGGTTCGATTCGGGAGCCATGCCCTACGCCCAGGTCCACTACCCGTTCGAGCACAAGGAGGACTTCAACAAGGTCTACCCCGCCGACTTCATCGCCGAGGGTGTCGACCAGACCCGCGGCTGGTTCTTCACGCTGCACGCCATCGCCTCGATGCTCTTCGACTCGGTGGCCTTCAGGAACATCATCTCGAACGGTCTGGTGCTCGACAAGAACGGCAACAAGATGTCGAAACGGCTGGGCAATGCCGTCGATCCGTTCGACGTGCTGGACACCTACGGAGCCGACGCCACCCGCTGGTACATGATCTCCAACTCGCAGCCGTGGGACAACCTGAAGTTCGACCGCGACGGCGTCGACGAGGTGCGCCGCAAGTTCTTCGGCACGCTCTACAACACCTACTCGTTCTTCGCCCTCTACGCCAACATCGACGGCTTCACGGGCAAGGAGCCCGAGGTGCCGATGGAGAAGCGTCCCGAGATCGACCGCTGGATCATCTCGCTGCTCAATACGCTGGTCAAGAACGTAACCGACTCGCTGGAAAACTACGACCCGACGCCTGCGGCCCGCGCCATTCAGGAGTTCGTCGGCGAGAACCTCTCCAACTGGTACGTGCGTCTGAACCGCAAGCGCTTCTGGGGCGGCGGCATGACCGAGGACAAACTCGCCGCCTACCAGACGCTCTACACCTGTCTGGAGACCGTCGCGATGCTCTCGGCACTCTTCGCACCGTTCATCATGGACCGCATCTTCTGCGACCTGAATGCCGTCAGCGGCCGCCACACCGATGAGTCGGTCCACCTGTCGACCTTTCCCAAGGCCGACGAGAAGCTCATCGACCGCCGGCTCGAGCAGATGATGGATCTCGCTCAGCGCGTCTCGTCGATGGTGCTGGCCCTGCGCCGCAAGGTCTCGATCAAGGTGCGCCAGCCGCTGATGAAGATCCTCATCCCGGTACTCGACCCCTCGATGGCCGAGCACATCGCCGCCGTGAAGAACCTCATCATGAGCGAGGTCAACGTCAAGGAGATCGAACTCATCGAGAAGACCACCGGCATCATCACCAAGCGCATCAAGCCCAACTTCAAGACCCTCGGCCCGCGCTACGGCAAGCAGATGAAGCAGATCGCCGCACTGGTGGCCGGATTTTCGCAGGAGCAGATCGCCGCCATCGAGGCTGCACCCGAATCGACGCTGGAGGTCGGCGGCGAGAAGATCACCGTCACGCCCGCCGACTTCGAGATCACCTCGGAGGATATGCCCGGATGGCTCGTCGCCTCGGAAGGCAAGCTCACCGTGGCCCTCGACATCACCCTCACGGACGAACTCCGCGCCGAGGGTGTGGCACGCGAATTGATCAACCGCATCCAGAACATCCGCAAGGATTCCGGATTCGAGGTCACCGACAAGATCCGCGTCGAGATCGAGCAGAAGCCCCTCGTGGCCGATGCCATCGCCCACTATGCCGACTACATCGCCTCGCAGACCCTTGCCGTCGAGGTCCGCACCGCTCCGCAACCCCAAGGTGCCGTAGTGGTCAATTCCGACATTGACGACGAGCCGCTGCAGATTGCCGTTTCGAGGATATAAAAGTCCATCTGTGATCGGGAAAATTTGGTGATATCGGAATTTTTGTTTAATTTTACATAAAACCAAATAGAGAGGACTGACTTATGGCAGACGAAAGAACCCGATACAGCGATGCCGAACTCGAAGAGTTCAAGCAGCTTATTCTGAAAAAGCTTGAGAACGCGCGTGCGGATTACGAACTGCTGCGCGCCACGATTACCCACACGGCCGACAACGACACCGAAGATACGTCGCCGACCTTCAAGGTGCTGGAAGAAGGCGCTACAACCCTCTCCAAGGAGGAGAGTGGCCGACTGGCGGCTCACCAGATGAAATTCATCCGCAATCTCGAAATGGCCCTCGTGCGCATCGAGAACAAAACCTACGGAATCTGCAAAACCACCGGCAAGCTGATTCCCAAGGAGCGGCTGATGAAGGTGCCCCACGCCACCGAATGCATCGAAGCCAAGGAGCGCCGCAAATAACCCGGGGCCGCAGAGAGGGGGGGGGTGAGAAGCAAGGGCCGAGAAGCAAGGGGCCGAGAAGCAAGGGGCCGAGAAGCAAAGGGTCCAAGGAGCAAGGGCCGAGAAGCAAGGGCCGAGAAGCAAGGATCCGAAAACCAATCCGCTCTAAACGGCAAGAGGGTAAAAATCCGCTACCCGCCCGACAACCGCACCGGCAATACCGGAAAAAAGGTTCACCCATATCGGGGTGGACCTTTTTTCTATCCGCCAAGCCCTCTCCAAGGCTTTTCAAATACGTTTTCCGGGATTTTTACGTTATCTTTGAAACATGTTCCTCGGGTTGCGCATATCCATCCTGGTCCTGATTCTGGCCTTGGCGGGACTGCTGGCCTCCGCACACCCGGCAACCCCTGTTGCCGGGCCGGACAGACACACCCCGGAACGATTCACCCCCGACAGCGCCCGAATCCGAAATTCCAAAGCCCGGGCCCGAAATAAACGCTTGTACGACAGCATCGAATCGAAAACCAGCCGCCGCGCCGTTCCGCGCATGCTCTACAACCTGCTCTTCGTCAAGCCCGTACTCGACACGACCGAAAACGGACAGTTCCTCGATGAAACCCGCGCACTGATGCCCTTCGCCGGCAAGACCATCTCCGGAATCGAGATCAGCCGTCAGGAACCCTTCGACGAAAACGGAAACTGGCTGGAGCGCACCGGCAACAAACTGCACATGATCACCCGCGAACAGGTCATCCGCCGCGACCTGCTCTTCAAACCCGGGGATGAATTCGACCCGCAGACCATTGTCCGCACCAAACAGTTGATCCGTTCGCGCGACTACGTCTCGGATATCGATATCGACGTACGGCCCGATTCTCTCGACTCCACCTGCGTAAACCTCGTCATCCGCACCCGCGACGCCTGGACCATCACGGCCGACGGCGCCCTTCACTCCGAAGGCCGCACGATGGTTGCCCTGTCCGACGCCAACATCCTCGGAACGGGAAACAAACTCAAGTTCATCACCAACTTCAACCGCCAGGACTTCTCCTACGGCGGCAACATGGTCGAGTACGAGATCCCCAACGTGCTGGGGAGCTTCTACACGGCCTCATTCAATGCCGGGCGCAGTTTCTACAGTTCGACCCTCGACCTGGGGATCCGCAAGGAGTTCATCCGTCCCACGGACTACGAAATCGGTCTGACATACAACGACATCAAGGACAAACGCTACATGATCGAGCAGGACACCTCGCTGCTCGTCAAGGAGCGAAACCTCGATGCCTGGGGCGGATATTCGCACTTCCTGCGACGAATCAACGCGAGCATCTACATCACCGGACGCTACAACTACAACCGCGTCAGCCGACGTCCCGAGGTCGGTCCCCGCTACAATCCGGCCCTTCACGATCAGGATGCGCTGCTGGTCGGACTGGGACTCTACCGCGAGAACTTCTATACCGCCAACATGATCTACGGATTCGGAAGCCGCGAGTACCTTGCCGCCGGATTCAAGGCCGAGGCCGTGGCGGGATACTCCTGGGGAGAGTTCAGCGACGACGCCTATCTGGGACTGAGTTTCGAAGCTGGAGGCTTTTGTTCCCTGGGTTACGTCATGGGCGGCGCCACGCTCGGCAGTTACATCGAACCGGACAACGGCATGTGGCAGCGCAGCGCCGTCGATATCGACCTGCGCTGGTTCTCGAACCTCTTTCTTCTGCGCCGCAGCCAGATCCGGCAGTTCCTCGCGTTCAACTACACCCAGGGATGGAACCGCTGGGAGGGTAGCGACGAAAGCATCCGGTTCACCCGCATGAACGGGCTGCAGGCGCTCAATGAATACGCCATCGGCACCAACCGCATGATCCTCAACACCGAAACCGTCCTCTTCTCCCCCTATCAGCCCCTCGGATTCCGCATCGCCTTCTTCGGATTTGCCGATTTCGGCCTGCTCGGCTATTCGCCCAACATCTTCAAGAACGAGTTCTACACGTCGTTCGGTCTCGGAGTGCGTCTGCGAAACGAGCGGCTCGTCTTCAACACGATCCAGATCCGGTTGGGAATCGCCTTCGGCAAAAACGGTCCCGTCGACAGCGAATATGTCCGTCTCTCGAACTATACCCGCGTCGAACCCTACCGCTACCGTCCGACACGCCCCGAAATCGTGGAATTCGAGTAGAGGCGGCAGGAGTCTTCGCATCGCATCCGTCCGCAAAAAAACGAGGGGAACGGATCTCTCCGCCCCCTCCTTGTTTCTCCGGGCAACCGTCACTTGCGGGTCCGCACCCGCAAAAGGCCCTTCCGGTTGGAAGCCGCATCCGGCGAGGTCGACTCCACACGCCGGATCTTGCCGGGTTCGATCCTTTCGAGATCGGCCATCGTAGCAGGACGGCCGTCGATCTCGATGCGGTAATCCGCCTCGTCGATCTCCGAGAAGTCGGCCGTCACACGACCGCGGGCAATCGAGACCGAACGGCCCTCTTCGGTACAGCTCTTCGACATCACCTCCGGACCCGTAACCACCATGCCGCCGCGACCGCCGACAATCGTATTGTACGAAACCCGGGAATCGGGCTCCGTCCCGGGAGCAGCGCTCTCCGAAGGAGGCAGCATCCGATCGGGAAGTTGACGCAATCTGCGCTGCGCCTCCTGCCACTCGTCACTCTGGAAATAGGTTCCGAGCTCGGAGAGGCGTTTCTGGGCCTCCTTCCACTCCGCATTGTCGGGATTCAGTTCGGAGAGACGCTTCTGGACCTCCTTCCACTCCGCGTCATCCGCGTCCAGTTCGGAGAGGCGCTTCTGCGCCTCCTGCCAGGCATCGCTCTCGAAGTAGTTCTCCAGATCGGACAACCGCTTCTGCGCCCGCTTCCAGGCATCACTCCGGAAGTAGCCGTCGTCGAAGCTGTACGGCTCCGAGGATTTGATCTCGATGACGATCAGGTCCTGAGTCCCGGTGCCGACGTACCGGCGATACTCCTCCGGAACATTCGCCCCCTTGTAGACCGTTATGCGAGCGATCCGATCCGGCGAGAGGGTGTTGAGATCCCCGTGGAAGGGTTTGCCGTCGACGAGAACCGTCGGTTGGCCTTCGGATGCGGAGGTCGAGCCGGAGAGGGTCGACGGCGATCCCGAAAGCGTGATCCGGCGTGTCGTGCCGTCGGACGAGCTCTCTATCCACGTATGGGCGCCGGCAAGACTGTCGGCCGCAGCTCCCGTAGCCTCTTTGCCGGACTTGCGGAGCGTGACGAGGATCACGCCGTCACGGGCCTCCTCACCATAGGTCGCCCGGGCCAGCGAGTCCTTGCGGACGGTCACCGAAACAATCTGCCCGGGAGGGATCGAGTCGAGTGAACCGACGCGCTCGCCATCGACCAGAATCAGCGGATGTCCCTCGATCCCCGAGGTTGAGATCCGCGACCCTTCGATGCGGACTGTCCGGACTTCTTTCGTCTCTTTTTCATCCGGAATGACATAACGGGTCCGGGCAAAGGCGCCCAATGCCAGACCCACAAGCGGCAGGAGCAGCAGGATGCGTGCCCGAGCCCGCCGCGACGATCTCTTTTGCAACATCATGGCAATACGTTTTTTAAGTTTACCGGGGTTGAAATGGTTGGCAATCGGGAGTTCTCTTCCGCCGGCAGCCCTGCGGACCAGCAGCAGCTGGTAGCTCCGCAGATCAACTCCGCTGCGGAGCACGGCTTCGTCGGCTTCGTATTCGTGGATCGTGCGCAGTTCGCGCCGCAGCAGCCAGACGGCCGGATTGAACCACTGCAGACAGCCGGCCAGGTCGATCAGAAGCAGGTCTGCCGTGTGGTGCAGACGCACATGGGCCCGTTCGTGGGCCAGAATCGCAGCGCCGTCTCCGGTCAGATCCTCCTCCGAAACAACCACCCAATGCCCCCAGCTGAAGGGTGTCATGCCCTCCGTCTCATGGACGAGAATCGTACCGTCATCGAGTCGTTCGCAGCGTCCCCGACGGATCAGCCGCCGCACGGCAGCCAGCGACCACAAAATCCGCAACAGGGTTACGACAACTCCGGCGGCATAAATCCCACCCGACAGCTTCCGCCAGTCAAACGCCCCAGGCGTCTGCGGAGTCTCCGCTGCGGGGAGCGTCCCGGTGAACCAATCGGCCGGCAGCGGCGGCAACTCCCGCCATACGGTGATCACGCACAACGGCAGCAGAAACGATACGGCCACTCCGCCCAACAGAACGAGACGGTTGAAAGCGTGGAAAGTCTCACGGCTCAGCAGCAACCGGAAAAAGAGGTAGAATACCGCCAGACACGCCCCGACCTTGAGGCTGTAGATCAGAAGTGCGTAGCTCATGGCTGTTTCGGATTTTGTCGTTCGATGCGGTCGATCAGTTCGCGCAGCTCCTCGACCGAGATCTTCTCCTCCTCGACCAGCGCCGAAACGGCCCCCAGGTATGAACGGCCGAAATAGCGGTCGATCACGCCACCCAACGTGCGTCGCGAAAACTCCGCTTCGCTCACCTGCGGGTAATACTGATAGGTGTTGCCGAATGTCCGGTGGCCGACGTAGCCCTTCGCCTCCAGGGCGCGGACCATCGTCGACAAGGTATTGAAGTGCGGTTTGGGTTCGGGGGCCAGGTCGACCAGCTCCCGGACGAAAAGCGGCCCGTGGGCCCAGAAGCAGTGCATCAGCTCCTCTTCACGTCGTGTCAAGCGTTCCATGGTCGTTGTTTTTTTCAATCCTTCGTTTCGTTGGCGGGCAATTCCGTTCCGCCCTCTTCACAAAGGTAACTAAAAAATATTCACATGCAACTATATTTTATAGTTATTCAACTAAAAAATTTAGTTATTTCGCATTTTCTTCCGGAATCCATGGAATATATGTATCTTTGTTCGATGGACGGAGGAGCGGAAAAGCCCCCGAAAGGTCGCTTGCAGGACCGGGCGGGGATATTTACGGCCCGAATTCCAACGAACGATGATACTTCTTGCAGACAGCGGTTCGACCAAATGCACGTGGATTGCCGATGACGGCCTCCGCACGTACGAGATACGCACGCACGGAATCAATGCCGTACAGTACTCCGACGTGCAGATCCGCAGCATCCTCGACGAGCTGCCCGACTTCGGGGCGCTGCACGGCATCCGCTTCTACGGCGCCGGTTGCGGCGCCTCGTTTCCGGAGGCCTCGCAACGCCTCCGCCGCGAGCTGGAGCGACGCTTCGGCATCTCCGACATCACGATCGAATCGGATCTGACCGCCGCGGCCCGCGCCCTGTGGGGAGACGGCGAGGGAATCGCCTGCATCCTCGGAACCGGATCGAACTCCTGCCATTGTCGCAACGGAGTGATCCTGAACCAGGTGCCCCCGCTCGGATACATCCTCGGCGACGAAGGAAGCGGCTCGGCCCTTGGGCGTGCCCTGCTCAACGGACTCTTCAAGGGGCACATTCCGCTGCGCGAAGAGTTCCTGGCCGAGAGCCGCCTCACCTACGAGGAGATCATCAGCCGCGTCTACCGCGAACCCTCGGCCAACCGTTTCCTCGCCTCGCTGGCCCCCTTTGTCCACAGCCGGATGGAGTGTCCCGAGATACGGGAAATGGTCAGCCAGACATTCCGCGAGTTTGCCCGCCGAAACCTCAAACGCTACCCCGCAGGGCTCACCGTCGCGTGTCTCGGAGGCATCGCCGCCCATTTCGAGCAACCGCTGCGCGAGGCGCTCGCCGACGAGGGTCTTCGCGTCGGAACCATTGTCGAATCGCCCGCAGAAGGGCTCATCCGCTATCACCATGGAGAAGCGAATTACGGAACAGAGTTCGGAATACGATAACCTGCCGGAGATGTCGACCCACGACCTGCTGGTCGCCATCAACCGCGAGGATGCCCACGTGCATGAGGCCGTACGGAAGGCCATCCCCACGATGGAGCAGCTCGTCGAGCGCATCGTCGAACGGATGCGCCGCGGCGGGAGGCTCTTCTACATCGGCGCCGGGACGAGCGGGCGTCTCGGCGTAACCGATGCCTCGGAGCTGCCGCCGACGTTCGGCATACCGTTCGATCGGGTGATCGGGCTGATCGCCGGAGGCGACGGAGCCCTGCGCCGCGCCGTCGAGCACGCCGAAGACGACCTGCAGGGCGCCTGGCGCGACATGACCCCCTACCACCCCACGGCCGACGATGCGCTCGTCGGCATCGCCGCCTCGGGAACCACCCCCTACGTCATCGGCGGACTTCGCGAGGCGCGGCGTCACGGCCTGCTGACCGGAGCCGTCGTCTGCAACCCTCGCTCGCCCGTCGCCGCCGAGGCCGACTACGCGCTGGAAGCGGTCGTCGGGCCCGAATTCGTCACCGGCTCGACCCGCATGAAGGCCGGAACGGCACAGAAAATGATGCTCAACATGCTGTCGACCACGGTGATGATCCGCCTGGGGCGGGTCGAGGGAAACCGCATGGTCAACATGCAGCTCACGAACAACAAGCTCGTCGACCGCGGAACCCGCATGGTCGCCCAAACCACCGGCCTTCCGGAAGAGGAGGCACGCGGGGCACTGCTCCGATGGGGATCGGTCAAACGCGCGATCGAAGAGCTGAAATCCCGATAAAAAGAGACAAACATGCCCAGATTCTTTTCCGAACGTGAGATCCGCGCCGTAGCCGTCTTTCTGCCGCTGGCCGTCCTCGTCATTGCGGCCGTGGTGCTGATCCGCCCGAAGGCCGATCCGGAGGCCGCCCGGCGCATCGAACGCGAATACGAGAAACGGCAGCAGACGACCGACAGCATCGTCATGCGCCACTTCGATCCCAACACGGCCTCGTTCGACGAGCTGCTCGCTCTCGGACTCTCGAAATACGAGGCCGTAAGCCTGCTCAAGTACCGCGCCGCCGGCAAGGTCTTCCGCATCCCCGAGGATCTGACCCTCTGCTACGGGATCAACGACTCGCTCTACCGCCGGCTCCGCCCCTGGATCCGCATCGGCCGCAAATACGCCATCGCCCCGCAGGAGTTCCGCAGCGGGCGCATTCTCCCCGAACCGCTGGCTCCCGTCCCCTTCCGCATTGACACCGTCTCGGCCCGCTACCTGAGGGCCATCGGCGCCCTGTCGAAACGGCAGGCCGAGACGTTCATCCGCTGGCGCGATCTGCACGGCATCTACGACATGGAGGAGCTGCGCGAATGCTTCGTCGTCAGCGATTCGGTCGCCGAGGCGCTGGAGCCCTACGTCATCTTCCCCGAACGGAAGGCCCCGCCCATCGAAGAACCCATCGAGATCAATTCGGCCGATTCGGCCACGCTGCGCTCCGTCGTGGGGATCGGCTCGCGCACCGTCGAAACCATCATGCGCTACCGCGAACGCCTCGGCGGATTCGTCCGTGTCGAGCAACTCGCAGAGGTTCCGGGAGTCACGGAGAGCAATTACGAAAAAATTTTGAAACAAATTTACTGCGACAGTTGCAAAATTCGGAAAATTGATATTAACTTTGCAAGTCCGAAAACGTTGGGACGCCATCCCTACATCGCACCGCAGACGTTGAGAAGACTACTCAAGCAAAGACAGTTGAAAGGAGGTTGGAGTACCGCTGAAGAATTGATCGAACAGAACATATTGACCCGCGAGGAGGCAGCACGGCTGGCTCCCTATCTGCAATTCGGGTCGCACAGCGGATCAGCCGACAAGTAGACAACCCATCGGGGAGGGGGGGGGAAAAAAAAAAAACGCATCGAGGATACGTCCCCCGCAGAACCAACAGACACGGAACGGCAACGGCCGGACCAAAAACGATTACAACAACAAAAAAACACAGAATACTATGATCATCATGCCGGTAAAAGAGGGCGAAAACATCGAGCGCGCCCTGAAGAAGTTCAAACGTAAATACGAGCGTACGGGTGTCCTCAAGGAGCTCCGTCGTCGCCAGTACTTCACCAAACCTTCGGTGGCCAAGCGCGAGGCGATGCAGCACGCCATTTACGTCGAGCACATGTACCGCGACCAGGATTAAGCACTCGGCAACGAGACAGGGGGGGGGAGAAAAAAATCATCCCCCCCCTCTTTTTTATCCGGGGGGGGGAGGGCATTGCACCCTCCTTTTTTTGTGCACGGCCCGCCGCCACCTTGTACCGCCTTCACCGTTTCACACCGTCCCCATCGCATCACACCGCCGGCCTCTTTTTCGCACGGTCCCCGCGCGGCCACAAAAAAGGGCCCGGTGCAAGCACCGGACCCGATCCAAAATCCATCTGCGGCAAATTACCGGATGAACAGCAGTTCGCGATATTTCGGAAGCGGCCAGATCTGATCGTCGACGATCTCCTCCAATTTGTCGATGTGGCGACGAATCTGATCGAAATAGACCGATACCGTGTCGTGGTAGGCAATCGCCTTTTCGCGCTGATCCTCGATCTTGTTGGCCACCTTGCGGGCGTCGATCATCTCGCCCGTCAGACGCTGAATCTCGGCCGTATGGTCCTGAATCTTCTTGATCAGACGGATGTCCGGTTCCGCATTCAGACCCGGGATCTGCGACATCTTGTAGACCTTGTCCAGCAGTTCGGCCTCGTATTTCGAAGCGATCGGCACGATGTGGTTCATCGCCAGGTCGCCCAGCACACGTCCCTCGATCTGGATCTTCTTCGTATAGGTCTCCCACTTCACCTCGGTGCGGGCCTCGAGTTCAACCTTCGAGAAGACACCCATGTCGGCGAACATCTTCAGACTCTCGGCATCCAGGTAGCGGTCGAAGATCAGGGGCGTTGAGGTCTCGCAGTCCAGACCGCGGCGGGCGGCCTCCTCCTTCCATTCGTCCGAGTAGCCGTTGCCGTCGAAGCGGATCGCCTTGCAGGCCTTGATCATCTCCTTGAGCACCTCGTAGATAGCCTTCTCCTTCTTCATGCCGCCTTCGATCTTGGCGTCAACCTTCTTCTTGAACTCCGTCAGTTCGTTGGCCATGGCCGTATTGAGGACAATCATCGCCTCGGCGCAGTTGTCCGACGAACCTACGGCACGGAACTCGAAGCGGTTACCCGTGAAGGCGAACGGCGAGGTGCGGTTACGGTCGGTATTGTCGATCAGCAGCGTCGGGATGTGCGAAATGCCGCTCATCTTGAAGACGTTCTTCGCATCGAAACGGATGGCGTCGTCGCTCTTCGAGGCCTCCAGCTTGTCCAGCACGGCCGAAACCTGCGTTCCGAGGAAGGTCGAGATGATGGCCGGGGGTGCCTCGTTGGCGCCCAGACGGTGGGCATTCGTGGCGCTCATGATCGAAGCCTTCAACAGTCCGTTGTGCTTGTAGACGGCCGAAATGGCATTCACCAGAAAAGTGATGAACTGCAGATTCTCACCGGCCGTCTTGCCAGGCCCCAGCAGGTTGACACCCGTATCGGTGCCGAGCGACCAGTTGTTGTGCTTGCCCGAACCGTTGATTCCCTTGAAGGGCTTCTCGTGCAGCAGCACGCGGAACTGGTGACGGCGGGCAATCTTGTCCATGATGGTCATCAGCAGCTGGTTGTGGTCGTTGGCCAGGTTGACCTCCTCGTAGACCGGAGCCAGCTCGAACTGATTGGGAGCCACCTCGTTATGACGCGTCTTGACCGGAATACCCAGCTTCAGGCACTCATACTCGAGATCCTTCATGAAGGCCATCACACGGGCCGGAATGGCGCCGAAATAGTGGTCTTCGAGCTGCTGGTTCTTGGCCGACTCGTGGCCCATCAGCGTGCGGCCCGTCAGCACCAGATCGGGACGAACGGCCCACAGGCTCTCGTCGACGAGGAAATACTCCTGCTCCCAGCCCAGATACGAGAAGACCTTCTCGACATTCTTGTCAAAGTAGTGGCAGACCTCCGTGGCAGCCGTTCCGACGGCCGTCAGCGAACGCAACAGGGGCACCTTGTAATCGAGCGCCTCGCCCGTATAGGCGATGAAGACGGTCGGGATGCAGAGCGTCGTGTCGACGATGAAGGCCGGCGAGGTGGGATCCCAGGCCGAATAGCCGCGGGCCTCGAACGTATTGCGGATACCTCCGTTGGGGAACGACGAGGCATCGGGCTCCTGCTGCACGAGCAGTTTGCCGGAGAACTCCTCCAGTACGCCTCCGTTGCCGTCGGGCTCGGCGAAGGCATCGTGTTTCTCGGCCGTACCGCCCGTCAGCGGCTGGAACCAGTGCGTATAGTGGTCGGCGCCGTGCTCCAGGGCCCACTGCCGCATACCGGCGGCAATGCTGTCGGCGACCTCACGCGTCAGCGGCGTGCGGTTCTCCATCGTGTCGAGCAGAGCGGCGTAGGTCCGCTTGTCGAGGTACTTGCGCATGGCGGCACGTCCGAAGACCTTCTCTCCGAAGTAGTCCGAGGGACGGCCCTCCGGGGCCTTCACCTCAACGGCGGTATGGTTGATCGCCGCATCGACCATTTTGAATCTGAGCAATGATGACATATACCTATCTGTTTAAATGGGTTTTCTCAAAAAAACGGAGCGGAAGAAAGACGCGATAATTGCAAACTAAAACCTAACCTGAAATTTTCCGGACCACTGCCTCCCGGCAGAAATCACCGACCTAACTAACCCGGGCATTCTCCCGCTCCGGTATATCGGTTGTTCTGGATGCAAATGTAAAAATATTTCCGTTACGTTATTTTTCAAAAAATGTATTTTTTCGAGAAAATTGCATTTTTTAAGGCATTTTTCCGGAAAATAACCCCATTTTTCAGAGCAATACTCGTTTTTTGAGGGCAGTTTTCCGAAAAACAGCCTCAAAAAATCGACAAACAGCCAAAATCAGCACTTTTTGATTTTTTCTCGAATTCGAGGATATAAAGAACATTATTCAACCATTAAGCTCCTCAATCAAGCTCCTCCCCCACCGATGCAAGACCGATCCTCCCCCTTCGGCAACATAACTCTATTTAATAAGGAGACAATTGTGATGTTATTTTGTTAACAATTTCTTGTTACAAATCCCCAATTATTTCGTACCTTTACGTGCAAATTTGAAACTAAGAGCAAGAACACTCATACTAATCTCTAAACAGTTATGGCAAATACCAAACGTGAAAAGCTGTTCACCGAGTTCCCCCCGGTCCCGACCGAAGTATGGGAAGCGGCGATCGCAGCCGACCTGAAAGGTGCCGATTACGAGCGTAAACTGGTATGGCGTACGGGCGAGGGATTCAACGTCCGCCCCTACTACCGTGCCGAAAACCTCGAGGGCATCCGGTTCCTGGGCTCGCAGGCAGGCGAGTTCCCCTACGTGAGAGGTACGCGCGCCAACAACCACTGGCACGTGCATCAGACCATCGAGGTCAAGTGCCCCAAGGAGGCCAACGCCGAGGCGCTCAAGCTCCTCAACTCGGGCGTCGACTCGCTGGGCTTCTCCATCGCCAGGGAGGACTTCTCGGCCGCTGACCTCGATCAGCTGCTCGCCGAAATCCACATCCCGGCCATCGAGATCACCTTCTGCGGCATGCACACCGGTCGCATCGCCGGCCTGGTGATCGACAAACTCGAAAAGGAGGGCATCGCCGCCGAGGCCAACGTCGCCTTCTGCATCGACCCCATCGTCAAGGGTCTCTCCCAGAAGGGCGACTTCTGCTCGCCCAACGGCGAAAAGTGCTTCGCCAAGATCAAGTCGCTCATCGAGCGCACCCGTGAATACAAGCATATCCGCATCGTCACCGTCTCGGCCGGCATCTTCGCCAACTCCGGTTCGACGATCGTCGAGGAGCTCGCCTTCGCCCTCTCGGCCGGCAACGACTACATGGCCCGTCTGACCGACGCCGGTCTGGATGCCGACACCGCAGCCCGCAAGCTCCGCTTCTCGTTCGCCGTCACGTCGAACTACTTCATGGAGATCGCCAAGTTCCGCGCCGCCCGCATGCTCTGGGCCAACATCGTCAAGGGATACAACCCCGCCAAGGAGTGCGCCGGCAAGATGATGATCCACGCCCGCACGGCCGACTGGAACCAGACGGTTTACGACCCCTATGTCAACATGCTCCGCGGTACGACCGAGGCCATGTCCGCCGCTATCGCCGGCGTTCACTCGCTCGAGGTTACGCCGTTCGACGCCTCGTTCGAGGATCCTACCGAATTCTCGAAGCGCATCGCCCGCAACGTCGAACTGCTGCTCAAGCACGAGGCCCACTTCGACCAGGTCGTTGACCCGGCCGGCGGTTCGTACTACGTCGAGAACCTCACCCAGTCGATCGCCAACGAGGCCTGGAAGCTCTTCCTCGAACTCGAGGAGAAGGGCGGTTATACCGAAGCCTACAAGGCCGGCTACATCAAGGAGCGCATCGAGGCCTCGGCCGCAGCCAAGGACAAGGCCATCGCTACGCGCCGCCAGATCCTGCTGGGCGCCAACCAGTACCCCAACTTCACGGAGGTCGCCGGAAAGGAGATCACCCAGGAGGCCGTTACGCGCCACATGGCCGAAGGCAACACGCTGGCTCCCTACCGCGGCGCCATGGCTTTCGAGGCCATGCGTCTGCACGTCGACCGCTCGGGCAAGCAGCCCAAGGCCTTCATGCTCACCTGCGGCAGCCTGGCCATGGCCCGCGCCCGCGCCCAGTTCTCGTGCAACTTCTTCGGCTGCGCCGGTATCCGCGTAATTGACAACACCTTCTTCAAATCGGTGGAGGAGGGCGTCAAGGCCGCTCTCGAGTCGAAAGCCGAAATCGTCGTGGTCTGCGCTTCGGACGACGACTACGCCGAGGTTGCCCCGAAAGTCAAGGAACTGCTCGGCGGCAAGGCCATCCTGGTGGTTGCCGGTGCCCCGGCCTGCATGCCCGAACTCGAGGAGAAGGGCATCAAGAACTTCATCAACGTGAAGTCCAATGTCCTCGAAACGCTGAAGTTTTACCTTAAAGAGATGGGAATCTAACGATGAGAGCTAAATTTTCAGAACTCAAATACGAAGGCGCCCAGCAGAAGAGCTGCTGCGCCTCGAAAGGCTGCGGTCAGGTGGAGCCGTGGCTTACGGCCGAGCGCATTCCCGTCAAGGGAACCTATACGGCCGAAGACCTCGAAGGCATGGAGCACCTGAACTATGCCGCCGGTATCGCACCGTTCCTGCGCGGTCCCTATTCGACGATGTACGTGATGCGTCCGTGGACGATCCGTCAGTACGCCGGATTCTCGACCGCCGAGGAGTCCAACGCCTTCTACCGCCGCAACCTCGCCGCCGGTCAGAAGGGTCTGTCGGTGGCCTTCGACCTGGCTACGCACCGCGGCTATGACGCCGATCACCCGCGTGTCGTAGGCGACGTCGGCAAGGCCGGTGTCTCGATCTGCTCCGTCGAGGACATGAAGGTCCTCTTCAACGGCATTCCGCTGGACAAGATGTCCGTGTCGATGACCATGAATGGCGCCGTGCTGCCCATTCTGGCCTTCTACATCGTCACGGGTCTCGAACAGGGTTGCACGCTGGATCAGCTCTCGGGTACGATCCAGAACGACATCCTCAAGGAGTTCATGGTGCGCAACACCTATATCTATCCCCCCGAGTTCTCGATGCGGATCATCGCCGACATCTTCGAGTATACGTCGAAGAACATGCCGAAGTTCAACTCGATCTCGATCTCGGGCTACCACATGCAGGAGGCCGGTGCTACGGCTGACATCGAGTTGGCCTACACGCTGGCCGACGGTCTGGAGTATCTGCGCGCCGGTATCAATGCCGGCATGTCGATCGACGCCTTCGCACCGCGTCTGTCGTTCTTCTGGGCCATCGGCATGAATCATTTCATGGAGATCGCCAAGATGCGCGCCGCACGTATGCTGTGGGCCAAGATCGTCAAGCAGTTCAACCCGAAGAACCCCAAGTCGCTGGCCCTGCGTACCCACTCGCAGACTTCGGGCTGGTCGCTCACGGAGCAGGATCCGTTCAACAACGTGGCCCGTACGGCCATCGAGGCCATGGGCGCCGCCCTGGGACACACCCAGTCGCTGCACACCAACGCCCTGGACGAGGCCATCGCCCTGCCGACCGACTTCTCGGCACGTATCGCCCGCAACACGCAGATCTACATCCAGGAGGAGACCTCGATCTGCCGCGAGGTCGATCCGTGGGCAGGTTCCTACTACGTCGAGACCCTCACCAACGAGATCGCGCACAAGGCCTGGGAGCACATCCAGGAGATCGAGAAGCTGGGCGGTATGGCCAAGGCCATCGAGACCGGTATTCCGAAGATGCGTATCGAGGAGGCTTCGGCCCGCAAGCAGGCCCGTATCGACTCCGGCGAGGAGAAGATTATCGGTCTGAACGAGTACCGTCTGGAGAAGGAGGCCCCGATCGACATCCTGGCTGTGGACAACACCGCCGTGCGCGAAAGCCAGATCAAGCGTCTGAAGGAGCTGCGCGCCACGCGTGACAACGAGGCCGTGAAGAAGGCCCTGGCCGCCATCACCGAGTGCGTGAAGACCAAGCAGGGCAACCTGCTCGAGCTGGCCGTCGAGGCCGCCAAGGTCCGCGCTACGCTGGGTGAGATCTCCGATGCCTGCGAGGTTGTCGTAGGCCGCTACAAAGCTGTTATCCGTTCCATCTCAGGTGTTTACTCTTCGGAAGTGAAAAACGACAAGAACTTCGAGCACGCCAAGGAGCTGTGCGCCGAATTTGCCAAGAAAGAGGGCCGTCAGCCGCGTATCATGATCGCCAAGCTCGGCCAGGACGGACACGACCGCGGTGCCAAGGTCGTTGCTACGGGTTATGCCGACATCGGCTTCGACGTCGACATGGGTCCGCTGTTCCAGACTCCGGAGGAGGCTGCCAAGCAGGCCGTCGAGAACGACGTCCACGTAGTGGGCGTATCGTCGCTGGCCGCCGGTCACCTCACCCTCGTGCCGCAGATCATCGCCGAGCTGAAGAAACTCGGACGTGAGGATATCGTCGTCATCGTCGGCGGTGTGATTCCTCACCAGGATTACGATGAGCTCTACCGCGACGGTGCCGCCGCCATCTTCGGCCCCGGCACGCCGATCGCCACGGCTGCCATCAAGATCCTCGAGATCCTGCTGGGCGAGTAACTTCTCCCTGAATTGACTTTCCGATCCCCTTCGGCCCCTCGGCCGGAGGGGATTTTTCGTGAGGTGGGGAGGATTTGTGAAGAGAAACTCCCGGGTAGATTAACGCGGGAAAGGACGCCGCCGGGAAGGATGGCACGTGAAAGGTTGGTGCAGAGAAAGACGCCACTGTGGCGGTGAGGAGAACGACGGCTCGGCGAATCGGAAAGTGTTTTTGGGAAACACCGATAAAAAATCCCGCACGACTCGCGGTCGTACGGGATGGTATCGGATCAGGAACAAGAGGTGTCAGAGGCAGGCCTCGAGGATGCGGCGGGCCATCGCTCCGTCGACGTTCCCGGCCTCACCGTAGTGGACGCCCGAAGCATTGAACCGGCGCTCGACCTCGGCAATTGTCTCCTGGCCGATCCCCTCCTCCGAGAGGTGCGTCGAGAGTCCCAGCGAACGGAAAAACTCCTCGGTACGGACCAGTGTCCGGTCAATACGCTCCTCATCGCTGCCGCCCGTAATACCCCAGATCCGCTCACCAAACTGCAACAACTTGCCGTGCTTCTGGTCGCGCAGCACACGCAGCGTTCCGTTGATGACGATGGCCAGCGTAGCACCGTGGGTCAGCCCGTGCAGGGCCGTCAGTTCGTGGCCGATCATGTGCGTTGCCCAGTCCTGCGTCACACCCATGCGGATCATGTCATTCAGAGCCAACGTCGCCGAGAGCATGTACTCGGACATCGTGTCGTAATCACGCTCGTCGGAGAGGGCCTTCGGAGCCGTCTCTACGACCGTATGGAGGATTCCCTCAGCCCAGCGGTCCATCAACAGCGACTGACCCGGCGTGGTCATATACTGCTCGAGCACATGCACGAATGTATCGGCCAGTCCGCAGGCAATCTGTCTCTTCGGAAGCGAGAAGAGTGTCTCGGGATCGAGAATCGAAAAGACCGGATAGTGGCTGTAGAAGGCGTATTTCTCCTTGGTCTCGTAGCGCGAAATGACAGCACCGCTGTTCATCTCGGAGCCTGTAGCGGCCATCGTCAGAACAGTAGCCAGCGGCACGGTCTTCGAATAACTGCCCTTGAGGACGAGATCCCAAGCATCGCCATCGTAGAGCAGTCCCGCCGAGACAAGTTTCGTACCGTCGATGACCGATCCTCCGCCTACAGCCAGCAGGAAGTCAACCTTCTTCTCCTTTCCAAGGGCGATGGCCTTGCGCAGCGTCTCCACCGAAGGATTGGCCTCGATTCCCCAGAATTCGATGAAATCACGCCCTTCAAGGGCCTTGACAACCTGGTCATAGACGCCGTTGCGTTTAACGCTTCCGCCGCCGAAGGTGATCATGATACGACGGTCGGCCGGGATGAGTTCCGGAAGACGGGCAATCTGCCCCTTGCCGAAGACCAGTTTGGTCGGATTCTGATAGATGAAATTGTTCATAACAAAAGAGGGTTTGTTGTTACAAAGATAACAAATTTTCGCAAGATTACGTAAGAAAGGCGCCACGCAGCCGAACGATGCGACGCGCAGACAACCGGGCATAGAACCGGTCGGGAAAGAGTCTGTCCAAACGGGAACGGTCCGTAAAGGCGGCCGGAAAAGAGATCTGCCGCCTGTAGGCAGGACGAGAAGGCCATAGGGGTGAGGCAACGGGTGCAGAGCACATCCGAGACAGGAGTAAACGCATTGGTGGCAGGAACAAAGGGCGTCGGTGGCAGGAGTCAAGGTACGGACCGAGGATGCATAGTTGAAACGGGAAAGATACCTGGAATACAGGCAATAAAAGAGCGGGAAGAGGCAATGCCTCTTCCCGCAAACCAACCACTCAGGGATCACCGAGCGACAGGATTTCGCACCCGCCTTTCTCCGGTTATTTGAGTTCTCGGGGTACTGCACGGTTACCACGCCCCGATTACCGTATTGTTTACGGCAGTCTTAGCTACTATGGCTCCGGTTACTGCCCGTTTCCAGCGACCCGGTTACTGCCTCCGCTACCGTACTATTTATGCACCCCGGTTTCAGCGACCCAATAACTACAGCCCCGGTTACCGTACCATTTATGCACCCCGGTTTCAGCGACCCGATTACTACAGCCCCGGTTACTGCACCCCCGGTTACCGGACCATTTACCGCAGCCCCTTTACAGCCCCGGGCTTCTGCGGTCCAGGCAGTTAGAAGTACTTGCCGCGCAGATCCTGAATATCGGCCATCTGCTGAACGGCCGGCAGAGCAAACTGCTGGGCCATTCCTTCGGCCATTGCCTGTGCACGAACCTTCTCACCTTCGGCGGTCTGCTTCTCCGAGGTCTGGATATCATCCACCTGGAAGATATAGAGACCCGACAGGCCCTTCACAGGTGCCGACAAGGCACCCTTCTCCGAAGAGGCAATCGCGCCAACCAGACGCGGCTCAACACCGATGCCGTCGATATAGAATGCTCCGTAAGCCACACCCGAGAAGTCGCCGACCTCCGAGCCGAGGCTCTTGGCCTGCTCGTCGAGCGTCGAGCCCGAAAGCTCGTTGAGGATATAGTCGTACTTCTTGTCGCGCAGCACCTGGGCCCGAACCTGAGCCGCAACCTTCTGCAGCGAAGCATAATCATCGTCGTCAATATCGGTCAGCATGGCAATCACGTAATCCTTGCCTACGGAGAAGATCTCCGAAACATCGCCCTTCTTGGCACCGTATGCCCAGCGGGCCACGTCACGCGAGTCGTCCAGACCGCGGATCGTCCGATCGCCCTGAGTCAGCGTAGCCACACGCGGCGTCACGGCAGCCTCCGAAGCGGCATCGGCAAAGGCCTCCGATGACCCCTTGGCATTGACCATGAACGATCCGGCCTGGTTGTGGATGTCACGGCGCGTTGCTGCCGAAGCCTCCACCGGATAGGTGATCGATGCCACCTGGAGATGCTTCGTGGGTTTGCCGGTACGGTAGATCTGCATCAGCTGGATGGCGTCGCCCGAGGCGATCTTGAAGATATCACCCGTCTTCACGCCGGCCAGTTTCTCGACGAATTCACCCGTAAAGGACGAGAAGGGAAGCACCCCTACGTCTCCGCCATTGGCGGCCGTAGCGTCATAGACCGAGTACTGCGAAGCCAACGCGGCAAAATCACCGCCCTGACGGGCCACCGTCAGCAAGCTGTCGGCCAGCGCCTCCTGCGTATAGGGCAGCACGATGTGGCGGATACCGATCGAGTCGGGAGCCACTTTCGACTCCAGCACACGGGCCATCGTCCACTCGTTGTTCTTCAGCACCGGTCCGTACATCTCACCGGCCATCAGAGCCTTGGCCTCCTCATCGGAAAGCTGGGCGGCGGTTACGTAATTCTCGGCAACATGTCCGTTGCGATTGCCCCGCACGAAGGCCTTCACATCCTCGGCGACGGCAAAATTCCTGCCCACCTCCGCAGCGTTCTTCTCCAGAGCCAGCAGGTCGTCATCCGTAGGCGAAACCTCGAACACGACATACGACAGCGTCCGCGACGGCGTCTGTTTGAACTGATCCTTGTGGCTGTTGTAGTAGGCCTTCAGGTCGCTCGACGAAACCGACACCAGCGAATCGGGCACCGAAGCGAACTTCTTGCCGATCCACTTGCCCGAGAAGGTCTCGTTGGCGCCCTTGACACCCTGAGCCACCTCCAGCGAATTGACGTAAACACCTCCCTTGATCAGCCCGAAGAACTTTTGCATCTCACGCTCCATGCAGGCCTGTTCGTTGAGCTGCGACCACATCTGGGCAGCCTGCGGATTGGTCTCGGCCTGGGCCAGGAACTGGTTGATGGCATCTACGCTGTACTGTCCCGTACGCGGATCGGTGAAGGCGTTGTAGAAGGTCTGCGAAGGCTGCTGACCGCTGGCCATGGCCATACGCTCGGACTCGGTCACACGCAGTCCCAGACGCTCGAAACCCGGCGTGTAGACATACTTGGCGATCAGCGACTGCCAGACGGCGTTGGCCAGCATGGCCGACTGCTGTTCGTCGCTCTCCTGCACGTTGTTCTGAGCCTTGATCTGCTCGTACTGGTCGTAATACTCCGAATAGTTGATCTTCTCGCCGTCGATCACGCCGACACGGGGATCATTGCCCGAGAAGCCCATTTCGGTCTTCAGGGAGAGGATAAAGGCCAAGAGGGCGAATGCGATGATGATCGAAAGCACGACGCCGAACTTGGTACGTAAGGTGTTTAAACTTGCCATATAAATGTTAATTATTCGTATTGTTTCGTTAGATCAGCCAAAGGTAGTAAAATATTCGCAAATAGAGGCCTGTATGCGTTACAATTTTTTCACCCGCGCCAGTTCGAGACGGGAACGCGTCGTGCGGAGAATCCGAACCTGGAGACCGTCGACGACGATCGTCTCGCCGGCGGCCGGAATCCCCTCGTAATTGTAGATGATGAAACCCGCCAGCGTATCGTATTCGCGGCTCTCCTCGATGCCCAGACCGTAGCGTTCGTTGAGATACTTCACCTCCAGACGGCACGAGAGGACATATTCGTCCGGTCCGACCTGTTTCTCGACCAGATCCGGCACATCGTGTTCGTCCTCGATCTCGCCGAAGATCTGCTCCAGCACGTCCTCCAGCGAGATGATGCCCGCCGTACCGCCGAACTCGTCAATCACCACGGCAATGTTCGTCCGGTGCTTGATGAAATTCTCCAGCACGAGTTGCAGCGGCATGGTCTCCGGCACGAAATTGACCTCCATCATCACATCCGAGATCTGTTCCGGACGCGTGAAAAGACTCTTCGAATTGACATATCCGATGATGTTGTCGATCGACTTCCGCCAGACGAAGATACGCGAATACTTCGTCTCGATGAAACGGTCGGCCAGCTGGTCGATCGTCGTCTCGTCGATATCCACAGCCTCGACATCCACGCGCGGCACCATGCAGTCCCGTACCCGCAGGTCGGCAAAATCCAGCGCATTCTGGAAGAGTTTCAGTTCGGCATCGGGTTCGGTGTGGGTCTCCTGCCCCCCGGCCTCGAGCAGCGAGGCCAGATCCTCGCGGTCAAAACCCGGAGCTATGTTCTTCTCCTCGACCCGTCGCCCCATAAGCCACAGAATTCCGTGCGACAAAAGCGTCGTGAAACGGGCTATGGGATAGAGCACGATGTAGAAGAAGTAGATCACCGGAGCCAGTGCCCGATAGTAGAAATTCGGGTCGTTGCGGAAAACCGACTTGGGCAGGAACTCCGCAAAAAAGATGATGATCAGCGTCGAAACGGCCGTATCAATGGCCACCGACCCCTCGCGGGCCAGCTCCTCCCACCCGAAGGCCGCATAGAGCTCCCGCAGGAGCATTGACATGGCCAGTGAATAGACCACCAGCGCAATGTTGTTGCCGACCAGAATCGTCGTGATGTACTGCCCCGGATGGCGGGCGAAGACCTCTGCTATGCGGTCAAACATCCGGTTCTGCTTGCGGTCGATCTCCAGCTTGAGCCGGTTCTTGCTCGTAAAGGCGATCTCCATCCCCGAGAAGAAGGCCGACAGCAGCAGCATGACCACGATCAGTATGAGCGATTGCACCATAGCTTTCCACTTTTCTGTGTAGTCATTCGGCCTTGATGTTTCGCACGGGGCGCGGAGCCTCCACTGCGGAGCCGGCCGGAGCCGGTTTGGCCGATGGGACGGGGTTCGACTCCGGAACGGGCTTCACCGGAGTCGGAGCCGGACGCCCGGCCGCAGGCCGTACCGCCGAAGAGTCCGCCGATGTCGAATCGGCACGCTGCTTCATCTCCACCTCCATGCGTCCCTTCATCCTGCGGAAACGCCAGTCCTTGAACTCCTCGTCCGATTCGAATCCCTCGCCGATGAAGACGTCGCGACCGTTGTTCTGCACGATTTTCGAATCGACGTTCGAATAGATCTTCCCCGTACGCGCATTCCAGAAGAGCTGCTGCGTATAGAGCGTCTTGCCGTCGGACTTCTCCACCACGACATTGCCCTTGGCCTCCCACAGTTCGCGATTCTGGTAGTAGATGGCATAGTTGGCCGTCAGCACCGCATCGACCGACGAGAGCGAATCATCCTGGTAGGTCGTGATCTTGATTCCCTTGCGGAACTCCCGGTAGGGTTCCCGCGCCAGCGTATAACCCTCGAGCAGCGGCGTGACGAAATGGTACGAACGCCGTCCGTTCTGCGAATTGATAATCGACAGATCCTCGCTGTATTCGGTCATCATCGCCTCTTCGGCCGCCGACTTCGTATCCTGCGCCTCGCCCGAACACGAGAATAGCAAGATAGCACTCCCCACCACGGAGAGTGCTACCTGTGCGTATCGAGTGATGCGTTTCCTCATGGAAATGCGTTTCGTGCTCCCGGAGCGGAATTAGCGGGTGCGGACCGTCGTCGTGACGCCGGCTGCCGTACCGCAGATCACCGTATAGCGGGCACCCTCCTGCAGCTCGTTGAAGAAGCACTCCTCCGAGTTGGGGAAGCGGCTGCGGAATGCCGAAAGCGAGGTCTTGGCATGCTCGAGGTACTCCGAGTCGCTCGGCAGCAGCTCGACGGCCTTGGCCATCGTGTCGTAGGCGGCCCAGAAGGTAGCCTGACCGGCGAATCCGCCGCAGGCGGCCGCCGACGAAGCATAGCACTGTGCCAGCACGAAATAGGGTACGCCATCCTCCGGATTCAGATCGCGGGCCTGACGGGCGGCCGAAGCGGCCTCCGAAATATCGTTGGCAACCAGACCCACCAGAGCGATGCGCACAAGGAGTTTCTGACGCTCGGTCGGATTCTGCTCGACGGCCAGCGCCTCGTTCAGGTAGGTCATGGCCTTGGCATAGTCACCCTTGTTCTGGAAGGCCTGGGCCAGGAACATGGCCGTCTCCGACGAGGGCTTCATCTGATAGTACTTCTCGGCGATCGTGAAGTAGAAGTCGCCGTCGCACTTGGCCCGCGACATCATCCCCACGGCCTGGGCCAGCAGGGCCTCGTCGTCGGGTGCAGCCTCGATCTTCGCCCGGTAGAGCTTCTCGAGGTTGTCGCAGCTGGCCGCACCGCTCAGTCCGAACGCGGCATCGAACTGCGCCTTGTACTCGGCAGCCTCGGGATGCTTTGCGAAGAAGGGCTCCAGACGCTCGTACTCCGCAAGCACCTCGTCCGGCATCACCTCGTCCGTATTCTTGTAGTCGTCGCAGAGGTTCGAGAAATAGGCCACGACAGTCTCCGGATCGGTGTTGTCGCCACCGGCGGCAATGGCCTCGCGGAAGGCCTCACGGATACCGGCACGGTCGCTCGGCTTGTAGGTCAGATATTCACGGGCCTTGCGGTCGAGGATATAGGCCGTACCGCGCTTCGGATGGTCGCCGAAATACTTGTTGCGCAGATCGTAGATCAGCATCAGCGAGTCGACATACATGTTCTTCTCGTCAAGCGATTTGGCGCGGTTGATCTTGTTCTTGTAAAGCGTAATTCCACGCACGAAGGTATTCTCCGAGGCCTTCGGGCACTTGTCAAGCAGCTCTTTCAGATAGTGGGCGGCGGCATTGTAGTCCTTGTTGTCGCACGACTCCTTGAGGAAGTTGCTGTTCAGAATGTTCTGCTGACGCTCCTCGGGCGTATCACCCCAGATCGCGTACTTCGGATCACTGAAATCTTGAGCCAGCGCCGCGAACGCGAAGAGCGAGCATGCAGCGGTGAGCAGGAATTTTACGTTTTTCATTGGTCAGATTATTTTTGTTGTATTGTCGTTTGCCTTTATCGTTTTTGGAGTCTTTGTCCGGGGATTAATCGTACTTGGGCCGCATGAACCAGTACTCGCCGTTCTCCTGGCCGGCGAAGAGCGTGAAGCCCACCGCAATCTTGAAATACTGCTGACGGACCAGTCCCAGCCGTTCGGCGACGTTGTAGGCGCGGCGTCCGTACTCAACCCCCACATCGACCGACGATACGGCCCACAACTTCACCGGAATACCGAAGCCCGCCGTCACGGCCCACTGTCCGAGGCGTTCGCCGTTGAAGGACTGGTTGTAGGTCCCGTAGCGGAAGCCCGCACGGTAGGACCACCGCCGCAGGAAATTTCGAATATCATACCGGTTGGGCGTAAACTCCACGCCCAGTTTGATCGTACTCGTATTGACATACTCGACCAGATACGACGTACGGTTTTCGCCCGTACCGCTCATACCCGTCATTTCAGAAGCCATGTTGCGTCCGCCCCAGTTCTGGTAGACGTAATCCACGCCCATGGCCCATTTGGCCGTCTGGTAATAGAGGCCCACGGCCAACTGATGCGGCAGCACCAGCTTCAGATGCGTCGTATCGCCCTTGACCGTCGTGTTGTAGAGGTCGCCGACGTAGATCTTCTTGGTCACCTCCGGGTTCAGGTCGCCGCCGAAGTCGAACGCCGCGCCCACGGTCAGGATCCGCTTCTGATTCAGAATCGGGCTCCACTGTACGCCCACCTGTCCCTTGATGCTCGAGACGCTGTAGACGTCGCTGCCCACCGACGAAACGTAGGTCCCGTCACCGGTGATGGCCGTCGGGGTCATCACGAACGAACGGTTGATCGAGCCCCAGTAGTACTGGGCGGCCACGCCTATCGAGAAGTTCTTGAAGACCTCCCAGCCCAGACCGACCTTCACCTCCGTGATGTCGCCGTCGCCCTGGTAGTTGTACTGGATGTTGCCCACGTTGCCGTAGACGGGATCCGTCGGGTCGTACTCGTGGTAGTATTTCGTGCGGTAGCCCACCGAGCTGTAGGGCGTCAGGCTGAAGCCCAGGCCCAGCCGCTTGGCCACCGGCAGCTGAAAGGCGATATCGTGGAAATTGAACGTATTGTAAACCGTGCTCTTCGCCTCGCCGGCGACCTTCTGCGAATTGTAGTAGTTCTGGCCCTCGAGACCGAAGTTGAAGAGGAAGGTCTTCTGCGGGGCGGCGCTGAATCCCGCGGGATTGAGCAGATTCACCACGCCCGTCGAACGCATGGCCACGCCCACGCCGCCCATCGACCGCATCGGGAGCGTTCCGGGGGTATTCACCTCACCGATTCCGTACATCGTATAGGGCGAGAAGGCATTGATACTGCTTGTCTGGGCCGCGACGGCAACAGGGAACAGCGCCGCTGCTGCGACAAGTAGCTTACTCAAGGTGTTCTTCACTGGCATTGTACTCTAAAATTCGATCCAATCCGCAAAAGACCAGATTACAATTTGCAAATATCGTGTTTTTAATTCTTTTCGCAAAGTATTTCGCGTCTCCTCCGGTAAAAATTACGCACAAATCGTCGATTTTTTCCCGCATCCGGCTCATATAGCCCTCGATTTCGAAGGTCAGCGAGTTCATCACCCCCAGCCGGATGGCCTCCTCGGTGGAGAGGCCCTGCAGCTCCTCGCTCCCGGTCGCCGAACAGAGAGGCAGCTTGGCCGTATAGTCGTGCAGCGCCCGGAAACGGGTCCGCATGCCCGGCGAAATACACCCGCCGCGGAAGGTGGCGTCAGCCGTCACCAGGTCGATCGTTACGGCTGTCCCGAAGTCGACGATCAGCACGTTGCGACCCGGATAGAGCACCGTGGCACCCACGGCGGCCGCCAGCCGGTCGCGGCCCAGTGTCTCGGGCGTACGGTAGGCGTTGGCGATCGGAACCGGCGTCTGAGGCGTGAATTCCAGCACGTAATCCGCGTGTTCGTGCACCTGTGAGAGGATCTCGTCGGCATCGCCCCGTGTCGACTCCACGATGGCGCGTTCGGCCCGGTGTCCCGGCAGGATCTCCTCGAAAACCGACGGCTGAAGGTATCGCGTACTGGTCTGGGCAATGAGCCGTCCCCCGTCGAACGCGGCGAGCTTGACCAGCGAATTGCCTATGTCCACAAGCAGATTCAAAGCTCTTGCAAGGTTTTGTATGCGTCCTCCACGTCTTTGATATTCCTAACGGTCATCGCCAGCCGATTATTGTGCTGCTTGAGCACAAAACGGTCGGGATGTTGCGTCACCCGCTGCAGCAGCGTCATGAAGGTTTCGCTTTTATAATAAGGTGAATTCTCTTCGCCCACGAACTGCACGATCATCAGGCCGTTCTTGACCTTGACACGCTCCATGCCCAGGCGGATGGCCTCCCAGCGCAGCCGCACGACATTCAGCAGCTCACGCGCGGCACGCGGCAGCGGTCCGAAGCGGTCCACCAGCCGGCTCTCGAAGGCCTCGAGCGCCGCTTCGTCCTTCGTCGAGTCCAGCTCGCGATAGAGCTTCAGACGCTCGGCCTGCTGCGAAACGTAGTCGTCCGGCAGCGACGCCTCGACCTCGATGTCGATGTGGGCGTCGTCGATGAAGTTCATGCGGCCGACGACCTGCTGCTCCTCCTGGCCCAGATCGGGCATCTGGAGTCCCTCGGCGCGCAGTTCGGCAATCGCCTCGTTCATGATCTTCTGGTAGGTTTCGAAGCCGATATCGGCGATGAAGCCGCTCTGTTCGGCTCCCAGCAGGTTGCCCGCACCGCGGATGTCAAGGTCCTGCATGGCGATATTGAAGCCCGAACCTAGGTCCGAGAACTCCTCGATGGCCCGCAGACGGCGCCGTGCATCAGGCGTCAGCAGCTCGTCCGGCGGGGTGAGCAGGTAGCAGTAGGCCTTCTGGTTCGAACGTCCCACGCGGCCGCGCAGCTGGTGCAGGTCGCTCAGTCCGAAGTGCTGGGCGTTGTTGACGATGATCGTATTGGCGTTCGGGATGTCGATGCCGTTCTCGACGATGGTCGTCGACAGCAGCACGTCGAACTCCCCGTAGATGAAGTCCATGATGAGCTTCTCGAGCTGTTCGGCCGGCATCTTGCCGTGTCCCACCCCGACGCGGGCCTTCGGGCAGAGGCGCGTGATCATCCCCTGCAGCGTCGGCAGATCCTCCACACGGTTGTGGACGAAGTAGACCTGGCCGCCGCGCGCAAGCTCCGTCTCGATGGCGTCGCGGATGATCTCCTCCGAGAAGACGTGCGATTCGGTGATGATCGGCTGTCGGTTGGGCGGCGGCGTCGAGATGACCGACAGGTCGCGCGAACCCATGAGCGAGAACTGCAGCGTACGCGGGATGGGCGTCGCCGTCAGCGTCAGCGTATCGACCGAGACGCTCATCTCCGTGAGTTTCTCCTTGGCCGCCACGCCGAACTTCTGCTCCTCGTCGATGATCAGCAGCCCCAGATCGTGGAAAACGACCTGTTTGCCCAGCATCTTGTGCGTGCCGATCAGGATGTCGATCTTCCCCGAGGCCAGATCGGCGCAGATCTGCCGGACCTCCTTGGCGGATTTCGTACGGTTGAGATACTCGACCCGCACCGGGAAGTCGCGCAGCCGCTCGCTGAACGAGCGGTAGTGCTGCAGCGCCAGGATCGTCGTCGGCACCAGCACGGCCACCTGCTTGCCGTCGCACGCCGCCTTGAAGGCCGCACGGATGGCCACCTCGGTCTTGCCGAAGCCCACGTCGCCGCACACCAGCCGGTCCATCGGCTGGTCGGACTCCATGTCACGCTTGACGGCCTCGGTGGCCGCCTGCTGGTCGGGCGTATCCTCCCAGAGGAACGAAGCCTCCAGCTCATGCTGCAGGTAGCTGTCCGGCGAGAAGGCAAAGCCCTTCGAGGCCTTGCGCTTGGCGTAGAGGGCGATCAGCTGGCGCGAAATGTCCTTGACAGCCTTCTTCGTGGCATTCTTCAGCTTCTGCCAGGCGCCGGTCCCCAGCTTGTAGATCTTCGGCGGCTCGCCGTCGCCCGACTTGTAGCGCGAGATGCGGTGCAGCGAGTGGACGTTGACGAACAGCACGTCGCCATCCTTGTAGACCAGCTTGATCGCCTCGTGGGTCTTGCCCCCCTCGTTGATCTTCACCAGTCCGTCGAAACGACCCACGCCGTGGTCGATGTGGACCACGTAGTCGCCCGGACGCAGCTGGTTCAGCTCCGCCACGGTCATCTGCTCGTCGCGGCGGATCTCGCCGTTGATCCGGTAGCGCTGATAGCGGTCGAAGATCTGGTGGTCGGTATAGAGGCAGAGTTTCAGATCGTTGTCCACGAAACCCTCGTGCAGCGTCACGGCCAGCGACCGCACGACGGCCTGTCCGCGGCCGATCTGGTGGAAGATGTTCTCGAGGCGTTCGACCTGCGCCCGGTTTTCCGAAAGGATCCACGTCTCGTAACCCCGCAGCGCGTTGCGGATCATGTCGTCGGCCAGCAACTCGAAGTTCTTGTTGAACTTCGGCTGCGGCGAGGTCGAGAACTTCACACCCGACGTCACGGGCCGTTCGGGCAGGTTGTCGCGCAGGACGAACAGCCGGTTCTGCTGCAGATCCTCCAGCAGGCCGTTGCGGCTCGTCAGCAGCCGGTCGATCAGCCCGGGCTCTTCCAGATCGCCCAGCGTCTTGCGCCGCACGTCGTTCACCCGGCGCAGCACGAAATCCGCGTCGTAGAACCACCACGCCGCATCGGCCCCCGCAAAACGCGCCAGCGAAACCCGTGCCGCAGCCGTCTCGCCGCTGTTCAGGTCAGGGATGATCTCCACGCGGTCGAGCTTGTCGGCCGACAGCTGGCTCGAGATGTTGAACCGCCGGATCGAGTCGACCTCGTCGCCGAAGAAATCCAGACGGTAGGGTTTGCTCTCCGAGTAGGAGAAGACGTCGACGATGCCGCCGCGCAGCGAATACTGGCCCGGTTCGTAGACAAAGTCGACGCGGGTAAAGCCCCCGTCGACGAGCTCCTGTTCGAGCACCTCGATCGAAATCCGGGCTCCGACCCGCACCGCAATCGTCTTGCGCTGCAGCACCTCGGCATCGGCCACCCGTTCGGCCAGCGCCTCGGGATAGGTGCAGACCACCAGATACTCCCCCTTTGCGCCGCCGAAGGCCCGCAGGGCATTCATCGTGGCCGTGCGCTGCACCACCCCCTGGGCATCCTCGGCGCCGTTGGCCGCCGAGTGCTTGTACGACGACGGAAAGAAGCAGACCCGCTCTTCGTCGAGCAGGTTGTAGAAGTCATTGAGCAGATAGGCGGCCGCATCGCGGTCCTCGGCCACGAAGAGGTGCACGCCGCCGCAGCGGGCTATGGCCGCTGCCGCATAAAACGACAGAGCCCCGCCGACCAACTCCTGGAGATGGACGGTGGTGCTCCGTTTCCGGTATTCGCGGCACAGGGCGTCGAGTTTTTTTGATCCGGCGGCGAACTGTGCCAACTGCTCGCGAGGGGTTGCCATGCCTTATTTCTCGATCAGATCGTTGTCCTTGCGGTCGTGGTAGTGGACATCGACGATGCCGGTGCTCTGATCCTCGACGATCTTCAGCCGCACCTTGTATTTCCACTCCCAGCGGCGGCGCAGCGACCAGAAGCCCTTGCGCAGGTACGAAGCCACGTAGGGGCTGACAACCAGCTTGATGAACTTGTGGCCGCGATCCTCCGTGAGGAACGAGATCTGGTTCTCGATCTTCTTGTCCAGCAGCACCGTCGGCTCGATCCGCCCCGTACCGTTGCACGTCGGGCAGACATCCGAGACATTCTCCACGGCCACCGGGCGCACCCGCTGACGCGTGATCTGCATCAGTCCGAACTTCGTCAGCGGCAGCACCGTATGCTTGGCCTTGTCCGTCGCCATGAGCTTGACCATCTCGTCGAACAACGCCTGCTTGTTCTGCGCCTTGTGCAGGTCGATAAAGTCGATGATGACGATACCGCCCAGGTCGCGCAGACGCAGCTGGCGCGCAATCTCCTTGGCGGCGGCCAGGTTCACGTCCATGGCCGTCTGTTCCTGGTTGTCCTCGGCCTTGGTGCGGTTGCCCGAGTTGACGTCGATGACGTTCATCGCCTCCGTGTGCTCGATGATGAGGTAGGCGCCGCGCTTCAGCGACACGTACTTGGCAAACAGCGACTTGATCTGTTTCGAGATGTCGAAGTTGTCGAAGATCGGAACCGTCCCCTTGTAGAGTTTGACGATCTTCTCCTTTTCGGGATCAATCTCATGGATGTAGTTGCGGATCTCCTTGTACATCGCCTCGTCGTTGACGGCGATCTGCGAAAAGGAGCCGTTCAGCGAGTCGCGGATGATCGTGTTGGCGCGGTTCATCTCGTTCATCAGCTGGGCCGGAGCCTGTGCCGCGCAGCGCTTGATCGCCCCGCAGGTCTTGCGCCAGCGGTCGATCTGGGTCTGGATGTCGTGGGCAACATCCTCGTCCTTGGCCTCCATGGCCGCCGTGCGGATGATGACGCCGAAGTTTTTCGGCAGCACCTCCGTGGCGATGCGCTTCAGACGGCGCTTCTCCTCGGCCGAGCGGATCTTCTGCGAGAGGTAGACCTTCGACGAGAAGGGAACCAGCACCACGTTGCGGCCCGCCAGCGAGATGTCCGACGTCAGACGCGGCCCCTTGGTCGAAATGGCCTCCTTGGCCACCTGGACCATGATCTGCTGTCCGACCTGGAGGTAGTCGCCGATCTTGCCCGTCTTCTCGATGGGCGGTTCGAGCTTCATGGTCTCGACGCGCATGCCCCGCTTTCCGGGCTGTTGCGAGTTGACCAGCTTCTGCAGCGACGGGAACTGCGTTCCCAGATCAAGGTAGTGGATGAAGGCATCCTTTTCGTGCCCTATGTTGACGAATGCCGCGTTCAGACCCGGCATGATCTTGCGCACCTTCCCGAGGTAAATGTCTCCCACGGCAAAGCCCGTCTGACACTGCTCCTTGTTGAGCTCGACGAGCACCTTGTCCTCGCACAGGGCGATGGTGATCTCGGTAGGGTTGACGTTTACGATTAACTCTCTGTTCATTTATATCTGATTCCGCGTCCGGGTGTCCGGGGCGGTTTGGGCTGAAATTAGTACAAGAGCCGCATTTTGGGATGAAGTGGCGGCGAACTCCAATGGAAAAGTCCGCTTTTTCCCGCAGGAACCGGGGGACGGGGCGGTGACGCCGCAGCGTCGGATGACCGCAAACCGGAGGGGCCAAAGCCCCGAAAAGATGGATTTCCGAAAAATAGGTAAAGCTAAAGGAACCCGGGGGCCCCTTTAGCTTTATCTATTCGTTAGCACGAAGGTGCTACCCTACTTTTTCTTGTGACGGTTCTTGCGCAGACGTTTTTTGCGCTTGTGGGTAGCCATCTTGTGACGCTTATGCTTCTTTCCGTTTGGCATAGTGGTTAAATTTTAAGAGGTTCTTTGTTTATCGTTTATTTTACCTTCGCTGCAAAGCTCTTTGCGGGCTTGAAAGCGGGGATGTTGTGCTCGGGGATGGTGATCGTCGTATTCTTCGAGATGTTGCGGGCCACTTTCTTGGCACGTTTCTTCACGATGAAGCTTCCGAAGCCGCGAAGATACACATTATTCTTCTGGGTGAGCGACGTCTTGATACTCTCCATGAAAGCCTCGACGATAGCCTGCACCTGCACTTTCTCCACGCCGGTGCTCTTAGCGATTTCGCTTACGATATCAGCCTTTGTCATATCTGTTAATAAATTAAAATATTAAGTTCATCCGATTGATTCGGAGTGCAAATATACGCTTTATTTGAAATTCCGCCAACAAACGGCCATTTTTTTTCAATTTTTTCTCGACCCCGTAGCGCTCACGAAGCCAGCACGATAACCCGACAAAAGCAAATCCCGGGCCAAAATCCGAACACGCCGCCGCCCCTTCGGGAAAACGGCGGCCGAAAAACCGGAAGCACACCCGGCAAGACGCTGGCATGCAGCCACATGACCAATAATCCGGCCGGCACGCTGAAAAACCGCGCCCGCATTCCGCGGAACAGCTCCTTCGGGAATCCCGTCCACGCCGTGCGGCGTCGCCGCCGGCCCGGGTTCGGTCGGCCGCCCGGACTTCCACACGCCTGCCATCACCCCGAAATCCCAGCCGCGACAATAAAGCGCAGGATTTTTGCGTTTGATGGTAAAATCACTAATTTTGTAATCCCTAAACCGACACTGGCATGGTCAAAATACTCTGGGTCGACGACGAAATCGAACTGCTCAAACCGCATGTCTTCTTCCTCAAGCAGAAGGGCTATGAGGTCGACACCTGCAACAACGGCTACGACGCCATCGACATGGCGACCGAAAATGCCTACGATCTGATCATCCTTGACGAGATGATGCCCGGCATGACGGGCCTCGAAACCCTCCCCAAAATCAAGGAGGTACGCCCGACAACTCCCGTCATCATGGTCACCAAGAGCGAGGAGGAGAACATCATGGACAAGGCCATCGGTTCGAAAATCGCCGACTACCTGATCAAGCCCGTCAACCCGAACCAGGTGCTGCTGTCGATCAAGAAGAACGTCCACCAGCAGCAGCTCGTCACCGAACAGACCACGGCCGACTACCGCTCCGAATTCGGACGCATCTCGGCCTCGCTGCAGATGGCCGAGAACTTCTCGGACTGGTGCTCGCTCTACCGCAAGCTCACCGCCTGGGAGATCGAACTGGGCGAATCCACCGACGAAAGCATCAAGGAGGTGCTCACCTATCAGAAATCCGAAGCCAATCAGGAGTTCTGCAAGTTCGTGCGCCGCAACTACTACAACTGGATCAACCGCCGCTCGGACGATACACCCGTGATGTCGCATACGCTCATGCGCACGAAGATCTTCCCCGTGGTGGACGAAAACCCGAAGACCACGTTGCTGCTGATCGACAACTTCCGCTACGACCAGTGGCGGGCCATCTCGTCGCTGCTGCGGGGCTACTACGACGTGCAGCAGGACGACTTCTACTGCGCCATCCTGCCCACCGCCACCCAGTACGCCCGCAACGCCATCTTCGCCGGACTGATGCCGCTGGCCATCGACAAGCTGATGCCCCACAAGTGGCTCAACGACAACGAGGAGGGCGGCAAAAACCAGTACGAGGAGGAGTTCCTGCGGCGGCTCATGAGCCAGAACGGCAAGACATGGAAATTCTCCTTCGACAAGCTCGTCCGCCCGGAGCAGGGCCGCAAACTGGTCGACAATATCCAGAAGGTCTACGACGCCGACTTCTCGGTGATCGTCTACAACTTCCTCGACATCCTTTCGCACGCCCGCACCGAGACGGACATCATCCGCGAACTGACCGAGGACGAAGCGGCGTTCCGTTCACTGACCCGCTCGTGGTTCGAACACTCGGATCTCTACACCATCCTGCGGCTGCTGGCCGAACGCGGCCATACGGTGGTCATCACCTCCGACCACGGCACCATCCGCGTGGACAACCCGGTGAAGGTGACCGGAGACCGCGAAACCTCGTCGAACCTGCGCTACAAAACGGGCCGCAACCTGGCCTACAACTCGCGCGAAGTCTACGAGGTGTTGCGCCCCGAGGACATCCAGCTGCCGTCGAGCAACCTCACCTCGAGCTACATCTTCGCCTACAATTCGGACTTCCTGGTCTACAACAACGACGCCAACCGCCACATCCGCTATTACCGCAATACGTTCCAGCACGGCGGCATCTCGATGGAGGAGATGATCGTGCCGTACATCGTTCTGAAACCGAAACAATAACACGCCATGAGAACCATCCATATCACCTCGCAGGAGGAGCTTCCGCACGTGGCCCGCGCGGTCATCGAATCGCTGGGACGCCGCACGGTGGTGGCCTTCCGCGGCGAGATGGGTGCCGGAAAGACAACGCTCATCCGCGAAATCGCCGCCCAGCTCGGCGCCACGGACACGGTCACCAGCCCCACGTTCGCCATCGTCAACCAGTACAAGGGACAGGGCAACCGCCTCATCTACCACTTCGACTTCTACCGCATCAACGACGTGCGCGAAGCCTTCGACTTCGGATACGAAGAGTACTTCTACTCGGGCGACCTGTGCCTGGTGGAGTGGCCCGAGAAGATCGAACAGCTGCTGCCCGACAACGTCATGACGGTACGCATCACCGTCGACAGCGAAACGGCCCGCACCTTCGAAATCGACTGAGCGGCCGCCGTCACAAGACACCCGCCTCGTCCGCTGGAGGCGACATCCGCGCGAAGCAACATCCGCACCCGCAGGAGGCGACCGAAGGGCCGTGTGCGGGCGACAAACACACATATCCCGTCAAAACACCCATGAAAATGCAGGAATACATCTCGAAACAACACCAGATTCTGCGCCCCGCAGAACAGATCTATGCGGTGATCAGCCGCTTCGACAACCTCACGCCGGCCCTGGCCGACCGCGTCGAGGAGTGGCAGGCCACGGAAGACCGCTGCTCGTTCAAGGCCAAGGGCTTCACGGTGAAGCTGCGCATGGAGGAGCGCGTCGAGCCCAAACACGTCAAGATCGTCGGTGACGAGGGGGGTGTGCCGATGGACTTCGCCTTCTGGATCCAGCTGCACCAGGTATCGGAGACGGACACCCGCATGCGGCTGGTGCTGCACATCGAACTCAACATGATGATGAAGATGATGCTGGGGTCGAAGCTCCAGGGTGCCATCGACCAGATTGCCGAGGGGATTGCCCGGGCGATGAACGCCGCCCCGCAGTACTGATCCCGTCCGGGATCGGAAACAGAAGCGACGGTTCCGCCTCCCGGAGATGCTGATCGAACACCACCTCGAAAACCGTCGGCCCTACGGCCGTGCGCTCCGCTTCGTCTCCGACCAACAGATCGAAATCTCGCGGAAATACAAGGAGGAGGTCCGCCGCCGGCTGGGCAGCGAACCGTCGACGGAATCGGGACGGACCCAGGGGCAGGGCATCGGTCCGGGCAGCCGGCGGGCGGATGGAGCGGGCAGCCGGAATCAGCCGCGCATCGCCTCGGCCACGCGGCGAACGGTCGGAAAGGCCGTGCGAAGATGTTCGGCCGCCTCGGCCGGCGTACACCACACCACGCGTTCGATTCCCTCTTCGGTCTGCGGTTGCAGCGCCGCAGGAGCCGTCGGGCGGAGCTCGAACCAGTGGGTCTGCTTCAACTCCCAGCGTGCGGTCTTCGGAAACCAGTAGGCGTGCAGCGTCGCGCACAACGGCCGCACCGCCCGGCACGCCACACCCGTCTCCTCCTCCACCTCGCGGGCGGCACACTGCTCGAGGCTTTCGCCCGCCTCAAGGTGCCCTTTGGGCAGGTCCCAGCGGCCGTTGCGATGAATCAGCAGCCACCGTCCCGCGTCATCGACCACCACTCCGCCGGCCGCCTCGACCCACGCGAACTGCCCGGCAAAGGCCTTGAAAGTCGTCTCGGGCGAGGATGAAACCACCGCCACGGAGTTGTGCGATTCGAGAAAATTCAGTATCTTGGTGCGCGATATGCCGCCGTCGGCTTCGGCCGCCACGGCATACCACCCCGCGCCGGGGGCCGAAGCGGTGAAAATCACCGTCTTGTCGGCAAAATAGACCGTACGATTCATGGTGTGAACGATTTTTTCGGAATCCAAAATTACGAATAAATAGGACAACCTCAACGAAAATGAAAAAAATCATCCTGATGATGGCCCTTGCAGCTGTGGGGCTGGGCGCCTGCGACCGGCAGCGTCCCGAAGCCCTGAAGATCGACCATGCACTGACGGCGGAGGAGATCGCCGCCGGGCGGTTCACTCCCGAAGTGATGTGGAAAATGAGCCGTGCGGCCGCTTCGTCGCTCTCGCCCGACGGGCGCACGCTCCTCTATCAGCAAACGGACTACAACGTGGCCGAAAACCGCGGCGTAACGACCCTCTGGGTCGAGGATCTCGCCTCGAAGGCCGTCACGCGCCTGACCGACTTCACGTCGAACAGCCTCGCGCCGCGCTGGAGCGCCGACGGCGGGAAGATCTACTTCCTCTCGGACCGCAGCGGTTCGATGCAGGTGTGGGAGATGTCGCCCACGGGCGGCAACGTGCGCCAGCTTTCGGACCTGGAGGGCGGCATCGAGGGATTCGGCATCTCGCCCCGCGGCGACAAGGCGTGGTACGTACAGCGCGTGCAGGCCGCCGACCGCCGTTCGGCCGACATCCACAAGGACATGGACAAGTCTCAGGCCCGCATCTACGACGATCTGATGGCCCGCCACTGGGACTATTGGGACGAAGGCGAGTATCTGCACCTCTTTGTCGGTGACTTCGGGGCCGAGGGGCTGAAGCCGGGCACGGACATCATCGGCGCCGAGGCTGCGTGGGACACTCCGCTGGCCCCCTACTTCGACATGGCCGAGATCGCCTGGAACAACGCCGGCACGATGCTGGCCTACACCTGCAAACCGCTCACCGGCACGGCCTACGCCGTCTCGACCGATTCGGACATCTTCGTCTACGACGTCGCTTCGGGACAGACGCAGAACATCTGCAAACCCACGAACTTCAACACCGGAGAGTTGATCGAATCGTCCCGGGACAACCTCCCGGGTTATGACAAATACCCCGTCTGGTCGCCCGACGACCGGATGATCGCCTTCCTCTCGCAGCTCCGCGCCGGCAACGAGTCGGACAAGTCGAGGCTGTTCCTCTACGACTGCTCGACGGCCGAGATGCGCGACCTCACGGAGGCGTTCGACTACAACGCGCAGAACGTCGTCTGGGAGGGCAACGACCGCGTATGGTTCATCGCCCCGATCGAGGGCACGTACCAGATCTGCCGCGTGGCCGCGACCGACGGCGAGGTGGAGGTCCTCACCAAGGGCGACCACAGCCTGACGGCCTTCACGACGGGCGGCGGCCGCATGGTGGCCGAGCGTTCGACCATCTCGTCGGCCACGGAGTTCTTCGAGGTCAACACCTCGGACGGCTCGCTGACCCAGATCTCGGCCATCAACGACGCCATCTACAAAAACATCCGCATGGGTGAGGTGCAGAAGCGCTGGGTGCGCACCACCGACGGCAAGCAGATGCTCACGTGGGTGATCCTGCCGCCCGACTTCGATCCGGCCCAAAAGTACCCGACGCTGCTCTACTGCGAGGGCGGCCCGCAGAGTGTCGTGGCCAACGGCTGGAGCTATCGCTGGAACTTCCAGCTGATGGCCGCCCAGGGCTATGTGGTGGTGGCCCCGAACCGCCGCGGCGTACCGTCGTTCGGCCAGGAGTGGCTCGACCAGATCTCGGGAGACTACTCGGGGCAGAACATCCGCGACTACCTCTCGGCCATCGACGACGTGGCCCGTGAACCGTGGGCCGACGAGGAGCGCATGGGTTGCGTCGGCGCCTCGTACGGCGGCTACTCGGTCTACTTCCTGGCCGGCTGCCACGAGAAGCGCTTCAAGGCCTTCATCGCCCACTGCGGCATCTTCGACTTCGACTCGATGTACGGCGAAACCGAGGAGCTGTGGTTCGTCAACAACGACTACGGCGGCCCGTACTGGGACCGCGACAACGCCACGGCCCAGCGTTCGTATGCCAATTCGCCCCACAAGTTCGTCGAGAAGTGGGATACGCCGATCCTGATCTTCACCGGCGAGAAGGACTTCCGCATCCCCTACACGCAGTCGCTCGAAGCCTTCACGGCAGCCCGCGTACGGGGCATTCCGGCCCGGCTGGTGGAGTTCCGCGACGAGGCGCACCAGGTCTTCAAACCCCAGAACTCGATGGTCTGGAACCGCGAATTCTTCGGCTGGCTCGACCGCTACGTCAAAAAGGCCGAATAGGCCGATAATCCTCCCCGTAAAAGGCTCTCCGACCCGGCGGTCGGAGAGCCTTTTCTGTTCGAAATGTCGCCGGGAAACCCCGAAAAAGGGAGGGTTTCATGATGAAAAACCGGGCGTTCGTTGAATTTATTTCCAAAAACGGCCTCCCGCGCCTATTTTTGCAGACATTCAGATAAAAGAATTCGTACATGATGAAACGTTGGACAACCCTGCTGCTCCTGCCGCTTCTGGCCGCCTGTTCGAAGGCCCCGGAGGCCGCGACGGATCCGGCAGCGCAAACCATCGAGGTCGCCATCGGTTCGGGCCCGCGGCTCGACATCACCACCCAGTCCGCCACCCGCACCACGCTGGACGAGGAGGGCACGCAGGTGAAATGGCAAACAGGTGACCAACTCGCACTCTGGGCCGTAAACTCCGCCTCGCAGCGCGTGATCGAAGCCGCCACCTTCCGTCTCTACCACTACAACGCCTCCTACAATTCGGCCAGCTTCCGGGGCTCGATTCCCGCCCTGGACGAGGATACCTATTCCTATTATGCCGTTTCGCCCGTCCCGGCCGCAACCGACGGTCTGCAGGCCTCGTACGACATTCCGGCCGTACAGGACGGAACGTTCCACGGCGAGTGGGACGTGATGGTGGCCAAGCCCGTCACGGGAGAGGCCCTGCGCGAACACGACCGCAAGGATGCAAACGGCATCAGCGACAATTCGGACATCGTCAACCTGCAATTCGTCCACAAGATCCACGTGCTGAAAATCACGCTGCCGAAGAACGATCTGGGCGAGCCGATCACGGAGATCGAGCTGACCTTCCCGACGACAGTTACGGGCCGTCTGACGGTCGATGCCTCGAATCCGGAGGCCGACGCCACGTTGAGCGGCGGAAGCAAGACGCTCACGCTGCGTTTTGCCGAGCCGAAGGATGCCGGCGACGTAGTCTATGCCATGATCGCCCCCGTGACACTCGACGAGGGACAGCAGATTTCGATTCTGGCCATCGGTGAGAGCAGCGAATCGGAGTCGCGGACCTTCGCACCCGCCAGCGCCGACCGCACCTTTGCCGCCGGCCATACCACCCCGATCAACTACAATGTCCCGGGGCTCGGGCGCATGTTCACCCGTCTGAACTTCCGGCTGGACGAGGCGGGAGCCAACACGCTGGGCGAAGAGATCGACACCTTCACGGTCACGGCTCCCGAAGGGTGGGTCTTCGAGGACGGCACCCGCAGCCGGACGTTCGACGTCACCGGCACGGGCGACTACCTGATCCGCTTCCGCGAATACCCCAACCAGACGGAGGCACTGGGCGGCTTCCAGGTGACCTTCGACTCGGAGAATGCCCTGATCACGCAGGAGTTCACGATGCCGGCGGTGGCGGTCAACGGCCTGACCCGCATCAACTTCAGCGTACCCTGGCTGCTCTACGAGGACTTCTCGGGCGTGACGACCAACAGCGACTACGACAACCCGGCCGTCGGCGGCATGACGATCGCCAACGGCGACGGTACGGCCATCGACCTGACCACCTGGGGCGTCAAGACCCCGGGCTGGACGGCGGCCCGCGTCGGCACCGAGGCCGGAAAGGCCATCCGCATCTGCGCCCGCGTCGAGAACCAGAGTTTCGCGTCGAACACCTACAACGCCCGCCTCGACTCGGCTCCGTTCAGCTACCTGAAGGAGGGCAAGACCCCCAAGGTCAAGGTGACGTTCAACTACAAGGGCGGCCGCTGGTCGGTCGAGCGGAAACTCTTAGGCGGCGACGCAGGACCCGGAAACGGCGATGCCATCTACAGCTGCGGCTACACCACCGAACAGGGCTGGCAACCGGGTTCGACGGCCATTCCCTTCCTGCTCAGGAACAACGTCGTAATCCCCGGCACGTCGGGCGACGACCGCAACCAGAACCAGAACTACGACAACATCTCCTACGAGGATTCGTTCGTCATTCCGGCCGCCGGCAACACCACCCGCGCCTCGTGGATGGTCTCCTCGACGACCGACACCGCACCCGCCTGGGGATTCAACGGCAACTACTGGCTCTACCTCGACAACATCCGCGTATCCATCGCCCAATAACGACACCGCCATGAAAAACTTCCTGTTCACCCTGTTGGCATCGGCAGTCCTGATGGCCGGAGGATGCTCGAAAAACGAATCTCCGGCACCGGCCGACGGATACGGAACCCTCCGGATCCTCTGCACGCCCGATGCCGCCATCACAACCCGCGCCGAAATCGCCACCTCGCCCGTACCCGAGGCCGGAGCGTTCACCCTGCGCATCACCGGAACGGACTACGACCACTCGTGGACGAGCGTTACGGAGTTCAACGAGGCGCAGCCGCTTCTGCCGACCGGCGAATACACCGCCGAGGTCTCCTTCGGCGACCCTGCGGCCGAAGGGGCCGGCAAGCCCTGCTACCACGGGACAAAAACCTTCCAGATTCTCCCGCGCAAAAGCATCTCGGAACAGATCGAGGCCCGCATCGTCAATTCGCAGGTGACGGTCACCTCGACCGAGGCGTTCCGCACCTACTTCCACGACGCGATGTTCACCGTCACCACGTCGGCCGGCAACCGCTTCACCTTCAAGCCGGGGGCCGGGACACAGGACGAGGCGGTCTTCGTGGCGGCCGGCACACGGCTCACCCTCACCGGAGAGGCCATGCTCCAGAGCCAGACCGGCACGGCCTTCGACCGTCCGTACACCTTTCCCGAGCAGACCCTCGAGCAGACCGTCGCCCGCACGCGTCACACCTTCTGTTTCGACGCCCGCGACAACGGCAGTGCCACGGTGACGATCAACCTCTACGACGAATACCTCGACGAACGCACCTTCGAGGTCGAACTGAACGACGATTCCCAAAAAGATCCCAACGCATGAAAACGACTCGAAATATGAAATTCTTTACCGGATTATGCTCGACCCTGGCCCTGAGCGCCCTTCTGCTGACGGGCTGCGTCAACGAAGAACCGCCCTACAAAAGCACGGACAACGGCTCCGCGGAGGCCGGGACAACGGGTTATCTGAGCGGCGAGACGCTCTCGCTGCGCGTCATTGCCGACAGTGAGACCGACGTCCGCCCCGATGACACGGAGGATGCCACGCAGACACCGCCCGCAGCAACCGCGTCGACCCGGGCCGATGTCGCGACGGACAACTACCACGTGACAATCGTCAACTCGGGCGACCAAAGCCCGGCCTTCGACGGCACCTATGCCGAGTTGAAGAGCCGACTCGCCGAAGGTCCCATGGAGCTGCCGATCGGAAGCTACGATCTGACGGTCCGTTCGCACCGCGACGAAGAGCTCCAGGCCGCAGCCTGGAACATGCCGGTCTACGGCACCTCCCGCTCCTTCACGATCACGAAGGATGTCACGACCTCTCTCGGAGAGATCGTCTGCACGCTGCAGAACATCAAGGTGACACTGCTCTGCTCGGCGGATCTGGCCGAGCAGCTGGCCGATGACACGAAAGTCGTCATCTCGCTGGGCGATGCCGCGCTGGAGTTCGACAAAGCACACTGGGACGGCAGCCAGGCCGCCTTCTTTCTGCCGGCCGGCGAAGAGAATACGCTCGACTTCGTCCTCACCGGAACCTTCACCGACGGCGGGGAGGCCGGTTTCACCCGCACGATCTCGGGCGTCAAGGCCGGTCAGTGGCGCAAGATCGAACTGGTAATCGCCTATGCCGATCAGGGCAACGTGAAGTTCGACATTCAGGTCGACAGTTTCGTCCTCGACCAGACGATCACCATCAACGGCACCGAAGGGCTCTGGGAGCCGCTCTACGTCGAGAAACCGCTTGTCGGAGCCCCCTCGCTCGTGTGGACAGGCCACGACTTCGGGGAGACGTTCCAGTTGACGGCCTCGATGTTCGACGAGGAGGGGCTCTGCTCGGAACCCTTCGAGATCATCGCCACGGTCCCCGGCAAGGTGGCCCGCTTCGATATTGCCATCTCGTCGACCAACGAGCAGTTCATGGCCTCGCTCCGCGAACTGAAGATCGAGCAGTTTGACCTCTGCTCGATCAGCGGAACGGAGGCCACCATGCTTCAGGGATTTGGATTTCCGGTCGGCGACCAGATCAAGGGGCTGACCTCCAAGACCCTCAACATCGGCGGACAGCTGCCCTCGATGCTCTACGCCTTCGAGGGAACCCACACCTTCGCCTTCACGGTGACCGACGAGGAGGGACAGAAGGCCTCGGCCACGCTGACCCTGCTGGTCGACACGGCCCACGAAGAGGGCGGTGCAGGCAATGCCCCCTCGATCGTCATGTTGACCGACAGCCACAATCTGGCCGAGCCCTACGTGATGAACGAAATCAAGGATATCGAGATCTCGATCGCGGCCCCGAACGGCGGCATCCGCGAACTGCTCGTCACGGCCGAGTCGCAGGCGCTGGGCACGCTGCTCGAGCAGATCGGGCTCTCGTCGCTCATCTCGCCGGGCGTCGACCTCTGCCACCCCGACGAGATGGCCGAAGAGGTACTGGGTTCGGTCGTCGGCTTCCCCGTCGGCGACGAGGTGCTCAACCAGAACTCGATCCTCTTCAAGGTGGGTGCCACGTTCGTCGGGATCCTCGCCGGGAACGAAATTCCGTCGGATGTCGAGGGCGAGCCGAACACCTACAAGTTCCATCTGCGCGTAACGGACAACGCGGGTGCCTCGACCGAGGCCACGCTGACGCTCGTTCAACCTACCAAATAGTGTAGCATGAAACGATTATTGACATACCTGATTCCGGCCATGGCGCTGATGTTGGGCGCCTGCTCGAAGCAGGGCGACGAACTCGCCCCGGAGACTTCGGCCGGAACCCTCACGATGCGGATCTCCACCCGTGCGGAGGCCGCCGGCGACGGTTCGTATGACCCGATGGAGCACCTCGTCGTGCGGATCTACAACACAAACGGCGAACTGATCCGCAAATACACGTCGAAGGAGGATCTCCCGGAGCGGCTCGAGCTTATCGCCGGGCAGTACCGCGTGGCGGTCGAGGCCGGTGAGGCGGTCGAGGCCTCGTTCACGCAGCGCCTCTACAAAGGCGAGGAGTCCTTCACCGTGACGGCCGGCGAGAATACGCCCGTCGAGGTGAAGTGCACGCTGCAGAATACGGCCGTGGCCACGCTCTTCGAGGAGAGTGTTGCCGGGAACTTCGGTTCGGAGTTCGAGGTGCGGGTGATGGCGGGCGACACCTTTGACGCCGACCGCACCGACGCCGCCTCGACGCTCCGCTACACGGGCGATGCGACCGGTTACTTCACCCTCGGCGAGGGGGTCAGCAGCCTCTCGTGGCGGTTCCGCGGCGAGCACCCCTCGCGCGGCACGATCGAAAAGAGCGGCACAATCACCGACGTGAAGGCCCCGGGCCGCTATACGCTGACATTCCGCTTCTCGCCCGACCTGCCGGGATTCATCGATGCGGTGGCCATCCGCGTCGTCGATAAGACCGACGATTTCGACGATACGATCATCTGGAGCCCCGATCCCACGATCAAGGGCGACGGGTTCGAACTCTCGGAGAAACAACAGTACACGGGAGGCGAAAAACGATTCCAGATCACAACCGTCAAGCCGACGGCCACGGCCCGGATGAACTTCAACGGCAAGCAGTACGACCTGCTCTCCGAGGCTTCGACGCCCGCAACGGCCGGGCTGTCCGTGGTGAAGAACGCCGAAAACGCCCTTACGGTGACCCTTTCGGAGGCCTTCTTCGCCGGATGTCCGGGCGGCGACCATCCGCTGCGTCTGGAGGTGACCGACAACGGCGGCGGACAGGGTGATGCGGAGTGCATCTTCACGCTGCAGGGCGTTCTGACTCCTTCCGCCACGGACTGCAATCTGTGGAGCAACACCGTCACGCTGCGGGCCCTGGTATTCGATCCGGCCGCATCGTCCGTCACGTTCGGCTTGCGCTCGAAAGGGGGCCAGTGGCAGGAGATGGCCGGTTCGAACACCGGCGACGGAACCTGGAACGCCACGTTCGGAGCCGAATGGGAGGAATCGGTCAACGAAAACGGACAGACGATCTATACCCCGAAAGCCGGCACGGGCATCTGGGCCGGCAGCGAATACGAATGCCGCGCCGTGATCGACGGCAGCGAAAGCCTCGTCTCGCTGGCCACAACCGCCGGACAGACCATCCCGGGCGGCGACATGGAGGACAGATCGATGAGCTGCTTCAACAACAACCACGGTTCGTTCTGGGACAGCGGCAACAACTCGATGAGTAAACCGCTCTGCGAGCCGAGCGAGCACAACGGCATGGAGGGCAAGACCTGCGCCAGGCTGAAGGCCAACAAACCGATTCTGCTGGTCAATCTGGCGGCCGGCAACCTCTTCACGGGCAGTTTCAACCAGTCGGGGACCAGCGGTACGGTCTCCTTTGGACAACCCTACGACTGGCAGGCCCGCCCGCGCATGATGCGCCTGCGCTACTACGCCGAAGCGCTCGGCACGGTCGACCAGAACCAGCACAGCGGTCCGCTGGCCACCGGATCGCAGGACCAGGCCCGCATCTTCGCCGCCATCGTCGACTGGAACGCTCAACACAGCGTCACCTCGGGATCAAGCTCCCCGAAGGGGGTTTGGGATCCCGCCAAGGGCATCTACGGAGGCGACAATGCCACCGAAGTCTCCGGACGGATCATCGGCTACGCCTCGCTGCTGATCACCGAGCAGTCGTCGGGCGAAGAGATGATCACGATCGACCTGCCGTTCCACTTCTACGACACCTCGGCCAAACCGTCGGGCAGCTACACGCTGGTCATCTCGTGTGCCACGAGCGCCTACGGCGACTTCATGAACGGCTGCACGTCGAATGTCCTCTACGTCGATGACTTCCAATGGGTTTACTAACGATTAAACGCTTCACGATGCGCCATATACTCAGCATTCTGTTTCTTGCGGTCGTGGGTCTGCAGGCGTCGGGCCAGACGATCCGCTCCCGGGAAACTCTCGCAACGGACTCGCTCGCCCATACCCGGACGTCGGAACAGCCGCACCGCCCCCTCACGGTCAACGAAATGCGCAGCCAGCGCGGCCTGACCGACACCCACAACCTCTTCATCCCCAAAGGTCAGTGGATCTTCGGCGGTACGGCCTCCTACTCGACCCATACCAATCAGAGCTACCAGTTTCTGGTCATCGAGGGAATCAACTCGACGGGCTATACCTTCAAGGTCAGCCCGATGATCGCCTACGCCTTCCGCAACAACATGGCCCTCGGCGGACGATTCATCTATTCGCGCACGCTGCTCAAGCTGGACAAGGCCTCGATCAACTTCGGCGACGAAGGTTCGGGCGTCGAACTCAACGTCCGCGACTACTATGCCCTGCAGCACAACTACCAGATAGCGGCCATCTGGCGGCAGTACATTCCCCTGGGCAGCAACAAGCGTTTCGCCCTCTACAACGAAATGTCGCTGGCTGGCGGCGGCAGCCAAGCCCGCTTCGCCAACGACTCCCCCGTGAAGGGCACCTATCAAAAGGGATACTCCTTCTCGCTGGGTATCTCACCCGGCATCATCGCCTTCGCCACCAACAACATGGCCGTCGAGGTGAACGTCGGCGTGATGGGTATCACCTACGACCACACCGAACAGGTCCACAACCAGGTCACCGTCGGCGAACGCAACATCAGCCAAATGAACTTCAAGATCAACATCTTCTCGATCGGCCTCGGTGTGGCCTTCTACCTCTAAATCCGGAATGCCATGAAACGTATCTTCCACATACTTGCCGCCCTCTGTATCGCACTCCCAGCCCTGGGCCAGAGCCGCGCCGAAGACTCCTTCACCGCAGCCGAAACCCCGGCGGCCGACCCGCTGTCGCCGCTGTCGGGCAAGACCCTCACCGACGCGTCGGTCATCACGCAGAAACAGCACTTCCTGCCCACACGCCGGCGCATCGACCGTGAAATCAACAAGATCAAGTTCGCCTACAAGGGCGAGGTGATCATGGGTCTGACAGCCTCCTACGGCACGCTGTCGAGCGACGACACCGATGTCCTGCTCATTCTGGACAACATCAATGCCGACGGATCGGTGACTACCATCAAGCCCTTCGTCGGATACTTCTACCGCGACAACCGCTGTCTGGGCGCCCGATTCGGATACAACTTCATGAGCGGTACGCTCGACCAGGGCGGACTCTTCGACCTGGGGGAGAACAACAACGTCTCGCTCAACATCCCCTATCTGGATTTCAAGAGCAGCAACTACTCGTTCGGCATCTTCCACCGCTCCTATGCGGGGCTCGACCCGAAGGGGCGCTTCGGCCTCTTCGCCGAACTCGAACTCTCGGTCTCGACCGGTACGTCGCGCTTCTCCTACGAATCCGAAGGCAAGGTCAAACAGACCTACAGCGACAACACGCAGCTCAAATTGGCCTTCAACCCCGGAGCCGCGGTCTACATCTTCCCGAATGTCTGCGCCACGCTCTCGTTCGGACTCGGCGGCATCCAGTACACCACCGTCAACCAGCACGACGAACTGGGCAACAAAATCGGAACCCGCGAGGCCTCGAAGATGAAGTTCAAACTCAACATCCTGGCCATCAACATCGGTATGACCTTCCACATGTGGGACAAGAAAAAGAAATAACGCATGAAACGACTCATCAGTTATCTGCTCGCCGGAGCGATGTTCGCCGGTACGTCGTGCATCTCCAACGATATTCCCTATCCGACGGTCGAGGTGGCCATCAACAGCCTCTCGGGGGAAGGTTTCACGGTCGCGGGCATCGATCTGGCAACCCGCACGGTGACCCTCTCGCTCGAGGAGGCCACCGACATCCAGCAGGTCCGCATCAACGAGGTGACCTACGCCGTCACCCCCCACAACACCAACATCGACCATCAGCTCTTCATGGACAACATCCGCCCGTCGCGCCCGCTCACGGGGACGTTCGATCTGCGCATGCCGATCTACGTCACCCTGCACCTCTATCAGGACTATGAGTGGCAGATCGTCGCCCAGCAGGAGATCACGCGAAGCTTCCGCGTCGAGGGGCAGGTCGGAGCCTCGGAGTTCGACCTTCAGAACCGCATCGCCACGGCCTACGTCGCCAAGGATGCCGACCGCAGCCGCGTGACCATCACCGAACTCAAGCTCGGTCCCGCCTCGACCGACGCCGTCACCACGACCTACTCCCCCACCCTGGAGGAGCTCTCCACGCTGGACTACAGCTCGCCCGAGGCCGACGATCCGACGGCCGGGACACCCCACTTCGTCGACGTCACCTGCCACGGCCGCACGGAACGCTGGGTGCTCTACGTACTGCCGACCGACAAGACGGTGCAGACCGAAGCCGTCGATGCCTGGTCGGGTGTCGTATGGCTGCGCGGTTCGGGCGTCTCGGGACAGCCGATGGGCTTCCGCTACCGCGTCGGTGAGGAGGGCGAATGGGCCGAAGTCCCCGGCGTGAAGATCGAGGGCGGAACCTTCTCGGCCGCCTTCGCCGCCGAACCGCTGACGACCTATCAGTTCAAGTCCTACTGCGGCGACGACGAGAGCGACCCCACGACCGTCACCACCGAACGGGCCGAACAACTCCCCAACAGCGGTCTGGAGGAGTGGTCTCAGCCCGCCAACCCGTGGCTGCCGTTCCTCTCCGACCTGACCGGCAAACCGATCTCTCCCTTCTGGGGCACGGGCAACAACGGCTCGGCCGCCCTGAGCAAAAAGGACAACGTCACCACCCCCGACGAGAGCACCGTACGGCCCGGATCCACGGGCACGAAATCGGCCAAACTTGCCAGCAGAAAGGTCCTCATCAAACTGGCCGCCGGCAACCTCTTCGCAGGAGAATTTGCCGCCACCAGAGGTACGGACGGCATTGTCAACTTCGGCCGGCCCTTCACGCTGCGCCCCACGGCCCTGCGCGTATGGATGAAATACAACAGTGGAAAGATCGACTTCGTGGGTTCGAACATGCCTGCCGGCGAGACGATCCAGACGGGCGATCCCGACAATGCCGCCATCTACATCGCCCTCGGAACCTGGACCAAGGAGAAATACGGCATGGGCAAGAACGGGACCGGCGACGATCAGAACGGCGGCAAACCCTTCGGAACGGACGCCTGCCCGGTGAGCATCGACACTCGCGACGTGAAGACCTTCTTCAACCCGCAGGGCGAGGATGTGATCGGCTACGGGGCACGATTCTTCTCCGAGAGTGTCGCCGACTGGACACAGATCACCATCCCGATCGACTATCGGTCGACCAACGAGGTCCCGACGCACATCATGGTCGTCTGCTCGGCTTCGCGCTGGGGCGATTACTTCACCGGCAGCAGCGAAAGCACCCTCTGGGTCGACGACTTCGAACTGATCTACACCCCCGTCGAGAGCCTCGAGTAAACCGTCCCGAGGCCCGGCGACCGGGATGTCCCCGACGACACCCGGCCGAGTACAAAAAAAAGGCAGCGCTTCGGAAATCCGAAGCGCTGCCTTTTCGATTATCTGTCGGGGATTACCTCCCGGCAATGCGACAGTACTTGTCGTAGCGTCCCAACACATCATCCACATAAGCCAGGGTCTGACGGCTGCCGGTAAACCGGCCGCACTTGACCACCTCGTTCTCATAGTATTCGGGCTCGGCCTTCAGCGTCAGATAGCGAGCCACCACCTCCCACGAGTTGGGGTCCTCGCCGTGCACGCGGGCCAGGCGCCGCGCATCGCTCACATGGCCGATTCCTCCGTTGTAGGAGGCCAGCACGATGCTCATACGGTCCTTCTCAGGGGTCCCCTCCGGGAGTCGGAGGGTCGACTGAATCTCCGTCATCAGTTTGTTGGCCAGCCAGATATTGGTTGCGGGATCGGCGATCCGTTCGGTCGGGATCTCGAAATGGCGGGCCACCGAGGGCATGATCTGCATCAGTCCGCACGCCCCGCTGCGCGACGTAAGGTCGGGCATGAAGCGCGATTCGTGGTAGGCAATGGCGCTCATCAGACGCCAGTCATGACCCTCCTCCTCGCTGATACGGCGAATCAGGTTGTCATAGGCCGAAATCACATACTTGCCCTCGGCAAGGGGTACATAGCCGATTTCGGCCTCATCGTTCAGCGACTGATCCGTCACGGGAGCGCTGAAGTGGGCATTAAAGCCGTAAAATGTCGTAAAAATGGTTAAGAACGCAAACGTTAAAACCGTCTTTTTCAGCATAAAATGTTGTTTTGCGGGCAGCTTATACCGCGCAGAACAGCACGCTAATCATAGAATCCCCAGGAGATGCCGATCTTGAACATACCCGGATTGAGCGGGTAACGGGCTGCCGAGAAATACTCTCCGTTTCCGAACAGTCCCTTGTTCACATGCTGATATTTCAGGAAGATCCGCATTCTCTTCCACTTCGCCATCACGAAGGCGTCCAGGTAGGGATAGTTTCCCACCTCCTCTTCGCGCTGGTTGTAGTACACCGACAGTGCCGGATTGTAGCCGGGCGCATAGTAACGCGTGTTATAGCGTCCGTCGAGTCCGATCTGCAGGCGCAGTACGTCGCGCACCACCCAGAATTCGTAGTAATACGACAGGAAGGCGCTCAGAAGCGGCACGGGCACAACCTCTTGATTCGTGCTCCACTGCAACAATACCCTGTGGTCCAAATGAAGTCCGCCGAGGCGGAAATCCTTGCGGGCATACACGCTCGTGAGGCTTACGCTTCCATTGTCCTGGGCGACGTTGCTGTCCGATCCGTAGTAGATCTTGTTCGTCACGACGCCCTGCCAGGCTCCGACTTCGAATGCGTAGTCGGGAACCGAAAACTTGACCTCCAACCGAGTCTCATTCTCCTTGTTCAAAGGAGTGTCCCATATATAATGGTTCGAGAATAGATTCTCCTGCCAGTAGGTTGGCGAGCGGCGCTCCATCGTGAAGCGGCCTTCGAGAATCAGGGGGTGTCCGCGGAGATAACCCGTCAGAGCGAGGTGCGCTCCCACGCTCAGGTCTCCGCCTCTGTATCCCGACGGGTAGAACTTCAGGTTCCCGTCCCAGTCGACATACTTCTTTATCTTGCCGCTGACGGAGCCGTAGGCAAACCAGCTGGTCTTGCGTTCGGTCGTATAACGCCCCGTCAGGTAATCGTCCAGTTTGAATTGCGAGTAGGTGTGCAGGTCGAGGCCCACACCCGCGTCAATCGTTCCGACCACGCCGTTCCGGTCCCAGGGCTGCGCCTGGACGAAGACCCGGTTGGAGATGACCCGTTCGTAGATCGAGTCGCGCGTCTCCACCGGATTGATGTACCAGTGGTCGTAGTAGTTGTGTTCCGCGGAGACGAACTGTCCGTTCTCGTCGCGATGGTCGCGCTCGTTGGTGTAGGGCTTGTTCAGATCCGTATAGATCTTGCTCCACGAACTGTACTCGAACGAGTGGCCGATGTAGACGGCCGACAGACCGGCCATCGAAAAGTCGCTCTCGGTCAGACGCTGCAGCGGAATACCGTAGGACTGCGTCAAGAAGAAGCCGTTGTTGCGGTAGACATTCTTCGCCTCGGCATCGGCCAGACGCATCGGTACGCCCGAGGGCATGCTGAACGTCGTGTCGGCGATGGCCCATTTGCCCACCACGCCGCCGTTTTCCTGCTGTTCGATGTGGTTGTTGTAGTAAGCCGCATGAACCGAATAACGGCGTCCCGTATGGCTGAAGGCCAGCGAGAGGTTGTGGTTCTTGGTCCGCGACCAGAGGTAGAGTCCGCGGGTGCCGCGCGACTTGTAGTCGACGTTGAAGCCCGTCGTCGGCGAGATGTTCTGGGCCACCATGATGCCGAAATTCTCCTCGCGGTAACGCTTCTGGCCCGACTCCGCGTAACTCATCCGGATCATCGGCCGCTTCGTGTTGTAGAAGGGGACGTTCTCCATATCGTAGGTGTACGCGTAGTAGGGACTCGCAAAACTGAAGTCAAAGAACTGCGGCCGTCGGAAGTAGTTGAGCGGCAGTGACGTTTGTCCCAGCGCGCCCTGGGCGATGTCGCCCACATCCTCGCGATAGAACGGATAGTCGATCCGGTAATCGGTCAGGGTGGTATCCAACGGGCCGATCTCCACGCGGTTGAAATCGCGCTTCACGTGCCACATGAAGTTGTTCAGCGCGCGGATCGAGTCGTTGAAGAAATAGGACTCCAACGGCTTGCGGATTTTCCGTTCCTTTTTGGTGGTGTCCTGCTGTTGCTGGCCCTCTTCGTCGTCCTCGGTCTGTTCGTAGGGGTTCGAGCCGTAGAGCGCACCGCTCTGTCCGTTCTGCATGGCCCGCCGCAGGGTGCTGGCATCGAAGCCCTGGGCGTGCAGCGCCGCGGGGACGGCCATCAGCAGACCGAGCAGCAGCAAGGGCAATATGCGCTTCGTAAGTCCCGACATCACTACCAAAGAGCGGAAAACCGCGGCAAAGATAATTAAAAATTTTTAATTTCGCAACTATTTCTCTTTCCTACAGTCCGTTGCAGGGCTCGCGAAGTGTTTCACGGCCGAGATCAGGACGTAGATCACGACGATGAGCGGAATGGCCCGCCCGCCCAGCGCGACGAGCAGTACGGCGCTCACGGCCAGGAACGTATAACGCAGTTCGTTCCCGGCCCAGCCGAAGCCGTGGAACTTCAGGGCGAACATCCGCAGGTCGGAGACCATCAGCCAGGCGGCACCGAGTGCCACCAGCACGAGGCTCTCGCGCGAAAAGACCATGCCGTAGCGCTCGACCAGCAACCCAAGCGAAGCGCAGAGCATCGCGGCGGCCGGGATCGGCAGTCCGAGGAACTCCGAACGCTGCGTATCGTCGATATTGAAGCGTGCCAGGCGCAGCGCCCCGAAGGCGGCGTAGAGGAAGATCACCAGCGCCACGGCACCGTCGGGCAGCCAGTATCCGAGCATTGCGCCATAGAGGGCGTACATCACCGCCGCGGGAGCCAGTCCGAAGGAGATGTCGTCGGCCAGGGAATCGAGCTGCAGCCCAATGGGCGAATCCTGATGCAGCAATCGTGCGACGAAGCCGTCGAAAAAGTCGAATACGGCGGCCAGCACGATGAGTGCAAAGGCCAGCGTCAGAGAGCCCCATGCCAGGGCCGAAACGGTCGCCACAGCACCGCAGAGCAGGTTGGCCAGCGTGAGCAGATTGGGTATCGTGAACAGTCTGATCTTCATTTCCGGACAGAAATTAATCACTCCAATAGGCGGCAAAGTTACGAAAATATTTTTATCTTTGTCGATGTTAACTCCATATAATAACTTATGGCAAGCAATAAATATTGTGTCATCATGGCGGGAGGTATCGGAACCCGTTTCTGGCCCAAAAGCCGCCAGTCGATGCCCAAACAGTTCCTCGACATCCTCGGAACAGGCAAGTCCTTCATCCGCCACACCTACGAACGCTTTGCAAAAATCGTCCCGCCGGAGAACTTCCTCGTGGTGACCAACGACAAATACAAACACCTCGTGCTGGAGCACATCCCCGAGATCGACGAGCGGCAGGTGCTCTGCGAACCCGTCGGGCGCAATACGGCCCCCTGCATCGCCTATGCCGCCTATACGCTCATGAAGCTCAACCCCGAGGCCGAGATGATCGTCACCCCGTCGGACCACCTGATCTTCAACGAGGACGACTTCCGCGCCATCATTCAGGAGTGTATCACCTTCGCCTCGGAGCACGACGCCCTGATGACCGTCGGCATCAAGCCCACCCGCCCCGATACGGGCTACGGGTACATTCAGGTCTCGGACTCGAAGCCCATCAGCAAGGTGAAGTGCTTCACCGAAAAACCCAACCTCGAACTGGCCCAGACCTTCGTCCAGTGCGGCGAGTTCTTCTGGAACTCGGGCATCTTCATCTGGAAAGTGCGCTCGATCATCGAAGCCTTCGAGAAGTACCTCCCCGAACACCACGCCCTCTTCAGCAGCGTGATGCAGGCCGTCGGCACGCCCGACGAACGCCGCGTCGTGGAGATCGCCTTCTCGGAGTGCCGCGCCATCTCGATCGACTACGGCATCATGGAGAAGGCCGACAACGTCTACGTACGCTGCGGCGAGTTCGGCTGGAGCGACGTCGGCACCTGGGGCTCCGTCTACCAGCACTCGCGCAAGGACCGCTATGCCAATGCCGTCCCCGAGGAGGGGTGCTACCTCTACGACACGCGCTCGTCGATCGTCTCGCTGCCCAAGGGGAAGATCGCCGTCATCAGCGGCCTGAAGGAGTACATCGTCGTCGACACGGACGACGTACTGATGATCTGCCCCCGCTCCGAGGAGCAGAATATCAAGAAATTCATCGACGAAGTGAAGTTCCACAATGGTGACAAGCATATCTGATCTCTACGAACTCTTCCGTTCGCATCCGCACGTCTCGACCGACACGCGGCACATCGAGCCCGATTCGATCTTCTTCGCCCTCAGGGGGGCCAACTTCGACGGCAACCGCTTTGCCGCCGAGGCGCTCGAAAAGGGGGCCGCGGCAGCCGTCATCGACAATCCGGCGGTGCTCGCCGACCCGCGCATGAGGCTGGTCGACAACACACTGACGGCCCTTCAGGAGCTGGCCCGACAGCACCGCCGCACGCTCGGCATTCCGATTCTGGCCATCTCGGGCAGCAGCGGCAAAACCACCACCAAGGAGCTCATTGCCCGCGTGCTGGCCGCCCGTTACAGGGTCTACGCCACGCAGGGCAATCTGAACAACCACATCGGCGTGCCGCTGACGCTGCTCGCAATGCCCCCCGAAACGGAATTCGGCATCGTCGAGATGGGGGCCAGCGCCCAGGGTGAAATCGCACAGCTGGCTTCGATCGCCGAACCGGACTACGGCCTGCTGACCAACATCGGACGGGCCCATCTCGGCGGTTTCGGCGGCCCGGAAGGGGTGCGGCGCGGCAAGGGCGAACTGTTCGACTATCTGGCCGCACACGGCGGCCGCGCCTTCGTCCTCTCGGACGACGAAACGCTCAACTCGATGGCCGCCGAACGCGAATCGTTGGCCGTGGAGTACTATCCGGCATCGCTGGCCGACGGCTTCGAGACCCATCTGGAGGGTAACTACAACCGCTTCAACGTGGCAGCAGCCGTGGCCGTGGGACGCTGGTTCGGGGTCTCCGATCAGAAGATTCACCGCGCCGTGGCCGACTACGTGCCGGACAACCACCGTTCGCAACGCATCGAAACCCGTCGCAATACGGTCATCGCCGACTGCTACAACGCCAACCCGGGCAGCATGCGCGCCGCCATCGAGAATCTCCTTGCGGAGGAGCTCGGCGAACGTAAACACCGCGTGTTGATTCTGGGCGACATGCTCGAGCTGGGCGAATGGTCGCTCTCCGAACACGGCACCATCATCCGGCAGGCGGCCCGGGACCCCGAGGCCGAACTGATCCTCGTCGGCGGGGAGTTTGCCCGGGCCTATGCGGCTCTGCCGGAAAAACCGGCCCGCGTGACGCTCTGCCCTTCGTGCGAAGAGTTGCGCCACCTGCTGCAGACGGCGCCCGTCGACGATGCGCTGGTGCTCGTCAAGGGCTCGCACGGCATCGGTCTGGAGAAGATCCTCGATCTTCTATAGCAGCCGAACGCCCCAAACCGCGAAAACGGCCCGTACGAAATCCATTGACCGGAATCCGGCCTTCCGACCCGGAAAGAGAGGCCCCGCACCGCAAGTGCCGGGGCTTTTTCGCGGGTTTTTCCGATTATTTTGCTATTTTTGCCATCAATAATAAAACGTAGACCAAACGTAACAACATTTTCCCAATGACACTGAACGAATACCAGCAACATGCCCTCGAAACGGCCATCTACCCCGAAGAGAGCCGCATCGTCTACCCCACGCTCGGGCTGACGGGCGAAGCCGGCGAAGTGGCCGACAAGGTCAAGAAGGTAATCCGCGACTCGAACCGGGAGTTCTCCCCCGAGAAGCGCCTCGAAATCGTCAAGGAGATCGGCGACGTGCTGTGGTACTGCGCCACGTTGTCGCACGACCTGGGCTACGACCTCGACGAAGTGGCCCGCATGAATGTCGAGAAGCTCCGCTCGCGCATGGAGCGCCACCGCATCTCGGGCAGCGGCGACAACCGATAACCGCCCCCCGGGAAACGTTCACCCACACAAAGCGCCCGACTCATGAAACAGGAAGAAACACCCCGCACGTCGCTCCCCGAAAACGCCTACCGCGAACTCAAACCCGGGGAAAACTATACGCCGGTCATGCCGGCCTCCTCCTCGCCCCGCGAGGTCACCCCCTACTCCGTAGGAATGGGCATCGTGATGGCCATCATCTTCTCGGCCGCCGCAGCCTATCTGGGTCTGCGCGTCGGCCAGGTCTTCGAGGCCGCCATCCCGATCGCCATCATCGCCGTCGGCATGGGCACCGTCCTGGGCAAGAAGAACATGCTCGGACAGAATGTCATCATCCAGTCGATCGGCGCCTCGTCGGGCGTCATCGTCGCCGGTGCAATCTTCACCCTCCCGGCCCTCTACATCCTCGGGCTGGATGCCGCCTTCTGGCAAGTCTTCCTCTCGTCGCTCTTCGGCGGTCTGCTGGGCATCGTGCTGCTGATCCCCTTCCGCAAATACTTCGTCAAGGAGATGCACGGCAAGTATCCCTTCCCCGAGGCTACGGCCACCACCGAGGTGCTCGTCTCGGGCGAAAAGGGAGGCAATCAGGCCAAGCTGCTCGCCGTGGCGGGTCTGATCGGCGGTCTCTACGACTTCGTGGTCGGCACGTTCGGGCTGTGGACCGACGCCGTCTCGACGCGCATCTGCGCCTGGGGACAGGTCGCCGCCGACAAGTTCAAGGTCGTCTTCGGACTGAACACCTCGGCCGCCCTGCTGGGTCTGGGATACATCATCGGTCTGAAATATGCGCTGATCATCACCGCCGGCTCGTGCCTTGTGTGGTTCGTCATCGTGCCGGTGGTCGGCTCGTTGGCCGAAGCGCTGGATCCCGCAGCACTGGCCTCGCTGCTGGGCGTGACGAACGAGAAGCTGCTGGCCGACCCCTCGGCGCTGCTCTCGGCCGAGAACCTCTACACCTTCATCGGCAAGCCGATCGGCATCGGCGGTATCGCCATGGCCGGCATCATCGGCATCGTGCGCCAGTCGAAGATCATCCGTCAGGCCGTGGGTCTGGCCGTCTCGGAGTTCGGCGGCGGCAAGACGGCCGCAGCCTCGACGGAGCGCACACAGCGCGACATCCCGATGAAGCGCATCCTCTCGATCCTGATCGCCACGCTCGTCTGCGTCTTCGTCTTCTTCCACTTCGGACTGCTCGACAACTGGGTACAGTCGGTCACCGCGATTCTGATCGTCTTCATCATCGCGTTCCTCTTCACGACCGTGGCCGCCAACGCCATCGCCATCGTGGGTTCGAACCCCGTCTCGGGCATGACGCTCATGACGCTGATCCTCTCGTCGCTGGTGCTCGTCTCGGTGGGTCTGAGCGGCACGACGGGCATGACCGCCGCGCTGATCATCGGCGGCGTGGTCTGCACGGCCCTCTCGATGGCCGGCGGATTCATCACCGACCTCAAGATCGGCTACTGGCTCGGCACGACACCCCGCAAGCAGGAGGCGTGGAAATTCCTCGGCACGTTCGTCTCGGCAGCGACGGTGGCCGGCGTGATGATCGTGCTGAACAAATCCTACGGCTTCGTGGGTGAAGGGGCCCTGGTCGCTCCGCAGGCCAACGCCATGGCTGCGGTGATCCAGCCGCTGATGACCGGCGGCCAGACCCCCTGGATGCTCTACTTCTGCGGTGCGGCGCTGGCCCTGGTGCTGACGGCCATCGGCGTGCCGGCCCTGGCCTTCGCGCTGGGTATGTTCATCCCGATGGATCTGAACGCCCCGCTGGTGGTGGGCGGTCTGATCGCCTGGTTCGTCTCGAACCGCTCGAAGGATGCGGCGCTGAACAGGGCCCGCATGGACCGCGGCACGCTGATTGCCTCGGGATTCATCGCCGGCGGTGCGCTGATGGGCGTGGTAAGCGCCATCCTGAAGTTCGCCAACGTCGACTGGTTCCTCGCGGGATGGGCTTCGTCGAATGCAGCCGAGTGGACCGGTCTGGTGATGTATCTGGTGCTGATCGGCTACTTCACGTGGCACACGCTGCGCGCCAAAAAGGAGGAGTAACTCAGGTCGGGAGAGGGCCCGGAAACTCGGCGCAACACCCTGAAACCGGGATTCAGACCTCCGGAAACGGAAAACGAACTAACAACAAAACCGAATATTTATGGATCTCAAGGAACGATTTCTGAAATATGTCTCCTACGACACCCAGTCGTCGGAGGAGAGCACAACCTTCCCCTCGACCGAGAAGCAGAAGGTGCTGCTCGAAGCCCTGCGTGACGAGATGCTGACGCTCGGCATGACCGACGTCACGATGGACCAGTACGGCTACGTGATGGGCACCATCCCCGCCTCGGCAGGGTGTGAGAATGTCCCCGTCATCGGCTTCATCGCCCACGTCGACACGTCGCCCGACATGAGCGGCAAGGATGTCAAACCTCGCGTGGTGGAGGATTACGACGGCGGTGACCTGGTGCTGAACGGCCACCTGACGATGCGCGTCGAGGATTTCCCCGAGCTGTCCTTCTTCAAGGGCCACACGCTGATCCACACCGACGGCACAACCCTGCTGGGGGCCGACGACAAGGCCGGCGTGGCCGAGATCATGACCGCCGCCGAGTATCTGATGACCCACCCCGAAATCCGGCACGGAAAGCTTCGCATCGGCTTCACCCCCGACGAGGAGGTGGGACGCGGCGTCGACTTCTTCGACGTACGGGCCTTCGGCGCCGACTTCGCCTACACGGTCGACGGCGGCATGGAGGGCGAACTCGAGTATGAAAACTTCAACGCCGCGAGCGCCAAGATCGAAATTCAGGGCCGCAACGTCCACCCGGGCTACGCCAAGGCGAAGATGATCAACGCCATCGACGTGGCCTGCGAGTTGCAGACGCTGCTCCCGGCGGCCGAGCGTCCGCAGTTCACCGAGGGCTACGAGGGCTTCTACCACTGCGTCGGCGTGAACGGCACGGTCGAGAAGGCCTCGCTGAGCTACATCATCCGCGACCACGATGCCGACCGCTTCGAGCAGAAGAAGGTCTTCCTGTGGGCGTGCGTCGACCTGCTGAAGAAAAAATACGGCGACGAGGTGCTCACCCTCACGATGAAGGACCAGTATTTCAACATGCGCAAGATGGTCGAGCCCCATCCGCAGCTGATCGAGCGGGCGCTGAAGGCCATGGAGATGGCCGGCGTGAAGCCGCTGGTACGGCCCATCCGCGGCGGTACGGACGGCGCTCGTCTCTCGTTCATGGGGCTGCCCTGCCCGAACCTCTTCACCGGAGGCATGAACTTCCACGGCAAGTTCGAATACTGCTCGCTCACCACGATGCGCAAGGCCCAGCAGGTGATTCTGAACCTGGCACAGCTCTGGGCCGAATAGGAGTTGCATGGCGGACGGGGCATGACGCCGGACGGATTCCGGCACGGAGCCCCGAAGGCGGAAACTGGAAACAAAATGGACAATTTCGGATTTCTGAAGGTGGCGGCGGCGATCCCCTCCCTGCGGGTCGGCGACTGTACCTACAACATGGAGCGCACGGCAGCGCTGGCCGAAGAGGCTGCCCGCCGCGGCGTGGAGATCGCGGCATTCCCCGAACTGGGAATCACCGCCTACACGTGTGCCGACCTGCTGCTGCAGCCCACGCTGCTCGATGCCGCCGAGGAGGCCCTCGTGCGGCTGGCGAAGGCCACGCGCAGACTGCCGCTGGTCGTGATCGTCGGGGCGCCGCTGCGCCACGGTTCCGCGCTCTACAACTGCGCCGTAGTGATGACCCAGGGCAAACTGCTCGGTGTCGTCCCGAAGAGCTACATACCCAACTATGCGGAGTTCTACGAGGATCGCTGGTTCGCCTCCGGGGCCGGAATCACCGACGAACAGATCGCCGTCGGCGGACAAACGGCCGACTTCGGGGCAGATCTGACCTTTGAGGTCAACGGCGCGGAGTTCGGCGTGGAGATCTGCGAGGACCTCTGGGCTCCGATTCCGCCCTCGTCGCAGCTGGCGCTGAACGGCGCCAAGGTGATCTTCAACCTCTCGGCTTCGCCCGAACTGGCCGGCAAGCACCTCTACCTGCGCACGCTGGTGGCCCAGCAGTCGGCCCGTTGTCTGGCAGCCTACGTCTACGTCTCGGCCGGATTCGGCGAGTCGTCGACCGACCTGGTCTTCGCCGGAAACGGTCTGATCGCCGAAAACGGCACGCTGCTGCGCGAGGCCGAGCGCTTCTCGATCGACGAGCAGCTGGTCGTGGCCGATGTCGACCTGCAGCGGCTCGAGTTCGAACGCCGCCGCAACACCTCGTTCCGCCAGCGGGAGGCCGCCTCGGAGAATACCGTCATCGAGATGGAGATTCCCGAAGGGCTGCGTGCCGCCGTTCCGGAGCGTGACGTCGACCCGATGCCCTTCGTGCCGAAGGACGAGGAGCACCGCAGCGAACGCTGCGAGGAGATCTTCCGCATCCAGTCGCACGGACTGGCCCAGCGACTGCGCCACACGCGCTGCGAACGGGCCGTGGTCGGCATCTCGGGCGGACTGGATTCGACGCTGGCCCTGCTGGTGACGGTCCGCACGTTCGACCTGCTGAAGCTCGACCGCACGGGAATCATCGGCATCACGATGCCCGGCTTCGGAACCACCGACCGCACCTATCACAACGCCCTGGAGCTGATGCGCGAACTGGGGGTCACCGTACGCGAGATTCCGATCCGCGACGCCTGTCTGCAGCACATGCGCGACATCGGTCTCGATCCGGCGGACCGCTCGGCCGCCTACGAGAATGCCCAGGCCCGCGAACGGACCCAGATCCTGATGGATGTGGCCAACATGGAGGGCGGTCTGGTCATCGGAACAGGCGACCTCTCGGAGCTGGCACTCGGATGGGCCACCTACAACGGCGACCAGATGTCGATGTACGGCGTCAATGCCTCGGTACCCAAGACGCTGGTGCGCCACCTGGTCAAGTGGGTCGCCGACACGGAGCGCGATTCCTCGACGCGCGCCACGCTGCTCGACATCATCGACACCCCCGTGAGCCCCGAACTGCTGCCGGCCGATGCCGACGGACACATCGCCCAGAAAACCGAAGATCTGGTGGGCCCCTACGAACTCCACGACTTCTTCCTCTACAACTTCCTGCGGCTGGGCTTCGGCCCGGAGAAGATCCTTCGGCTGGCCGAGGTGGCCTTCGAAGGGAGCTACGACAGCGAAACGATCCTCAAGTGGCTGCGGATCTTCTTCCGCCGCTTCTTCGCGCAGCAGTTCAAGCGCTCGGCCATGCCCGACGGCCCGAAGGTCGGTTCGGTGACCCTCTCGCCGCGCGGCGACTGGCGCATGCCATCGGATGCCTCGGCCGACGTCTGGCTCCGCGAGCTCGACCGGCTGTAATCATCCCGTACGCGAAGGTGCGGCAACGCCCCGCGCCGAATAACCGGAACTCCACCGACGCCCCCACGGGACCAATCACCTGTTCCCGAGGAGAGCGGCGTCGGACAAATACGACATAACGCATGAAAAAGATTCTTTTTACGACGGTCGTCCTGCTCGTGGCAGCCTCGGCCGCAGCTCAGGACTGGAAAGATGCCCTGAAGAAGATCGCCACCACGGCGGTCGACGAAGTCACCGACGGAAAACTCACCCAGTATGCCCTTGACGGAACGTGGAACTACACGGGCCCGGGCGTCAAGTTCGAAGGCGAAGACATGCTCTCGGACCTCGGAGCCACAGCCCTCGAATCAACCGTCGTCGAGAAACTCGAGAAAGCCTACTCCCTGGTCGGCATCAAGGCCGGAACCAGTTCGTTCACCTTCGAACGCGCCGACAGCACCTTCACCGCCGTACTGGGCAAGCACCAGCTCTCGGGAACCTACTCCTACGACGCCGAAAAGCACACCGTGGCCCTGTACTTTGCCAAAGGCAAACTCAATCTGGGAACCATTGAGGGACATGCCTACGTCAGCGGCTCCGATCTGCAGCTGGTCTTCCCGGTGACGAAACTGGTGAATCTGGTCACGTCGCTCGGCAGCAAGGTCTCTTCGCTTTCGACCCTCGTCACCCTGCTCAAGAAGTACGAAGACGTCTACCTCGGATTCGCCTTCTCCCGCTAAACGGCAACTCCCAACCCCGGGAGTGCAAAATTTTTGAAAATTTTTTCCCTGACGGATTCACGGCGAATCCGTCTTTTTTTATTACGGATCCTCAGCCTGGCCCGTTCATCGGCCCCGGACCGTAAGCAAATGAGCGGGGGTGCTTATCTAAAATATTTTACGAAATTCTTAAAGAACTTGCAAAATAGCGGCGAATTTCTTAATTTTATAGCCACAATCAAACCTGAAAACCCCGTAAATCCGAAACGCTATGAACGAACAAGCCCGACAATACGTCGAAGATTTCATGGCCCGGCTCATCGCCCGCAATCCGGGAGAGCCGGAGTTCCATCAGGCCGTCCGTGAGGTGGCCGAGTCGCTGGCTCCGCACATCGTCGCCAGCCCGATCCTGCAGAAGATGAAGATTCTCGAACGCATCGCCGAACCCGAACGGGTCATCATGTTCCGTGTGGCGTGGCTCAACGACAAGGGCGAAATCGAAATCAACCGCGGTTACCGCATCCAGATGAACAGCGCCATCGGCCCCTACAAGGGCGGTATCCGCTTCCACCCGTCGGTGAACCTCTCGATCCTGAAGTTCCTGGCCTTCGAGCAGACCTTCAAGAACAGCCTCACGACCCTGCCGATGGGCGGCGCCAAGGGTGGTTCGGACTTCAACCCCAAAGGCAAGTCGGACAACGAAGTAATGAAGTTCTGCCAGTCGTTCATGACCGAACTGCAACGCCATATCGGTCAGGATACCGACGTGCCGGCCGGCGATATCGGCGTCGGAGGCCGCGAAATCGGATACATGTTCGGCCAGTACAAGCGTTTGCGCGACGAGTTCACCGGGACGCTCACCGGTAAGGGCCGCGACTGGGGCGGCAGCCCGCTGCGCCCCGAGGCCACGGGATACGGCACCTGCTACTTCGCCCAGGAGATGCTCGCCACGCGCGGCGACTCGTTCCAGGGCAAAACCGTCTGCATCTCCGGTTCGGGCAACGTGGCCCAGTATGCCTGCATGAAGGCTACGGAGCTGGGAGCCAAGGTCGTGACGCTCTCCGATTCGTCGGGTTACATCTACGACCCCGAAGGCATCAGCCCCGAAAAGCTCGACTACGTCATGGAGCTCAAGAACATCTTCCGCGGCCGCATCAAGGAGTATGCCGAGCGCTATCCCTCGGCGACGTACTATCCGGGCGAGCGTCCGTGGGGCGTGAAGTGCGACATCGCCATGCCGTGCGCCACGCAGAACGAACTCAACGGCGATGAGGCCCAGATGCTCGTCGACAACGGCTGCATCTGCGTGGCCGAAGGGGCCAACATGCCCTCGACACCCGAAGCCATCCGCGTCTTCCAGCTCCACAAGCTGCTCTATGCCCCGGGCAAGGCGGCCAATGCGGGAGGTGTAGCCACCTCGGGACTCGAGATGGTTCAGAACTCAATGCGCCTGACCTGGACCCCCGAGGAGGTCGACGCACGCCTCAAGGCCATCATGAAAAACATCCACTCGGTCTGCGTCCAGTACGGCACCGAACCCGACGGCTACATCAACTATGTCGTCGGAGCCAACATCGGCGGTTTCATGAAGGTGGCCAACGCCATGCTGGCCCAGGGATGCGTATAACCCACGAACCTTCCCTCCAACCCATCATCAGTTTCTCTCCCGAAAGCCGGTTTTTGATAAAACCGGCTTTTTTATCCTTCTCAGGAGCGGTTTTTCCGTATCATTGTCTGAAAGAATCACCCGCAAAAAAACGATCCATAAAGAGACTGCTCCTCCCGCTCACCACCCTGCTCCTGCTGCAACCGCTCACCGCCCGGGAAGAACTCACCTCGCCCGGAAACGTACTGACCCTCACGTTCGACGTCGCGGACGGCATACCGCGTTACGCGCTCAGCTACAAGGGTCGGGCCGCGGTGCTCCCCGGCCGGCTCGGCTTCGAACTCAAGAACGCCCCCGCGCTGCTGGATGGCTTCACCCTGCAGTCGGCCGGGCGCAGCAGCTTCGACGAGACCAGGGAACCCGTCTGGGACGAAACGACCACCATCCGAAACCACTACAACGAACTGGCCGTCACCCTCGAACAGCAGGGCCGCATCATGATCGTCCGCTTCCGCCTCTATGACGACGGACTCGGATTCCGCTACGAATTCCCCGAACAAAAGCGGCTCACACAATCCTCCGCGAAGAGCGGACCGATGGACTATACGCCGGGAATCTTCGGCATGGACCTCTCGACCTTTGCCCCGGGCGACACCTCGAAAGTCAACGCTACGACCTGCAACCAGCTGGCCCTCTACGTCACGATGTATTCACCGCTGCAGATGGCGGCCGAACCCGGGGTCTATATCGTGGCGGCCCGCAAGACCAAAGGCCGCAACGAATGGTTCGTGGGCGGGGGGGGGAAAAAAAAAAACCAACGAAGAGGCCCGGACGATGGAGATCGGATTCGATTTTCTGGAACCAGGCCGGAGTACGTGGCAACGCTCTACGCCGATGCGCCGGATGCCGACTATGCCGAGAATCCGGAGGCTTACCGCATCCGCAGCGGACGGGTCACAGCCCGCAGCCGGTTGTCGGTGTGGATGGCCCGCGGCGGAGGATTTGCCATCTCGCTGCGGGAGGTCGCTCCGGCCGCCCGCAGACTGCTGAAGCTGAAATAGATCGGGTTCCGGATTTACAGGAAGAGTACGGCCAGCATGGCCACCACGAAACCGCCGCAGAATCCGGCCAGCACCTGCGCGCCGTTGTGACAGCCGAGGTAGAGACGTGCCGAGGCCAGTGCTCCGGCGGCAAGGATGGCGACCATGAGCGGGATGAGCATGTTGCCCACTCCGACGATGTTCATCACCACGAGCAGAGCCACCACGGCCCCCATGCCGGTCAGGTGCAGGCTGATCTTCCACCACAACGACACCACGAGGCACATCGCCTCACAACAGGCGGCCGCCACCATGAACTTGCGCAGAAAGATGGCCGAGGGGATCTTCGCAAAGGTGATGGCACAAAGGATGTAGCAGACGATTCCGACCGCCAGGGGCAGCCACCGTTCGCGCCGGTTGTCCACCTTGAAACTGGAGATCCGCCCCAGCGAATGCAGCACGCCGAGCACCAGGAACGGAATGACGATCGCATAGAGCGCCACCACCCACATGAGGTAGAACTTCATCTGCGTGGAGTAGTGGGCGAAGGTGGTCATCGTGAGCAGCACCGCCATCAGGTAGACCGGCAGCAGAAAGGGGTGCAGCACCCACGAAAGCGTATTGGCTATTTTCCGATAATTCATTGCATTCATGCTTTTTAAGGCCGCCCCGACGCGACCGGGCATCACTCAGCCCCGTTCTTTAGTTTTTTTTTCCCCCCCCCTCTCCGCCGGGGTCAGATCTGCTTGCGCAGCCGCGCCACCGGGATGCCCAGCATCTCGCGGTACTTGGCCACCGTACGCCGCGCAATGCGGTATCCCTTCGAATTGAGGATGTCCATCAGCGTCTCGTCGGTCAGCGGGTGGCGCTTGTCCTCGCCGTCGATGCACTGCTGCAGGATGTGCTTGATCTCATAGCTCGAGACCTCCTCACCCGATTCGGTCTGCATCGCCTCCGAGAAGAGCGACTTGAGCAGGATGATCCCGAACTGCGTCTGCACGTACTTGCTGTTGACCACGCGCGAGATGGTCGAGACATCGAGCCCCGTGCGGTCGGCGATGTCCTTGAGGATCATCGGGCGGAGTTTCGAACGGTCGCCGTCCTTGAAGTACTCCTGCTGGTAGTCGAGAATGGTCTGCATCGTGCGCATCAGCGTGTCGTGGCGCTGCTTGATGGCCGAGATGAACCACTTGGCCGAGTCGATCTTGTTCTTGACGAACTGCAGCGCCTCCCGGTCCTGCTCCTTGACCTTGCCGTCGGGACCCACCATGTCGCGGATCATGTCGACGTAGCGGCGGTTGATCCGCACCTCGGGGACGTTGTACGAATTCATCGAGAGGTTGAAATGGCCGTCCTGATAGTCGAGGATAAAATCCGGAATGATGTAGGGTGTCGTATCCGTTCCCCCCTCGGCATAGAGGTTGCCGGGTTTGGGCGAGAGGTGCTTGATCTCGGCAATGGCCTCGCGGAACTCATCCTCCGAGACCTGCAGCCGCGCCATCAGCTTCTCGTAGTGCTTCTTGACAAACTCGTCGAAGTAGTCGGCCAGAATCCGGCGGGCCAGCCGGCGCGGACGCGTATTGAGCGGCAGCTGGTCGATCTGCAGCAGCAGGCACTCGCGCAGGTCGCGGGCCCCGATCCCGGCCGGTTCCAGTTCGTGGATGATCCCCAGGATACGCTCCAGCTCCTCGGCCGAGGTCTCGATACCCACCGTAAAGGCGATGTCGTCGGCCACCGACTCCAGGTCGCGGCGCAGGTAGCCGTCCTCGTCGAGACTGCCGACCAGATAGGTCGCCAGACGCATGTCGCGCTCCGAGAGGTTGCGGAAATTCAACTGCTCGATGAGATACTCCTGCAGCGAGCGTCCTTCGGTCAGGTAGACCGGACGCTGCTTGTCGTCCTTCGAGAAGTTGTTGATGTGGCTCTTGTAGGAGGGGGTGTCGTCTTCGCGCAGGTATTCGTCGACGGAGATCTCCTGCGGCTGCTGGTCTTCGTCCTCGGCGGGACGTTCCTCCTCCTCGAGGACGATGTTGTCTTCGATCTCCTGCTTGATGCGCTGTTCGAGCTGCACGGTAGGCAGCTCCAGCAGCTTGATCATCTGAATCTGTTGCGGAGAGAGCTTCTGCTGAAGCGAAAGTACCTGTTTCTGATTGATTGCCATATCGAATCCAAATTAAGAATAAGAATCACCTTCCAATTTGGTTTCTTCATTTCGGGTTTGTTCGGGTTTTCCACATTCAGGGGTGGCCGATCGCCGCTCGAGCAGCGGACTCCGGGGGATAAACGCCCTCGCCTCGCCCCAAAGTCCCGATGCCCCCTGCTACAGGCTCGCTAAGGCCAACTTCTCCCACTGCCGGGGTCCGATGACCGTCCCTGCTCCAGACTCACAAAGGCCAATACCCACACACCCTTCGGGGCGCTCAATACCGGGCCAGCCCGTCTCCCGCGATCGGTGTCCGACGCCGCGTCACCGCAGCCTCCGGCCCTGACCGGGGAGGGTTTGTTGCCGGCCGGTCGCCGTCCAAGGCGTACCGGCCGCAAGTACGGCAGCCGACCGGTCAGAAATCGGCGTGCATCGGTGTACGCGGGAAGGGCTGTACGTCGCGGATGTTGGTCAGACCGGTGACGAACAACAGCAGACGGTCGAAGCCCAGACCGAAGCCCGAGTGGGGAGCCGATCCCCAGCGGCGCGTATCAAGATACCACCACAGTTCGCGCTCGTTCATGCCGAGCTCCTTGACGCGGCGGTTCAGCTTCTCGTAGTCGGCCTCACGCTCCGAGCCGCCGATGATCTCGCCGATGCCCGGGAAGAGGACATCCATGGCGCGCACGGTCTTTCCGTCGTCGTTCTGCTTCATGTAGAAGGCCTTGATATCCTTCGGATAGTTGATCAGGATCACCGGGCGCTTGAAATGCTCCTCGACCAGGTAGCGCTCGTGCTCCGACTGCAGGTCGCAGCCCCAGTCGCACGGGAATTCGAACTTGCGGCCCGAAGCCTTCAGGATCTCGATACCCTCGGTGTAGTCGAGGCGTTTGAAATCGTTGTGCAGCACGAACTTCAGCCGGTCGATCAGCCCCTTGTCCCACATCTTGTTCATGAACTCGAGGTCCTCCTTGCAGTTGTCCAGCGCATACTGGATCAAGTACTTGAGGAAATCCTCGGCCAGCTCCATATCATCCTCCAGGTCGTAGAACGCCGCTTCGGGTTCGATCATCCAGAACTCCGAGGCGTGGCGCGGCGTGTTGGAGTTTTCGGCGCGGAACGTCGGGCCGAACGTATAGATGCGGCCCAGCGACAGGGCGCCCAGCTCACCTTCGAGCTGTCCCGAAACGGTCAGATTGCACGACTTGCCGAAGAAGTCCTTCGTATAGTCGACCTTTCCCTCCTCGGTCTTGGGCAGATTGTTCAGGTCGAGCGTCGTGACCTGGAACATGGCGCCGGCCCCTTCGCAGTCCGAAGCGGTGATGATCGGCGTATGGAAGTAGTAGAATCCGTTCCTGTTGAAATACTCGTGGATGGCGTAGGCCATGGCGTGGCGGATACGCAGCACGGCGCCGAAGGTATTGGTCCTCGGACGCAGGTAGGCGATGTCACGCAGGAACTCCAGCGAGTGGCCCTTCTTCTGCAGGGGATAGGTATCGGGGTCGGCCGTACCGTAGATCTCGATCCGCCCGGCCTGCACCTCGACGCCCTGACCGGCCCCGGGCGAGGCAACCAGCCGGCCGTCGACACGGATGCAGGCTCCCGTCGTAATGGGCTTGAGCTGCTCCTCGCTGATCTTCGACAGATCGACCACCACCTGTATGTTGTTCACGCACGACCCGTCGTTCATGGCGATAAAGGCCACGTTCTTGTTGCCGCGCTTGGTGCGCACCCAGCCTTTGACGACGATGTCGCTGTCCACGACCCCCGACTTGAGGATTTCTGCGATTCTCTGCGTTTTCATAGGATATAGTAGGATATTCAGTTCACACGTTTTTCCGAATTGCCAAAGTTAGCCATTATTTGCGATTTGACAAAAAAAAAGTACCTTTGTCGTGCTTATCTATCTCAGCATACGATGAAACGAACGTTATGGACGGCTGCGCTGGCAGCCTGCACGCTGACGGCTGCTGCCCAGGAGGAATCCGCAGCCCGCCCCCTGGCCGAGGGTGGCCGCATCTTCCGCACCGAGGCGGTCCCCTACAACGCCCGCCACGACGCCGATGCCCGCAACCGCCAGGCCGGAGGCTACTGGATGGAGTTCCGTCCCGAGCTGATCACCCGCTCCGAGGGCGAGATCAGCGCCTTCTACGGCGCGAAAATCGACATCCCGTTCGAATGGACCGACGGTCGCGTCTTCCTCCACCTCGAAAATACGGGCGCCGGCTACTCGCTGTGGCTCAACGACCGGCCCGTGGCCGAGGTCAACGATCCGCTGACCCCCGCGGAGTTCGACCTGACGCCCTACGTCCGACAGGGGGTCAACTCGTTCCGCGTGCTGATGCACGCCCGGCGCCTGGCGATCGACGGCCAGGGAGTGCAGCGTCCGCTCTTCGAAAACAGCTACCTCTATTACCAGAACCGGCGTTCGATCGCCGACTTCGAGATCGCCCTGGTCCCCGACACACTGGGGCGCGAATTCGGCATGCTCGATCTGAAGATCATCGCCTGCAACGCCTACAATTACGACGAACCCGTCACCGTGGGGTACGACATCTACTCGCCGGACGGCAAACTGCAGGAGTTCAACATGACCGAGATCACCATCCCGGGCCGTTCGACCGATACGGTGCGCTACACGCCGCTGATCTACCACACCTATGAGCACAGGTGGGAGGCCGGAAGCAAGAATCCGCCCCTCTACAGCGTGATGCTCTTCACGCGCCGCAACGGCGTCTACAAGGAGTACATGCCCCTGAAGATCGGATTCGGCAAGACGGAACTCGTCGACGGACGACTCATGCGGCTGGGCAAGGAGCTGCGGCTGGTCAAGGCCCAATACAACGCCGCCGCCGACCGCAAGACGACCCTTTCGGAGCTCAAGGCGCTGAAGGCCAAGGGAAACAATACGATCTGCCCGAGCTATCCGCAGCCCGTGTGGTTCTACGAACTGTGCGACCAGCTGGGGCTCTACGTCATCGACCGTGCGGCGATCGACGCCCCCGAGAAGCGCGATGACCGCCGCGTGGGCGGCACGCCGTCGAACGATCCGCGTCTGGTCGACGAGTACATCGAACGCGTCAAGTCGATGTACTACCGCTCGCGCAACTTCACCTGCGTGGTGGCCTACGACCTGGGCTGCCCCTCGGGAAACGGCTACAACATGTACAAGGCCTACGAGTGGCTCAAGTCGGTGGAGAAGTCGCGGCCGGTGATCTACTCCGACGCCGACGGCGAGTGGAACAGCGACCTCTGACGCTTCATGAACATCGAACTGATCCTGATCGGCAAGACCGACTCGAAGGAGGTCGCCGCGCTGGTCGAGCTCTACGTCCGGCGGGTGAACCGCTACTGCCGTTTCGCCGTAACGACACTGCCCGACGTGCGCAACACGAAGAGTCTGAGCATCAAGCAGCAGCGCACGGCCGAGGGTGAAGCCATCCTGCGCCAGCTCTCGGACGGGGACTACGTCACGCTGCTCGACGAACGGGGCACCGAATACCGCTCGGTGGAGTTTGCGCTGTGGCTGCAGAAGCGGCTGAACAGCGGCGTCAAACGTCTCGTACTGGTCATCGGGGGCCCCTACGGCTTCTCCGACGAGGTCTACGAGAGGGCCGATGCAAAGCTGTCGCTCTCGCGCATGACCTTTTCGCACCAGATCGTGCGGGCGATCTTCGCCGAACAGATCTACCGCGCCTTCACGATCCTCAACAACGAACCCTATCACCACGAATAACGCCATGCAGCCGACCCCCGCAATAGCCGTCCTGACCTCCAACATCCTCGTGGGTGCGGGGCTGCGTTCGATGCTCGAAAAGATGGTTCCGCAGGCCTCGGTCGAGTTGCTGCGCACCTTCGAGGCCTATCTCGAGGCGGGACCCGACCGCTATGTTCACTGCTTTGTCGCGGCTCCGGTCTTCCGGGCCCACAGTGCCTTCTTCCGCGAACGCTGCCACCGCACGATCGTGTTGACCCACGGGAGCCCGTGTCCGGGGATGCACGCGCTCGACGTCGACACCGACGAGGAGGAGTTCGTCCACGCGCTGGTCCGCATGCAGCAGCACGTGCGGCGCCCCGAGCACACGCTCAGCGACCGCGAACCTGCCGCACAGCCCCTCTCCGAACGCGAAACCGAGGTGCTGACGCTCATCGCCCGCGGGCTGATCAACAAGGAGATCGCCGACCGGCTGGGTATCGGGCTGACGACGGTCATCTCCCACCGCCGCAACATCATGGAGAAACTCGGCATCCGCTCGGTGGCCGGGCTGGCCGTCTATGCGCTGACCTCCGGGCTGGTCGACGCCGACGAGATCTGACAAGGGGGGGGGGCCGCGGCCGACGACAACCGACGACGCAACCGACCGTCACGACAGGAACCCCACAACCGGCCGCCGCAACCGTCCTCACGACTGACCGCCGCAACAAAACCCTCGACCGGACCCTTGGCCGGCAGGCAGAGAGCCGACAGCGCACCGGCAGCGCACCACCGCATCCTGAAACAACCCGCTCCTCATAAATTAGGATTGCAGCTTTCACCGGAAAAGCGTTACTTTGCATCGCAAAACCGCTGAAAAAGTATCCGACTGCCCGATGCCGATCCACAGACACCTCATTCCGCTGCTGATCCTCCCGATCCTTCTCGGGGCGGGACACCGCGCCGTGGCGGCGGAGGGCCCCGATGCGGAGATGGCCGACACGACGATCGTCGTCGACCGCGTGCAGGTGACGGCCATCAAGCAGGGTCCCGTGCTGCGCTCGACGGCCGTAGCGTCGTCGATCCTCGGCAGCCGCGTCGTCGAACGCCGCGGCATCTCCGCGCTGAAGGAGATCTCCTCGCTGGCCCCCAACTTCTACGTCCCGGACTACGGCTCGCGCATGACCTCGTCGGTCTATGTGCGGGGACTCGGCGCGCGGATCGACCAGCCGGTCATCGGCATGAACGTCGACAACGTGCCGGTACTCAACAAGAACGGATTCGATGCGGAGTTGGCCGACATCGAACGCATCGAGGTGCTGCGCGGCCCGCAGTCGACCCTCTACGGTCGCAACACGATGGGCGGCGTCGTGAACGTCTACACCCTCTCGCCCCTGACGTACGAAGGGGTGCGCGCCCTGGCCGAGTACGGCAGCGGCAACACGCTACGGCTGCGGGCCTCGGCCTACTGGCGGCCGCGGCAGGACGCAGGATTCTCCGTGACGGGCTTCTACACGCGTTCGGACGGCTTCTTTACCAACGACTGGAGCGGCCGCAAGTGCGACTGGGAGTGGCAGACCGGCGGACGCTGGCGCGTGCAGTGGGACAACGGCCGCGGACTGCGGCTGGACAACACCTTCTCCGCGGCCCGGCTCGAACAAGGCGGCTACCCCTATGCCTACGCCGGCGAACCGATCGTCGAGGGGGGAGAGACGCTGCTTCGCCCGGGACAGATCGCCTACAACGACCCGAGCGGCTACCAGCGCACGTCGCTGAGCGACGGGCTGACGCTGCGCTACGACGCCCCGCGCTACAGCCTCTCGTCGATCACCAGCTACCAGTACCTCGACGACGCCATGACGCTCGATCAGGACTTCACGCCGCTCTCCTACTTCACGCTGCGGCAGGCCATCCGCGAACACGCCCTGACGGAGGATCTCGTCATCCGTTCGCGCGGCACGGAGCGTTACGGATGGCTCTTCGGCGCCTTCGGATTCTACCGCAACCAACGGATGGACGCCCCGGTGACCTTCAAGCGCACGGGCATCGAGCGGCTGATCCTCGACAATGCCAACACGTCGCCCGAGGTCCTCTACTACACGATCGACGCCGACGAACTGCTGCTCTCGTCGGAGTTCCGCACGCCGACGTGGGGCGCGGCCCTCTATCACGAATCGCGGCTCCAACTGGGGCGGTGGCTACTGACGGCCGGAGTGCGGGCCGACTTCGAACGCACGCGGATGAGCTACCGCAGCCGCGCCGATCTGGACTACCGGCTTAGCATCAACGGCGGGGAGCTCTCCCCGCAGCGGATCGCAATCGACGACCGCGACCGGCTGGTCCACTCCTACCTCGAGGTGCTTCCGAAGGTGACGGCGCTGTACGCCTTCGGCCCGATGCGCAACCTCTACCTCTCGATCGCACGCGGCTACAAGGCCGGAGGCTTCAACACGCAGATGTTCTCCGACATTCTGCAGGAAAAGCTCCAGGGGGCGATGGTCTCGGGCATCCCCGAGGTGGATCCGGAGCGGATGTCCTACCGTCCGGAGTACAGCTGGAACTTCGAGATGGGCGGTCACTTCTCGTGTCTGGACGGCGCCGTGCGGGGCGACTTCGCCCTCTTCTGGATCGAGGTGAGCGACCAGCAGCTGACCGTCTTCCCCGAAGGGCAGGCCACGGGCCGCATGATGGCCAACGCCGGACGTTCGCGCAGCCGCGGTGCCGAGCTCTCGCTGCAGGTCTCGCCCTGCAAGGATTTCGACCTGAACCTCAACTACGGATACACCGACGCCCGCTTCGTGCGCTACCGCAGCGGTGTGGAGGACTACGCCAGGCGGCGCGTCCCCTATGCTCCGGAGCACACCTTCGCGGCCCGCGCCACGTGGAGCCGTCCGACGGGCGTCGAGTGGCTGGGCGACGTGGTCGTCGAGGCCGGCGTCCAGGGGGCGGGCCCCATTGCGTGGAACGAGCAGAATTCGCTCACGGAGCCCTTCTACGCACTGATGGATGCCTCCGTACGGCTCGAACACCGCCGCTGGTCGGTCGGCGTGTGGGGCCGCAACCTCACGGGATCAGTCTACAACGTATTCTATTTCAAGTCGATAGGACACGAGTTCGTCCAGCGCGGACGACCCCGGACCTTCGGCGTCACATTCACCCTAAACTTTCAATGACATGCTGAAAAAACTGCTGATGATGAGCCTGGCGGCCCTTGCGCTGGCTGCCTGCAACGACGATGCCGACGAAGGAATCCAGTACGCGACGAGCAATCCCGAGATTGTGAATGGCGTCTACTCCGGACGGAACATGCACTTCTACGGAACGGCCAAGGTGACCGATTCGGAGGGCAACGTCTTCACAGACCCGGAAGCCTGGTTCGAGTTTGCCGGCGACCGCGAAACGCTGGTCATCTACATGCACCAGACGCGTTTTGCCGAAAAGATGCCCCAACTGGACATGCGCATCTACCGCATCCCCTACACCGGAGGCGAGGGAGCTTCGCTCTCCTTCTCGTCGGAGAGCCTCATACCGCAGGTCCGGCTCCCGAATCAGGTGGGCGGCGGTTACAGCTACCAGGACATGCCCGCCTACACGCTTACCGGCGTCGAGGGATCGGTCAACGACATCGTCTGCCGCATGGCCTTCACCTGCAGCGTGCCCAAGCTCGGAAGCTACCGCATGGAGTACGAAGGGCTCCTGCTGGTAAAAAAATAGTCCTCACGGGGATGGAGTTTGCCTGCGAAGTGTTAACTTTGCAGGCAAAACCATTAAACAAGCACGAAAGATGAAACCCGAATACAGACCCTTTGTGGACGAACTGATCGAACTCTGCATCAAGGAGGATATCGGCGACGGCGACCACACGTCGCTCTGCTGCATCCCCGCCGACGAACACGGACGCATGCGCCTCTTGTGCAAGCAGGAGGGGGTGATCGCCGGTATCGAGATCGCGCAGATCGTCCTCCACCGCCTCGACCCCGAGATGCACTTCGAACAGGTGCTGCAGGACGGCGATCGCGTGAAGCCCGGCGACGTGGCCTTCTACGTCTCGGGACGCCTGCGCTCGCTGCTGCAGGCCGAGCGCATCGTGCTCAACATCATGCAGCGCATGAGCGGCGTGGCCACCCAGACGGCCGTCTATGTCAAGCGGCTCGAAGGGCTCCACACCAAAGTCCTCGACACGCGCAAGACGACACCCGGCATGCGCGTGCTGGACAAGATGGCCGTCAAGTTCGGAGGAGGCGAAAACCACCGCATGGGGCTCTTCGACATGATCCTGCTGAAGGACAACCACATCGACTTCGCCGGCGGTATCCGCAAGGCCATCACCGGCGCCCGCGAGTACCTCAAGGCCCACGACAAGAATCTCCCGATCGAATGCGAGGTCCGCACGCTGGAGGACATCGACGAGGTCTTCGCCGCGGGAGGCGTCGACCGCATCATGTTCGACAACTTCACGCCCGAGATGACGCGCCGCGCCGTCGAAAAGGTCGCCGGACGCTGCGAAACCGAATCCAGCGGCGGCATCACCCTCGAGACATTGCGCCAGTACGCCGAATGCGGCGTGGACTTCATCTCCGTCGGAGCGCTGACCCACCAGATCCGCTCGCTCGACATGTCGCTCAAGGCCTGCGAATAGCCCGGGGCCCCAAGAGGGGGGGGGAAAAAAAAAAAAAGCCTGCAGAAGAGAGACGCCACGGAAAGGCACACAGGAGAGAGGAAGAGGAGAAGAGAAGCACGAGAGAGGCAGGAAACGAGGAGAAGGAGGAGAGGATTGCGAGTGAGCGAAGAGAAGGAAAAGAAGAGGAGAAAAACGAGCGATTGAACTGCCGGAAAGAGGGCCCGCCCTCATCCGGACTGAGAACAGAATACGATGGAGCGAACGACTGACCGTCCGACACGGGTTCCCCGACTGATCCGCACACCGCCGGGTATGCTGGTGTGGCGGATTCTCCTGCTTTATATCGTGCTGTTCGTCTGCCGCACGGTCTTCTACCTCTACAACGCCGCGCTGATCGGCCCTCTGACGGGCGGAGAGATCGGCCAGCTGCTGGCCGGAGCGCTGAAGTTCGACACCTCGTCGGTGGTCTACGCCGACGGACTGTTCATCCTGCTGTCGCTGCTGCCCCTCCATGTGCGTGAACGCCGCTGGTACCGGGGCGTGATGTTCGGCTACTACGTCGCGGTCAATTCGCTGCTCGTCGTGGCCGCGAATCTCGCCGATACGGTCTACTTCCGCTATACGCAGAAACGCTTCACGGCCGACGAGATCTTCTTCGCCGACAACGACAACTCGCTGCAGCTCGTCGGGAAGTTCATGGCCGAAAACTGGCACCTCGCCCTCCTTTGGGCCGCGCTCACGGCCCTGCTGGCCTGGGGCTACCGCCGCCGGGTACACGAGGAGAGCCTGCTGCGCCGCGGCTGGCCCTACTACACCGGCGGAGTGGTGCTGCTGGCCGTGGCCGCCGGGTTGAGCATCGCCGGCATGCGCGGCGGCATGACCCGCATGACGCGGCCCATCACCCTCTCGAACGCCACGCTCTACACCTCGGAGAGCCCCAAGGCCAACCTCATTCTGAGCAATCCGTTCTGCATCCTGCGCACGGCCGGAAGTTCATCCAGCGTCCAGTTTCCCCGCTACTTCTCGGACGAGGAGCTGCCACAGCGCTTCACCCCCGTCCACCAGCCGGCCGACTCTACGGCCGTCGATCTGGGACGCCGGAACATCGTCGTCTTCATTCTCGAAAGCATGTCGGCCGAACACTCGGCCCACCTCTGCCCCGAAATCTACGCCAATCTGCCGCAGAAGGGCTTCACGCCGTTCCTCGACTCGCTGATGCGTCAGGGGCTGACCTTCCGCCGGATGTATGCCAACGGCACGCGCTCGATTCAGGCCATGCCCTCCGTGCTGGGAAGCATTCCCTCGTTCCGCACCCCCTTCGTACTGATGCCGCAATCGCTCGGCGAGAGCCGCCAGCTGCCGGCCATGCTGGCCGATGAGGGCTACTCGACCGCCTTCTTCTGCGGTTCGGAGCGCGGCTCGATGGGATTCGGGGCCTACGCCCGTTCGGCCGGGGTCGAGCGCCTCGTCAGCCGCGAGGATTACGAGGAGCGACACGGAACCGGCGATTTCGACGGCTACTGGGGCATCTGGGACGAGCCATTCCTGCAATTCATGGGCGAGGAGCTCGCGGCAATGCCCGAACCCTTCTTCGCCACGCTCTTCACCCTCTCGTCGCACCATCCGTTCGTCGTCCCAGAGCAGTATGCCGCAATGCTGCCGCAGGGTTACACGAAGATCCACCCGGGCGTGGCGTACGACGATCTGGCCTTCCGTCACTTCTACGAACGCTTCCAGAACGAGGAGTGGTTCCGCCGCACGATCTTTGTCTTCGTGGCCGACCACGTCTCTTCGGAGAAATTTGCCGACCGGACCCGCTCCTACCCCGGCAACATGCACATCCTGGCCTTCATCCATACGCCCGACGGCGTCCTGCGCGGCGAGGTCGGGGAGATCACCCAACAGCTCGACCTGATGCCGACCCTGCTGGGGCTGATCGGCAACCGCAAGCCCTACTTCGCATTCGGTCGAGACGTGCTCAACGAACCCCGGCGTCCGCGCTGGTCGGTGAGCTACGACGGCGAGTTCCGCGCCCTGACCGACCGCGGCGCCCTGCTGCTCAACGATGCGGGAGTCCCGGCCGGAGTGCGACCCGTCGAGCTGGCCCCGGCAGGTGCTGACACGACGGCAGTCACCGCTCCGGCTGACACGGCGGACGCGGAGAACCCGTCCGTCCCGGCGGCGGCAAACGATCCGGCGGCAAACGATCCGGCGGCAAACGATCCGGCGGCGGCGCCTACGGTCGATTCGCTGCGCCGGGGATTTCAGGCCCTGCTGCAGCAGTACTACCAGCATATCGAAAACAAGAATTACACGGTTCATGATTGAATTCCACCCCGTGCGTCTCGAGGACCGCAGCGTCATCGAGCGCCATACGATGCCGTCGGGCATCTGCAACTGCGACCTGGCCTTTGCCAACATGTACTGCTGGCAGGAGGTCTATCACAGCGCGTGGGCCGAGATCGAGGGCTTTCTGGTCATCCGTTTCCAGATCGACGGCGGACCCCGCATCGGCTACATGCAGCCGGTCGGCGAGGGCGATTTCGGGCCGATCATCCCGCTGCTGCGCGAGGATGCCCACGCCCACGGGCAGCGGCTGCGCATTATCGGCCTGACGGACGAGGGGCGTGAGATGATCCGCCGCATGCACCCCGGCGAGTTCGCCTTCGAGTCGGACCGCGCCCTCGAAGACTATGTCTACAACGCCTCGGATCTGCGCGACCTCCCGGGCCGCCGCTACCAGCCCAAGCGCAACCACATCAACCGCTTCATGGCCGAATACCCCAACTACCGCTACGAAGTACTGACACCCGAACGGTCGGCCGAGTGCATGACGCTCGAACGCATCTGGCGGAAGGAGCACACGGGCCACACCTCGGAGCTGAGTGCCGAACAGCGGGCCATGCAACGGGGATTCGAACACTTCGACGAACTGGGGCTTATCGGCGGCTGTATCTATGTCGGCGACCGGCTGGTGGCCTTCACCTTCGGTTCGGCGGTCAACGACCACACCTTCGACACCCACATGGAGAAGGCCGACACGGAGTACGACGGCGCCTTCACGATCATCAACAAGCTCTTCGCCGAGCACCTTCCCGAGCGATTCACGCTCATCAACCGCGAGGAGGACCTCGGTCTCGAAGGGCTCCGGCGCGCCAAACTCTCCTACCATCCGGCCTTCCTGCAGCACAAGTTCATGGCCATCCGCCTCCATCCCGACGAACTGGCCTGCAAGCAGTTGTGGCAGGAGGCCTTCGGCGACGACGACGATTTCGTCGACTCGTTCCTGATCCGTTACTACTCGCGGCACCGGGCCCTGACCATCGAGGAGGAGGGGCGCACGGTGGCCATGCTCCATCTGCTCCCCTTCGACACGGAGTTCGGGCCCACGACCTACATCTATGGCGTTGCCACGGCCGAGAGCCACCGTCACCGCGGGCTGGCCTCGCAGCTCATGCGGCAGGCCATGGCGCTCATCGAGGAGCGCGGCAATGCGGCGGCCTTCCTGATCCCAACCCCCGGCAAGGAGTGGCTCCGCGACTTCTACGCAGGGTTCGGACTTGCCGAAGAGACGCCCGTGACGTTCGTCTCGGAGGACGGATTCGACTTCGGAACGGGTGATGCGGCCACCGACCGGGCCATGATCTGGCGGCGCGATGCGTCGACTCCGCTGCCCGAGACCCTCACAGCCACCTATCGCAAATAGCAGAGCGCCACACCGGCACAAAAAAGTCCGGAACCTTAACGGTTCCGGACTTTTCCATATACGGTTCGGGGAGTGCACCCTCTCCATGCCTGATCCGGGGCGGAGCAAGACACATTCGCCCTCTCTTTCTCCTCCTCTTCACAAGATCCTCTCCGGGACGAAGCAAGGCTCACGGGGCCGCTCTTTCCCAACGGGGCTCACCTCCTCTCCGGGCTCGCTCACCCCAGGTTCTCTTTCACTCCGGACTCTCTCACCTCCCGGATTTTCTCACCTCCCCGGGTTACTTGTTCTCTCTCCCCTTATTCGCCCCGGGCTATTTGCGGCGCTTGAGGAAACACTCGATCGTGTTCTCCATCAGGCAGCAGATCGTCATCGGACCGACACCACCCGGCACCGGCGTGATGACCGAGGCCTTGGGCTCGATGGCGGCAAAGTCGACGTCGCCACACAGCTTGCCCGTCTCCGGGTCGCGGTTCACACCCACGTCGATCACCACCGCCCCGTCGGCCACCATATCGGCCGTCACGAACTTCGGGCGTCCGATGGCCACTACAAGAATCTCCGCCTCGCGCGTCACCTCGCCGAGATTGCGCGTACGGCTGTGGGCAATGGTTACCGTGGCGTTCTCGTCAAGCAGCAGCTTCGAGACGGGCAGTCCGACGATGTTGCTGCGGCCGATGACGACGGCCCGCTTACCGGCGATCTCCACCCCGGCAGCCTTCAGCATCTTGATGATTCCCTTCGGCGTGCAGGGCAACGTACAAGGCTGTTTCTGCCACAGCGCCGCCACATTCAGCGGATGGAAGCCATCCACATCCTTCGACTTGTCGATCGCCTCGATCACCTTACTCTCGTCGATGTGCTTGGGCAGGGGCAGCTGCACCAGAATGCCGTCCACCTCGTCGTCGAGGTTCAGCGCCGAGATGATGTCCAGCAACTCGGCCTCCGTAATCGACTCGGGCTTGCGGATCGTCGTGTTGCGGATTCCCACCGCCTCCGACGCCTTCGCCTTGCCCGTCACATAACTCACACTCGCCGGGTTATCCCCCACGAGAATCACCACCAGATGGGGCACGCGCCCGTATTTGGCCGGGAAGCTCTTCACCTGCTCGGCCATTTCGGCCTTCAGTTTGGCCGACAGTTCCTTTCCGCTAATTATCATACTTTTATTTTACCGTTTCTATTTGTCAAATGCCCAATGGCCGATATCAGTCCGGTGGAAGAGGTTGTCGCACTCGATGCGCGCCACGTCGCGCAGCGCCGCCACGCGGGCCTCGGCCAGCGTGGCCCCGCGTCCGACGACGAACAGCACCCGTCCGCCGTTGGTCAGAATCCGTCCGCCGTCGGCCTTCGTTCCCATGTGGTAGACCGTTCCCTCGACGCGATCCAGCCCCTTGATCTCGTGGCCCTTTTCGTAGCTTCCGGGGTAGCCCTTCGAGGCCAGGACGATGCCCAGCGTCGCGAAGTCGTGCCACTCCAACTGCGTATCGAGCCCCTCGGCCACGGCGCAGAAGATATCGACGATGTCGCTCTTCAGACGCGGCAGCACCACCTCCGTCTCGGGGTCGCCGAAGCGGGCGTTGAACTCGATGACCTTGATTCCCTGCGCCGTCTTCATCAGACCGCCGTACAGAACCCCTTCGAACGGGCACCCTTCGTCCACCATCGCATCGGCCACCGGCTGCAGGATCCGCTCCAGCGCGAAGCGCTCGTCCTCCGGCGTGATGAACGGCAGCGGGGAGTAGGCCCCCATGCCGCCCGTATTGGGGCCCTTGTCGCCGTCGTAGGCCCGCTTGTGGTCCTGCGCCAGCACCATCGGCCACACGCGGCGGCCCGAAACGAAGCACATGAACGAGAACTCCGGACCTTCGAGGTAATCCTCAATGACGACCTTGCCCTCGCCGAACTTGTCATCGAGCAGCATATCCTTCAGCGCGGCGTCGGCCTCCTCCATCGTCCGGGCGATCACCACCCCCTTGCCGGCGGCCAGACCGTCGTACTTCAGCACCGCCGGGAACGAACGGCCGGCCACGTAGTCACGCGCCGCACCGTACTCCGTGAAGGCCCGGAAACCGGCCGTCGGAATGCCGTATTTGACCATCAACTCCTTGGCAAACTCCTTCGAGGATTCGATCCGCGCGGCGGCCTTCGTGGGGCCGAAGATCCGCAGCCCCGCCTTGCGGAAGCAGTCGACAACCCCCGCCGCCAGAGCCACTTCGGGGCCTACGACCGTCAGACCGATTCCCTTCTCCAGCGCAAAATCGCGCAACTCCTCCACCGCAGTCTCGCGGATCGAGACGCACTCCGCCTGCCGGGCAATGCCCGCATTGCCCGGAGCGCAGTAGATCTTGCCGACCTTCGCCGAACGCGACAGCGCATCGACGATGGCATGTTCGCGGCCTCCGCCGCCGATCACCAGCACATTCATAGTCGTCGTCTTTGAGGGATCAGTGTTTGAAGTGACGCTCGCCGGTGAAGAGCATGGCGATACCCTTCTCGTCGGCCTTGGCGATCGAATCGCCGTCGCGCACCGATCCGCCCGGCTGCACGATGGCCGTCACGCCGTATTCGGCGGCCAGCGTCACGCAGTCGTCGAAGGGGAAGAAGCCGTCCGAAGCCAGCACGATGCCCTCCGTCTCGCCGGCGGCACGGGCCTGGTTCAGCGCCAGTTCGGCCGAGCCGATGCGGTTCATCTGACCGGCCCCGACACCCAGCGTGCGACCGTTCTTCACGGCCACGATGGCGTTCGACTTCACATGCTTGACAATATGCCAGCCGAAATTCAGGTCGTCCATCTGCTCGGGAGCCGGTTTGGCCTTCGTCACGCACATGTCGGCCGTGACGCTCTTCGTCGCGACGTCGAGGTCCTGCACCAGCAGACCGCCGTTGACGCTCACGTACTGCTTCTGATCCACGGTGCCCTTCTCCATGTTGACCTCCAGCAGGCGGAGGTTCTTCTTCGTGCAGAGCACCTCAAGGGCCCCCTCGTCGAATTTCGGCGCCATGATGATCTCCAGGAAGATGGGCTTCATCAGCTCGGCCACCTCGCGCGTCACGGTGCAGTTCGTGGCGACGATACCGCCGAAGATCGAAACCTTGTCGGCCTCGTAGGCCTTCGTCCAGGCCTCGACGACATCCTTGCCCACGGCTGCGCCGCAGGGGTTCATGTGCTTCAGACCGACGCAGAACGGACGGTCGAACTCCCGCACGATGCACAGGGCGGCGTTGGCATCCTGAATGTTGTTATAGGAGAGCTCCTTGCCGTGCAGCTGACGGGCGAAGGCCAGCGAATAGGGCACCTCGTGCTCCTCGCGGTAGAACTTGGCGCTCTGGTGCGGGTTCTCGCCGTAGCGCAGCGACTGTACCAGATCGAACTCCAGGAAGAGCTTCTCGTTCAGACCGGCCTGCTTGCGCATGTAGGCGGCGATCATGGCGTCGTACTCGGCCGTGTGGGTATAGGCCTTGGCCGAGAGCTTCAGACGCGTATCGCGCTGCGTGTTGCCCGTGGCACGGATCTCCCCGAGGATCTGCTCATAGTCCGCCGGATCGCACACCACCGTCACGTCGGCCCAGTTCTTGGCCGCCGAACGCAGCATCGACGGACCGCCGATGTCGATATTCTCGATGGCGTCCTCCATGCGTACGTCGGGTTTCGAGATCGTCTGGCGGAACGGATAGAGGTTCACGCAGACCAGATCGATAAACTCGATGCCGTTCTCCTTCAGCGCCTTCAGGTGCTCGGGGTTGTCGCGGCGCGCCAGCAGGCCGCCGTGAACCTTCGGGTGGAGCGTCTTCACGCGTCCGTCGCAGATCTCCGGAAAGCCCGTCACGTCGCTGATGTTGATTACCTCGACGCCGCTCTCCCGCAGCAGTTTCATCGTGCCGCCCGTGGCGATCACCTCCCAACCGAGTGCACGGAGCCCCTTGGCAAACTCCACGACACCCGTTTTGTCACTTACACTGATCAATGCTCGCATATTCCTATTCTTTTTTTGCGTTCAATAATTTTCCAATCGTTTCGATATAAAGCGGGTATTCCACCGCATGAATCATCGGTTCCAACTCCTCGATATTGTCGCCCTCGTAGGGGAAGGCCCGCTGGGCGATGATCCGTCCGCCGTCCAGTTCGCCGTCGACATAATGGATCGTCACGCCGTAGACCTTCACGCCGTACTCCAGCGCCTGCTCGATGGCATGCGCCCCGCGGAAGGCCGGCAGTAGCGACGGATGGATGTTGATGATCCGCCCGCCATAGGCCCCCAGCAGTACGTCGCCCACGATGCGCATGTAACCGGCCAGACAGACCAGTTCGACCCCGGCGGCATCCAGCCGTGCGACGATCTCACGCTCGTAGTCGGACTTCGAGGCGTACTGCTTCGGCGAAAAGACAAACGACTCCACACCGTGGCGCGCGGCCCGTTCGACGACCGTCGCACCCGGCTTGTCACAGACCATCAGCACCACCTCGGCAGGCAGCTTCCCCTGCTCGCAGGCCGTCACGATGGCCTCGAAATTCGTTCCATTGCCGCTGGCAAAGACTGCTAGACGATGCATGCCCCTACCGGATAACCACCTTTCCCGAATCGGTAACCCGGCCGATGACCGAGGCGCGTTCGCCTTGCGCCGTGAGGATGTCGATGGCCTTCTGCGCCTCGGAGGCATTCAGGGCGATGACCATGCCGATACCCATGTTGAAGATGTTGAACATCTCGCGGTGAGCCACCTGTCCGTACTTCTCCAGGAAGCGGAAGACCGGCAGGATCTCCCACGTACCCTCTTCGATCTCCAGACCCTGGCCTTCGTGAAGGATGCGCGGGATGTTCTCGTCGAAACCGCCGCCCGTGATGTGGCTGATTCCGTGGACGTCGCACTGACGGATCACCTCCAGAACCTGCTTGACGTAGATCTTAGTCGGCGTGAGCAGCACCTCACCCAGCAGTTTGTTCGACAGTTCGGGGTAGCACTTGTGCAGATCCAGGTAGTTGTCCGCCAGAATCTTGCGCACCAGGCTGAAGCCGTTCGAGTGGACACCGCTCGAGGCTACACCGACCAGCACGTCGCCCGTACGGACCTTCGAGCCGTCGATGAGCTTCGACTTCTCGACCACGCCCACCGTAAATCCGGCGATGTCGTACTCGCCGTCGGCATACATGCCCGGCATCTCGGCCGTCTCGCCCCCGACGAGCGCGCAGCCCGCCTGACGGCACCCCTCGGCCACACCGGCCACGATGGCCTCGATCTTCTGGGGGATGTTGTGTCCCACGGCCACGTAGTCGAGGAACAGCAGCGGCTCGGCGCCCTGGGCCAGCACGTCGTTGACGCACATGGCCACGGCATCGATGCCGATCGTGTCGTGTTTGTCCATCTGGAAGGCCAGCTTGAGCTTCGTGCCCACGCCGTCGGTGCCGCTTACCAGCACCGGTTCCTTGACCTGCAGGGCCGAGAGGTCGAACATCCCGCCGAAGGCGCCGATGTTGCCCATCACACCCATACGGGCCGTCGAGGCCACATGTTTCTTGATGCGCCGCACCACTTCGTAACCGGCTTCGAGGTTCACTCCGGCCTTTTCATAACTTTGAGCCATAGCTATTGTGGTTTTAAAATTTTCGTCCTGCAATTATTTATTTGTTCCCCTTGTTGGCATCCTCCATCGACTGGTAGAGGGCCGTGGGATAGTGTCCCGTGAAGCAGGCCATGCACAGCTCCCGGCGGTTGCCGGCCTTATAGAGCGATTCGGGCGACAGGAAGGCCAGCGAATCGGCCCCGATCGTGCGACAGACCTCCTCGACGTTCTTGCGTGCCGAGATCAGCTCGTCGTAGGTCGACGTATCGACGCCGTAGAAGCACGGCCCGATCATCGGAGGGCTGGCGATGCGCACGTGCACCTCGAGCGCCCCGGCCTCCTTGAGCATCGCCACGATGCGCCGCGAGGTGGTGCCGCGCACGATCGAGTCATCGACCAGCACCACGCGCTTGCCCCGCACGATCGACCGCACGGCCGACAGCTTCATCCGAACGCCCTTCTCGCGCAGCTCCTGCCTCGGCTGGATGAACGTACGGCCGATGTACTTGTTCTTGATCAGACCCATCTCGTAGGGAAGGCCGCTCGCCTCCGAATAACCCATCGCGGCGCTCAGGCTCGAATCCGGCACGCCGACCACGATGTCCGCCTCGGCCGGCGCCTCCCGGAAGAGCAGCCGTCCCGACTCCTTGCGGTAGGCGTGGACGTTGCACCCCTCGATATCGCTGTCCGGACGGGCGAAGTAGATGTACTCCATCGCGCACATCTCGTGACGCTTGAACTTCGAGTAGTCGCTGCTGCGCAGCCCCTGGTGGTCGATCGTGACGATCTCGCCCGGCTCCACGTCGCGCACGAACTCCGCACCCAGCACATCCAGCGCGCACGTCTCGCTGGCCACGACCCAGCCCTCACCCAGACGCCCGATCGACAGCGGACGCAGTCCGTACTTGTCGCGGCAGGCGTAGATGCGGTTGGCCGTCATGATCAGGAAGGCAAAAGCTCCCTCCAACATGTTCAGCGCGTCGATGATCGAGTAGATTCTCGGACGGTCGTGATAGCGCGTCTCCTTCTTGATCAGGTGGGCCAGGATCTCGCTGTCGGAGGTCGACTGGAAGAGGCTGCCCCGGTTCTCGAGGTAGGTGTGCAGCAGATCCGAGTTGACGATGTTGCCGTTGTGCGCCAGGGCGAAGTCGCCCGTATTGTGGCGGAAAAGAAAGGGCTGGACATTCTCCAGACCACCGCCTCCGGCCGTCGTATAGCGTACGTGACCGATAGCCATCGAACCGTGAAGCGAGGCGAGTTTCTCCTCGTTGAAGACCTCGGTCACCAGTCCGCACCCCTTGATGCGGCGGAACTGTCCCTTGTCGTCGACCGAAACGATACCGGCCCCCTCCTGCCCGCGGTGTTGCAGGGCGTGCAGCCCGTAATAGGTCAGTGATGCGGCTTCGGGCACCCCGTAGATGCCGAACACACCGCACTCCTCGTGCAACTCGCGGTCGCAAATCTCATTCATCCTCATCTTATTCGGTAATTTTCTTCAGGCGTGACAATATCTCCTCATACGACTCGCGCACACGACCCAGATCGCGGCGGAAACGGTCCTTGTCGAGCCGTTCGTGGGTCGTCATGTCCCACAGACGGCACGTGTCGGGCGAAAACTCGTCGGCCAGCACGATCTCGCCGTCCGACGTACGCCCGAACTCGATCTTGAAATCCACCAGTTTGACGTTGATCCGGGCGAACAGCGCCTTGAGCACCTCGTTGATGCGCGCCGTCATCGCATAAATGGTCTTCAACTCCTCGTAGGTCACAAGCCCCAGCGCCACGGCGTGGTGGTCGTTGATCAGCGGGTCGCCCAGCTCCTCGCGCTTGTAGCAGAGGTCGTAGATCGTGTTCGAAGGCTGCACGCCCTCCTCGATGCCCAGCCGCTGGGCCATCGAGCCGGCAATGACGTTGCGTACGACCACCTCCAGCGGAATGATCGTCACCCGACGGCACAACTGGTCACGGTCATTGAGTTTCTCGAGGAAGTGGGTCTTCACGCCGGCCCGCTCCAGCTCGCGGAAGATGATCGACGAGATGGCGTTGTTGACCACCCCCTTGTTCTCGATCGTCGCCTTCTTGATGTTGTTGAAGGCCGTCGCGGCATCCTTGTAGCGGATGATGATCCGCTCGGGATCGTCCGTGCGGAAGATCTGCTTCGCCTTGCCCTCGTAGAGCATTTCGAGTTGTTTCATCTATCTTGATACTTGTTTTTTACGGAAATAGGCTACGGCATTTTCGAAGAGCGACTGCCGCTTGTTGCCTGCAATGTTCTTGTAGAGGTTCTCCTCGTAACGCTCCGTGTGGCCCATCTTGCCGAGGATCTGCCCGTCCTTCGAGACGAGGCCCTCGATGGCATACGACGAACCGTTGGGGTTGAACGGCGCCTCGGCCGTCGGACGACCCTCGGCGTCGGCATACTGGAAGGCCACCTGCCCGGCGTCGAACAGTTCGCGGGCCAGCTGCTCGCTGACGACGAACTTGCCCTCACCGTGGCTGACGGCGATCGAGTGCAGCTCGCCGACGCGGAACGACGAGAGCCACGGCGAATTGGTCGAAGCCACGCGCGTGGTGACGATCTGCGAGATGTGGCGGTTGATGTCGTTGCGGAACAGCGTCGGCGAATCCTTGGTCACCAGACCCAGCCGTCCGTAGGGAAGCAGGCCCGACTTCACCAGCGCCTGGAAACCGTTGCAGATACCCAGAATCAGACCGCCGCGATCCAGCAGCGCGTGGATCTCCTCCATGATATCCTTGTTGTTCAACACGTTGACGATGAACTTGGCGCTGCCGTCGGGTTCGTCACCCGACGAGAAGCCGCCGCTCAGCACGAAGATCTGCGCCCGGCGGATATGCTCCTTCATCCCGGCAATCGAGCGCAGGATGTCGTCGCCGGCGATGTTGCACAGCACGCTCATCTCCACCCGGGCTCCGGCCTTGCGGAAAGCCTTGGCCGTATCGTAATCGCAGTTCGTGCCGGGGAAGACCGGAATGTAGACCAGCGGATGTTCGACCGCCTCGCCCGGATAGGTGAAGTTCCGCGGGGCGGGCTCCGAGGTCATCACCTCGGCCGTATTGTGTCCCTTGTCGGGATAGATCGTTGCGAACTTCTCGGTATTGGCGCGGTAGAGCTCCTCGAGGGGCATGCGCACGCCGCCGACCGTCACGGCCGCATCGGCCACGGTGAAGCCCACCAGCTCGGCGGCCGGATACTCCAGCGTACCCTCGCACTCGACCAGAATCGAGCCGTAGGCGTAGTCGTAGAGCTTCGACTCCGCCATCTCGACCTCGACGCCGATGCCGTTTCCGAAGGCCATCTTCGCCAGGCCCTCGGCCACGCCGCCGAAGCCCACCGACCAGGCCGCGAGGATCTTGCCCGAGGCAATCTCATCGCTCACGAACGCAAAGTTGCGCTTCAGCTGCTCCGTATCGGGCATCCAGTTCTCACGCGGCGTGTGGCGCACGAGGTAGAGACGATGTCCGGCCCCCTTCAGGTCGGTCGAGATGATGGTCCGTGCATCGGCCGTCGTGATGCCGAAGGCCATCAGCATCGGCGGCACGTTGATGTGCTGGAACGTTCCCGACATCGAGTCCTTGCCGCCGATCGACGGAAGCCCCAGTTCGACCTGCATCCGCAGCGCACCGAGCAGCGCACTGAGGGGTTTGCCCCACGACTCGGCATCCCTGGTCATGCGCTCGAAATACTCCTGATAAGAGTAGCGCATCCGCTCGTAGCGGCCGCCTGCAGCCACGACCTTCGCCGCAGCCTCCACCACGGCGTAGGCCGCCCCGTGGTAGGGGCTCCACTTGGCCACGAAGGGGTTGTAGCCGAAGGCCATCACACTGGCCGTATCGGTATAGCCGTCGGTCGGGAGCTTCTGCACCGAAACCTGCGTCTCGCTGCGCTGCGTGCGTCCGCCGAAGGGCATCAGCACCGTCGAGCGGCCGATTGTCGAGTCGAACATCTCGATCAGCCCCCGCTGCGAAACGACGTTGTTGTCCTTCAGATTGTTCTCGAAGCGTTCGGCCACCGCGGCGCCCTCAACCCGCCGTTCGAAGGGGTTGCGGTTCTCGACGGCACCGACTTTCGCCTCGGCATAGTGCTTCGCGCCGGCGCTGTCGATGAACGCCCGGCTCAGGTCGACCACCATGCGGTCGCCCTTGAACATCCGCATCCGCGCCGTGTCGGTCACGTCGGCCACATGCACCGCCTCAATGTTCTCCTCGCGGCAGTAGCGCATGAACTCCTCCATGTCCCTGGCCTCGACGACCACCGACATGCGCTCCTGCGACTCGCTGATGGCCAGTTCCGTGGAGTTCAGACCGCTGTATTTCGTCTTCACCCGGTCGAGGTAGATGTCCAGACCGTCGGCCAGCTCGCCGATGGCCACGCTGACACCGCCCGCACCGAAGTCGTTCGATTTCTTGATCAGGCGCGTCACCTCCGGACGGCGGAACAGCCGCTCCAGCTTGCGCTCCTCGGGGGCGTTACCCTTCTGCACCTCGCTGCCGCACGTCTCGAGCGACTTGGCGTTGTGCTCCTTCGACGAACCCGTCGCACCGCCGATGCCGTCGCGGCCCGTGCGTCCGCCGAACATGATGATCCGGTCGCCCGGCGCGGGGCGTTCGCGGCGTACGTTCTCGGCCTTCACGGCACCCACCACGGCACCCACCTCCAGGCGCTTGGCCACGTAGTCGTCGTGGTAGATCTCGCGCACGTGGGTCGTGGCCAGACCGATCTGGTTGCCGTAGCTCGAGTAGCCGGCGGCGGCCTTCTTCGAGATGACGCTCTGCGGCAGTTTGCCCGGCAGCGTCTCCGATACGGGCTGGTAGATGTTCCCGGCACCCGTCACGCGCATCGCCTGGTAGACGTAGCTGCGGCCCGACAGCGGGTCGCGGATCGCTCCGCCCAGACAGGTCGACGCTCCGCCGAAGGGTTCGATCTCCGTCGGGTGGTTGTGCGTCTCGTTCTTGAACTGCAGCAGCCACTTTTCGGTCTTGCCGTCGACGTCGACATCGACGTAGATCGAGCAGGCGTTGTTCTCCTCCGAAACCTCCAGATCGTCCAACAGCCCCTTCTTCTTCAGGTAGCGGGCGCCGATCGTGGCGATATCCATCAGGCAGAGACTCTTGTGCTCACGTCCCAACTCACGGCGGATGCGCAGGTAGAGGGCCAGCGAATCCTCGATTTCGTCCTTCACGAAGGACTCCTCGACGGTGATGCCCTCCAGTTCGGTCGTGAAGGTCGTATGGCGGCAGTGGTCGCTCCAGTAGGTATCCAGGATGCGCAGCTCCGTCTCGAAGGGGTCGCGACCCTCCGCGCGGAAGTACTTCACCACCTCGTAGAGGTCGTCGGCATTCATCGCCAGACCCATCCGCTGACAATAGGGTTCGAGTTCGTCATCCTTCATCTCCCGAAAACCCTCCAGCACCTGGACGGGTTTCACCTCGGCCTGCTCCATATCGCTCAGCACCGAGAGATCCTTCTCGCGCGACTCCACGGCATTGATGTAGTAGTGGCGGATGCGGGCCAGCTCCTCCTCCGAGACGCTCGGGTCGAAGAGCAGCAGCTTGGCCGAACGGATATTGACCTGCGCCTCGGGGTCGATCAGCCGCACGCAGTCGACGGCCGATGCGGCCCGCTGGTCGAACTGTCCCGGCAGGCACTCCACGGCGATGTACTTGTGGTCCGAGAGGTCGCATGCGTCGCTCACCTCATCGGTCACCACCTCGCCGAAGACGCGGTAGCGGCTCTTTTCGAGCAGCTCGGGCGTGAAGCCGAACAGATCGTAGATGTTCAGCAGCCGCAGTTCGCGCAGCGAAAGGTTGAGATTCGTGTTCAACTCGCGTCGAAGACTCTCCGCCTCCACCCGGAAGCGCGGCAGTTTCTCGACGAAAATACGATAGTTGGTCGTGTTCATTTACTGTATGGTTTGTCTTTGCTCTCTTCTCATTTCACAAAACGGTCGGCCCACTCCTTTTCATATTCGTCACCCGTCATGCCGACAAAGGTGATGTGCCCCATCTTGCGTTTGGGGCGGCTCTCGGTCTTGCCGTAGAGGTGGACGTAAACGTTCGGACGATGCTCCCGCTCCACCTGGCGGGCCGTCTCAAGATCCTGTCCCAGGATGTTCTTCATCACCGTCGGGGCCACCAGACGCGGCTCCTGCAGCGGCTCGCCCACCAGATAGCGAACCAATTCGCGGAACTGGTTGGTCGTGCACCCTTCGATCGTATAGTGACCCGAGTTATGGGGGCGCGGCGCCATCTCGTTGAAGAAGATCTCCCGCCCGCGGATGAAATACTCGATGGCCAGAATCCCTTCGTAGCCGCAGTCGCGCATGAAGCGTTCGCTCTGCACCTTCATCCGTCCGAGCACCTCCGCATCGGCCGCCGCCGGAACGATCGACAGATCGAGGATGCCGTCGCGGTGGATGTTGCGCCCCACGGGGAAGCTCACGACATGCTCGCGGTCGGCCACCATGACGATGCTGGCCTCCGAGTCGAAAGCGATGAACTCCTCCAGGATGCAGGGGACCGTCAGCAGCGGCAGCGCCCGTTCGATATCCTCCTCGCGGCGGAGCACCATCTGTCCGTGGCCGTCGTAGCCCAGCGTACGGGTCTTCAGCACGGCCGGAAGGCCCAGCTCCCGCACGGCGGCACGCAGCGACGCCTCATCGTCGACGGCCGCAAAGCCCGGCGTGCGAAGCCCGTGGTCGCGGGCGTTCGTCTTCTCGCGGAAGCGGTCCTGCGAGTCGTAAAGCGGGCGGTAGCCCTGCGGGATGTTGTATTTTTCGCTCAGCGGGATGAGAATATCCCCCGGCACGTTTTCGAATTCGTAGGTCACGGCGTCGCTCATGCGGCAGAGCCGTTCGAGCGCTTCGGCGTCGTTGTAGGCCGCCACAATGTGGTCGTCACACACGCGGAAGGCCGGTGCATCCGGCGCCGGATCGAGCGCCACGGCCCGTACGCCCAGCACGTGGGCCTGTTCGGCGATCATCAGCCCCAGCTGGCCGCCCCCGATAATTCCGATGGTCTTCATCAGTCGAGTTCGGCTTTCAGGACATCGGCGGTCTGTTTGGCGCGGAAGGCTTCGAGCCGGGCGGCCAGCGCCTCGTCCTGCAGCGCAAGGATCGACACGGCGATCAGCGCAGCGTTCTTGGCGCCGTTGATGGCGGTCGTGGCGACGGGAACGCCCGCCGGCATCTGCACGATCGACAGCAGCGAGTCCAGGCCGTTCAGAGCCCGTGACTTGACCGGAACACCCACCACGGGCAGCGTGGTCATGGCAGCCACCATGCCCGGAAGATGAGCCGCGCCGCCTGCACCGGCGATGATGACACCCAGGCCGCGCGAGCGGGCAGTCTTGGCATATTCACACAGCAAATCGGGGGTACGATGGGCACTGACGACCCGTTTTTCAAACTCCACGCCGAACGATTCGAGCGTGCGGACAGCATCGGCCATCACCTCATAATCGCTCACGGAGCCCATAATAACGCCTACTTTCATGGTCATATCGAATTACAAAATCATCCAAAAACAAAAGGCAGACCGCCACGACATCGTATGTCATGGCGGTCCGGTATCTATCCGAGAAGTCCGCAGGAGACCATTTGCCGTCCCCGGGACTGCGCACACTGCTGCTGTCGGGACACCGCCGAATAGAACGCAGCGGCCCGAACCTGCTGTTTCTTCCGCTCGCGCCCGTCGGAAGCGACGTTTCGCCGGCAGCAGTCTGAGAGGCAGTCTTGTATCATCGGGATTAACCTAACTGTTAAAACATCGTTACAAAAGTAGCGCTTTTCGGCCGACTTTCAAAATTCCCGGAGAGATTCTATCGACATTTTTTCGACAATCGAACCTCCTTCTTTCCGATTGTACGAAACACCCCGGGAAGCCGTCGGCTCCCGGGGTGAAATTTCCTTGCGGAACGGCCGGAATGGCCCTCGCCTCCTCAGCTCCGTCAACGGGCCTTGGCCTCGCAGTAGGCACAGCGGCACGTGCCGTCGGGCATCCGCCGGAACAGCTGGTCGACATCCTCCGTGGCCGAAATGCAACGGCGGTTCGGGCAGACCATCTCGTTGACGATATACTCCTCGTTGAAGACCGGCGTATGGGCATACGGCCGGTTCTCGTCGGCCCAGCGCAGCAGCGTCAGGATCAGTGCCATACGCACGAACTTGCCGTTCTCCACCTGCCGAAAGTAGGCCGCACGCGGATCGTTGTCCACCGCCCGCGTGATCTCGTTCACACGCGGCAGCGGGTGAAGAATCGTCATATCCTTCTTGGCCGTACGCAGCTTCTCGGGGTTGAGCACGAAGCTGTTCTTCACGCGGTCGAACTCCTCCTCGTCCAGGAAACGCTCCTTCTGCACGCGCGTCATGTAGAGGATATCCAGTTCGGGCATCACCTCCTCCATCGTGCGCACCTCGCGGAACGTGATGCGCGAGTTGGCCTGCATCTCCTGCAGCATGTAGTCCGGAAGACGCAGCTCCTCGGGCGAGATCAGGATCACGTTGATCCCCTCGTAGCGCGACAGCGCCTTGATGAGCGAGTGGACCGTACGCCCGAACTTCAGGTCACCGCAGAAGCCGATCGTCATGTGGTCGAAACGGCCCTTTTCGCGCTTGATCGTCAACAGGTCCGTCAGGGTCTGCGTCGGGTGCGAGTGGCTGCCGTCGCCGGCGTTGATCACCGGGATTCCGGCATACTGCGATGCCACGAGCGGCGCACCCTCCTTGAAGTGGCGCATGGCGATGATGTCCGCAAAGCAGCGGATCACCCGCACCGTATCGGCCACCGTTTCGCCCTTCGACACCGACGACGAATTGGCGTCCGAGAAACCGATCACCTGGCCGCCCAGTTCAAGCATCGCCGAGGTGAAGCTCAGACGCGTACGCGTCGAGGGTTCGTAGAAGAGCGTGGCCAACTTCTTGCCCTTGCAGGCTTCGCTGTATTTGGCCCGGTTGGCGATGATGTCCTCGGCCAGAGCCACGATCTGTTCGGTCTCCTGGACCGTCAGATCGGTAGGATCAATCAGATGACGCATGTGTGCTATTTTTAGTGTTTCATCCACGATTCGTCCGACGGATTGTCGCGGAACTTCAGCAGACGCTCCTTGTCCTCGGGCCTGATGTATCCCTCCTCGGCGGCCACCTCGACCAGCGCGTCGAGATTCGAGAGGCTGTAGTTGACGACATTGGCCTCGCGCAGACGGTCCAACCCCTTCTTCATCCCGTAGGTGAAGATCGACGCCACGCCCAGCACCTCGGCACCGGCCTCACGCAGGGCGTTGACCACCTCGATGCACGATCCGGCCGTCGAGATCAGATCCTCGATGACGACCACCTTCTGGCCCTTCTCCAGCCGGCCTTCAATCTGGTTGCCGCGGCCGTGGTCCTTCGACCCCGAGCGGACGTAACCCATCGGCAGGTCGAGAATCGTCGCCGTGATGGCGGCATGGGCGATGCCGGCCGTCGACGTTCCCATCAGCACCTCGGCCTGGGGATACTTCGTGCGGACGATCTCCGCCAGACCCGCCTCCACGTGCTTGCGCACCTCGGGAGCCGTCAGCGTCAGACGGTTGTCGCAATAGATCGGGCTCTTGATACCGCTGGCCCACGTAAACGGCTGTTCGGGGCGCAGGAAGACCGCGCCGATCGACAGCAAATCCTTTGCAATAGCTTTTTCCATAACTTTTTTATGCTGCTCGTTTTTCTGTTTTTCTCATGCAGACCCGGCCGCACGCCCGCTCCCGGAGTGCCGCCCGGACCGCCCGCTATTCGAGGGCCTGACGCAGGATCTTCTCCACCTCGTCGGGATAGATGCCCCCTTCGTGCACCTTCACGCCGTCGACGTAGAAGGTCGGCACGTAGTAGTAATCATACCGGTCGGCCACCTCGGGCTCCTCCGACTCCTCGATCATCTCGATCTCAACGGGAGCCAGTTCCGGATGGGCCGCCTTGGCCTCCTCGATATAACGCAGCGCCTTCTTGCAGAAGGGGCACGTCTTCAGATAGAACAATTTTACGGGTTTCATGGTTTTTCCGTGTTTTCCGTTTTCAATTCTCCGGCCGCCGGAACGTTCCGGCCCTGCCATACGGGCGAAGAGGACGGCATGTTTTTTTCCTTTCCCCCCCCCACAGCTCCGGCCTTCTGGCTACTCGCCGACGAACTCGGCCACGCAGCGGCGATAGGCCGCCACGGGATCCGCAGCCGCCGTGATCGGACGTCCGACGACGATGAAATCCGAACCGATCTCGCGGGCCCGGGCCGGAGTCGTCACACGCACCTGGTCGGCCACGTCGCCGTCGGCGAAGCGCACGCCCGGCGTGACGGTCAGGAAGTCACGGCCGCACGCCTCGTGAACCATACCGGCTTCGAGCGGCGAGCAGACCACACCGTCCAACCCCGCCTCGCGCGTGTTCTGCGCATACTTGACGATCGTATCGTTGATCGAGGCGCCGATCAACAGTTCGCGCTGCATGCGCTCCTCGCTCGTCGAGGTGAGCTGCGTCACGGCGATCAGCAGCGGACGCGTCCCGTCCTCGCGCGTCAGCCCCTCGAGGGCCGCCCGCATCATCTCGATCGTACCGGCGGCGTGGACGTTGCACATGTCCACATCCAGACGCGACAGCACCGCCATCGCCTTCTTCACCGTATTGGGAATGTCGTGTAGCTTCAGGTCGAGGAAGATCTTGTGTCCCCGGCGCTTGATCTCGCGCACGATCGACGGGCCTTCGGCATAGTAGAGCTCCATGCCGATCTTCAGAAAGGGTTTGCGCGCCTCGTCCCGGAAGCGGTCGAGGAAGCGGAAGGTATCCTCTGCGGACTTGAAGTCGCAGGCGATGATTACGTCTCGTTCCATATTGTTTTTCAAGCTATTCCGATTATATCCGACAAACGTTCGATGCCCAGGCGCTGCATCTCGCCGGGCAGTGCCTCGACGATCTCTTTCGAGGCGTAGGGGTTGACCAGATTGGCGGCGCCGACCTGCACGGCCGTCGCGCCGGCCATCATCATCTCGATCACGTCGCGGGCCGACCGCACGCCGCCGCACCCCATGACCGGGATCCGGCACGCATGGGCCACCTGGTAGACCATCCGCACGGCCAGCGGGAAGATTGCCGGGCCCGAGAACCCGCCCATCGTATTGGCGATTACAGGCCGTCTGCGGGCCACGTCGATGCGCATGCCCAGCACCGTATTGATCAGCGAGATGCCGTCGGCCCCCGCCTCCTCACACGCCCGGGCGATCGCAACGATGTCCGTGACGTTGGGCGAGAGTTTGATGAAGACCGGCTTGGTAGTCACGGCCTTCACCGCGCGCGTTACCTCGGCCGCCGCCTCGGGGCTCGTGCCGAACGACATGCCGCCGTGGCGCACGTTCGGGCACGAGACGTTCACCTCGATGATCCCGACCTGCTCCTGCTTGTCGATCCGCTCGCAGCAGTAGGCATACTCCTCGACCGAGAAGCCCGAGATGTTGGCAATGACCGGTTTACGGAAGAAGCTCCGCAGCCGCGGCAGTTCGTGCCGGATCACGGCGTCGATGCCCGGGTTCTGCAGCCCCACGGCGTTGATCATCCCCTCGGTGCACTCGGCGATGCGGGGCGTGGGGTTGCCGAAGCGCGCCTCGCGCGTCGTTCCCTTGAACGAGAACGACCCGAGGATGTTGATGTCGTAGAAGTCCTTGAATTCGTTGCCGTAGCCGAACGTGCCGCTGGCCGGTACGACCGGGTTGTCCAGCCGCACGCCGCACAGCTCCACCGTCGTGTCGACCCCGGCGGCGATGCCGGGTTGTATCGTCTGTTTCCCTACCATATGATCTCTCCTTTCTCCAGTACGGGTCCCTCCTTGCAGATGCGCTTGTTGCCGTACCGGGTTTTGCACGAGCAGCCCATGCAGGCGCCGAATCCGCACCCCATGCGCTCCTCGAACGAAAGCTGTCCGTCCTGCTCCACGGCGTTGTACAGGGCGTGGAGCATCGGCAGCGGCCCGCAGGCGTAGAAGTAGTCGAAATCGAGCCTCTCCTCGGCGATGGCCGTCGTCACGAAGCCCTTCACGCCGCGCGAACCGTCGGCCGTGGCCACCGTGACGCTGCACCCCAGACGGCGGAACTCCTCCTCGTAGAAGATCTCCGACTCGGTGTTGAAGCCCAGCACCACGCCGACCGGTTTGCCCGCATCAAGCAGTTTGCGGGCCAGTCCGTAGAGCGGGGGAACCCCCACTCCGCCGCCGACCAGCAGCGGACGCCGGGCGTCGATCCGTGTCGAGAAGCCGTTTCCGAGCCCCGTCAGCAGGTCGAGCTCCTCGCCCGCCTCCATGCGGCTCATCTGCGCCGTACCCTCACCCACGACCTTATAGATCAGCACGATCCGCTCGTTGTCCCAGTCGCACACCGAGATCGGCCGCCGCAGATAGTGCCCCTCGAGGGCGATGTTGACGAATTGTCCGGGAGCCGTAATCCACTGCGTGTCACCCTCGAGCGTCATGCGCCACACCGACTCCGTCAGCCGTTCGTTCTCTTCGATGCGGTAGAGTCCCCGCTTGTACATCGTCCCGCTTGCCGATTTGTCCGTCATCATGGCGCTCTCCTATTTGGCGTCGATCGTAGAAACCCGCAGCGTGATCTCCTCCAGCACGTCCAGCAGCACCTTCACCGTCTCGAGGGCCGTGAAGACCGTTACGTTGTTCTCGACGGCCGTGCGGCGGATCTCATAGCCGTCCAGCCGCGTATTGTGCTGGTTGATGTCGATCGTGTTGATCACGTAGCTGATATGTCCCTGACGCAGGGCGTCGATAATCTCCGTGCTTCCCTCGTTCAGCTTGCGGCGCGTGCGCGTGCGGATGCCGTGCTCGCGCAGGAACTCCGCCGTGCCGGTCGTCGCCTCGATGTTGAAGCCCAGGTCGTAGAAGCGCTTCACGAGCGGCAGCGCCTGCGGCTTGTCCTGATCGGCGATCGTCACGAAGATCGTTCCGTAGTTCGAGACGTGCATACCCGTGGCCTGCAGCGCCTTGTAGAGCGCCCGCGTCAGCTTGTCGTCGTAGCCGATCGCCTCACCCGTCGACTTCATCTCCGGCGAGAGGTAGGAATCCATGCCGCGGATCTTGGCGAACGAGAAGGCCGGAGCCTTCACGTACCAGCGCTCCTTCTCGCGGCCGTAGACCTCGCTGTAACCCAGTTCGCGGAGCGACTTGCCCAGGATGACCTGCGTGGCGATGTGCGCCATCGGAACGCCCGTCGACTTCGAGAGGAACGGTACCGTACGCGACGAACGCGGGTTGACCTCGATGACGTAGACGTCGTCGTCGCCCGCCACGATGAACTGGATGTTGTAGAGACCCACGATGCCGATCCGCAGACCCAGCCGCACCGTGTAGTCGATGATCTTCTCCTTGGCACGCTGGCTGACGCTGAAGGTCGGGTAGACGCTGATCGAGTCACCCGAGTGGATACCCGTATGCTCGACATGCTCCATGATGCCCGGAATGAAGACATCGCGTCCGTCGCAGATGGCGTCGACCTCCAGCTCCTTGCCCAGGATGTAGCGGTCAACCAGCACCGGCTGGTCCACATTCACCTCCACGGCCGTCTGCAGGTAGTGGCGCAGCCGCTCCTCGTTCGAGACGATCTGCATGGCGCGGCCGCCCAGCACGTAGCTCGGACGAACCAGCACCGGATAGCCGATCCGTGCCGCCGCCTTCACGCCGGCCTCGATGTCCGTCACGGCCTCGGCCTCCGGCTGCGGGATGCCCAGCTCCTCCATGATGCGCTCGAAGCAACCGCGGTCCTCGGCGTTGCGGATCGCCTCGCAGTCCGTGCCGATGATCGGCACGCCCAGTTCGGCCAGCGGTTCGGCCAGGTTGATGGCCGTCTGTCCGCCCAGCGACACCACGATCGCCTCGGGCTTTTCGAGATGGATGACGTTCATCACGTCCTCGACCGTCAGCGGCTCGAAGTAGAGCTTGTCGCTGGTCGTGTAGTCCGTCGAGACGGTCTCCGGGTTGTTGTTGATGATGATGGCCTCGTAGCCCGCCTCGCGGATCGACCAGATGGCGTGAACCGTCGAGTAGTCGAATTCGACGCCCTGTCCGATGCGAATCGGGCCCGAACCCAGCACGACGATCTTCTTGCGGTCGCTCACCTTCGACTCATTTTCGTGCTCGTAGGTCGAGTAGAAGTAGGGCACGTAGGAGTCGAACTCGCTGGCGCACGTGTCGATCATCTTGTAGACGGGGAAGATGTCGTTCTTCTCCCGCAGGCGGTACATCTCATGCTGCGAAAGTCCCCACAGCTGGCCGATATACTTGTCGCTGAAGCCCATGCGCTTGGCGTCGCGCAGCGTCTCGATGTCCATCGGATGGGCGCGGAGCACCTTCTCGAACTCGACGATGTTCTTGAACTTCTCGAGGAAGAACATGTCGATCTTCGTCTTGTCGTAGATCAGCGCCAGGTCGACCCCGCCGCGGATCAGCTGGGCGATGGCATAGAGGCGGTCGTCCGTACCGATCTTGATATAGTCCAGCAGATCGTCGTTCGACCACGAATCGAATTTCTTGTGGTAGATGTGGCAGACGCCCGTCTCAAGCGAGCGGACGGCCTTCAGCAGCGACTCCTCCATCGTGCGGCCGACCGACATCACCTCGCCCGTGGCCTTCATCTGCGTGCCGAGCTTGTTCGAGGCGTCGGAGAACTTGTCGAACGGAAAACGGGCGATCTTCGTCACCACGTAGTCGAGCGTCGGCTCGAACGAGGCCGGCGTATTGGCAATGCGGATCTCGTCGAGCGTCAGACCCACGGCGATCTTCGCACTCACGCGGGCGATCGGGTATCCCGAGGCCTTCGAGGCCAGGGCCGACGAACGCGACACGCGCGGGTTCACCTCGATGAGGAAGTATTTGAACGACAGCGGATCCAGCGCGAACTGCACGTTGCAGCCGCCCTCGATCTTCAGCGCGCGGATGATCTTCAGCGCCGAGTCGCGCAGCATCTGGAACTCCTTGTTGGTCAGCGTCTGGCTCGGGGCCACGACGATCGAGTCGCCCGTATGGATGCCCACCGGGTCGATGTTCTCCATGCAGCAGATGCTGATGGCCGTGTCGTTGTGGTCGCGCATCACCTCGAACTCGATCTCCTTGTAGCCCCTGATGCTCTTCTCGACCAGCACCTGATGCACAGGCGAGAGAGCCAAGGCGTTGCGCATCATCTCGCGCAGCTGCGCCTCGTCATCGGCGAAGCCGCCGCCCGTACCGCCCAGCGTGAAGGCCGGACGCAGCACCACCGGATAGCCGATCCGCGCGGCAATCTCCACCCCTTCGTCGATCGTCGAGGCCACCTCCGACGGAAGCACCGGTTCGCCCAGCGACTGGCACAGCTCCTTGAAGAGTTCGCGGTCCTCGGCGCGTTCGATCGAGTCGAACGACGTGCCCAGGATCTCCACCTGACACTCCTTCAGGATGCCCTTCTTGGCCAGCTGCACGGCCAGATTCAGACCCGTCTGTCCGCCCAGTCCCGGAACGATGGCATCGGGACGCTCGTAGCGGATGATCTTGGCCACATATTCGAGCGTCAGCGGCTCCATGTAGACCTTGTCCGCAATATGCGTATCGGTCATGATCGTGGCAGGGTTCGAGTTGGCGAGGATCACCTCGTAGCCCTCCTCCCTGAGGGCCAGACAGGCCTGCGTACCCGCGTAGTCGAACTCCGCGGCCTGACCGATCACGATCGGGCCCGACCCGATCACCATCACCTTCTTGATATCTTTTCTCTTAGGCATGTTTGTACTCCTCCATGATTTTGGTGAACTTATTGAACAGATAGGTGCTGTCCTGCGGACCGGCGGCACTCTCCGGGTGATATTGCGTCGAGAAGACCCGCTCCTCGGCACACTCCACCCCTTCGGCCGTGCCGTCGAGCAGATTGACGTGCGTCAGCGTCAGCCCCGTACCCTTCAGCGAGTCGATGTCCACGGCATAGCTGTGGTTCTGGCTCGTGATCTCGATCTTGCCCGTCTGCAGGTTCTTGACCGGATGGTTGGCGCCGCGGTGGCCGAACTTCATCTTGAAGGTCCGCGCACCGTAGGCCAGCGAGATCAGCTGATGGCCCATGCAGATGCCGAAGAGCGGCAGACGCCCCCGCAGCCGGCGGATCAGTTCGATGACCGGCTGTACGTCCTCCGGGTTGCCGGGCCCGTTCGAGAAGAGGATACCGTCGGGATGGAAGGCAAGGATCTCCTCCAGCGTCGAGTTGTAGGGCATCACCGTGACGTTGCAGCCCACGTGGTTCAACTGCCGCACGATGTTGTACTTGATGCCGCAGTCGATAGCCACCACGTCGTACCTGTGGTTGGCCACGCGCGACAGCCAGCGTTTCTTGCAGCTTACGCGTGCGACCATGTCGTGGGGCATCTCATAGGCGTGCAGCCGTGCCAGCGCCTCTTCGCGGGGGGTCTGGGCCGAGGTGATGATCACCTTCTGGCTGCCCTCGTCGCGGATGATGCGCGTCAGCGTCCGGGTGTCAACTCCCGAGATGGCCGGGATGTCGTACTCCTCGAAGACTTCGTTGAGCGTCTTCGTGTAGCGGAAGTTCGACGGAAGGTCGTTGTACTCCCGGACGATCATGCCGCCGACGGTCGGCGTCTTGGTCTCGTAATCCTCATCGGCCATACCGTAGTTGCCGATCAGCGGGTAGGTCATCACGACCATCTGATCCGTGTACGACGGATCGGACATGATCTCCTGATACCCCACCATCGAGGTATTGAAGACGATCTCGTTGATGGCCTCGCGGTCGGATCCGAAACCGTATCCGTAAAACTCGCGGCCGTCCTCCAGGACGATCTTTTTCGTAAATGCTTTCATCCTTGTCTGTCCTTATCTGTTTGATTTCGTTGTCAGCGTATCGTAAACCGCGCGGCCGCCAACCACCGTCAGCACCGCGCCGCCATCGACCTGCCAGCCGGCAAACGGCGTGGCATGGCCCTTCGAGAGGAACGTAGCGGGATCAATTGCATAGTGCATGTCGAGGTCCAGCACCGTAAAGTCGGCCGGATCCCCCTCGGCAATCCCCCCCTCGAGCGCAAAGAGCCGTCGCGGATTGACCGACATCAGCTCCACGAGGCGCTCCAGCGTCATGACGCCCCGCTTTACCAGATAGGTATAGAGCAGCGGGAAGGCCGTCTCCAGCCCGACGATGCCCATGGCGCTCCGCTCCAGACCGCGCGACTTCTCCTCGGCGGTATGCGGGGCGTGGTCCGTGGCGATGACCTCGATCGTGCCGTCGACAATGCCGGCCAGCAGCGCCTCGCGGTCCTCGCGGCTGCGCAGCGGCGGGTTCATCTTGAAGCGTCCCTCCTCCTGCAGATCCTCGTCGCAGAGCAGCAGGTAGTGGGGACCCGTCTCGCAGCTCACCCGCAGCCCGCGGGCTTTGGCGCGCCGCACCAGCTCGACGCTCTCCTTCGTCGAGACGTGGCAGACGTGGTACTGGCACCCGGTCCGTTCGGCCAGCGCGATGTCACGCTCGACCTGCCGCCACTCGCTCTCCGACGAAATGCCGCGGTGGCCGTGTTCGCGGCAGTAGACGCCGTCGTGGATATAGCCGCCGCGCAGGAGTTCGTCGACCTCGCAGTGGGCCACGATCGGCTTGCGGACCGCCGCCGCCCGGCGCATCGCCTCCTCCATCAGCTCCTCCGACTGCACGCCGCGCCCGTCGTCCGAGAATCCCGCCACGTGGGGTGCCAGCGCCGCAAAGTCGACCAGTTCGCCGCATCCGCGCTGCCCCATGGTGATCGAGGCATAGGGTTTGACGCGCACCGCGGCATCGCGGCGGATCAGCGCCAGCTGCTCCTCGAGGTGCTCCGGCGTATCGGGGGCCGGATTCAGGTTGGGCATCGAGCAGACCGTCGTATAGCCTCCGTGAGCTGCTGCGGCCGTACCCGTGGCGATGGTCTCCTTCTGCGGGAAACCCGGTTCGCGCAGGTGGACATGCACGTCGACCAGCCCCGGCACGAGGTACCGGCCGCCGAGATCCACCCGGCTATCGCCCGGCTGCGGTTCGCAATCCGCCGCCACACGACCCTGTTCCACGACCAGACGCCCCTTCTCGAAGCGCCCCCCGCGGTAGATCATGGCATTCTCGTAAAATGTTTTCATCGACCCGATCGCATAAAAAAATAGGGCAACCGAAACAGTTACCCTAAAAAACCAGAAAATCCGCATCCTTCGGAGAGTGGAACCCCGACCAATAATCCTGCTGCCAGCACATTTGCGCCATCGGGATATGGGGATTGCCATTCATAGGATTCGGATTTCGCTATAATTGCCTACAAAGGTAGGGGTTTTTCGGCGGGCGTGCAAACCTTTTCCCGATTTTTTTTCAACAATCGCCATCCGGGCTACCACGTCTCCGGCCGGCAAAACCGCTCCGCCCCCCCGCATCGGTCTCTCCGACCGCAGCTTCGGCTCCGGCTACTCGACGACAATCACGTCGACACCTGCCTCCTCGAGAGCAGCCGCCATCTGCTCGGGCAGCTCCGCCTCGGTGACGATGACGTCAATATCCTCCAGCGAACCGATGCGCCCGAAGCCGCGCTGTCCGAACTTCGACGAATCGGCCAGCACGATCGTCTGCGAAGCGGCCGCCATCATCCGACGCGTCAGACGCGCCTCCTCGATCGTCGAGGTGGTCACCCCGTGGTCGATGTCGATGCCGTCGACGCCGAAGAAGACCTTCGAGCAGCGACAGTCGTCCAGCGCGCGGATCGCCTCCTCGCCCGACACCGACAGCGACTTGCGGTGCACCGCACCGCCCAACTGCACGACGTTGACATTCTCCACCTCGTTGAGCAGAACTCCGAGCCGCAGGAACGGCGTCACAATGTTCAGATGGCGCCACGTCCGGGAGCGGATCTCCTCGGCAAAGGCGTAGATCGTCGATCCCGAGGCCACGATCACCGAATCCACGTCGTCGAGCAACGCCACCGCCCGGCGGGCGATGGCCCGCTTGGCGTCGCGGTTGATCGTATCCTTGACGTGCACGTCCAGATCCGAGACATGGGGATTCGCCGGCCGGGCGCTGCCGTGCACCTTGTACAGCAGCCCCTTGCTTTCGAGAATCTTCACGTCCTTGCGGATGGTGACCTTCGTGACCCCCAGCTCGTTGGCGATGTCCGTAATGCGTACGAATCCGTGTGCATTCAGCGAATCGAGAATGTATTTGTGTCGTTCGGCAATACTCAACATGGTTTTATGGTCAAAAGAGCAATAAAAAAGTTATCAAAGGCAAATATAGGGAAAATTCCGCTTTTTCCCAAGGGGAAGGAGCCGGGTAAACGGCTCTCGGCCCGCCTCTTGAATTGCCGGAAGGTTAGTCAATGCTCCGTTTTTGCCTCGGTTGTGTAGCCGTCGGCCCGGGCGCCCCACATCAGCAGGAAGACCCCCATGCCGACCACCGCCATGGCAAGAATCCCCACATAGGCCCAGTTCCAGCCGTAGTGCTGGGCCACGTAGCCCAGCCCGACGCCCGAGACGAGGGTCGAGGCATAGCCGAAGAGTCCCGTCAGACCGTTTGCCGTTGCCGCCGCATTCTTGGTGGCCTGGTTGGCCGCCGCGATGCCGATCAGCGCCTGCGGGCCGTAGATGCAGAATCCCGCGGCGCACAGCGTGGCGAAGAGCAGCCAGATCGGCGCATCGGCCGGCAGCTGCCAGAAGAGGAAGACGAAGAGCGCCGCACCCGCCATGCAGAAGACGCACGTGCGGTGGGCACGCCCCTTCAGCCAGCGGTCCGTGGCCCATCCGGCGAAGAGCATGCCCAGGATGCCGGCAATCTCGAACATCGCCACCAGCCAGCCGGCATGTTCCATGCTGACCCCTTTCGACTGGCTCAGCAGCGAGGGGCCCCAGTCCAGCACCGAGAAGCGGACGATGTAGACGAAGAAGTTGGCCACACCCAGGATCCAGATCAGCGGGTTGCGGAAGACGTGCTTCATCAGGAAGGCCTTGTGCTCGGCCCTCTTGGCCATGAAGCGCTCGCGCTTCTCGCCTGATTCGGTTCCCTCCAGCTCGGGCAGTCCGACCGACGAGGGGGTGTCGCGCAGGAAGACGACCAGACCGATAGCTCCGGCAAAGGCGATGCCCGAGGGGATCCAGAAGCACCACCGCCAGGCCCCGACATGGTCGGGACCGCTGCCCATCGTACCCATGATATAGCCACAGAGGATCACCACCAGCCCCGCGCCGATCGAGTGCGAGGTGTTCCACACCGACATCTTGGTAGCCAGCTCGTGGGGCGGAATCCAGTGGGTCAGCAGCCGGGCGCAGGGCGGGAAACCCGTTCCCTGCAGCATGCCGTTCACCACCCACATGATGCCCATGAAGAGGATCATCGTGTTGGTGAATCGGTCACCCGTATGTTCGCCCGTGATCCAGTAGGAGATGTCCTCGCCGAAACCGAAGGCGAAGTTGGACAGGGCGCAGAGGGCCAGTCCGATGGCCATGTACCAGCGGGCATTCATGCGGTCGGCCTGCACGCCGTTGACGAAGCGCGAAAGACCGTAGACCACGCCGTTGAGCGTCAGGAAGATGCCGAGGCTGACCTTCGAGATGCCGAGATCGGACTCCAGGCCGGGCATGGCCAGCGAGAAGTTCTTGCGGACGAAATAGAAGAGCGCATAGCCGATCATCGTGGCGAGGATCGTGCGCATCTGCCAATGTTTGAAACGCTTTTGCTGTTCCGCAGTCATGGGTTTTGATGATTTGTCACAGATTTGTCGCAAAGATAGTTCATTTTTCACATCGTCCACAGCGGAGCGCCCCGGGGCCGGGCACACCGGACCCCGGGATGCGGCGCCGTCGTATCAACGAATCTCCCAGATGCCGCCCTCTCCGAAGAGCCGGTCGAGCCACCCCTTCATCCAACCACAGCGGAAGGCCGTATCGACCACCGAATAACGGCTGCGCATGTAGGGGATCCGTTCAAAGGCTTCGCGGAATCCGGCCCGCGAAACGCCGATCTGTTCGGGTTCGCAGGGGGCTCCGACCAGTTCCAGCCGCCGGTGAACCTCCTGCAGCGGGATGATCTGCCGGCGGATCCGCTCGCGGAGTTCGGGCCACGCCTCGCGCAGACGCGTCAGCTGATCGCGCAGCCCGTCGCGGCCAACATACTTGTCGCGGGTCTCCTTCAGACAGCGGGTCACCAGTTCGGGATCGTGGTCGAACAGGCGGCGGATCTCGCCTTCAGTCTGCTCCCAGGAGGGCCATTCCGCCACGCAGCGCTCGACATCGAGCTCCCCGACCGGCGTCTCGAGCAGCATCTCGTAGAAGGCCGTCGAGGCCAGCGTGCCGATGCCGACCTTGAATCCGTGCGAAACCGAAGCCCCGCGATAACGCAGATGCTCCATGTCCCACAGATGGCTGAACTGGTGTTCAGTCCCCGAAGCGGGACGGCTCGACTGGATGGCCTGCATGGCAAAACCGCTCATGATCAATCCCTCGGCCAGCTGCTCCACCTTGTCGACCCGTCCGGCATGTACCCCGGCCGGATCACTGAGTGCCTCCTGCAGGCCATCCTGCACCAGCCTGAAGGCGAAATCGTCCAGCGTCTCCGCCCCGACCACGTCGGCCAGCATCCAGTCGGCCCCGGCCGGGATCTTGGCGATCAGATCGGCATAGCCCGAAGCGGAGAGTTCGGCCGGAGCCGCCGCCGCAATCGACGGATCGAAGACCATGGCCAGCGGGGCCGGACAGTCGAACGTCTGTTTGTTTCCGTCCTTCGTGATCGAGGCACCGTAGGAGGTATAGCCGTCCATCGAGGCGGCCGTGCCGACGATCAGGTAGCGACGGCCGTTGTGGTGAGACGAGAGTTTGGTCAGGTCGTTGATGACGCCCGAACCGACAGCCACCGGCACGGCATCCGTGGCGGCCAGCACGGCATCGAGCCGCTCGACGAAGCGCCATTCGGCATAGAGATCCGGGTCGGTGAAGATGCAGGGCTCATCCTGCGCAATGCCGGCGGCATCGAGAATCCGATGCACCTCGGCTCCGGCCACGCGCCACGTGTTGGTGTCGGCAACGACCAGAGCCCGGCATCCGGGGAAAAACTCCTTGAAGAGATCTGCCGTACGCGGCAGGGTTCCGACACCGAGCGCCAGGGCACGCGTATCGGTCGTGCGCCGAAGCGCACTTTCGATTTTATCCATCTTGAAAATTGGTTTTATCGGTAGATTACATATCATCCGGTCCGCAAATCCGGAAGCCCGGGGCCCCCGTACAATCCGAAGGATCTGTCCGGGGTGCCCGGCCGACAGGCGGCCGGGCACCCCGGACGCAATCCGTCAATTGATTCGGCGAACCTTGAGGTTGTCGAGCCACATGCGGTGCTGCGCCTTGTCGTTCTCGAGTGCCGTGTAGATCCGGATGCGGGTCGAAGAGGTGGCTCCCGAGATGCGGATCCGGTGGTTGGTATAGCGGTAGGTATCCGTCAGCCCTTCATTGCGCATCGTCTCGGCCGTCACGTTGCGGAGCTCCACCGTCCGGGCATCCTCGCTGATGACCGCCTGCGACGAGGTCTCGCCCTCGACTTTGGTGATCGTACCGGCACCCTGCACCTCCACGTAGAACGGCGCGTCGGCATCGACGTTCGACGGCTTAAGCATGTCACCGTCCGAACTCGGCTCGTAATAGGAGCAGGCATCCAGATCCACCTCGAGTTCGGAGGCTCCCGTCAGCGAGGTGAAGGCCGGAAGCGTCAGCCAGGCCGGCTTGCTGCTGCCGCCGAACTTCATGTAGCCGGCCGCCATGCCGATGTTCGAGCTGGTATCCTGCCAGTCGGTCAGATCCCATTCGGGCAGATAGGCGTCGAAGTAGGACTGCGTGGCCTTGACGGCCTGGCAGTAGATCGTATTCTTGTTGCTGCTGCCCGGAGCCGTATAGAGGATCTTGTCCGGATCCGAAAAGTCCGTCGTTGCTCCGTAGCTGAAGCCGTAGGCTCCGTAGAGCGGCTGGCCGCCCGTAGGCATCGCCTCGAAATCGCAGTAGAGCAGGTAGGACGAACGGTCGACGGAGGGCTCGGCCTCGGTCGTCACCTGAACGGCGGCCCAATCGGAATCGAGATAGCGGTCGGGATCGGCCGTCGAACGGCGACGCATCTCGAACGTATAGGTCGTTGCCGGCGTCAGTCCGCCCCAAACCAGTCGGTAATACTTGTACTTCGTGAAGTTGAAGTCGACGAAACGCTCAAAGCTGCGGATCACCTCTCCGGCGGCATTCTTCACCCGGAAGTCGTAGGTATCCGATCCGCTCACCGGCTGCTGGGCCAGCGCCTCGTCGGAGAGTTCCCATTCAATCACGGCCAGACCGTGCGTCTTGGCGAAGATGCGAACCGAAGGTGCAATGAGCAGTTCGGGGTTCGTGGTCGTGAAATCGGTCGTCACGGCCTCCGAATCGTATTCGCTCGGATCGGCCGCCGCCATCGCCACGACAGAAACCCGATACGACGTTCCGGGAAGCAGCTCCGCAAAGGTGTACGAAGTCCCGTCGACAACGACCGCCTCCACCGGCTCACCGCCGGTCACCGGCTCCGCCGACACCCGGTATCCGTAGGCTCCGCTCACGGCGCCCCAGCTCAACGCGGCACCCGTCGAGGTAACCTCCCCGACCTTCAGCTCCGTCGGGGCCTCCAGCTTCACCTCGGGGAATCCGAGCGTCGCAACGTTCTTCACCGTCTCCTCCGAATCGAACTCCGGATGGCCGGCGCAAAGCGCCTTGACGGTAAACACGTAGCGTCCCGGTTCGAGATCCGTAAATTCGTAATCCACCTGGGTCGTTTCGACCGTCTTGCGAAAATCCGGATTGTTGCGGGCCGCCAGCGAAATTTCATAGGAGGTGGCCCCCTTGACGCCTTCCCAGGCTACGGCGATCGACGTCTCGCCCGGCGTATAGGTGATCGCATCGGCCGACGGAGCCGCAAGCTGCTCGGTCACCTCCACCTTGTCGGTTCCCATCACGACGATGTTGTCAATATTCATGCGGTAGCCCGTCTGGTTGAACGTCTCGGCGCAGATCTTGATGCGGGTCTTGTTAGTGGCATCCTGCACCGTGAAGCTCAACGTCTTCCACTTGCGCCCCGCAGCCGAGGTCTGAGCCGGAAGTACCGCCTCGTTCACCATGCCGTTGAGCACCGTTCCGGCCCCCTCGGCCGAGACGATGTACGATCCCTTTTCATTGTCAAAACGCAGGAAGTCGATCGACACGACCACCGTCTCGGGAACCGCCGAAAGCTGATTGAGTTCCGGAGTCATGATCCAGCCGCCGTTGGCCGTCACACCCAGCTTGACGTATCCCGGGTGCTCGTATACGCGCAGACCTTCCCAGTCCGCCACGCCGCGGTTGATCCGGTACTCCTCGGTCATCGTGGCGAAGACGTCGTTCGTACCGTCCGATCCGGCGGTAATCACGCCCGGCTCGGCCGGTTCCGTGCCGTTGAACTCCTTGCCGGCCGTCGACGAACCGTTCGGGCCGCTGCCCTTCTGGTTGGTGGGATAGTTGCCGCCCCAGACGAACAGATCGAAGCCCATGCGGAAGAGCTCGGTCGACGAATTGACGCTTCCCAGCACCTCTCCGTCAAAGAGCACCTCTCCGTCGAGCAGGAACTTCACCTTGCAGATCAGTTCGCCCAGCGAGGAGGGCGTACCCGTAATCGGCACGGAGATCGTCCCGCTGCCTTCCCGTTCGATCTCCGTCAGATAATCCGGCTCAATCGCCAGACCGGCGGCCGCCGCCCCTTCCAGCGAAGCCACAATCTCCACCTGTTCGCCGCCGAAAGCCTTGTCGTAGGCAATATCGAGCGAGGCGGCCGCCTCCGAGCCCGAACGCATCGACCCGGAAATGACGGGATCCTCGACCGAGAAATGACCGTCGGCCTGCGACACCTCGATGGCAACCTCCTTTCCGTCCGCATCAAGATAAAGGTAGCCGGTTCGTTTGTCTCCGGGGTTCCGCTGGGCCGTAATGGTCACATACTGATAGTCGCTGCCGTTTCCGACCCCTTCGGCCGGTGAAACCGCAAACCAGTTCTCGCCCAGTGCGCCGGTGGCATCGGGACACTCCACGCGAGCCCGCCAGGCTCCGGCATAGCGAACCGAAACCTGCGTCGTGGCATTTGCATGATAGGTCAGCTCCACCGCATCGGTATCACGACGAAGCGGCTCTACTCCCGGATCGTTGGTACAGCCTGCGAATGCACCGGCTGCCAAGGCGAGCATCATGCCTATATAACATTTCCTGATTTTCATAACAATTCGATTAGAGTAAACGGTGATCGTCGATAAAATAGCAAAGCATAGCTAAACAGACGTGCCAGACCGGCACCTCTTACTCTCAGAAGAAGAAATCAAATCACTTGCACGACAAAAGTAAGAACATTTTTTCTTTTTCGCAAGCATCAAAATCAAAAAAGCAAAAATTGAGAAACAAATTCTTTCCTTTCATGATATTTTTACCATTTTGTAACCGTTTCATAACAGCCGTTCGCGATTTTTGCAGCGAAAAAAAACAGCGGGCAATCCCGCAGAAAAGTTCCATTCGACGCGCGATTCAACCACAAAAGCATAAATTAAAACACAAAAAAGAAAATTTTATCCCCAGAAAGTTGCATAAAAGGAAATAAAAATATACATTTGAAAACCACAAAGAAAACAAACCTAATAACTTAAAATTTTTAATTTCTTATCATCTCGGCAAAGACAGAATCGGAATCAACTTGCACCCCGTCCGGAGACAACCAACCTGACTATAATAATAAGGTACCCGCCGAACGGATGAACCGACTAACAACCAAATTTGCTGCTCAATGAAACAACGCTACTCGCCCAGCTCGGATGACTCCGCGCGGAACTCCCGCCCCCGCATCCGAAACCTCGCTCTGGCACTCATCCTGGCTCTCTTCACCCTGCCCGTTCTGGCCCAGGGGAACAGGAGCATATCGGGCTCCGTCAAAGACAACCAGGGAAATCCCGTCCTCGGCGCCACCGTCATCGTTTCCGGCTCCACCCGCGGTACAACGACCGACGCCGACGGTCTCTACTCGATCCAGGCTTCGCAGAACGAATCCCTGACATTCAGCTACATCGGTTACAAAACCCAAACCCGGACCATCGGCAACCAAACCCGTATCGACGTCACGCTCGAGGAGGACAACACCAGCCTCGAGGAGGTCGTGGTCGTCGGCTACGGCGTCCAGAAACGCCGCGACATCGTCGGTGCCGTCGAGACCCTCTCGGCCCAGACGCTTGAGGAGCGCACCGGTTCGTCGATGAGCATCGCCCGTTCGCTCCAGGGCGCCATTCCTGGACTGACGATGACCTTCTCCGACGGCAAGCCCAACCGTTCGGCCACGATCCGCATCCGCGGCGCCGAGAACTCGATCGGTGCCGGCGGTTCGGCCCTCGTGCTGGTCGACGGCGTGGAGACCGACATGTCGACGGTCAACCCCGACGACATAGAGTCGATCACCGTGCTGAAGGACGCCTCGTCGACGGCCGTCTACGGCGCCCGCGGAACCTTCGGCGTCATCCTGCTGACGACCAAGGCTCCCCAGAAGGGCCATGCCAAAGTCACCTACAACGGCACCTTCTCGATCTACCAGCGCACCGTCACCCCCACGATGGTCACCAACGGTTACGACTACACCACCACCTTCCTCGAATCCTACATCAACGCCTACGGCACCGATCCGGCCAACATCAACAACGTCTTCAAGTTCAACCGCACGTGGTACAACGAACTGGCCCGCCGCAACAGCGATCCCTCGTTCGAGAAGTGGCGCATCAACAACCAAAACGCCTACGAATACTTCGGCAACACGAACTGGTATGACGTCTTCTTCCGCAAATACACCACCGGACACCAGCACAACATCTCGGTGACGGGCGGCGGCGAAACGGCCTCCTACTACGTTTCGGGCCGTATCTTCGAGCAGGACGGCATCTACAACGCCGGCGACGAGAAGTACCGTCAGTTCAACGTCAAGGCCAAGGGCGACGTGAAGGTCAAGCCCTGGCTGCGCATCGAGAACACCACCGACTTCATGTACCGGAATTCGCACCAGCCGACGGCCAACACCAGCATCTCGACGACGCCGATGAACATCAACCGCATGCTCAACCACCAGGCATTCCCCGTCACGCTGGTCACCAACCCCGACGGAACGTGGACCGAAGCAGCCGTCTACACCGGCTGGGCCGGCTTCGTCGAGGGCAACTCCTGGCGCAAGGACCGCAAGTTCGACATGACCAACCGCACGTCGGTCAATCTCGATCTGATCAAGGACGTGCTGGTCGGCAACATCGACGTCACCTTCTACTTCAACCAGACCGACCGCCGGCAGTCGGTCAACAGTTACACCTACTACACCGGCCCCGAGAGTTCGGCCGAGCGTCCTTCGGGCTCGCTCTACGAGGAGCGTTCGTACAACCGCCAGAAGGTCGCCTCGAACGCCACGCTCACCTATACCCCGCGTCTGGGCAAGGACCACTCGCTGACCGTCCTCGGCGGCTGGAACATCGAGGACTACGCCTACAAGAGCAACCTGATGAACCGCGAAGGGATCATCATCCCCAACATGCCGAACTTCAGCCTGCTCGAGGGTGAGGCCATCACGCTGAAGGACAACGGCAGCTACAACTGGGGCCTGGTCGGCGCCTTCTACCGCGTCAGCTACTCCTACAAGGGCAAATACCTCTTCGAGACGAGCGGCCGCTACGACGGCAATTCGAAATTCCCGACCAACCAGCGCTGGGGATTCTTCCCTTCGGGGTCGATCGGATGGCGCATCTCGGAGGAGGGCTTCATGAAGAACGCCAACTGGCTCGACAACCTGAAGCTGCGCGTCTCAGTGGGTTCGGCCGGCAACGGTCTGATCAGCGACACCTACGCCTACCTCTCGACGATGAGCATCGCCCAGTCGTCGCTGCTCAACAACGGCTCGGTCTTCAACTACACGGCGGCACCGTCGCCCATTCCCGACGGGCTGACCTGGGAGACGGCCACCACCTATGACCTGGGTCTGGACTTCGAAGCCTTCAACGGACGGCTCAACTTCACGGCCGACATCTACCGCAAGAAGACCACCGACATGTACGTCGTGGGTGAAGAGCTGCCGGCCGTCTACGGCAACAACGCCCCGAAGGGCAACTACGCCGACATGCACACCGACGGCTGGGAGGCCAGCCTCTCGTGGCGCGACTCGCACATGGTGGGCGGCAAACCGCTGAGCTACAACATCAAGGTGTCGGTCTGGGACAACACCAGCAAGATCACCCGCTACACGAGCAAGACCGGTACGCTGCCGACCAACTACAAGATCAACTACTACCAAGGCATGACGCTGGGCGAGATCTGGGGCTACCGGTGCGACGGACTCTTCCAGAGCGACGAGGAGGCGCAGACCTACGCCAACTACTCGAAATTCACCAACCGTTCGGCCAAATGGTCGGCCGGTGATCCCCGCTATCTGGATCTCAACGGCGACGGATACGTCAACAACGGCAACAACACGATCTACGACCACGGCGATCTGGTCAAGATCGGCAACACCACGCCGCGTTACTGCTACAGCATCCAGGGCGGCGTGCGCTGGAACGGCATCGGTCTGAGCATGATGTGGCAGGGCGTCGGCAAGCGCGACTGGTATCCGGCCAAGGAGTCGGGCTACTTCTGGGGCCAGTACGGCCGTCCCTACAGCATGGCCCTTCCGTGGCACACCACCGACCGCTGGTCGCCCACGAATCGCGACGCCTACTGGCCGCGTCTGGTGGCCTACGCCGCCTGCGACACGGGCACCATCCTCTCGCAGCCCAACACGCGCTATCTGCAGGATGCCTCCTACATCCGTCTGAAGAACCTCACCATCGACTACAACTTCCCCAAGGCGCTGATCAGCAAGATCGGTCTGCAGGCGCTGAAGATCTACATCACGGGTGAGAACCTGCTGACCTTCACGCCGCTGAAGAAGTACGCCAAGAACTACGATCCGGAAGGCATCTACGCCGGCGACGCCGATTACGGCACCAACAAGTTCGGTACGGACAACTTCGGCGACGGCGACGGCTATCCCGTCATGAAATCCTACACGATCGGTCTGAACATCACCTTCTAAATCCGCACGACACATGAAAAAGAATATCTGCATCCTGCTTGCAGCCTGCGCGGCACTGACCTCCTGCGAGAGTTTCCTCGACCGGGAACCCGTTGCCGAAGTGGGTTCGGGCGACTACTTCAAGGACGAGACCTCGCTGCTCACCTACACGAACGGCTTCCTCGAGAAATACACGCCCAGTGCCGAGACCCTCGGCTACGGCGACGGGTACTCCGACATCGTTGCCACCAAACAGTCGACCACCTTCCTGACCAACGCCTCGTGGACCCCCGACCTGCAGAGCGGCTGGTCGGTCAGCGACTGGACCCCAATCTACAACATCAACTACTTCCTGGCCCACATGCGCGAGGCCGGCGGACTCTCCGAGGAGGTATACAACCACTACGAGGGTACGGCCCGCTTCTGGCGCGCCTGGCAATACTTCGAGAAGGTGAAGCTCTTCGGCGCCGTGCCCTGGTACGACACCCCGATCGACCCCGAGGACATGGAGGCGCTCTACAAGACTCGCGACAGCCGTGAATATGTCATGGACCGCGTACTCGAGGATCTCGACTTCGCCTGCAAGCACTGCTACGACTCGGGCAACTGGATCAACTCGGCCCGCATCAACCGCTACATTGCCCTGGCCTACAAGTCGCGCGTCTGCCTCTTCGAGGGCACCTACCGCAAGTACCACAGCGTCGACCCCTCGACCGGCAAACCCTGGGAGGACACGGGGGCTTCGGAGCGCTTCCTGCGTGCCGCAGCCGATGCCGCCGAGAAGCTGATGGCGGCCGGCGTCTACTCGATCGTCAACAACCCGGCCGACGTCAGGACCCAGTACCGCAACCTCTTCACCAAGGAGGCCATCGACTACACGGAGGTGATCTGGGCCCGGGAGATGAGCGTCGGCATGACCACCTACCACGACCTGACGTGGCGCTACACGTCGGGCAGCTACGGACAGCGCTGGTCGCTCGACCAGGACTTCGTCCGCACCTACCTGAACCTCGACGGATCGCGCCACGAAACCACCGACGAGGAGTTCACCACCGAGATCGAGAACCGCGACTACCGCCTCAGCCAGAGCATCATCACGCCGGGCTACGAGAAGCTCGTCGGCGGCAGTACGCCAACCCCCACGCCGCCGGATTTCACCGTCACGCTGACCGGCTACCAGATCATCAAGTACAACATCGACGACAAGAACTACGAGTCGGCCAAGATCTCCTACAACTCGCTGCCGATCATCCGCTACGCCGAGGTGCTGCTCAACTACGCCGAGGCCAAGGCCGAACTGGGCGAATTCGACGATGCGGTCTGGAACGCCACGATCCGCCCGCTGCGCGAACGCGCCGGCGTCAAGGGTGACCGTCCGACGACGGTTGACCCCTATCTGCAGGAGTACTACGGGCTGAACAACTGCGATCTGCTGGAGATCCGCCGCGAACGGGCCATCGAGCTGCTGCTCGAAGGACGCCGCTACGATGACCTGATGCGCTGGCACCTGGGCGAGAAGCTCAACAAGCAGTGGTACGGCATCTACGTTCCGGCCCTCGACACGTCCTACGACCTGAACGGCGACGGCACGAACGACATCTGCTTCACGAAGGGTGAGGCCGGCAACGAACCGGGAGTCAGCTACATCCAGGTGGGCGGCACGTCGCTCTACTCGCTCGAGCACGACACCTACGGGCGCCTGCTCTACACCATCGGCCGCAATTTCGAGGAGAAGCGCTACCTGCGCCCCATTCCGCAGACGGCCCTGAACATCAACCCCGATCTGGGACAGAACTACTACTGGAAATAACCCTCAAACATGCGACAAGACAACATGAAACGCACCATCATAACTTTCGCCGCGGCAGTTCTGTTTCTGTCGGGGTGTGCGAAGGAAGACGAGCGACCGGTCAAGAGTCCGATTGCTCCCGAAACGGACTTTTACGGCGTGGTGACCGACAACCACGGGCAGCCGCTCGAAGGGGTCGTGGTCAGCGATGGATACTCCTGTACGGCGACCGACGCCAACGGCGTCTACCAGCTCGTCGGCAACGAATTCTCCTACCAGATCTACATTTCGCTCCCGGCCGAATACGAGGTACCGATGAGCGAAGGGCTGCCCCACCTCTGGCAGCAGATCGACACGGGCCGCCAGCGCTACGACTTCACGCTCACGCCGCTTGCCGGCGGAAAGGAGGAGGCGTTCAACCTCTTCTGCGTGGCCGACCCGCAGTGTCAGAACGATTCGCACGTGAGCCGTTTCACGCATGAGACGGTTCCCGACCTTGCGGCACAAGCCGCCGCGTCGGATCTTCCCTGCTACGGCATCATGCTCGGCGACATCGGCTACAACACCGCCAGCACCGACTACACGAATGCCGTCTTCCCGCTGATGAAACGGGCCATGCAGGCCGAAAAGACCGGACTGCCGCTTTTCCAACTGATGGGCAACCACGACAACAAGGTGATCTCCGTGACGAAGGACAACTACACCGTGGCCCACGACATCGAGGCACAGCGCAACTTCGAGTACGCCTTCGGACCGGTCAACTACTCCTTCAACCGCGGCGACGTGCACATCGTCGCCATGGACGACATGATCTTCCGCAACCACGACGACTACGGACTCGGATTCCGCGACGATCAGGTCGAGTGGCTGCGTCAGGATCTGAGCTTCGTTCCGAAGGATCACATGGTGATCTTCTGCGCCCATGTGCCCCTGCGCAACGGTTCGGCGCAGAACGTCCAGGCGGTACTGGACCTGCTGCGCGAATTCCCCACGGTGCACATCATGACGGGTCACACCCACTATGCCGAAAACCAGATCTACGACAACATCTACGAGCATGTTCACGGCGCCGCCTGCGGAGCCTGGTGGTACTCGACCGTCAACACCGACGGCACGCCCAACGGATATGCCATCTACCGGGTCGACGGAGCCTCGGTCGCCTCGTGGATCTATAAGGGCACGGGGCTGGATGCCGGTCAGCAGATCCGCCTCTACCGGGCCAGCAACCACTTCATGGAGGGATACACGCCCAGCTATCAGTTCTACTACAAGGACGACAACCAGATCGTGGCCAACGTCTGGAACGCCGATTCGCAGTGGAAAATCGAGGTCTACGAAAACGGTACGCTTTCGGGAGAGATGAGCCCCTTCAGCAGCAGCGTGACGCGCCGCGACGCCTGGGCTTCGGGCTACCATTGCGGCGTACTGGGACGCAGCACCTCGAACTACGACCGCACGAGCAACACCCACCTCTATTACTACACGCTGAAGGATCCTTCGGCGCAGGTTGAGGTCCGTGCCACCGACCGTTTCGGCAACGTCTACACGCAAACGCACGTCACCACCTCCGCACCGGAAGACTATCCGACATATGAATAGCACCGACACATGAAACGACTGCTCACACTTTTCGTCACCGTGCTGCTCGCAGGCATTGCCTGCGGGCAGCCTTCGGTGCGTGTGGCGCACGGGCCCTACCTGCAGCAGGTCACCGAGGACGGCTTCACGGTCGTCTGGACGACGACCGTCGATGCGGCGGTATGGGTCGAGGTGGCGCCCGACGACGGCTCGCACTTCTACGCCGCCGAACGCCCGAAATACTACGACACCTATCTGGGCAAACGCCGCACGGGGCAACTCCACCGCGTGCGCGTCGAGGGGCTGCAGCCCGGCACCACCTACCGCTACCGCCTCATGCAGCAGGCCGTCCTGTGCGACGAGGGCAACCGGCGCGTGATCCTCGGCGAGGGCTACGGCAGCGACCTGCTCAAGCATAAGCCCTACACCGCCACGACGCTCGATCCGGCCAAGGAGAAGATCGAGTGCTGGGTGGTGAACGACATCCACGGCCGCGACTCGCTCATGGGCCGGCTGCTGGCCGGAGCACCGGAACAGCGGCCCGACTTCGTCTGCTTCAACGGCGACATGCTGACGCAGATCGAATCGCCACAGCAGCTCTTCGACGGCTATCTCGACACGGCCTCCCGGCTGCTGGCCGGAGCCGGAATCCCGATCTTCACCACGCGCGGCAACCACGAAAACCGCGGTTCGGCCTCGCAATGCTTCCTCGACTACTTCCCCACGACGAGCGGCGAAGCCTACTACGCCTTCCGCCAGGGACCGGTCTTCTTCCTGATGCTCGACTGCGGTGAGGACAAGCCCGACAGCGACATCCGCTACTACGGACTGGCCGCCACGGACGACTACCGCCGCCAGGAGGCCGAGTGGCTGAAGCGGGTGGTCGACAGCGAAGCCTATCGACAGGCCCCGCTCCACGTCGTGCTGCTGCACATGGTGCCGGGCGGCGCGAAGAGCTGGTACGGCGAACAGGAGCTGCGCCGGCTGCTGGTTCCGATCCTCAACCGGGCCGATGTCGACGTCATGCTCTGCGGCCACTACCACCGCTATGGCTGGATCGACGACTCGAGCCGCGGCACGAACTTCCCGATCCTGATCAATTCGAACAACGACCGCCTCGTGCTCAAGGCCGATGCCGGCGGCATCGACCTAGACGTCTTCGACGCGGCGGGGGCGCATCTGCACCACCACCGGCTCGATGCACGTCCGTCTGCGGCGAGCGGTTCCAAATGATAAATCCCTGTCAAAACCATACGAAGATGAAAAAAAGAGATACCCTTGCAGCCGGCGTGATGGCCCTGGCGGCCCTGCTGGGCGGCAGCTGCACGCAGCAGACACCCCGGAGCGCCGAACCGCACCGGATCGAGATCGGCAGCCGCGCCGAACTGCACGACTGGTTCCGCTACTCGCCCCGGCGTCCGGTGGTGATCAGCGGCCACCGCGGCGGCATGACGGCGGGCTATCCGGAGAACTGCATCGAATCGTTCGAGAAGACGCTCGAGATGATGCCATCGTTCTTCGAGATCGACCCCCGGCTGACGCGCGACAGCGTCATCGTGCTGATGCACGACGCCACGATCGACCGCACGACCAACGGCACGGGCCGCGTCTCGGACTACACCTGGGCGGAGCTGCAGCAGTTCCACCTCAAGGACCGCGACGGCAACCTCACCCCCTACCGGATCCCGACCCTCGAGGAGTGCATCCGCTGGAGCCAGGGCAAGACCATCCTCAACCTCGACATCAAGGACGTGCCGCTCGAATTCATGTCGGATTTCATCAACCGGCTGGCCCCGGCCAACGTCATGTATACGGTGCACGACGCCGAGCAGGCACGCTACCTGCTCGACCGTGATCCGGATGCGATGTTCTCGGCCTGGTGCAAGAATCTCGACGAGTTCGCGGCCTACCGCGAGGCGGGGATTCCCTGGTCACAAATGCAGGCCTACGTCGGGCCGATGCTCTACGGCGACCAGCAGCCGCTCTACGACTCGCTCCACCGTCACGGCGTGATGTGCATGATCTCAGTGGCCCCGACCCACGACCGCCGTGTTTCGGAGCAGCAGCGCATCCGCGGCTACGAACTCGAACTGGCGAGCGGTTGCGACGTCATCGAAACCGACTACCCCTACCTCTTCGAGGGGCTCGACACGAACCGCCACTGATTCACGTTCCCCGCACGAAGAAACTGAAGTAACATGAAAAATTTTGAACACTATCGCTCCGTCTGGGCGGACGACGAACTGCGGCGGCATTTGGCCCGCATCCGCCACGTGGCGCTCGACATGGACGGCACGATCTACATGGGCTCGACGCTCTTTCCCTTCACACGACCCTTTCTGGCCCGGCTGCGCGAACTGGGCATCGACCACTCGTTCCTGACGAACAACCCCTCGAAATCAATCGACGACTACCTGCATCGGCTCGACGCAATGGGCATCCCCACCTCGCGCGAGGAGATGTACACCTCGACGCTGGCCACGATCGACTACCTGCGCAAGAATCTCCCGGCGGCCCGTCGGCTCTTCCTGCTGGGCACGCCGTCGATGGTTGCCGAATTCAGGGCCGCGGGATTCAGCGAGGCCGGCGAAACGGCCGACGACCGCCCCGATGCCGTCATCGTATCGTTCGACATGACGCTGCGCTACGAGCGTCTCTGCCGGGCCGCCTGGTGGGTCAGCCGGGGACTCCCCTATCTGGCGACGAACCCCGACCGGATCTGCCCGACGGACCTGCCCACCGTGCTGGTCGACTGCGGCTCGATCTGCGCCGCCATCGCCCACGCCACGGGACGCCATCCGGACGTCACCCTCGGGAAGCCCGATCCGAACATGCTCTCGGGCATCCGCATGCGCCACGGCCTGCAGGCCGACGAGATCGCCATGGTCGGCGACCGCATCTACACCGATGTCGAGACGGCCCACAATGCCGGCGCCCTGGGCGTGCTGGTCCTCTCGGGCGAGACGACCCTCGAGGTGGCCGAACAGGCCCCCCGCCGGCCGCACCTGATCGTCGACGACATCGGCACGCTCGGAGAGCTGCTCGCCGCATCGCGATCCGGCGATCGGTTCCGGCAATAGCACCATAAGAAATACCGATTCGTCGGGATCGTCTTTTCCCGACGAATGCACTATCTTTGCGGTTGAAACCGACGGACCGCACTATCTGACGACCGGTCCCCCCCTGAAGGAGGCCGGTCGTCTGGTGTCGGGCCGGCCACAACCTCCAAAAACCGCACTCACGATGCAGAACCATCCGATACTCGTCCCGCTGCTGCTGACGCTCGGCGCCGGTCTGGCCACCGGAATCGGAAGCGCCATCGCCTTTCTGGCCCGGCGTACGAACAAACGCCTGCTCTCCTTCTCGCTCGGACTCTCGGGCGGAGTGATGATCTACGTCTCGCTGGTCGAGCTCTTCCACGAGGCGGAGATCGCCCTCTCGGCCGAATGGGGCACGCGCCTCGGCGGTGTGATCACCGTGGCGAGTTTCTTCGCCGGCATCCTGCTGATCGGTCTGATCGACCGCCTGGTCCCCTCGTTCGAGAACCCCCACGAGGCGCACCTCATCGAGGAGATGGACCACCGCCCGCGCAACCCGCGTCTGATGCGCATGGGCGTCATGACGGCCCTGGCCATCGGCATCCACAACTTCCCCGAGGGAATTGCCACCTTCACCTCGGCCGTGGACAACCTCACGCTCGGCGTGGCCATCGCCGCGGCCATCGCCATCCACAACATCCCCGAGGGAATCGCCGTTTCGATTCCGGTCTACTACGCCACGGGCGACCGCGCGAAGGCCTTCCGGCTGTCGCTGCTCTCGGGACTGGCCGAACCGGTCGGAGCGCTGCTGGCCTATCTGGTGCTGATGCCCTTCCTTTCGCCGACGCTCATGGGGTGCATCCTGGCCGGGGTGGCCGGCATCATGGTCTTCATCTCGATCGACGAACTCCTCCCGGCGGCCCGCGAATATGGCGAGGCCCACACGTCGATCTACGGCGTGGTGACGGGCATGGCCGTAATGGCCGTCAGCCTGCTGCTGCTCGCCTAAGGGGACGCGAACCGAAGAAATCCGCAAAATCACACGCTCGAAAATGGATATACTGCTATTGATCATCGGACTGGCGCTGATTCTGGCCGGCGCCAACTTCCTCACGGACGGTTCCGCGGCCCTGGCCCAACGCTTCCGCGTTCCGGAATTCATCATCGGACTGACGATCGTCGCCGTCGGGACCTCGACGCCCGAACTTGTGGTCTCGGTCCTCTCGGCCATCGCCGGCAAGAGCGACGTGGCCATCGGCAACGTCGTCGGGTCGAACATCTTCAACGTCTTTCTGATTCTGGGTCTCTGCGCCCTGATCCGCCCGCTGCCCCTGACGGCCAGCAACATCCGCCGCGACATTCCGTTCGGCGTCGCCACCTCGCTGCTGCTTCTGGTTCTGGCCATGGACAGCTGGTTCAAGGCCGGGGCCGTCGACCGCATCGGACGGCTGGACGGCATCCTGATGCTCGTCATCTACCTGCTGCTGATGACCTACACCATCCGCGCCACGGGCCGCACCGCTCCGGCCGACTCCCCGGCCGACGGAAGCCAGCCGCAGAAGCGGCCGATGGCCGGATGGCTCATGGCCGTAATGATCATCGGCGGACTGGCCGGACTGATCTTCGGCGGCGAGCTGTTCCTCGACAGCGCCACGGCGCTGGCCCGACGTATGGGCATCAGCGAGTCGGTGATCGCCATCACGCTGGTGGCCGGCGGCACGTCGCTCCCCGAACTGGCCTCGTCGGTGGTCTCGCTCATCAAGGGCAAGAGCGACATGGCCCTCGGAAACGTCATCGGTTCGAACATCGCCAACATCCTGCTGATTCTGGGTCTGAGTGCCACGATCAATCCGCTGACGATGGGCGGCATCACGCTCGTCGACCTGCTGGTCGTGCTGTTGAGCGCCGTGCTGCTCTTTCTGGCAGCCTTCACCTTCCGGCGCAGGGCCGTCGACCGTTGGGAGGGGGTTCTGTTTCTGGTGATCTACGCCGCCTACATCGCCTATCTGGTCAGATAGCCTCCGGCGAGGAGAGGTAGCGGTCCAGCAGCCGCGGCAGGGCGTGGTCGCCGAGTTCCGATGTCGGTACGGCCAGGGTCGCGGCCTCAGGCGTCAGTTCGGGGGTCTCAATGCGGTAGAGGCGGGCGTGGATGCGTTGATGCGAAAGCTGGTGCACGGGCAGGGCCACGGTGCGAAGCAGCCGCCACGGCACCGGCCCCAGCAGTGCGACAAAAAGGGGATCGTCCGACAGATCGGTCAGATCGGCCGGCGCCGGCGTCTCGATCATCGGAAACTCGTAGAGCCCCTGCCAGATGTCGCGCCCCTCGCGGCGGCGGAGCAATACGCGGTCGCCCGAAGTGATGTGCAGGTAGTGAAACCACCGGTCGCGGATGCGGGTCCGCCCCTGCTTGACGGGGCGTTCGGCTACGGTTCCGGCCGCCAGGGCCAGACAACGCCCGGAGAGCGGACAGCAGTCGCAACGCGGCGCCGAAGGGGTGCACTGCAGCGCTCCGAAGTCCATGATGGCCTGGTTGTAACGCCCGGGGGCCGACGGATCGAGCTGCTCCTGCGCCAGACGGGCAAAGGCGCGGCGTCCGGCCGTGGAGTCGATTGCCAGGTCAATGTCGAACAGCCGCGAGAGAACCCGGTAAACGTTGCCGTCCACGACGGCGCAGGGTTCGTCGTAGGCTGCCGAGCAGATGGCCGCCGCTGTGTAGTCGCCCACGCCGCGCAGCGAACGCACCTCGTCGAGGCGGCGGGGAAACGCGCCGCCGAAGCGCTCGACCACCTCACGGGCCGCCGTCAGCAGGTTGCGTGCACGGCTGTAATAGCCGAGCCCCTGCCAGAGACGCAGCACCTCGTCCTCGGAGGAGGCGGCCAGCGAGGCGACATCCGGAAAACGCGCCGTGAAGCGTTCGTAGTAGGCCATGCCCTGCGCCACGCGGGTCTGCTGGAGGATCACCTCCGAGAGCCAGATGCGGTAGGGATCGTGCGTGCGGCGCCACGGCAGATCGCGCCCTTCGCGGGCGTACCAGTCGAGCAGCAAATCGGAAATCCGTTCCATACGGAGGACAAAAATACGATTTCGGAACCGAATTTGATCCGTTCCGGAGCATCCAAAACCGAAAAAAGATGGAAAAACGCTATCCACTGATCCACAACAGGGCCGCGAGCCGCTATGAATTCGACCTGGGCAACGGCGCCCGGGCCCTGATCGACTACGAGGCGACGCCGCGAGGCTACCGCCTGACCCACACCGAGGTACCGGCGGCCTTCGAAGGACAAGGCATTGCCCGTCAGCTGGTCGAGGCGACGCTGGAGGAGTTCCGCCGGCGGGGCGATCGGATCATCCCCGAGTGTTCGTACATCGTCCACTATATCCGTCGCCACCCCGAGTGGCAGCCGCTGCTGGCCGATGGGTATCGGTTCGAGGTGTAGCGGCAGGCCTCGTCCGTCACAACCGGGCCGGACTCCCCAATCGGTCCAGCCACCCGTTCGGCCGCACCCGGCTCAATCGGCTCTCCGCCACTCCTGCATCGTCTTCTTGTTGTTTACACGGACTCTCGATCGAACTGTTCGAAAATTTTAGTACGAGAATTTGGTTTATAAAATAAACTACTTTATATTTGCAAACAAAGGAGAGCGGAAAAAGATTCCGTCCCGAAAAGTCGGGGCGTCAGAAACACCCCAAAAACACAAGACCATGAAAACCTGCAACCACACGGAGACTCAGCAAAGGGAGATCCACACCAGGGAAGAGGCCACCGCCGGGAGAGCAACCGCACGCCGCTATTTTGCCCGGGGATTTGCCCGACAGGTCATGTCTGGGCCGTAACCTGCGCCTTTCTGGCCGTCGTCAACCGGCTGACCTCACCCCACTACTGGTGGGTATTGTGGGTCATCGCCGGATGGGGACTGCAACTGCTGCTCGCGCTGCTCTTCTACCTCTTCGGCAACGAAAAGGAGTAGCCGCTCACAAAACGCCGCCGCACGAAAACTCCCGCCACGGATTGCCGCACCGATACACGGTCGACTTCCGCGGTTCATTCACCCCCGAAAACCCTCAAAAAACAACCGATATGGACGAAAAACAACTCGACGCGCAGCAGAGTCTCGAACTCATCACGCGCATGATCCGCAGCACCCGCCAACGACTCGAACGCCACTCGGGACGCCCGTTCCTCATCTGGGGCTACACGACCGTAGCCGTATCGCTGCTCAACTACGCCCTCAACATCGCCGGTGCCGACCCGGCATGGAGCCTGACGTGGTTCCTCATTCCGGTCATCGGCTGCCTGCTGATGCGTCTCTTCCCCGAAAAAAAGAGTTCAGAGCCCCGCACCGAGATCGACCGCATCATCCACTCGCTGTGGAGGGTCTGCTCGCTGACCCTCATTCCGATCTTCCTCTTCAGTTTCCTCCACGGCTGGAGCTACCGCCCAAGCCTCTTCGCCCTGATCACCCTCACGATGTCGGTCGGCACCGCCTCGACCGGGCTGATCGTCCGCTCGAAGGTCTACACCGCAGCCGGATTCTTCGGCATGGCCGGCTCGGTGCTCTTCGCACTGTACGACTTCCGGCTCGGACAACTGGCCCGCACCACAGAGATCGATACGACGATGATGAGCAACGAGATCCTGATCTTCGCCCTGCTTTTCGTCGGGATGATGGTCGTCCCGGGCCACATCATCAACTACCGGACCCGTCACGAAAAATAACGCCATGTTCCGAGAGTTGAATCCGCTGCTGCATTCGGAACTGAGGCTGGCCGTCATGTCGGTCCTCATCGGGGTCGAAAGCGCCGACTTCACCTTTCTCCGACAACAGACCGGCGCCACGGCCGGCAATCTCTCCGTGCAGCTCGACAAACTGGCCCGGGCAGGGTACATCGACGTGGAGAAGACCTTCCGGGGCAAGATGCCCTGTACCGTATGCCGCATCACCGACGCCGGACGCGACGCCTTCGCGGAGTATGTCGAGGTGCTGCAGACCTACATCCGGCGATAAGGCCGGCCCAACCATCCGACAAAAAAGGGGTGCTGACCATTGTGTCAGCACCCCTTGTCGTATCGGACTTTCGACCGGGCGCTCTATTGTTTGCCGGCCGTGAGTTTCTCGATCTGCTTCTCGGCCTCGGCCGTGAGTTTCTCGGCCTGCTTCTCAGCCTCCTCGACCAGCTTGTCGCCGGCCTTCTTGGCCGCCAGTTTGGCCAGCGCCCCCTTCTTCGAGGCCTCCTCGACCAGTTTGTCGCTCTGCTGCTGGGCCACCTCGATCAGCTTTTGTCCCGCGTTGCGGGCCTCCTGACGCAGATTCTCAGCCTGCTTGGCAATCTCCTCCGAGAGCGATTCGCTGCCCGTCAGCTTCTGGATCTGCTCGTTGACCACGTTGGTTACGGCCTCCTGAACCGCCTCCTTCACCCCGAGCGTGATCTTCGGCGAGGTGAACGTTCCCCCGATATTCACGGCCACGTTCTGCAGCACACCGCCGCCCGGAATGGCCACCTTGGCCTGGTAGTCGATCGTCTGGTCGAGCCCCGTCGAACCCGAAAGGTTGACGTTTACGTCGCCGATCTTCAGATCGAAGGGCGAAGTGTTCACCCGGCCGTCGCGGATCTCGAAGCGGATCTTCACATCCTTGGCCTCGATCTTGCGCAGTTTATCGTTGCCCAGCGCATCGGCCATCGCCTCGAAAGCCTTGATGTTCTGGATATTGATATTCTCCGAGCGGATCTCGCCCGAGGCGTTGAGCGTAGCGAGGTCGGGCGACATAGCCGCATCAAGAGCCGTGGCCAGATCGAGCGACAGCGAATAGTTGCCGCCCGTCTTCTCGAAGATCGGCACTAACTGCTTGACCATCTCCAGCTCCTCGAACGTACGCTGAAACGAGGCATTCGCAAAGTCGGCCTTGAGCTTCAGGGCCGGACGCTTCGGATCGGAGGCCGTCGAGTAGCTTCCCGAGGCCGAGGCCTTGCCTCCGAAGATGCCCAGCCGCAGGCCGTCGAGCGACAACGTACCGTCGGCCATGCTCATCTCGCCCGTGATGTTTTCGATGGTCATCTTCTGGAAGAGGACCTTCTTCAGATCGGTATTGAGCGACAGACGCAGGTTGCGCGGAATCTCCAGGGCGGAAGCCGTCGTATCGGCAGCCTCGGCCACCTCCTCCGCAACCTCCTCCTCGGCGGCGGCATCGTCCGACTCGCTGCCCGGAAGCGCCGCCATGATCTCGTTCAGATCCAACAGTTCGGACTTCACGTAGAGACGTCCCGAAAGCTCCTCGCCGCGCAGCAGATAACCCAGATAACCGCTCAGCTGGCCGTTGGCCGACAGATCGCTGCGTCCGACCGTCAGGCCGAATTCGCCGAGGGTCATCGCCGCCGGGGTGATCGTTGCCGCGGCCCGACGGATCTGAATCGGCGGCAGGTTTTCGAGCGTCAGTCCCAATTGCTCGAGCACGAACGTTCCCTTGGCGCCCAGCGACTCGTAACGGTTCTTCTCGATGTCGGACATGCGGCCCGAGAGCTGTACGTCGGCCGTAATGACACCCTCGAGTTCAATCCCCTTCTCCAGCGGATAGACCTCCTTGACGGCTCCCAGATCAATCTTGCCGTCGGCCGTGGCCCGGAACGTCGGGTCGCTGGCCAGATTGGTGGCATAGAAGGTGGCCGCGAGTGAGTTGCCGGCCATCTGCAGGCCGAATTTCGAGAGGTCGATCTCCGTGCGGTCCATCACGTCGCCCGGATTGGCGATGCGCGCCTCGAGGTTGATATCCGTAACGGCCTTCGGCAGCGACGCATACTGGAAGCTGCCGTTGCGCACCGAGGTCTTCAACTCGAAGGCCGGAAGCTGCGAGCCGCGCATCTCACCACGGGCCCAAAGCGAAAGATCCAACTCGCCGCCGGCCGTCAGATTCTTGAACTCCCGCGTATAGAAAGCCGGGATGAGCGACAGCACATCCTTGAACTGCACGCCGTCACAACCGGCCTTGAGGTCCATGGCCACGGCGTCGTCCTTCATCTCGACCCAGCCGTCAAGCCCCACCTGGATGGCGTTCAGCCGGAAGGTATTCTTCGAGAAGGTGAAGTGCATGTTCTTCAGATCGGCGTCGATGTCGGCCACCAGCTCCGCCTCGGCATTGCTCAGCAGCGGAATACCGCCCGAAACGAAATTCGTCCGTTCGGTCTTCAGACGCAGATCGAGCTGCGTGCGTTCGGCCGACATGTCGCCGCGCAGGCGCAACGACAGCGGATCGGTCGAGAAGCTCATCCGCGTCGAATCATCCTCGTAGCGGATCACGGCTCCCGAGATGCGGAAGTCGCGCACCGAAAGGCGGAACGACGAGCCGCCCTCTTCGGAGGGTTTCTCTTCGGCGGCCTCTTCGGCAGCCGGCTCCTCTTCGGAGGGTTTCATCACATCCCAGTTGACGGCGCCGTCGGCCATCTTGTGGGCGTGCAGCGCCGGATCGGCCAGGATGACCTTCGTCACCTCATACCCGCCATCGCCGAAGAGCGACAGGAGATTCACCACCACCGAGATGCGCCGGGCGGCCACGATCGTGTCGCCGACGAACGGCTCCTCGGCGCCGACGAGCGTCAGCCCCTTCAGCTCGACCGAAGCGTTGGGGAAGTGGCGCAGCAGGCTGATGTCGAGTTTCTCGAAATCGAGCGTGGCCGTGAGCATCCCGTTGGCTTCCTTCTTCACAATGTCGGCAATCTTGCCCCGCAGAGCGAACGGCACGATGAGTGCGATCGCCAGAATGACCACCACAATCGTGGTCAGAATCTTTGCAAACTTTTTCATCCCTTATCCATGTTGGAGACGAAAACCGTAGTCTCCGCCTCGTTGAATCCACATTTCCGGTAGAGGGCCCGTGCCGCCGTACGGCGGGGATTGGAGGTAAGCATCAACCGCTCCGCCCCGATCTCGCGGGCCAGGCCTTGCGCCGCCTCGACCAGCGCGTGTCCGGCTCCGCAGCCGCGGGCCGCGGCGTCGACCACCACATCCTCGATCCAGGCCTTGCGCCCCGACGGCGCGTCATACCACACCAGCGTCAGCACGCCCACGATCCGGCCGCGCGCAACGGAATCATCCGCACAGGTCGGCGTCGTCGGCCCGGCCGCCATCGCGGCCTCTGGCGCCTCGGCCTCCCGAGCCACAAAGAGTGCCGTTGTGGGATGGGCCAGCATCTGCCGTACCCGCTCTTCGAGGGGCGCCGCAAGCCGCGGGGAGAGTTGCGGAAGCAACCGGCAAAACGCCTCCTCCAACTCGGCGGGAAACCCCTTCACACGATCGACAACAAGCAACTTCATCCGGTTATTTTTCACAAAGATAACCTTTTTGTCGAAAACAGCATGGTGTTCCGCGGAAAAAAGCGTACTTTTGTCGCGCTGCGGTTCCGGGACGGGAGTCGACCGTCCGGGATTAAATGGGAATGCCGTGCAAATCGGCAACAGTTCCCGCTGCTGTAAGTTACGTGTACGGTCCGGCACTCTCGGCCACTGCCCCACGGGGCGGGAAGGCGCCCGACCGGTAACGAGTCAGAAGACCTGCCGCGGCATTCCGGTCCGAAAACCCCGCGGTGAATGGGGTTCGACGCGAATCTTCACCCCTTCCGCCGAACGCCGCCCTCCGCCCGGGCTCGGGCTCGGGCCTTCAAAAACCAAACCGGACGGATGAAACACGCACTGCGACATATGCTGTTGCGGAGCCTTCTGCTCCTGACGGGAGCCCTCTCCACGGGCGCCTGCATGGAGTACGGGCCCCAGACCGAAGAGGCGTTCGACCTCCGCGGCCGCGGCCTCTTCATCACCTGCGAGGGCAACTTCATGTGGGACAACGCCTCGCTGTCGTACTACGACCCCGAGTCGCGACGCCTCGAAAACACCGTCTTCCTGCGCGCCAACGGCATGAAACTCGGCGACGTGGCTCAGTCGATGACCCTTCACGACGGAAAGGGCTATGTCGTGGTCAACAATTCGGGGGTGATCTACGTCATCGACCCCGACACGTTCCGCATCACAGGACTCATCGAGGAGGTGGTCTCGCCGCGACAGATCCTCTTCGTCGACGAGCAGACGGCCTACATCTCGGACCTCTATGATCCGCGGATCACGGTCGTCGACCCGCGCACCAACCGCATCCGCTCGCGCATCGACATGAACGGCCACCGCTCGACCGAACAGATGGTCCTCTCGGGCGACCGCGTGCTGGTCAACTGCTGGTCGTACGACAACAAGATCCTGGCCATCGACACCCGCACCGAACGGCTCGTCGACTCGCTGACCGTGGGCTGGCAGCCCAATTCGCTCGTGCTGGACCGTCACGGCAAGCTCTGGACCGCCACCGACGGACGGTCAGGCGAGGCCCCGGCCCTGTGGCGGATCGACGCCGCGACGCTCGAGGTCGAGCGCCGCTTCGAACTGCCGGCCGACCGTCCGCCGTCGCGGCTGACGCTCGACGCGGCCAACGACCGCCTCTACTTCATCGCCCGCGACGTATGGCGCATGTCCACGCAGGATGAAAGTCTTCCGGCGGAGCCCTTCCTCCCCTACGCCGGGACGCTTTACTACGGGCTGGGGATCGATCCCGACACGGGCGAGGTCTACGTCGCCGACGCCATCGACTACGTGCAGAACGGCGTCGTCTACCGCTTCACGGCGGAAGGGCAGCCCGTCGATACGCTCCGCGTGGGGGTCATCCCCGGCAACTTCTGTTTCAAACGACTCTGAACCACCAGACAAACATCCGATCATGAAAAAGATATCCCTGAAACACGGCGCGTGGCTCCTGATCGCGACCACGGCCTGCAACTCGAGCGAGACGATCACCACGGTCCGCGAGGAGTTCCCCACCTCGAAGGTTCTCGAATACACCCCGGCTCCGGGACAGTTCATCAACAGCACGCTGGCCGGCTTCCCGCAGGAGCCGATCACCACCCCCGAAGCGGCCGCCGCCTACGCCTCGGCCCGTCTGACTCGGGGCGGTGAGCCCGACTCCGGCACCGAAACCGTCACCTACGGATTTGTCTCGCTCGGAGGCTGGGGTGGATACATCATCCTGGGATTCGACGAGCCGGTGCCCAATTCGGGCGGTGCGGAGTACGACCTCTACGTCACGGGCAACTCCTTCAACGGTTCGTCGGAGCCGGGCATCGTCTCGGTGGCGCAGGACACGAACGGCGACGGTTCGCCCGCGGGCGAGACCTGGTACGAACTCAAGGGAAGCGAGGAGGCCCGGGTCACGCGCGGCTACGAGGTCACCTACACCACACAGGAGGACGGTTCGGTCGCCTGGACGGACAACCGCGGCGGCAGCGGAACGATCGAACGCACGATCCATACGCAGAGCTACATTCCGGCCTGGGTCGGCGAGCTGACCTACACGGGAACCCGCCTTCCGGACAACGTCGTCCCCGACGAGCAGACCGGCATCTACGACATGCAGTCCTTCGCCTGGGGATACGCCGACAATTCGTCGACGATCGACGGTGCCGGGTCGAAGAACCGCTTCCGCATCGCCAATGCCGTCGACGGGGAGGGAAATCCGGTCGACCTGCGGCAGATCGACTTCATCCGCATCCAGACCGGCGTGAACTGCACGGCCGGCAACGGCGTGGGCGAAATCTCGACCGAGGTGTGCGGCGTGGGCTGCTACCGCACCGTCACCCGAACCGAATAGCGAGGCGGTGAGGAGCGTTGCCGTCATACTCGCCGCACTGCTCTGCACGGGGAACGTCCTGGCGCAGCGCGACTCCACGGCCCGCACCGTGGCCATCGAGCAGGTCGAGATCGCCGGGCGCCGCCCGATGAAGGAGATCGGCGTGCAGCGCACCGTCCTCGACAGCGCCATCCTGCGCGAGAACATCTCCTCGTCGCTGGCCGACGCCCTGAGCGCCGGCTCGACCCTCTTCATCAAGTCCTACGGCCGCGCGACGCTCTCCACGGCCTCATTCCGCGGCACGGCCCCCTCCCACACGCAGGTCACCTGGAACGGCATGAAGGTCAACTCGCCGATGCTCGGACAGGTGGACTTCTCGCTCATCCCCTCCTACTTCGTCGACCGCGCGGCGATCTACCACGGAGCCAGCTCGGTGGGGATCACCGGCGGCGGTCTGGGCGGCGCCATCACGCTGGCCACCCGCCAACCCGACCGGGAGGGGCTCTCGCTGCGCTACATCCAGGGCATCGGGTCGTTCACCACGTTCGACGAATTTCTGCAGCTGAGCTACCGCGGCCGGCGCTGGAGCTCCTCGACGCGGCTGCTGGTCAGCACCTCGGAGAACGACTTCCGCTACCGCAACTACGACTCGAAACAGTTCACGACCGATGCCGACGGGCAGATCGTCGGAAGCTACTACCCGCTCGTGCGCAACCGCAACGGCGCCTTCCGCGACCTGCACCTGCTCCAGGAGCTCTACTACACGTCGGATCGCGGCGACCGCTTCTCGCTGGCGGCCTGGTATCTCGACACCGACCGCGGGCTGGCCCTCCTGTCGTCGGACCGCAACACCTCGCGCGAAAAGCGCAACTCACAGGCCGAACGCACGCTGCGGGCCGTCGTCTCGTGGGACCGCCTCTTCGGCGGGGTGAAGGTCGGGGCCCGCGCCGGCTACACCTACGACGATCTGCGCTACCGCATGGAGTCGGATCCCGACGGAGCGGGCAACTTCATCCCGGTGACCGACGCCCGGAGCCGGATCCACACCCTCTTCATCCGGGCCGAAGCCGAATACACGCCGAACGAGCAGTGGCTCTTCGCGGCCAACCTCTCGGGCCACCAGCACCGCGTCCACAGCGGCGACCTCTCGGTGATCGACGCCACGACGGGCCGACAGGCCGACACGCTCTACCGTCAGGAGCGGTTCGAGATCTCGGCCTTCGCCTCGGCCAAGTGGCGTCCGGTACCGCGACTGGGGGTGGCCGTCGACCTGCGGTGGGAGCTCTACGGCAACCGCTCGACGCCGCTCATCCCGGCGCTGTTCGTCGACTGGCAGGCCTCCCAACGCGGCCATGTCGTGCTGAAGGCCTCGGCGGCCCGCAACTACCGCTACCCGACGCTCAACGACCTCTACTTCCAGCCGGGCGGCAATCCGGATCTCGACCCCGAACGCGGCTGGACGTGGGATGCCGGCGTGGAGTCGACGCTCCGCAGCCGGCGCAGCTCGCTCCGCCTCTCGGCCACGCTCTTCGACTCGCGCATCGACGACTGGATCCTCTGGATCGCCACGGCCAAGCAGGGGGTCTATACGCCGATCAACATCCGCCGCGTCCACAGCTACGGCGCCGAGGGCAAGATCACGGCCTCGACCTCGACCGCCTCGGGGTGGCGCTTCTCGGCGGACGGCAACCTGGCCTGGACCCGCTCGATCAACCGCGGAGACAAGTTCTCCGAGGCCGACGAATCGGTGGGCCGCCAGCTGGTCTACATTCCGGTCTGGTCGGGAGCCCTCACGGCACGGGTGGCGTGGCGCCGTTGGGTGCTGAGCTACAAGTGGCAGTGGTACAGCGAGCGCTTCACCATGTCGAACAACGACCTCGGCGCGCTGGGACGCGTGCCGGCCTACGTGATGAACGACCTGGCACTGGAGAAGAGCCTCGAATTCCGCCATCTGACGCTCTCGCTCAAGGGGTGCATCTACAACCTCTTCAACGAAGAGTACCAGTCGGTGTTGGGGCGCCCGATGCCGCGTCTGAACGCCTCGTTCTTCATCGGTCTGACCCCGAAATTCAGCAAACGGGAACCATAAGGCCCGTCCGACTGTCGGCCTTGGTAACCGACAGATCCGTTCCAGCGACCCGACAACCCGCCCGACTATTTTCCAAAATCCAATTCCCAAAAATCCGTCCAACCATGAAAATCCGCGAACAGCTCCTTGCGATGGCCGACCCGGCCTACCGCGACTTCAACGCCTCGATGATCCCCGGCATCGGCCCTTCGATCGGCATCCGCATCCCCCACCTGCGGGCCCTGGCCCGGCAGATTGCCCGCAGCGACACGTGGCGCGACGTGCTTCGCGACGACGACTGCCCCTACCACGAGGAGCGCATGCTGCAGGGGTTGGTCATCGGCGAGGTCCGCTGCCCGGTCGACGAAAAGCTCGAACTGGTCGCCCGCTTCGTCCCGAAGATCGACAACTGGGCGCTGTGCGACTGCTTCTGCTGGAAGCTGCGCTCCAAAGAGCGGGAACCCATGTGGCGCTTCATCCAGCCCTACTTCGACTCCCGGCGCGAATACGACCAGCGCTTCGCCGTGGTGATGGCCACGACCAACTTCATCGACGCGGAGCACCTCGAAGCGCTGTTGCGCCGCTTCGAGGCGTTCCACCACGAGGGCTACTACGCCCGCATGGGGGTGGCGTGGGCCGTTTCGGTCTGCTATGTCCGCTTCCCCGAACGCATGCGCCGCTGGCTGGCGGATGCCTGTCCGCTCGATGCGTGGACCTTCAACAAGTCGCTGCAGAAGATCGTCGAGTCGCTGCGCGTCTCGGACGACGACCGACGCTTCGTGCGCTCGCTGCGACGAATCGCAAAATAACGGCGACAAAAAACGGAATTCGGAAAATAATCGTATATTTGTCTTACCAAACCATTTACGCAGATACGTCATGCGAAAACTCGTCATCATCCCGACCTACAACGAAAAGGAGAACATCTCGAAGATGATCTCCAAGGTCTTCTCGCTGCCCGAACCCTTCGAAATGCTCGTCATCGACGACGGCTCGCCCGACGGCACGGCCGACATCGTCCGTGAACGCCAGCGGGAGTTCCCCGGAACGCTCCACCTGCTCCAGCGCCCGGGCAAACAGGGCCTCGGAACCGCCTACCTCACCGGCTTCCGCTGGGGTCTCGAAAACGGATTCGACTACATCTGCGAAATGGACTGCGACTTCTCGCACAACCCCGACGACCTGGTCCGCCTCTACCGCGCCGCCGTCGAGGGCGACTACGACGTGGTCGTCGGCTCGCGTTACGTCAAGGGGGTCAACGTCGTCAACTGGCCCATGTCGCGGCTGCTGATGTCCTACTTTGCCTCGGTCTACGTGCGTACGGTCACCCGTCTGCCGCTGCGTGACGCCACGGCCGGATTCGTCTGCTACTCGCGCCGCGCGCTGGAGACCATCGATCTGGACGCCATCCGCATGAAGGGTTACGGCTTCCAGATCGAAATGAAATACACGGCCTGGCGGCTCGGTCTGAAGCTCCACGAGGTGTCGATCATCTTCGTCGAGCGTTGCGAAGGGGTCTCGAAGATGTCGGGCGGCATCTTCCGCGAAGCCTTCTTCGGGGTGCTGGGACTCCCGTTCCGCCGCATCCGCAAACGACAATAATCCCCGCAGCGCATGGCCCAAACTACGCTCAACGTCGAACCGGGAGTCGAACGCTCCCTCTGGCAGCGCATCCGGAGCTTCTTCCTCAACCCGCGGAACCTCTACCTGCTCGGCATGCTGATCGTCCTGGCGCTCACCTTCTCGGAGGTGGCCCGCGGACGCCACAGGAACTTCATGATCTTCGCCGAATCGACGAAGATCTTCTGGCAGCACATCGCCCCCTACGGCGAAAGCTGGTCGCAAGCCATGCCCCAGCTGGACTACTACCTCTACGGCCCGCTGTTCAACATCCTCTTCGCACCGTTCGCCTACCTGCCCGCCTGGTTGGGCCCCTTCGTCTGGAACCTCTTCAACTTCACGATGTGGTTCGTGGCGATCTTCACCCTCCCGGGCCGCTTCACGCGCGACGAAAAGTGCAAGTCGTTCCTCTATACCTTCCTGATTCTGGCCTGCACGCAGCTCTCGTTCCAGTACAACGTCGCCGTGGGATACATGTTCCTCTTTGCCTACTCGCTGCTCGAACGCGACAAGGGGTTCTGGGCCGTCCTGCTGATGATGATCTCCGGCTTCACGAAGGTCTACGGCATCTTCCAGCTCGGACTGCTGCTCTGTTACCCCCACTTCTGGCGCAACGTCGGCTATGCCCTCGGCATCGGGGTCGTGCTGTTGGCCGCCCCGGCCGTCAACATGCCCTTCGGGGAGCTCCCCGCCTACTACGGCAAGTGGGTCGCCGCCCTGACCGAACACAAGAGCACCCGCACGTGGATGAATCTCTTCTACCTGCGTCCCTTCGGACTGCTGCGCTACCAGATGGCCGTGCAGATCGGCGTGCTGGCCGCCCTGGCCGTCGGGCTGGTGGCCAACTACCGCAAGTGGAGGCAGCCCTTCTTCCGGCTGGCGGCGCTGGCCGTACTGATGGGTTACGTCATCCTCTTCAGCAACTCGAGCGAGGGCCACACCTACGTCATCACGCTGATCGCCTATCAGTTCTGGTACTGGAGCATGAAGCGCGGCGGCGCCCTGAACCTGCTCGACCGCATCGTCTACTGGGCCACGTTCGTCGTCGTGGTGGTCATGCCCGTCGACGTGATCTGCCCGCTACCGGTCATGGAGTTCTTCTACGGCTGGCAGCTGAATCTCTGGCTGCTGCTCTACCTTTGGCTCCGGATCTGCTGGACGGCCTTCATCCGCACCCCGGAGTCGCTCTCGGAGGAGTGCCGGCTGGTCGGCCTCCGATAGAGGATCCGAATTCCCCGACGTACGACAAACCTGAAAAAGCCCCGGAGATGTTCCGGGGCTTTTTTTAGGGTACTGAGAGGGGCAAAACCGGCGGAAGAGGGTGTGTCCCGACCGCCCCAGCCGTCAGAAGGTGAAGAAGTAGTTCATGAAGAAGTTCCAGAAGGTCACCACACCGATGGCGAAGAGCTTGGCCAGATAGAAGTTCAGCTTGAAACGCCCGTGCAACAGATAGATCGTGGCGTTGTTGATCGCCAGACCGACGAGCGAAATACCCAGAAAACGCAGATACTGCCCCGCGATGTCGGGATTCTCGTTGTGGAAGGTCCAGACCCGGTTGAGAATGTAGTTCGTGGTGGCGGCGCAGAGGAAACCCGCCGAATTGGCCACATACTTGTTCAGCCGCAGCCACTCCTTGCAGACGTAGGTGATTCCGAAATCGACGAATACGCCGGAGCCGCCGACTACACAGAATTTCAGAAACTGTTCGATCATAGTCGTTTGTTCAACCCGTCGACGCGCGTCGAAACGGGTTTGCCGTTAAACCAATTCGTATAGCCCGTCCGGCAGAGGGCGAAGCCCACGTCGAACTGTTCACCGGCCAGCTGTTCCGGGACCGTGAAGCGCACGGGGAGCGTCAGCGTCGCTCCGGCGCCGAGCGTGAAGCGCGCCCCGGTCGGGAACTCCTCGACCCGGAAGCGGCCGTGCTTCCAGAGAATATGGAGTCCGATCGGACCCTCGCCGACGCGAATCTCATAACGATAGGGGTTCATGATGCGCAGTTCGAGGTCGAGCACCTCGCCCGGAGCAACCCGTTCGGGGAGTCCGCTGAAGGCGATGTCGACCCGCCGCACGGGGTGGAACGAACGGTCGACGAACCACGAGAAGGTGCGGCCGTTGGCCAACTGAATGGTCTGCACACCGGGGAGCGTGTCGGCCTGCCGTGGACACTCGACCAACACTTCGCGTCCCGCAAAGCGCGTATCGTCGTCACGAAACTGCCACTGATGGGTCCGGTAGCGGATATTGGGCTGACAATAGGCCTCGCCGCCGGTGTAGAAGCCATACTTGGCCGCAATGGCGTAGCCGTCGCAGAAGATCACGGGACGGCCGTGCGCCTCGCGGGCAATGGTGCCGTAGCTTTCGGGGTTGTGGAAGACCTCGAAGCGCAGATCGGTCGGGTTGAAGATCATCACCAGCCGCACGACGACGACCAGCACCAGCGTGACGCCGCCGGCCCGCATGACGTAGCGACGCGTGCGCGGGTGGCGACGCGCATAGTCGAACAGCAGCCACAGGAGCCCGAACGTCGAGACGATGACCCACTGCGGCTGGACGTATCCGCGCAGCGACGAGAGCAGGAAGAAGCCGATGAAACCCACGGGCAGCAGCCGCAGCAGACGTTCGAAGGGCGTCCGACAGCGGGTCTTGCGCCAGGCCTGGACCCAGAGCGGCACGAAGAAGGGGTTGAAGACCACGAGCATGTTGACGAGGAAATCCGTCACGTAGCTCACGCGGAAGACGGCATTGCGGCCCGAGAGGTGGTAGGCGAACGAAGCCCAGTCGTGGTGATATTGCCACAGCAGATGCGGCACGAGCAGCAGCAGGGCCACGGCACCGGCCAGATAGAGTCCCGGACGGAGGAAGAGCCGGCGGGGCGTCACCGACAGGGCGAAGAGAACGACCAGCGCCCCGTGGTACTTGCTGTAGGCCATCAGCGCCATCGTCACCCCCAGCCACAGCCAGGCGCCGCGCCGCTCCTCGGTGAAGCGGCGGAAGGCCCCGAGGAAGAGCGCCGTCGTGAAGAGCAGCGGACCGTCGGGCACGGCGATAAAGCCGTAGAGCTGCAGCATGAGCGTCGAGGCGGCGATCATGCAGTACAATGCGGCGTCACGGCGCGAGGCATCCGCCGGGCGGATCAGCCGCCACAACACCCAAAGATAGAGCGGCTGCAGCAGCGTGAAGAAGAGGCGCACGCCCAGTTCGCCGCCGGCGAGGTGTTCGCCCAGCCAGACCAACAGTGCCGTCATGGGCGGGTGGTCGAAATAGCCCCACGCCAGGTGTTCGGCGAACATGTGGTAGTAGGCCTCGTCGTTGGCCAGCTGGGAGAACCCCGCCTGCAGGAGGTTGCACACCCACCAGACGCCGAGCCAGAAGAGGACCAGCGTGTCGGGTCCCCACGCGGCATATCCCGTTTTGAGCGATGCTTTCATACCGCGGCAAAGGTAGGAATTTTTCTCGGGATTGCGTCGATGTTGATACATTGTTCATTAAAAAAAGCCTCCGGCGTTTGCAAACCCCGCAACAATTCCTATCTTTGTTCCCGAGCAAGGTTCCCAGCCGGCGGCTGCCGGCCCGGGATCAAAAGGGAACTCCTGTGCAAATCAGGGACTATGCCCGTAGCTGTAAGCTCCGCAAAAGGCTGCACACTCTTTGCCACTGTTCCGGCAGGAACGGGAAGGCGTGCGGCGGGAGCGAGTCAGAAGACCTGCCTTGCCGGACAGGCCGTAGTCCTCGGGACGTGGGACGACGCCGCAACATTTTTTTACACTTTATACTAAGTACATACGACTCCGGACGCCGACAAGGCGGCTGCCGCGCATCGTTTTCGGGCCGTTTGGTCCGCAACGTGCCCGGGGCGTCGACCGTCGGCCGGAAGCGATGGCACAACCTTTTAACTACGGAACCTGTATGGGCATTTCGGAACTCTGCATTGTCAAGCGCGACGGGAAACGCGAGGCGTTCTCCGTCGAGAAGATCAAACGGGCCGTCAGCAAGGCCTTCCTCTCGGTGGGCGGGTATGCTACGGACGACGACCTCACGTCGGTATTGAGCCGCGTGCACGTCGCCGACGGTATGTCCGTCGAGGAGATTCAGAACCAGGTCGAGGTGGCCCTGATGGCCGAGCGCTACTTCGCCGTGGCCAAGAGCTACATGCTCTACCGCCAGCGCCACACCGAAGACCGCGAGGAGCGCGAAAAGCTCCGCTTCCTGACCGACTACTGCGCCGCCTCGAACCCCGCCACAGGGTCGAAATTCGACGCCAACGCCAACGTCGAGAACAAGAACATCGCCACGCTGATCGGCGAGCTGCCCAAGCAGAACTTCATCCGCCTGAACCGCCGCCTGCTCACCGACCGCATCCGTGAAATGTACGGCCGGGAACTGGCCGACAAGTACCTCCACCTGCTGAACAACCACTTCATCTACAAGAACGACGAGACGTCGATGGCCAACTACTGCGCCTCGATCACGATGTATCCGTGGCTGCTCGGCGGCACGATCTCCATCGGCGGCAACTCGACGCGCCCGACCAACCTCAAGTCGTTCTGCGGCGGATTCGTCAACATGGTCTTCATCGTCTCGTCGATGCTGTCGGGGGCCTGCGCCACCCCCGAGTTCCTCATGTACATGAACTACTTCATCGAGCAGGAGTACGGCGAGGACTACTACACGCGGGCCGACGAGGTGGTCGACCTCTCGCGCAAGCACCGCACGCTGGACAAGGTCATCACCGACTGCTTCGAGCAGATCGTCTACTCGATCAACCAGCCCACCGGGGCGCGCAACTTCCAGGCCGTCTTCTGGAACATCGCCTACTACGACCGCTGCTACTTCGAGTCGCTGTTCGGCGAATTCCGCTTCCCGGACGGATCGGCACCCCACTGGGAGTCGCTCTCGTGGCTGCAGAAGCGCTTCATGCGGTGGTTCAACCGCGAGCGTACGAAGACCGTGCTGACCTTCCCGGTCGAGACGATGGCCCTGCTCTCGAAGGAGGGTGACGTGATGGACCGCGAATGGGGCGACTTCACGGCGCAGATGTATGCCGAGGGACACTCGTTCTTCACCTACCTGAGCGACAACGCCGATTCGCTCTCGTCGTGCTGCCGCCTGCGCAACGAAATCCAGGACAACGGCTTCAGCTACACGCTCGGCGCCGGGGGCGTCTCGACCGGCTCGAAGAGCGTGCTGACCGTCAACCTCAACCGCTGCATCCAGTACGCCGCGCGCAACGGCATGCACTACCTGAAGTTCCTCGAAGAGGTGGTCGACCTGGTGCACAAGGTCCAGACGGCCTACAACGAAAACCTCAAGAAGCTGCAGGCAAAGGGGATGCTGCCGCTGTTCGACGCCGGCTACATCAACCTCTCGCGGCAGTATCTGACCGTCGGCGTCAACGGACTGGTCGAGGCGGCCGAGTTCCTCGGGCTGGAGATCTCGGACAACGAACGCTACGCCTCGTTCGTCGAGGAGGTGCTGGGGCTCATCGAGCGCTGCAACCGCAAGTACCGCACGAAGGAGCTGATGTTCAACTGCGAGATGATCCCGGCCGAGAACGTCGGCGTGAAGCACGCCAAGTGGGATCGTGAGGACGGATACGCCGTGCCGCGCGACTGCTACAACTCGTACTTCTACGTCGTGGAGGATCCGTCGCTGAACATCGTCGACAAGTTCCGCCTCCACGGTCACCGCTACATCGACCACCTGACCGGCGGTTCGGCCCTGCACCTCAATCTGGAGGACCACCTCTCGCAGGAGCAGTACCGGCAGCTGCTGCGCGTGGCGGCACGCGAGGGGTGCAACTACTTCACGTTCAACATCCCGAACACGGTCTGCAACCACTGCGGACACATCGACAAGCGCTACCTGCACGCGTGCCCCGAGTGCCACTCGACCGATCTGGACTACCTCACGCGCGTGATCGGCTACATGAAACGCGTCTCGAACTTCTCGGCGGCCCGCCAGCAGGAGGCCTCGCGCCGCTTCTACGCCCATAAACCGCAGACCGATGCTCCGCTATCATAACTTCGACATCGTCTTCGCGGAGATCCCCGACGAGACGACGCTGGCCGTCAACCTCACCGGCTGCCCGAACCGCTGCCCGGGATGCCACAGCCCCCACCTGCAACGCGATGCGGGGCGACAGCTCGACGAGCGGGAGCTCGCGGCGCTGCTCGACCGCTACGGACACTCGGTCACCTGCCTCTGCTTCATGGGCGGCGACGCCGCACCGCTCGAGGTGGCCCGGCTGGCCGCGTGGGTGCGCTGCACGTGGCCCGCGCTGCGCGTGGGCTGGTACTCGGGGCGGCCGCAGCTGCCCGAAGGGGTGGCCCCCGAGGTATTCGACTACGTGAAGCTCGGCCCCTGGATCGAACGCTGCGGCCCGCTCAACGCCCCGACCACCAACCAGCGACTCTACCGCGTCGATCGCTGCGGAGGGATGACCGACATCACCGCACGATTCCGACGACATACCGCCTGACGTTCCCGGGAGCCGGAGAAACCTTACGAGATTAGAGATTAGATGAGTAACCCTGCGTGTCGTCTGCCATACGACCCCTTCCGGCTCCCGAAGAACGCCCCGACTGCCGCCTCTCCCCCGCAACGGGATGAGGCGGCATTTTTTTCGTATCAAACGAACAGAATTATCCGAAAAAGATTATTTTTGCGATTATCATGAAAACCAGGCACGAACTGACCGAAATCCTCGACTTTATCGCCGAATATGCGACCTATCTGCTCGGGTCGGGGGTCCACACCTCCCGCGCCATCCGCAACTCACAGCGCATCGGCCGTTCGTTGGGGGTCGACGTCCAGTTGTCGAGCTTCCAACGCAGCACGATCCTCACGGTGCGCGACGACGAGTCGGGCGAGGCCATCACCCGCGTGGTGCGCATTCCCTCGCTGCCGATCAGTTTCGAACGCAACTCCGACCTGAGCGCCCTGAGCTGGGACGCCCTCGACGAGCGGCTGCCACTGGACGAGATCCGCCGCCGCTACAACGAGCTGACCGCCAAACCGTTGATCGACCCGATCTTCGTGCTGCTGACCGTGGGGCTGGCCAACGCCTCGTTCTGCCGCCTGTTCGGCGGCGACTGGACGGCCATGGCCATCGTCTTCACCTCGACGCTGGTCGGCTATGCCGCCAAACAGCGCATGCAGGCCCACGGCGTCAACCACTTCCTGTTCTTCATCGTCGCGGCATTCATGGCCTCGCTCTGCGCTTCGTCAGCCCTGCGATTCGACTGCACGGCCGAAACGGCCCTCGCCACAAGCGTGCTGTTCCTCGTTCCCGGCGTCCCCCTGATCAACGGCGTGATCGACATCGTCGAAGGGCACATCCTCATCGGATGCAGCCGCCTGATCAACGCCCTGCTGCTCATCATCTGCATCGCCATCGGTCTGGCAGCGACGCTCCTCATGGTTAAAGACAGCCTGCTATGATCGCCGTGGACATCCTGCTCGACGGGCTCTTCGCAGCCGTGGCCGCCATCGGATTCGGCGCCATCTCCGATCCGCCGATGCGCGCCTTCCCGCGCATTGCCCTGCTGGCCGCCGTGGGCCACGCCCTGCGCTATTGTCTGATGAACTATGCCGATATCGACATCGCCTCGGCCTCGCTCTGTGCCGCGATGGTCATCGGATTCGGAAGCCTCTGGCTCGGATGCGGTGTCCGCTGCCCGATGACGGTGTTGTACATCCCGGCGCTGCTGCCCATGGTCCCGGGTATCTACGCCTACAAAACCGTCTTTTCGCTGATCATGTTCCTGCAGTCGCTCAACGACCCGGGACAGAGCATGCAATACATGCAGCTTTTCTTTCTGAACGCCACGGTCTCGCTGAGCGTCATCGCCCTGCTGGCCGCCGGAGCCACGCTGCCGATCTTCGTCTTCAAGCGGAAGGCCTTCTCGCTCACGCGCCGGCGCCGGGCCGGGCGGAGCGCCGCGGAGCCGAACGGCAACGATCCCGACCCCCAGGAGAATCCTGCGGACAACGAGGAAGAGCGGGCGAAAACAACGGGGATCGTCAACGCCCGGACAACCGGCGAATCCGAAGCCCCGACAAACAATCCGCAATAGCATGAACCGATGGAGACCTTCTGGAGTACGATAGCCGCCTATAACGCCGCGACATGGCCCGCGCAACTGGTGCTGACCGGCATCGGAGTGCTGCTCACGACGCTGCTCGTCCGACGTCCGTCGCACGGCGTGCGGATCGCCATGAAGCTCTACATGGCGCTGCTCAACTTCTGGATCGCCGGGGTCTATTTCCTCGTCTACTGCGAGCCGCGACAATATCACAGTCCCCAAGCGTTGTTCTGGGCCATCATGGGGTGCATCTGGCTCTACGACCTCATCGTCAAACACGCCTCGCTGGCCCGAACCGGCCACCATGCCCGCTTTGCCCGGATGCTCTTCGTCATGCCGTTCCTCTATCCGCTCTGCTCGCTGGCCCTGGGACGCACCTTCCCGGAGATCACCTCGCCGGTGATGCCCTGCTCGGTGGCGGTCTTCACCATCGGTGTGATGCTGGCCTTCTCCGAGCGCATCAACATCGTCCTGGCCATGTTCCTCTGCCACTGGGCGCTGATCGGCCTCTCGAAGGTCTACTTCTTCGGCATCCCGGAGGACTATCTGATGGCCTGCAGCGTCGTCCCGGCGCTCTATCTCTTCTTCCGCGAATACATCCAAAGCCTCGAAAACCGGCCCGCAAAACCCTCTCCGCGCGTCCTCAACGGATTGCTGGGACTTCTCTGCGCAATCATCGGCGGATTCTTCGCCTTCACGCTGCTGCACCAGTTCAACCTCTTCTCCGAAATATAACCCGATCCGTTTCAAGCGAGAGGATGCCAATCGCAAAAAAATGCCGGCCGATTCACCATCGGCCGGCATTTTTCTTCCGGGCTGTTCCGGAAAACGGAAATCCGCTCTCCCGGGTGTTTCGCAGATGTGTTTCATGCGTGCCGCCGAGATGTATCTCATCGAGGCCGAGGCGCTCTGCAAGCAGCAGACTCCGGATGAGTCAACGTCTCGAAATCTGCTCTACACGGTCAACTCCGCCCGCGATGATGCTTATACGCAAACAGCAGCCTCGGGGCAGGAGCTGATCGACGAGATTCTGCTTACACGGCGTATGGAGTTGTGGGGCGAAGGTTTTTCCTGGTTTGATCTGAAGCGGCTGGGAGCCTCCATCTCGCGCAAGACCTATGCCGACAACACTTCGGGTGCCGAGTGTCCTGGAACGTTTGGTCGGAACTTTGCCGTGACGGTAGGGCCCAACGATAATGGAACGAATGACTGGGTTTGGGTCATTCCGCTGAGCGAGACGCAGTACAATGATCTGATCAAGTAAAATATCAATCAGATGTAAAATAATTGCTCCATAATTTGTGGCATTACGCCAAGGTTATGGAGCAATTATTATATGAAGACGTTTATCGAAGTCCCGAGATTTTATTTTTCAGAGATTCTCTTTGCTCAGGAGAAGTGCCATACTCAAAAGCGGCAATTTTGCCAGATTTATCCACCACAATAGTAAGCGGATAGCCGTTGTTGCCTATAAATTTCTTAAATTGGGTATCGTTTACAAGGGGAATCCAGTTAAATCTAACTTTGTCAAGAACTTGTTTTGCTACTTCAGGAGCTTCATAAGTAGATGAAAAAAACATTACATCCGGCATTTCATCTTTCCAAGAGGAAAGTTCCGGCATTTCTTTACGGCAAGGCCCACACCCCGTAAACCATAGGTTAAGCACCATAACTTTACCTTCTACATCTGCGTTTGTCCATGTTTTGCCGACAATATCGGTTGCTGAAAAACCAGGGAATTTATCTCCAACTTTTATAAGCGGTTTTGTGGCCTGCATTGTGAAGCTAATACCATCATTCTCCTTTTGTTCGTTGTACCGACGCAGAAGTTCTTCGCTTTCTTCAATATTTTCCACAGGAATAGCGTATCGTAAGGATGCTTCAGAAAGTTTAAGTGATGGGGAATACATACAGACCGCCTTGGTTTCATTGAGCGTTTCAATGAAAAATATTTTCAGGTCCTGTGGAGTATCACTGTTTTTTATATCCGAAGGCAATTCATTAAAGAAATATCCATTAATAATGATTAGTCTTTTTGCGTCTTTAGCCGATGCCGATAGTGCTATGCAAAAAAACATTACAATTAGAAAAATAAATGCTCGCAACTTGTTCATATTAGATATGTATATTTAGTTTAGATGTTGCAAAATTAGTCATAAAGGTTAAAGGTACGATTTTCCCGACATCCGTCCGCTCCGAACAAAGGACTTCGCCGCTCAACGGTCCGACGGCTCCATGATGACCACGGGAGGCCCCGACGGCACGAAGCGGGACAAATCCCCGATTCCCGAGCGCGTTCCGACCGGATAAGCCGGGCGCTGATCCTCGAGCAGAAACGCGGCGAACGTATAATCCGGCTCGCCGGCAAGCCTCCGGATACGCCGGATCTGGGCCCATCGGCTCGGGGCATTGAAATAGGCGACATTGTCGTTCATGCAGCTGTTCTCTTCCGGACGCCAGATCCCCGAACGGTAGGTGCCCGCCCCGGGATAGGTTCCGACCATCGGATAATCGGGCAGCGCGGCGAAATCCCGCCACGTCGTCTGGGAGATGTCGGACGAAAAGTCCGCATTGATATAGAATCCAAAGTTTTTTAAACTCTCGATTTCGTTCCGAGTTTTCGCCGGAATCTCGGTCTCGTAATAGACGTATTCGTCGAGCAGCTTGGCGAAACCGTGTCCGCCGGCCTCGTGCACCACAAGTTTGTCGAAACTGCTTCCGACAGGAATCATAGAGATCGAAAAACCGTCGGTCCACATCAGACTGGTCCCGGCATACACCGCCCGGTTGATCGGCATGACGACCGTCAAATCCTGCATGCGGCGCCCCGTCAGTGCCGTCACCCGCGTCAGCCAGTCGCGGACGGCTCCGTCATCGCACGAAATCGAGGTCGATACCCCCTGCCACAGCGTCGAGAATTTCGTATCCACGGTCTCCGCCGGAGAGACACAACTCATGCCCGCCTCCTCGGAAATCGCAGTCAGCATGTAGACATCGAAATAGGAGCGGTAGGCGCTGTAAGGATAGACCGAGAAGAAGGCTTCGACCGCTCGCCGCATGTCGGTTTCATATTTCCCCGTTCTCCGGGCCATTTCGGCAAGCGTGTAGCCGTCCCCCACGACGACCAGACACACGCCGTTTCCGGATGTGGCCCGTTGCAACGCAACGACCTCGCCGTCACCGTAGTTTTTCACCGGATCGAAGGCCTGTTGCACGAGAACGACTTCCTGCGTGAACCGGCCGGCCGTCACATGCAACGTCACGGACCTTTCCGCGCCGAGATTCGTCAAGACGCGGATGCGCATCCGCGTCCCCTCGACCACGGCCGTACACCACTCCGCCTGCGGGGAGAGCATGACTTCGAGCGGTTCGGAAGCCGATCCGACCGTCAGATACTCGGTAGTATTGAGAGCTGGCAATTCGAGTCGTCCGGGCGTCACGAGGGTCGGAGCCTGCGTAACCGCAACCACCTGCGAAAGCTCCGCCGCATCGAAATAGACCGAGGCATCGCGCTGTGCGAAATCCGCGTTCGGTGCGACGTGCAGCCGGACCCGATATTTCCCGGCTCCGCCCGAGGCGGGTTCGGCCGTCAGCCACTCCCGCGCTATCGGAGGCGACACCTCCGAGGTCCAGGCTCCGTCGGCCTGCAATTCGACCCATTCATCCCCGCCCTCGTGCGGCAACACGACACTCCGGGGCGAAACCTCCAACAGCGTCGTCCGATCCTGCGAAGTCGAGCAGGCGCAGCACCCGAGCAGCACGATGCCCCACAACAACCGTAAACAACTCTTCATGGCAAACTCTTTTTATACGAACGAAACGATTCGGGCGACTCCGGATCGAAAACAAAAGGGAAAGCACCTCGCGTAAGAGGAGAGGTGCTTTCCCGAATTGCAGAGACGGCTATCGCACAACCTTCTCGAAACGATACCCAAAACCGAAGAAGTCGGTTTCAAAATGATCCGTATACCACCACAAAGGCAGGAAGGGAGGCTCGTCGTAATCGCGCAGGAAGAGGATCATCGATCCGTCCTTGTCCAGCATGAGCGCGATAGTCAACTTACCAAGTTTTTCGTTCGAATTCTCGAAAGAGCGGTTTCCGCTGCTCAACTGGAAATAAGTCAGATCGAACGAACCTTCATCGAACCAGAAATATCCCTCACCGACCGTTGTATAAGACCCGCTCACTTTGCCCGCCTCCTGCACGTTGAAAGGTGCGGTATAGGTCATGTCGCACGTCCGGAAGAGATCGGCCAGATCGCCCGTGCTCGACGGCGTGAACATCGCATGGTCCCCTTCATCCGTGATCGAAATCGTAAAACCGTCGTTGTGGCTCGGAATCGCGTCAACATCCATCTCTTCAAGCATCGCAAATTCTTCAAGTTCCTCCAGACCGATCAACTCCTTGTGCTGCCACGTGCCGGCCAGCGCCGCATACGAAAGCAGGCCCTTGACCGTAACGGTGACACTCGGAATCTCTCCGGCAATGAAACGGCCACCCTGTTCATCCACGCCGAGCTTCAGCGTCGCGGGATTGGACGGATCCACCTCGGGCCCCGGGAGCAGCGTCAGCGTCGCCGTGTTGCCGTCTTTCGGAACGATGAAAGAGGTGGCGTCGTCCTTCACCAGGAAGTGCTTACCCAACTCGGCCGTCGAGCCCGAAAGGACCTCGAACGGCAATTCGAGATCCTTAGGCGCCTTGAAGTTATCGTCGCCCACGGTCAGCGTAATATCCAGCGACTCCTGCAATTCTGCCTCCGCCGTTGTGAAGCTGTAGACATAAACGCTCGACTCGACCAGATTTACCGTCGTGGAAGCAACCCGCCCGATCGTATAACCCGTTCCGGAGGTCAACGTCAGGGTCAGGGTCTTGGCCGCCTCGAATGCCTGCCTGGGCGTTACGGTGACGGTTGCCTCGGTCTTGCCGGCTTCGAGCAGGAAGCTCTGCGCGGAAAGCTCGTAATCGGCCGCCGTGGCAGTACCGCCGACCGTGAATCCGATATTCAGATCCGACGCCGCAGCCTGCGACGCTACCACCTTGACGTCGATCGGTTCGTCGTCCAGCGTATAGGACGATGTTGAAAATTGCACATTGGCATCCGAGCCCGATCCGGGTCCGTCGTCATCGCCGCACGCGCCCAGCGACAATGTCGTCAGAAGCGCCACGGACAAATACAAATACTTTTTCATAATCCGTCTTTATTTAGTGAAACAATCAGAGTATCAATTTCCAACCGCCGTTTCGTACTCCGAACGAATCTCCCGCCACCTTTCAAGCTCCTCGGCCGATGCCGATTCGCCGACGATCGGCAGCAGATCGTACGATCCGCCCGAGCTCCGCGGCGGCACATCGTCATACTTGTCGCATCCTGCGGCAAAAAATCCCAGTAACGCCGCTACGGCCAGCGCTCCGAGCAACAACCAGTTTTTCCGTTTCATGGTCTTCCGTTTCAAAATCAAAATTCATAACCCGGGTTCTGCGCAATCTGGCCCTGACTGTTCCGGATGTCCCGGACACTCACGGGCATCGTATAGAGATACTTCCGCGTGACATATTTGACCGGCAGCGTACTGCCCGACTGCTGGATTACCCACCACTCGGGACGACCGTTGCGTTTGAGTTCGAACCAGCGGTCGCCCTCCATGTAGAGCTCCTTGCGCCGCTCGTCCAGAATGGCGGAAATCAACGGCGTGAGGGGCTTGCCCGTGGCATCCACCGTGATCAGCGCCTCGCGGTCCGGCTCGGGAAGCGTCCGAAGCGTGTAATCCTCAACATCTTCGATACGCTTGCGGCGCAGTTCGTTGAGCAGCGACAAGGCCTTCGCCTCGTCCTGCTGCGCCCCCGGGTGGGCATAACTCTCGGCAAGCATCAGATGCAGCTCCGATCCCCGGATCCGGGCCGTCACGGTCTTCTGATTGACCCGTTTGGCATCACACATGATGCCCCAGCGAATATCCTTCTGCGGCTCCGCACCGAAGAGCTTCAACAGCGTGGCATTCACCGGCCGCGTGCTCAGGTATTGCCGAAAAGTCTCGTCGTAGAGCGTCTTCACATCGTCATCACCCGTCGTACGGTCGCGGATGATGACCTCCTGCAACTGCTCGCCGTAAGACTGGATCGACTCCGTATAGACGCTTCTGTCTGCAAGGGCGTAGGACGGTACGGCCAGCAGCTCCTCGCACAGCGGAATCACCTCGGACCACTCTTCCGCCCAGAAATAGAGCTTGGCCAGGTAGGTCTTGGCCACCGCCTCGGTGAAGAGATACGATTCGTCGGTCATGTGGTAGTCGACCGCCTTGCGGAGGAGCGATACCGCATACTCGTAGCTCCGTGCAAGGGTATTGCGATCGGGCACCGCATCGCTCTCCACGTCGAAGTGCTCGACAATGGGAATGCCCGGCAGAGAGGAGGCCGTCGCCGCATCGTACGGCTCGCAGTAGATCCGGATCAAATTGTAATAGCATACGCCCTTGATGGCATAGGCTGCGGCACACAACGCCCGGGCCTTCGCAGAGTCCTTTTCGAGCATGTACTCCAGAATCAGGTTACAATCCTTGATCGCCGAATAAAGACCCTCGTAATACCCCTTCTGAAAGTTGTTCGCCACATCGCCCGCATAGAGCGTCAGACGCCCGGCCGAGATGTTCGCATCGAGATTGTCGGAAATCGACTCGTAGAGAATCACCCGGTCGTAGCAGCCCAGAATATCTTCGTCCGTACCCTCCTCGATGGCATACAGCATGTTGTTCAGCAAGGCTTCGAAATCCTCCTCCGTTTCAGGAATGATCTTTCCCTGCGGCGTCACGTCGAGATAACGTTTGCATCCGCCGAAAAGCAGCGTTGCCAGGACTATCATCCATATTTTCCGTTTCATAATCCGCTGTTTTTAGAATCCGAGCGTCACGCCGAACGTCACGGAGCGCGTCGTGGGATAGATCGCGCCCGGAACCTCCGGGTCCATGCCCTTGTAATCGGTGAATGTAAAGAAGTTGGCCAGACTTACGTTGAAGCTCACGGCATCGAATCCGCCCCGGTTGACCACCTTGCGCGGCAACGAGTAGGAGAGCGTGATGTTCTTGATCCGCACGTACGAAATCTTGTAGATATAGATTCCATCGACCACGGCATTGGAGGTCGGATTCGACTGGTCGAAATGGTACTTCGCGTCGAACGAGTCGTAGATCCGCGGGTATTTCGTCCCCGTAGTGTTCGTTTCCGTCCAACGGTCGGTGCGGTCTTTCCAGACATTCAGGTGGTTCGAATACAGGTCGCTGTACTCAGTCTGCGCCCGGTCCATCGTGGAGACGCTTCCCGCAGCGATCTGGCTGTAAGTCGCCGGCGACTCGTTGCGGTCATAGGCATAAGACCCGAACGAAAAGACGCCGTTGACCGACAGACGCAGATTCCGGTATCCGGCCGAAATGTTGAAACCGCCGTTGAACGGCGCCTCCCGATTCCCCAGATAGTAGAGGTAGTTGGCTTCGTCGGTGTAGTCTGCATCGCTCGAAATGACCGCATCGGGGCGAAGTTTGAATTCGTAAAGACCCGTCAGGGGGTCGATCCCGACCACCTTGCCGCCAATGAGCGCCCGGGCCGGATAGCCCTCGTAGTAGTTGAGCTTCATGTGCTGGAACGATACCGAACTCGCATATTCGAGCACCTTGTTCGAGTTGAAAGCGAAATTGACCGAAGCATCCAGCGTCCAGTCCTGGGTCTGAACGATCCCGCCCCGGAGCGTGAACTCGATACCCCGGTTGCGCAGACGGGCGAAATTGGCCGCCTGATGGGTGAATCCCGTGGTTACGTAAAGCGGCTTGTCGTCCACGGCGCCTTTGGTCAGACGTCTGTAATACTCCGTTTCGAGCGAAAGCCGGCCGTTCAGGAATGCCAGGTCCAGACCCACCTTCACGTCGTTGACCTTCTCCCACCCCAGATTCGGATTGGGCGCCGAAGAGATCGTTCCAACCAGGTGGTTCTGCGACTGATACTCCCGATAGGTCTGCAGCGAATAGTTCATCATCAGTTGCGGCGAGGCGCTCGTCACGATATTTCCCGTAAAGCCGTAAGAGGCTTTCAGTTTGGCGTATTGGAGCACCTTGCGGGCCGATGCCATGAAGGGCTCCTCGGTCAGAATCCAGGCTCCGCCCACACTCCAGTTGGGATTGAACTGCGCATGCGTGCCGAAATAGGAGCTGCCGTCGGCACGCCCCGTGACGCTCAGAATATAACGGTCCCGGAACGAATAGTCGGCCGAAAGGTAGAACGACGCATAGCGGGACTTGGTGAAATACTCGCCCGTCAGACGCTCGATCTCCCGCAGCGTGCTCTCCGAGGGTTTTTCGATCGGTGGCAAAGCCGTATTGCCGGTCCGCGGGTCGTAATTGAACCGTTTGTTGAAGAGCGTGTGCGAATCATTGCCCCGCAATTCGGCGCCTCCGACCACATTCAACGTATGGCCGTCGCCGTACTCCCCGACATAGGTGAGATGCCCGCGCAGCAGATACCCCGTGCGACGGCTCTTGTTTTCCAGAATGGAGCCGTAGAGATTGCCGTTGTGCGTACGATGGATGCTCAAGCGATCCTGATAGGCCCCGTACGTATCCTCCTCCCGGGTAGTCTGCGTATCATTGTTGTTGAAGTTATAGGAGGCCAGTCCTTCAAACTTCAGATTCTCCAGCAGTTTGTACTCCATCCCCAGACGGACCTCCGTCGAAACGTAATCGGTCTTCGTCTTGTTGCCCTCGATCTCCCGCAGGATGTTGAACCCCTTCTCGGGCAGATCCTCATAGGTATCGCGGTTGTAGTTCGGCAGTGAGAGCCACGTCTGGTCGTTGGCATAGCTGCCATCCTCGTTGTAGGGCTTCTCGTAGGGGTTGGCGAAATAGGCATAGGTGAAGGGATCGACGCTCGGATTCGGCGTATTGGCCTTCCGGCAGGAGATATCGGCGCCCACATCGAAGGAGAAACGGCGGGTGGGTTTGAAGCCCAGATTGGCCTTGAAGGTATAGCGGTCGGCACTGTCTTCGATGAGCATGCCCTGGTCGTTGGTATAACCCAGCGAAAGGTAGTAGTTGTAGGCCTCCGAACCGCCGCTCACCGAGACATGGCCATTCACCGAGACGGCATTGCGCAGAATCACGTCATACCAGTCGGTATCGGTCGCAGCCAGCGAACTCAGATAGGCATCCTGAGCAGCCGTGTCGCCCTTCAGATGCGAGAAGGCCAGCTGTCCCGAACGCACCTGTCCCACGATACCCACCGTGGGATAGATCACCGACGGATCCAGAAGCGACTGTGCATACTTCTCCGCGGCGAATTCGTCCCAGAGTTCCTGCTCCCAGGCCAGTTTCTCGGCCGTATTCATCAACGACGGCTGCCGCTGGGGGCGGAACGAAACGGTGACATTCGACGAGAAATTGACCTTCATCTTCCCGGCCTTGCCCCGTTTGGTGGTCACCACGATGACGCCGTTCGCAGCCCGCGATCCGTAGATTGCCGCCGCCGCGGCGTCTTTCAGCACGACGATCGACTCGATATCGCTCGGATTCACCCCGCCGATCCCGTAGATGAAAATGTCGTCGAAACCGCCGGCCTTGAGCTCATTCGAACTCAGATTCGTACTCGGGCCCTCATTCTGCAACGGAACGCCGTCGACCACCCACAGCGGAGTCGTATTTCCCGAAAGATTGGCAATACCGCGGATCCGGATCCGCTGACTGGCTCCGGGGCGCCCTGTAGTCGGCGTAACCGTGACACCGGCCAACTCGCCCTGCATCATGGCGTCGACCGAGGTCTGCGGCTTGAGTTGCAGTTCATCGGCCGTCAGGATACCCACCGAACCGGTCACCTTCTTGACCGTGGTCTGCGAATAGCCCGTCACGACGACCTGTTCGATCTCCATGGAGGAGGGTTGCAGAACCACGTCCAAACGTGTACGCCCGGGAGCCACGACCTGCTCCTGCGTCTGATAACCGACAAATGAAAACAGAAGGGTCTTGCCGCCTTCGGGAATCCGGATTTGGTAGCGTCCGTCGGAATCCGTGATCGCCCCGCTGTTGCGCGCCTCCTTCACGACCACCGTCGCCCCGACCACGGGCATCCCGTTCACATCCGCAACCCGCCCCGTGACGGACCGCGGCTGTGCGAACGCAGCACCGCACTGCAACAGAACCGACAGCAGAATCAAGGCTTCGCGTAAAATCATCTTCATAGGCCTCAATCGTTATAGGTGTACAAACTTATCATCACTTGTTTTCAAGAAAGTGCGTCACCCGGCGCAGCAGCAATGCGTAGTGTCCCCGCATCTGCGGCGAGGCGCTCCGATTCCGGGCGGCCGCAATCCGATCCCGGCAGTCGAGCAGCACGCCGTAGAGCAGATGGCCGTCCTCGGGCCGCGTGAGGTAGGAAACCCCGACAAGCGGAGCGAAGTCTGCGGAATTCTCCGCCGTCACAGCCTCGGCGAAATAGTCCGAACGCAGCTTCGATTTCCGGCCCGCGGCCTGTTCGGCAAGAGCCAGCAACCGATCCAGGAATCGCAGTTGCAGCGGCTGTTTGACCAGTTCGTCTGCCGGGTCCGCATTATCCCAAAGATAGGCCGAGAGGTCGTCCAGCGCCTCCGCGCGCGTGTAAGCCTCCCCGTCGGTCAACGAAGCGCAGAGCGCAATGCGGTCCAGGCTTCCCAGAATCCGGTCGAAGGTCTCCGTACGGATGAAATCCGCGATTCCGGGATTGAGCCCTTCCCCCACGATCAGCGAACGGCTGTCGAGCCATTCCAGATCGTCGAGCCGCGACAACAGCCACCGCATCGCCTCACGCTGCGTCCCGGCGGGAAGCGGCTCGAAACTCCGGCCTGCATCTCCGGCATAGCGTTCGTTGATCCGCACTCCGCCCAAGCGGGCGATCACGGAGCCGAACAACGCATTGCAATAGAACGAAACCGATTCGGGGAAGGCCGAACGGTAGGCATAATCGACATCCTCGTCGTCGATCCACTCCGAGACATGGTGCAGAACAACGGCAAGATTCGCCAGCCCGGCATCGGCCGCCCGCAGCGGATCGTCGCCCAGATCCGAGGCCCGTGCCCGGGGATCAAGCGCGAATTTTTCGGGCTGTTCTCGCAGAAAACGGCACGACGGATCGTCGCTCACCGCCCCGTTGCCGTAAAGCCACTCGACGGCGCGGTAATCGTACGGCCCGAGCGAGGTCTGACAGAGTTTCACGCCGTTCCGGAAATCTTCGGGACGCGCCACATAGTTTAACGGCAGCTCGTCGAGAATCGAGGCCGAAAGTCCGTTCGCGGCCGTATAATGCGCGCTGCGCAGCGAATCGAGCGGCACCGTCTGCGAAGCCCCCATGTTGGGCAGCAGCCCCAGGCAAAAACCCGTATAACGGGCCACCTTTGCCGACAGGCTCTCGCCGAAAAGCGCCTCGTCGAGTTCCAGTCGCCGCGCCCCGGGATCGGCGGCTCCCGTCTGAAGGAGCCGTTCGGTTTGAATCTGCGGTCCGATATTGTGGCTGATGTAGATGTTGGCGCTCAGGATCTCGCCCGTTCGCGGATCGGTCCAGGCGTTGAACCGCAGATCGCGGGCCGGCGAAGGAACGTAGCGTACGGCCGAATAGCGAATGTCGTTCACGTCGGGCAGCCCCTCCGCCGAGACACGCCGCACCTCGATGGCCCGCGGAAGACCGATCCGCTCGAAAGCATCGTTCCAGAGCAGTATGCCCCGTTCGATATAGGGTTTCCACGCCGCCGGAAAACGCTCGTCGAGATAGAAGACGATGGGACGCCCGGCATCCACCCGCCACCGGGAGGCGTAATAACGGACTTCGGCGCCCTGCCGGTCAGCGCTGTATTCGACATAACGCGACGTGGAGGTGCCCACGCGCAGATCCGCTTCACGGACCGTCGTCATCGGTTCGGGCAGCAGCAGGAACGATGTCCGCACGGCAGCCGTGAAGAGTTCAGGATCGCCCCGCGGAATCACGCCGAAAGCGTAGGCCGAGACTTCGTAGGAGAGCTCGCTCACCACCGAGACATTGTCGTTAAAAGCCGCTATATCGCGTATCCAGGAGGCTTCGGAACGGTATTCGTAACTCCGCAGGACGAATCCGTCGCGGCTGCTGTAACTCTCCGGGTCCTTGGGCGAAAGGTAACTCTCGCCGTTCCGGAAGAACGATGTCGCACGCACCACGACGCCGCTGCTGTCGGGCGTAACCGCCTCGATGGGAAACGACGCGATCACGGAGGGCTGCCGGCTCGCGGCCAACGCCCGCCCGATCGCCGGATCGTCGCTGCGCGAACGGCTGTCGAGTGCGGCAATCTGCAAAAGCGAATCAGTCCGCTGGAAAACGACAAGACGCGGACGCGAAGGCTGCATCCCGACCGACGACTCCTCGCCGTCGCTGACCGACAGCACCGTAACCCCCAGCAGCAGGTCACGCCCGAGCATCGAATCGGGCACCTCGAAATAGACATCCCCGTCGAGCAGATGCAGGGTGAACAATCCCTGCACCGTTCGGGGATTCTTACCGGCGAAAAGCTGTTCGTAAGCCGTCTTACGCGGTTCGGGAGCCGTCGCGCGCCGCTTGCGGGCCGCCGCGGGCGTCGCGTCGCACAGCACCGGCAACAGCATCAACAGCGTCACGATCCATCGCATATCGTATCTTTCTCTCATAACCGCCGTCATTTCAGATAGGATTCGATCGTATGCAACAGCGAACGGTAGTGCAGCCGGGTCTGCAGATCGGGATGGTTCCGCTGCCCCTCCAGCAAGCGCCGGATCTTCAGCACACAGTCATAGGCGAGCCCCTCCATCGGCCGCTCTTCGTAAAACAGCGGCATGGGATCGTCATACCCCGCCACAGGTCCCGGACAGCCTGCCGAAGCGTCCGACAGCAGGGACCGGTCCGTGCGGAACGCCTCCGGAACCTCCATCCGCCGCATGGCCGCAAGGCTCTTGGAATCTCCCTCTTCACGCAATGCGGCCACCTCGCCGAGCGTCTCCAGGAAAAGACGCTGCCGCTTGATCTGCGAGAGATTCAACGCCTGCCGGCGAAGGGTCGGGGCCCAGATTCGGTCGTAGATCAACGACATGCACGCTTCGGGCGTGAAGGCGTCGTTTTCGGCCAGCGCCGCCGAAAGCCCCACTTTCGAAGGCGACGCCACGACGGCTTTCATCACAGCCTCGCACACGGCGTCCGCGGCCGAAGCCACCAGCCCCAGATTGCCCGTAACACTCCGGTCGTCCAGCCACTCCATGTCGTCGAGCTGTTCCAACAGGAATTCCAACGCCCGGACCTGGCGCTCGCGGGGAACGCTCCGGTAATGTTCGACCGAGTCCCCGACGTGTTTCTCGTACAGATACACTCCGCCCACGTCCGCATAGACATGGTTCAAATAGGTGAAATACTGGTTGACGATTCCGTTGTAGATGGCCTTGCGGTAGCTGTAATCCCGGTCGTCGGATTCGGTCCAGGCATTGAGGTGCGAAAGCACGTATTTCAGATTGGAGATGCCGTATTCGGAAGCCCTGACGTGATCGTCGCCCAGATCCTCGGAGAGGGATCGGGGGTCGAGCGGCTCGGAGAATTGCTGCTTGCCGTAGCGCAGGACCGGATCGGCCGACGCCTCGCGCAGCCATTGCGAGGTGATCGCATACTCCGCCTCGGGGCTCCCGGCGAAAAGCGGCGTATAGTTCCATTTCACCAGAAACCGGTCGTAAGCCCCGAACCGCGGAGGCGTCATCCGCACGCCGCGCTCGAAATCGCCCGGCTGGGCGACATAGTTGAAACGGGCGTAATCCATGATCGACGTGGTCGTTCCCGTCTCGCGGGTGAAAGAGGGGCTCCGCAGCGAATCCACGGGGATCACGGACGACGCGCCCATGTTGTGCATGAAGCCCAGGCAATGCCCGATCTCATGCGAAAGCACATACCGCAGGGCGTCGCCGATGATCTCCTGAGGAATCTGCTTCTGCCGCACGCGCGGATCGGCCGGCGAGGTCTGGATGAAAAGCCAGTTGTTGATCAGCTCGATCACATCGTGATAAAGATAGACCGAGGCGCTGACGATCTCGCCGCTGCGCGGATCGGTCCACGAGGGGCCCATGGCGTTCTGAATCGTCACCGGGGCATACCGCACACACGAATATTTGAGGTTGTCGGGGTCGAATTCGGGGTCGTCCTCGGGGAAAAGCCGCGCCTGGACGGCATTGCGAAAACCGATCTGCTCGAAAAGTTCGCTCCACTGATTCACCCCTTCGATGACGTATGGAAGCCACGTGCGGGGAAAATTACGGTCGATGTAAAAGACGATCGGCTTGACCGGGTCCACCAACTCCCCGCGCCGGTAGGCTTCGATGTCCGAGGGCTCCAGCCGCCAGCGGTTGGCATACCATATCGGACGGGCCCCCTGGGTCGTGGGAGAATAGAGCATCTTGCCCGTCGGGAAAACGGCGATGCGGCTGTCGGTGATCCGAGGGCTGACGGGAAGGCTGTCGAGCAGCAGGATGGAACGTGTGGCAGTGATCGTAACCGGCACATCCCGCAGCCCGCGCTCCGAGATCGTCACCCGGTAATTCAGGCTGCTGCTGACCGAAACGTTATCCGAAAAGGACTTGATTCCGGTCACGTAGGACTTCTCCTTTTCGAACGACTCCTTGCGTTTGAGGCGTCCCGAAAGCGTGTGCTGGCTGTATTTGTCGAAAGGCGACAGCCGCTCGTCATCGCTGACAAACAGATCCGTGGCGTCCACGACTACCGCAGAACTGTCGGGCGTAAAGGTCTCGATCTCGAACAACCGGTAAATAGCGCCGATATTGCTCGTTGCGAGCGCTCGCTCTATTTCAGCATGATTCGGGAGGGGGGGGGTAACGGCCCGCTCCGAAATCAGCCGCATGGCGATCCGGTCTCCCGCGCGCGTGAATGCGAAATGAAGCGGTTCTTTCGGCTTGGAGCCCACGATTCCGTGACCGTTGTCGCTGGTAGCCGAGATGGTCGTTCCGAGCAGCATGCTCCGATCCATCAGCCGGAGCGGGATCTCGAAATAGACCCGCCCTTTCATCTCATGCAGCGTGAAAAGGCCCCGGGCTATGCGGTGTTCCTCCTTGAAGAATTTGTCGTATGCCGAACTTTTCGTGGTGTCACACTGTTCGGCGGACGCCTTGCGGCTGCGTTTTCCACAAAGTCCGAACGCCTGCTGCGAACCGCATAACGACAAAGCCACAAGCAAAAAAAGGGGCGAAATTATCCGAGCATAAAACTTCATCATTCAAACAGGGTTAGAACGAGCAGATTAACCAAAGAAATATCAACAGAATTCCCAAGAGAGAGCCTTTCCCCACGATCGAAAGGATCCACCCTCCACGAGGAACCTAACAAACCTTTACAAAGATAGCAAAAATTTATCGGAAAACAAACCGGGACAAGGGGGCAGGGCGAAAACTCCAAAAGGCAAGAATCTGGATAAGCAAAAGGTATTCAGCGGTTTAAATGGATGTCAGAGAAAACAGCAACCGCAATTTATCGCAATTTTAGTGCAAGAATTTCAAGAAAAAATTACGTTTCAAAGACTTTCAACGCAATTTTAACCACTTGATTTGAAAGTATTAGACCGCAATTTAAGCCGTTTTAACGTGCGTTTATAATGATGACTTTTTTGGAGTTTCCGGTCCTCATCCAATTGCCCCCCCCCTTTCATTATACCATATAAACTTGTAAATTTTGTTTAAATTTCCCATGTTCAAAATTTGAATTCCAATACGTGATTCAGGCCGGATCATAATGAACCAATACCGCCCGTCGATATTCTCTGCAAGGCAAACGAAGTGTTCAGGCGAGCCATTGACGCGATTGTCCATTTTGCTACGGATCGGCACAAGTCTTTCTTCGTCCCGTCCGAAGCCGCCGACATCAAGAGCGTGATGCAGGAGTACGGGGAAACGACCGAACAGCAGGATATGGTCGGCGCATGGGCCTGTGACTATGCAGAGAGCCGGTAGCCGTTTGATGAAATAAAACATCGCCTTACACTCAAAGAGGTTGGCGATGCGGCAGAGGGCAAGTATGATTGGAAATCGAGAATATGCAGCAAGGATTGCAAAGATAATACATCAAGTTAGCAACTGTTCTAATTACGTAAATACTTGATAACCTTGTTTCATAAATCACTTGATTTCAAATTCTGCATTCAATTTTATCTCTTCCCTTTTCGCATAAAACGATTTGCTTATGCGATATTTTCCTTTGGAAAGATGATAATACCTGTCAATGGGCAAACTAAAGCAATACAATAAAGGTGCTTTCTGTTTGTTAAAACCATCATCAAACCAAGCGATGTCACCTTTTGTCTTAGCCATAACCCATTCCTCTCCATTCCATCGTTCTACAGCCCAACCTCTTCCATACATCAGCGAGGTCGATGTCGGATTTGATACGAACACATTGATAAGATGTACATTTTCCCCATAAATAGGACGCTCCATCCACATGGAAATCGGTCGGTCCTGATATTCATCCGGCAAATCCATAACATACCAAAGATAACATTCCGGAGTGTCGTAAGTGATAGAATATTTATGTACCGATGCATCTTGGATGCCTGCTACCGTATCGCTACTCTCCATGATAAACAACTCTTTATCTGGTATTGCTTCCTGTTGAGCTTGCTGCCGCTTGTGGGTGCAACTCATGCAAACAAGACTTGCCAGCATTGCGAATAAGATTATCGTTTTCATTGTATACGTTCTCCTTTCTTGTTTATATATTTCCATTTATCGCTTACCTATTCGTGGCAGGAAACCCGTCCATAACAACCCTAATCCTGCATAAAAATAGGACTATTTTACGATTATCTGCATTGTTTGACCTAAAATCTGTCGCAAAAGTTAGTTTTGTACTATGATTGGTTTTCAAATCGCAGAAAAATGTTGATTTTCAATATTAAAAATAATTCCCCGACAAACACTTATCGCTTTCCATCTATTCGATATATTGCAAGGAGGATAATGTTCAAGCGTATTCAATCCCATTTCAAGAGCTGGCGAATAAGTCCGTGTGGGAACAAAAGGGGAACAATGGTTTGGGTGTTGGTACGCTGCCTGCATCGTTTCGAGTTGTACCGGAAAGCGACCTCCACAAAATGACCCGCCGAAACAGGATCGACGAAGCCATCGAGTACATTCCCCGAAAGACCAAGGAGGATCGGCCCATCACCGTTCGGGAGCCCTTGAACGAGACGGGACGTCACACCCTCGCCGAACTGACCCGCCGGTGTCCCCGCAGCCGGATGGTCGATCACGCGCAACTCTATCGCGATTACAAGGATCTCAACGACTTTTGGATCGCCCGCAGACGGCTTCGGAATGATTCGGAAGAGGCAAAGACCGAATCCCGAAAACCGCAATTACGATCCAAGGGAGGAATGAAGGTTTAACCGAGGCAAGTTTGTGTTTTTGTCAGCCCAAAACCGGCGCAACCACATTTTTCCTTGGAAAGATGAGGTAATGTCCCATTTTTTTCGTATCTTTACCACACACAATATATCTCTATATGAGTTTGGTCGCCCATAATATAAGGAATAGTTCTATTTGTACGCTGTGCTATAACATTTTGATACGATTTTTAAGAGAATGAAAAATGAAATAAGTTTGGATCACTTCAGCATGGGGATTCAATGGTTAACATCAAAAATGGAAGTTTTGCGTAAACTCCAACGAAATTCAGCCGGCAGTTCCGACTATGCCCATTATTATCACAACAAAAACTCAAGGAATGGGTGGACGGGACGAAGATCAGGCAGACATTCCTGCTACCCCACTCCCGAATTTCAATTTGATTGAAAGACATTGGAGATTCCCGCGCAAGGAGGTCATCAATACCGGCTTCTACAGAACGAATGTGGAATTCAGACAAGCCTTCAGGGATTTCCGTGACAATATCGGAAACTATAGAGGGCCCTCCCATAAACCCGGATTATTCGATTCCTCGGCTCGGATTATTCGCAAACGTTTCTTTATCTACCAATCCAATAACAGAAAATCCACAAAACAAATCAATCAAAATCGCCCAAATTAACATGAAAAGGCTCTTTAACTCTCTATTGTTCAGCATCATGGCTGGAATGACCTTGTGGGGGGGGGGATGTTCGTCCGGTAACGGAAAGGAACAGGATCCTCTAACCTCTACTCTGGCATTGACCGTCAGCAAACAGTCCCTTCTGGCTGACGGCAAGGACAAAATCGTTCTTACAGTTCATTATAACGGCACGGAGGACGTCACGGCAAAAGCGGAACTCTTCGCTAACGATCAATCGCTTGCCACCTCCGAATTCACCACTACCACCCCGGGAAGCTATACGCTCAAAGCCGTTTATGACGGGGTCACCTCCAACACGATAACCATCACGGCCGTATCGGGCGAAGATGTCAATGGCATCACGCTCCAGGCTTCGAAAACCGCTATCTACGCCGATGGCGGTGATTTCACCGTGCTCACGCTCAAGACCCGTGAAGGCTACGATGTCACGGCCCAGGGCACCTTCTTCGCCAACGGCGAACAGCTCCAGAGCAACCGTTACAGCTCGACAAAGGGTTCGCTGACTCCGGTCCAGATCACCGCAAAGTTCAACGGGCTCGACGTCGACAACAGCATCGCCGTAACGGCCTCGTCGAGCTACACGTTCACCAACCGCGTACTGCTCGAGGACGTCACCAAGACCAATTGCCAGTACTGTCCCACCGTCATCAAGCTGATCGACGAACTGCGCAAGGATGCACAGCCGCTGGTCGTTCCCCTGAGCATCCACAACTCCAACAGCAGCATCTACTCGACCTATTACAGCCTGACGACGCGTCAGTTTGCCGACAACTTCTGCGAATACTTCGGGCTGAACAAGTCGGTCGCCCCGAAAGTCTTCATCAACCGCAACAAAAAAGCGGCCAACCACGACACGCTCACGGCCGATGAACTGCGAGCCATGGCCATCAACGGACCGAAGGATGTAGCCATCGCGCTGGAAAGCACGCTCGAAGGTTCGACCATTACGGTCAAGGTCACCGTGGGTTCGAAAAAGGACTTCTCGGGCAAACTCGTCGTGGCTCTGGCCGAGAATGGCATCTTGGCCGAACAGCAGACGATGGGTAGGACCGAAATGTATCGCATGATGCGCGCCTATGCCCCGTCGATTGAGGGCGAGTCGAAGAGTTTCAGGACAAACAATCCGGTCTGCTACACGACGACGTTCGACGTCCAGAATCTGGCACTGGCCAACACGGCCAACTGCGAAGTGATCGCCTTCGTCACGGATGACACCGACGGACTGTGCGTGAACGTACAGTTTGCCAAGGTCGGAGAGATCAAAGGTTATTAGCCGGCCCGGGAAAACATGCAAGCAAGAAACATCACGCTCTCTCTGTTGCTGTTGTGTGCGACCCTCCCGGTTGCCGCACAACAGATAACAGCGGAGAAGCCCAAACGAGACTGGGGAAAGCTGAGCGGCAGCATCGAATCCTCGTGGGGTATCTACATGAAGGATGCCGCACTGGGTATCAATGAGCTGGATCAGACCTGCGGAACCAACACGTACGTCAATCTGGGGTATACCATCAAGGGATTTCGCTTCGGCCTCCAATACGATATTTTCGAGAAACCGATGATCGGTTACGATCCGCTGCTCGAAGGCAACGGCCTGCGGGGCGGATTTGCCGCCTGGTCCAACTCGCAATGGGAGGTGACGCTCGGTACCTATGTCGAGCAATTCGGCAGCGGACTGTTGCTGCGGGCCTACGAAGAGCGCGAAATGGGGATCAACACCTCGCTGCTGGGCGGTAATCTGCACTGGCGTCCGACCAGCTGGCTCTCGACCAAATTCGTTGTCGGCAAGCCGCGACGGTTCATGAGTTTCGCCGATTCATGGGTCTACGGTGCCGATGCCGAGCTGTCGCTTCTCGAACTGATCGACCCGCGGAGCGAGGCCCTGCTGCTACTGGGCGGCTCATGGGTGCTGCGCGACGATGTCTCGAAGAACCGGCCCGACTACCCCGCCATTGTCAATGGCTTCAGCGGACGGCTCGACTTCTCGAAGGGTGCCTTCTCCGTCGGCGGCGAATATGTCCACAAGGGCGAAAGCCTCCGCATCGATCCCCGCTATACGACCGATCGGGGGACGGGCCAGGCCCTGCTGCTCAACGCCGGGTTCGACCTGCCGGGCTTCGGGATGTCGGCCGTCTGGCGCTCGATCGAAAACATGCCTTGGCATCAGGAAGACGTCTCGACCCAGAGCGTCGACCTGAACTACATCCCGGCACTGACCAAGCAGCACAAGTATGCCCTCTGCTCGCTGTTCCCCCACAAGGTGCTGGGCTACGGCGGCGAAACCGGCGGCCAGATCGACCTCTTCGGCGAAATTCCCGTGGGCGGCCATCCGCGCCGACCGCTGCGCTTCGCCATCAATGCCTCGATGTACAAGGACATGGAGCGGTCCGGAAGCCACTACAAGTTCATGGGCATGGGCGGCGACCTGGCCTTTGCCGAAACCAGTCTTGAACTCGAAAAGAAGTGGGGCCCCGACTGGAAAACGATCCTCGTCTTCGCCTACCAGCGACAGAATGAATTCAGCCGTTTCGGCTTCGGCGACATGCGCATGAACACCGAAATCATCGTCGGCGACGTGCTGTGGCAGATCACCCCGAAAACGTCGCTGCGTGCCGAGGTACAGCATGCCTGGAGCAATTCGCTCGACGACCAGCGCTGGATGATGGGCCTCCTCGAACTGGGTCTGGCCCCGCGCTGGATGGTTTACGTAAGCGACATGTGCAACTACCAGAGCTACGGAGACAACATCCACTACTTCGATGCCGGCGTCAGCTATGCCCACAAATTCCTGCGTGCCGCCGTATCGTTCGGCCGCTATCGTGCCGGCGAAGTCTGCTCGGGAGGTATTTGCCGCTATGTGCCCGAACATACGGGCGTCAACGTCAGCCTCTCGATCATCCTATGATCTCTGTCTCCATCCTGAGAAGGGAAATATGCTCTCCCTTTATTTTTATTCACCAAAACCAAAGCACATTTATGAAACGATTCCTACACGTTTGGAGTATGGTCCTCACACTGGGCCTGCTCACCGGGGTGAGCTCGTGCTCGAATGACGACACCGTCGCCCCGCCGACCGTGAATGTCCCGCAGAACACCCTTGCATTCAAGGCGTTCGACACGGAGGCAAAAACCGTTACGATCGAATCCAGCGCCGACTGGACCTTCGAAGTCACGGGAGACTCGCAGATCTGCGACGTAACGCGCGAAGAGGGCAGCAACACGCTGACCGTAACCCCGAAGATCAATTACGACAAGGCCGCCTACACGGCTCAGATCGTGATCACGGCCGGCACCGGCTCGAACACCGCCTCGCAGACGATCACCGTCACGCAGGAGGCCAATGCCGAGACCTACCTGAACATCCTGAACAGTGACCTGATGGGTGACAACCCGATCGTCACGATCAGCAACGACCCCGACGGCGGCAACACGGAGTATGAGATCCGTCTGGCCACGAACAACAAACTCACGCTGGCCTACTCGCAGGACCAGACCGCACCCTCGACAACCGCACTGACGCCCGACAAGCAGACACGTGTGACCATCGACGGCTGCGACTGGATCACCTATGAGGTGGGCGAAGAGACGACCGGCGAGGGTACGGTTACGGTGCTGACCCTCTCGTGCACCTTCAACGAGGATACGTCCGAATCGCGTACGGCCTTCCTGGAGATCGTGAGCGGCGAAGGAACGAACAACACCGTCATCAGGAAGCGCATCGGCATCACGCAAATGGCCGACAAGCCGACGATCATCATCAACGCCCCCGAAGAAGGTCTGGTGGCAACCTACGACCAGAGCAAACCGCTGACCTTCTCGGTTGCCGGCAACGTAGAATTCACATGGAACTGGATAACCGCTGCATCGTGGGTAACGCTCAAAGAAACGACCGAAGAGGGCAACAAGAGCAATGTCCGCAATTTCTCACTGGAGTTCGACAACTGGACGGGACTTTCAGACCGCGAAGCTACGCTGACGTTCCATGCAGTCGATAAACCTTCTGAGGCTATGGCTGACGTAAAAATCATCCAAACGGCAGCTCCGCAGGCTTCAATCTCACTCAATACGAACAGCGTTGTGTTCAACAATGGAGAAGAGACCGAGACAAAATATGTAACGGTCGAGTGCTCGTTCTCGGACATGACTATCACGACCAAGGATCTGGAAACCGAGACTAAAGCAGCGTGGTTGACCGCAGACTATGATGCTTCGGCGAAGGCTGTCTCCGTCAAGGTGAACGGCACGACGCAGAAGACCCGCACCGCCGAGGTGAAACTCTCCTGCGGAGGCAACGGCAACGAGGCCTCGGCTACCCTGACGGTGACCCAGTTGGGTACGGAGGCTACGCTGCTGCTCGATCCCGAGTCGATCCAGATCGACTCGAAAGGTACGGCACAAACCATCGCGGTGCTGACGAACCAGACCGACTGGGAGGTAGTCGACCCGACGGCAACGGAGGACTTCACCATCACGGTCGACAAGGAGAAGAAGACCATCACCGTTTCGGGTACGCCGCTCGATGCCGGTCTGCGCGAACACACCTACACGGTCAAGGCGGGCGATCTGGAAAAACAGTTCACCGTCAAACAGCAGGTTGCCTACAAGGTGGGTGATCCGTATATCGTCAACGGCAAAACCGTAGGTATCATCTATCAAGTAGACGAAAGCGGAATGAACGGCAAGGCCTTCAGTCTGACCGTTTACAATACCAACGACAAACAAACCTATACGACCGGATTCTACGACATGAGCAATCTTCCCGGCTCCCGCAAGAGTGGAAAAGAAAACCTCGAAAAAATGAAGACAATCGCTGGAGCAGATTGGACGACTACCTGTGAAGTTGCCGGTTGGACACAACAGCTGGCTGAACGTGACGGTGTGGACTGGTATGTTCCGGCCATCGAAGAGTTGATCGAACTTACCGAATACATGACAGGTGTAAAATTCCAGACCAAAACATACACTTTGGAGAATCCCGAAGGAGGCTATCCTGCAACAACCACAGTCACTGGAATTCCATTCAGCACCACACTTGAAATAAAGGATTCCGGATTCGGCGATACTACCATAGCCTCAGAAACATTCGTAGAAGAGGAGAACATCAACGCAGCTAAAACAAACTGGAACATTATCCGCGATCTTTACAAGCACTATACGGATGGCGATCAGTACATCGTATTCCTACATTCGGATGAAGATGGATTAATTGACGGTAGGTCTGATGTTTGGGATGCTTCGGGTGATGCCTTGTCCGACAGATGGTTATCTTCGACCGTAGAAAGCATGTATTATGGTTCTTTAGCCGTTGTCAAAACCGTAACCTTCACCACATCACGTGTAGAAGAAAGTTATGTAAATGCCACCTCTTCCTGGTGGGATGAATACGGCGGATCGATTCACCCGATCTGTCAGTTCGGTCCCGACCAACAGCGGTAAAATCAGAACGGAGCCCCTGTCAGGGGGCCCCGTTCTTTTCCGGAAAAATGTATAACAAAACATTATCTCTAACCCTTTCAATGGAAAAAATCCATTCTCGCAACAGTATGAGACCAATGGGTGGACTGCGCTCGGTGATGCTTCTCTGCAGTCTGATGGCAACGATGCTGCTGTCGTTGTCCGAGCTCCGGGCCGCGGATACGAAAACCCGGGTACAGATCACTGGCGTGGTAACCGATACGGGCGGATTACCCGTTCCGGGCGCCTCGGTCGTCCTGCACGGTACGACCATCGGAATCTCCACCGACACGGACGGTAAATTCAAACTCGAATTCGACAACCGCCCCAACATCATCATCGACGTGTCGTTCATCGGTATGAAAAAGCAGGAGATCCCCGTCAAACCCCGCAACGGCAAGGCCAATCTCAAAGTCGTACTGGAGAACGACACCGAAATCGAAGAGGTGGTCGTAACAGGTATCTTCAACCGTAAAAAGGAGGGCTACACCGGTTCGGTGAGCACCATCAAGGGTGAAGACATCAAGAAATACTCTACCACGAATATCGCCAAAGCCATCAGCGCCATGGAGCCGAGTTTCCGCGTGATGGACAACTTCGAGATGGGTTCGGACCCCAATGCGCTGCCCGACATGCGCATGCGCGGTACGTCGACGCTGCCCGGCGGTACGGCAACGGGTGACGGTCTGGTTTCGCTGCAGGGCGAATACGACACGTATCCCAACCAGCCGCTGCTGCTGCTCGACGGTTTCGAAATCGACGTGCAGACGATGGCCGACCTGGACCCCGACCGCGTGGCTTCGATCACCATTCTCAAGGATGCATCGGCTACGGCCATCTACGGCTCGAAGGCCTCGAACGGTGTGATCGTCATCGAGACACTCGCCCCCAAACCCGGCGCCATCAACGTCACCTACAGCGGCAACGTGCGTGTCGAAATGCCCGACCTGTCGTCGTACAACCTGATGAACTCCTCGGAGAAGATCTATGTGGAGAAGATCGCCGGTCTGTATGCCGAAAACGACCTGGCCTCGCAGCGGGACTATCAGTCGCGTCTGCGCGAGGTGAAACGCGGAGTGGATACCTACTGGCTCTCGCAGCCCCTGCGCACGTCGGTCCAGCAGCGTCATGCCGTGACGCTCGAAGGCGGATCGAACGAACTGCGTTACAAACTCTACGCCGGATTGAATGAGACCCCCGGTGTGATGAAGGGCTCGAAGCGAAGCACGCAGACCGCATCGCTCGACCTGAGCTACCGCTTCAAGAAATTCCTGCTCAAAAACAGCATCACGGCCGACAACGCCGTGGGTACCGAAAGCCCCTACGGATCGTTCAGCGAGTATGCGCAGCTGAACCCCTATCTGCGTCCCTACGACGAAAACGGCAACATCAACAAGATCATGCAGACGTGGAACATGCTCTACAGCGGCGACGGCAACAACTATGAGGTGGCCAACCCGCTCTACAATACGACGTTCCACAGCCTGAACCGCAACACGGACTTCACCGTCCGCGAACTTTTCAAACTCGAGTACCGCCCCAGCGAAGAGTGGATCCTGCAGGGTAACGTCTCGGTGAGCAAGAACAACGGCAAGGCCGAAGTCTTCCGCCCGGGCTACCACACCGCCTTCAAGGATGTGACGGACCCCGCGCTGAAGGGTGACTTCACCCGTACGCAGTCCGAGTCGTTCAACTACGCCGTCGACTTCACGGTGATGTACAACAAAAACATCAAGAACACGCACTACATCACGGCCAACCTCCGTTATGCGGTCGAACAGACCAGCAACGAGGCCTACGGTGCCAAGGTGACCGGTTTCCCCAACGACCAGATGGACCACATTCTCTTCGGTAAGAAATACGACGAGAACATGACCGGCTCGGAGAATACGTCGCGCAGCATCGGCGGCGTTCTGGCTCTGGGTTACTCCTACAAGTACCGCTACTCGTTCGATGCCAACATCCGTATGGACGGCTCGTCGCAGTTCGGTAAGGACAACCGCTTCGCACCGTTCTGGTCGGCCGGCTTCAAATGGAACATCACCAACGAGGAGTTCATGAAGAAAGCTAACAAGAAGTGGCTCGACGATCTGGTATTCGCCATGTCGTACGGTATCACCGGCAACCAGGGTTTCGCTCCCTATCAGTCGCGTCAGGTCTACTCCTATTCGAATCTGATGCGCTACTACCTCTCGTCGGATGCCACGGGTATCGAACTCGTGGCTCTGGGTAACGACCGTCTGAAATGGCAACAGACCGCTACGTGGAATACGCGCATCGAGCTGTCGGCCTTCAAGGGCCGCCTAACCGCCCGTGCCGAGTACTACATCAAGAATACGAAGAACTCGCTGGCGCAGATCACGCTGGCACCGTCGCTGGGCTTTGCCTCCTACCCCGAGAACATGGGTACGCTCGAAAACAAGGGTGTCGAGCTGAACCTGGCCGTCATCCCCTACCGCAACGACGCCACACAGTCCTACTGGGTGATCTCGGTCAACGGTTCGCACAACAGGAACAAGTTGAAAGAGATCTCGCAGGCACTGCAACACCAGAACGAAATCAACGCCTCGGCCGAAACCATCTCGCCGCTGCCGCGCTATGTCGAGGGACAGTCGACGACGGGAATCTGGGCCGTGCCGTCGCTGGGCATCGACCCTGCAACCGGTGACGAAATCCTGCTCAAGCGCAACGGCTTGATCACGAGCGTCTACGATGCGGTGGATGCCGTGCTGTGCGGCGACACGGAGCCCAAATGGCAGGGTACGATCAACACCTCGTTCCAGTACAAGGGCTTCGGCGCAAACCTCGCCTTCTCGTACAAGTTCGGAGGCCAGATGTACAACGAGACGCTCGTCTCGAAGGTCGAGAATGCCGACCTGCGCTACAACGCCGACCGTCGCGTGCTAACCGAACGCTGGCAGAACCCCGGCGACCTGGCCCAGTACAAGCGTCTGACCAACTCGTCGAGCGGCTCGAACACGATGCAGACCTCGCGTTTCGTCATGGACGAGAATACGCTGCAGATGGGCTCGCTCTCGCTGACCTACCGCATGGACCGCAACAACACGCCGTTCCTCTCGAAGCTGAAGATCAGCTCGATGAAGTGGGGCTTCACGATGGAGGACGTCTTCTACGTCTCGACGATCAAACGCGAACGCGGTACGGTCTATCCGTTCTCGCGTCAGTTTGCCCTATCGCTTAACATTGTATTCTAACGCATGACGACACACATGAAAAGGCTTTATTTCCGCATACTGATTCTGACAACGCTTCTGGCGGGATCGACCTCCTGCGCGGAGTGGCTCGACGTACAACCGAAGACCTCGGTGGAGCAGGACGACCTCTTTGCCCGCGAAACGGGATTCAAGGATGCCCTGACGGGGTTCTATCTGCTCATGGGGACCGAGAACCTATATGCCCAGAATCTGACCTATTCGTACCTCGACATGCTCGCAGGACGCTACGAGAGTGCCCCGGAGATCTATGACTGGACGACACTCTACGCCTACGACGGTACCTATCAGACCACCGTCAACACGATCTACTCGAAGATGTACAACATCATCGCCAACATCAACAACTTCCTCTACTTCGTCGATGCCAAGCGGGACGTCATCACCACGCCGAACTACTACGAGACGATGAAGGGTGAAGCGTTGGGTCTGCGGGCCTTCCTGCACTTCGACCTGTTGCGCCTGTTCGGCCCGATCTATTCGCAGAACCCCGACGACAAGGCCATTCCCTACCGCACGGCCTTCAACAACGAGGCCACGCCGATTCTCCCGGCCCGCGAGGTGCTGGATCTCTGCATTGCCGACCTGCTCGAGGCCGAGAAGCTGCTCGACGGCCACGACAGCGAAATCTTCAATTACGACGATACGGTCGACGCCTTCACGGAGATGCGCCAGATGCGCATGAACGTCTGGGCCGTCCGCGCCATGCTGGCCCGCGCCTACTGCTACAAGGGCGATGCCGAAAGCAAGGCCCTGGCGCTGCAATATGCCAGATCCGTGATCGAAAGCGGCAAGTTTTCTCTGGCAACCTACAGTTCGATTACGGTCTCGCCGATCATGCCGACCGAACAGATCTTCGCACTCTACATCTACGACTACTACCAGATTGTCGATCCGATCTTCGTGGATGCCAGCAGTTCGAACATCCTGAGCGCCTACCAGGCCACCGTCGAGACGTGGTATGAAACCACGAGCGGCGGCGCAAGCGACCGTCGGTTCCAGACCTTCCGCAACGTCTCGGACAACGGCCGCATAAAGAAGGTCAGCCAGAAGTACAGTCAGAACGGGTCGTCATCGCGCGACAACTACTCAGGCCTGAACTCGCAGCCGTTGATCCGCTTGGCCGAGATGTACTACATCGCTGCCGAGTGCGAACCGGATGCCACAACCGCCGCTTCGTACCTGAATGCCGTGATCGTCACGCGCACGGGTCAGAACAACTCGACTCAAACCCGGAATTTCGACCAGATCGACACGCGCCAGATCTACGGTCAGGTGACGGGCCAAACCGTGCGCATCAACGAACTGATGAAGGAGTACGTGAAGGAGTTCTACGGCGAAGGCCAGCTGTTCTTCTTCTACAAGCGGCTGAATTTCAAAACCTTCTCGAATTGCCCGGCACCTCAGGACGACATGACGACACACTATCAGATGCCGCTCCCCGACAACGAGTACACATTCGGAAACAACAACTAAGGAAATGAATATCAAAACGATAACAACGGCCGCAGTTCTGCTCCTTGCGGCAGTCGGCTGCAAGGAGAACGACATTGCGTTCTACGACGAGGCTCCGCGTCTGGAGTATGTGACGGTAGCCACCTGCACGTTCGACGACCAAGACTATCTGAATGCCTACATCGCCGACGAGAAGACCCCCGAAAAGGAGTGCAAGATAACGGCCCAGCTCATCGGCCGCCTGCTGACCGAACCGCTGACCTTCTGCATGCAGGGCACCCCCTCGAAGACGACTCCCTTCGAGGTGAAAGTGCGCTTCGAGAACCCCTACACCTTCCCGGTGTCGGCCGCCCAGAGCGAAGCTACGGTCTGGGTGACCTGCCCGACGAAAGAGCAGGTGTCAACCCGGAATGTCACCAAAAGCGGAATCATGGAGGTGAGCTCCGAAACGTCGAATCCAGCCCATCAGTTTGGATTGGGACGCGAGGAGAATCTGATCTGCTCGCTGAACGTGACGCTCAACATCTATCCTGCGAACTGGGACAGTGCCTGGTGGGGATCCTACAGCACATCGAAATACTTCTTCATGATGGAGACCTTCAAGACGACGCTCGACGGTATCGCCAAGAGTCAGGACAGCCAACTCACACTCCGCCGGGAATACAACAAGTACAGGGAGGACCACGACCCGCTGTACGGCGACGATGACGAGAGCGAAATCGAAATCAGCTTCCCGCTGCAATAAACCGAATCAACCATGAAAATGAGATTTCAATCCTTAATGATTCCAATCGGCATGTCGCTGTTGCTGGGTTCGTGCTACGAAGACAAAGGCAACTACGACTACCATGAGATCAACGATATCGTCATCACGACGAGCGAATACAGCTACACGACCCCGAAGGAAGGGATGACGAACAGCGTGGTGATCTCCCCGACGATCACGCAGACGATCACTACGGGTACGGAGAACCTCGCCTATGAATGGAAGCGTCAAACGGGTACGCTGTCGTGGGAGGTCGTAGGACACGACCCCACCTACACGTTAACGGTCACGTCGTCGGACACACAGCCCATCGTACTGCGCCTGGCGGTCACCGACACGACATTAGACATCATCACCTACGAAGAGATCACCGTAAAGCCGATCTTCAAGTTCAACCAGAGCTGGTTCCTGTTGCAGGATGTCGACGGGCAGGCCGTCCTGGGGTGTGTGGACGGCGAAGGATATGCCCGCGAGATGACGACGGACGTCTACAAGCGGGAAACGGGGAGCTCGTTGATCGGATCGCCCGTAGGGCTGGGCATGCATAACTTCCTGCGCACGACGGCCGTCACGGAGTTGAACCCGAATTATGAGATCCTTCTGGGGGTCTTCACGAGCAATCAGGAACCCTACATTCTGAAAGGTGCAACACTCGAAAACCACAACTACAACTACTGGCGTCTGCTCTATGAGAAGAAGGTCAAGGGCGATCTGACAGGCAATCCGCAGATCATGAAGGGCAACCGCAAGAACTTCACCATCGTGGACAACGGAAAACTATGGTATGCCCTTCCGGATGAACTGGCTCTGATGTACCCGATCAAGCTTTCTGACAAGCTGGGCGGCGGGGACAATTACGAAGTCAAGGGTATCGGCTTTGCTTCGACCTCGCACTGCCTGATCTACGACGGCCGAGGCAATCGGTTTCTGAGCTACGCGAATACGGCCCTCGGCGAAGGTTATAACACGCGCAAGTCGATCGCCAACGGAGCCGGATCGCAGGATGACCGCTACCTGGATGAGAACGACGTGAACCGCAGCGCAAAGATCGAGTCGATCGAAGCGGGATCGGTGCCCAATGCCTTCAATCCGGAGACCGACGTTCCGGGCGGCTTCGTCCTTGACTACATGGGTTGTGCCTCGGGCGACCATAACCTGACGATCATGGCCATTGGTCACGTCGGCCAGCAGATTTCGGTCTTCGAGTTCTGTCCGGACGCCCTGACCAACATCTACATCGAGAACATGGCCGTCTGCAACGCCAAATGGGAGGTTGCGAGCAAGGGTACGCCCACGGTCGGCACGGATGGCAAATGGCAGGTGACCACATCGAGCTACTTCGAGCGGATGTTCTTCTACGCTGCCGGCAACACGATCTATCGGGTGGACCTCACGCAGGCCACTCCGGCCGTGGAGGTGGTTTACGAGACCGACCCCGAAGAGGGAGCCATCAAGATGATGAAACTCAAATCGGACAACGAGGATATAGCCTATGACGTAAACAGTTCGTCCGAAGCGGTTCCGACGAAGGAGATCATCCGTCACCTGGGGGTACTCCAGGAGGATGGCGACGGCAATGCGACGCTCGTGGAGATCCACCTGACGGCAGCCGGTGAGGTCGAGATCAACGCTGAGACCAAGGAGCCCGTCATCTACAAATTCAACGGTGGATTCAAGAATGTCGTGGACATGCTCTTCTCGTTCCGGGATGAAATCTGACATGACAAACCGGATATTACAACTGTTGCTCGGAACGTTGTTGCCGCTTCAAATGATGGCGGCAACAACGTCCGCGCCATCTTCCGGAGAGTCTGTGACCGGTGGTATCGCAATAACAGGGACGGAGGGGCTGGGAAGGCTCTACCACTCGGAGACGGGGTATCGCTGGGAACTTCCCGATTCGGTCCTGGGCCGTGCCATGAGTCTTTTCGTAACGCTGCTCAACACGGCGGGCAAGATGGACAAGGATACGAAATACGGCTATGAGGGCGACCGCTTCGGACCGATGATCCTCCGCTTTGTCGAAGACAACGGAATGGTCCGTCTGGAACAGGCCGTCGGGATGGAGCTTCCCGACGACGGGACGTCTGTGGCCCGCCTCTACAACGAAGCCCGCACTTGGAATACGCGCAACTGGCTGCCGATACTCCGGAACGACGCCGGCAGCGTAACGATCAATGTCGACCCGTTGTTGACCGACGACCAGCTTTTCGGGTTACAGTCCGCCTCGTTCATGCTTAAACTGGGCATGTGCATCGACCGCGATCCAGGATTCAGCGAGATCCGTCAGATTCCCGGCGGAATGATCGTCCGTTCGACCCGCACGTACACCTCGCTACCGTTCCCGGGACGTACGATCGACACGACGCGCTGGCAGATCGGCGCCAGTCTGTCGCTGTTGCCCCTTGAGAAAATGACGGCGCGTTACTTCGACCGGCGGGTCGGTTACTTCAAGATCCCGGGCCGCAGCGTGGCGGCCAACGGCTGCGAACTCATCGTTTCGGGAATCGTCAAACGATGGCATCTAGAACCGGCACCGGAAGACAAGGATCGCTACATCCGAGGCGAAAAAGTGGTTCCCCGACAAAAGATCATACTCTATTTCGACCAGGATTTCCCCGAGCGCTGGAAGGAGACGACTCGCCGGGCTGCGGCCAATTGGGCACAAATCCTCGAAGCGGCGGGGTTCCGCGATGCAATCGAAGTGCGGGAGGCCGATGCCGACGATCCGACGTGTACGCCCGACAACGGACGTCTGTCGTGGATCAAGTTTACGCCTTCTCCGAACGAGAACGCCTACGGTCATACCCAAACGGATCTTCGCAACGGCGAGGTGCTGTGTGTCTTGATCCGGATCTTCGGATCCTCATTCAACCTCATGCAGAGATGGCACATCGCACAGATGGGTGACGTGTATCCGATGAGCCCGGAGATGGAAGAGAAGATGTTCGAATGGGTACTCACTCATGAGATTGGTCATGTACTGGGGCTGGAACACAACTTCTACGGCAGCACGCTTTTCGGAACGGAACAGCTCCGCGATGCCGAACTGATGCATCGCGAGGCCTCCGGGACGTCGATCATGGATTATCTGCGTCTGAACCACGCGGCACAACCCGAGGACGGCATTGCCGCCGAGGACCTGATCCCGCGACTGGGGTCCTACGACCGGGCGGCCATTGAATGGGGCTACCGCTGCTGGCCGGATTGCGACGAACGTACGGTAGCCGACTCGTTGTCACGACGGGGCACGGCAATGTATGCCGATCGCCGCTATCGCTACATGCCGCAGCACAACATCCGTGACCCACAAGTGATGGCCGAGGATATCGGCCGGCGCCCGTTGGAGACGATCGAACTGGGAATGCGCCATCTGCAGCGGGCTCTGGAATCAATGGCGACTCCGCGCCCCGGCATGTGCGACACGACGCTGATCCTTCAGGCGGTCAGAGCACAGTTCAAAAACTATGCAGGACAGGTGTCACAGCATATCGGCGGACGTCGGCGCGTATTCGACCGTCCGGCGGAAATCTACCGTCCGGTGGATGCCGACGAGCAACGCAAAGCACTCACATTCTTCGCCCGTTATGTGGTGATGCCTCCGGCCTGGATAAAACCGGCTCTCGAGGCCGAGTTGCGGGAAGGTCTGGCGGAGTCGCTGCTCGACAGGCTTGCGTTGGTGGAGGAGATGGCTCTGACAGGCGGAGACTATACGGTGGAGGCCTATCTGGCGGATCTCGAAAGGCTCTTTCTGGGTGAAGCATTCGATGCCGTACCGACGAAGGAGCGTCGAGCCATGGCCGAATCCTACCTGACGGCTCTTGACGGATTTTCCGGCGACCCTGCGCGTAGTATCACCTTGCGAGTAAAGTGCCGGCAACGGATGGAACAACTCCGGCACCACCTCGCGATGTCGAACAATCCCTATTGGAACGGAGTGTGCGAACGGATCGCCTCCCGGGATGAAAATACGGAGGCAGCATGAAACGTACCATTATACGATATGCCGCACTGCTGTCCCTGCTGGGGATAGTTCCGCACCGGACTCTTGCCGTCGGAGAACAACAAGCGAAAGCCCCGACACTACGGGAAATCACAACGGACACCCTGCAACAGCTCTGCGGAGGTCGATTGCCGGTCTACGCCTCGGGAGACGGGATCTGGATTGAAATCCCGACGTGCGAACTCCGGCTTACGGTCCAACTCGACCGGGGTGCCGGCATGCGAAATCGTGTGCTGCCGAACCTGCCGCCATTCCTATTGGAAGCAGATCCGGCAACGGGCATGGCCCGGGTGCAGATTGCAGACACGCTCCGGAATCGGAAGTTCGGGACGACTCCCCTGCCTCTGGCACGGATTGCCGGATCGGAACGGCTGTTGGTCGACATCCACGAATGCCTCTATAATTCGGGGCTGTGGTACGAATGCAGCGAAGGAATCCTGCGCAACCAACGCTACGGGCATGAATCGCTGTTGGGAGTCGAGCCAACTGCCGGGGGAACACTCGTGCGGATCAGAGTCTGGTACCACGTGGAATCCCCGGAGCGTAGCACGGAAATCCTGATGTCTTCGGGGGCACTGCCGCTCGAAATCAGTTTCTATCTGACAGCCGGCAATACCGGAGAGGAGATCGGATCCGACAGACCGAAAGTCGGGAAAGAGTCCCCGATCGAAGTAGTCGTGGGCTCGACCCTCCCAGAGGAGTATGCCGATGTGCTGCAACAGGCCGTAGCCGAATACAACCGACACCACCGGCGAATGCTGTTGCAGACGGTAACCGGTGAAGAGGTGATCCCGCTTACAACGCCGTATGGGATCTCCTACGACGCCTCGGAGGATCTGCTTACCGTCCATACGCAACGTATCCTGGCACGGAATATGCCGACATTCGTCCGTATCAACCTCGGAGCCGGGAGTTGGGAGCAGGATGCCCTGCGCCACAGCCTCCGACAATCGGATTCCTACCGCACCTTGCGGCAGTTGCTGTCCGACGCACAGGCACGGCGCCACAACTGCCTGATGGATAACATCAAAGAGACGTTGGAGGAGGCCTTCGGGAGTGCTCCGAAACAGCTCAGGCCGACCCCGGAGCCCATGACGGAGAAGCGTCTGGCCCGGGAGTTTCGCGACCTTCGGAAGCGCATGAGGATGTGGAATCGCTTCATGAGCGAGGAGGCTTCACATCTCACCGGAAGCGATACGGAGATTCCGGCCGTGGCGCTCTATGACGCCATGCTGGCCGAAACGCAACAACTCTACGCACAAATGGCCCGGCAATCACGTGGAATGCCGCTTCAAAACGAAATATTAGAGTGGATCATCCGCGGAATGATCACCGATGCGAAAGGACGCTTCTCGATTCCCCTGCTACGGGACAACGGACTGACGGCCTCACCGAGCGAAATGGCTCGGCGCCAGAGCAGGATCTGGAAAGAGGTATTGGCAGTCACGACGCCCGAGATCCTTGCCGGAGTTCCGGAGTTGTTCCGTCAGACACTGAAGGAGCACGGCGAGGACGCCTTTACCATGCAGGACAGCTTTCTTGTCGAACTCGAACGACAGGTTGACACACATCCAGAGTTCTCCTCCACAGTCGAGGCCCTCGAAAGGCTCTACACACAACTATCCGACGGCAGAGGTTCGGCCACGGCACTCTTCGCCGAACTCGAACGGCTGCGTCTCGAAAAGATTCGAATCGAAATCAATAATCTCAAAGACAAACAAAACAACCATGAAAAAGATTCTGTTCACATGCGCGCTGATTCTGGCCGCAAGTCTGGCCATGGGCCAGAACATTCCGGGGAACCTGACATTGAAGCAATTGGATGGTACGGAGGTTTTGATGAAGGATGTGCTAAAGGACGACGTGGTGATTGTTTCGTTCTGGGCCACGTGGTGCAAGCCGTGCCAGTCCGAGCTGGATGCCCTGTACGACATCGAGGAGATGTGGAAGGACAAGGTCCGCATCGTAACCATCTCAACCGACGATTCGCGAGCCACGGCCAAGGTTCGCTCGCTGGTGAAGGGCAAACGTTGGCCCTACGAGGTGCTGCTCGACCAGAATAAGGTGCTGTTCAAGGCACTCAACCTGACCTCGATTCCGTTCGTGATGATTATCAAGAACGGCGAAACAATCTACACCCACACGGGCTACACGCCGGGCAACGAGCGTCTGGTGGTCCAGGAGGCACTGAATCTTCTGGAAAAATAGCACGTCTGACGACGCCTCGCACCAAACCTTGAGAACGATCCTTTACGGCCCCTGTGCCGTCATGAGCGGCACAGGGCGGTCTCGGAACCTGCAGGCTCCCCGATGAGTGCGCGACGGAGGGTCTCCCGGCAGACGACATGCCGCTTCAAGTGAAAAAGGGCTACGAAGCCCAACGGCCCGAATGGAGCGTCCTGTCGCAAGAAGGGAGCACGGAGTTACGAGACGACAGACCTCTGCACGCAATTCAACCGTGTGGTGAAGAAACGAGCCGGCAAATGGCAGGTCTACCCATCGCGAAGTAGAGCGAGGAAACCCGGCGCAAGGGAGAGCCATCCCAATTGACAAGCTAAACGTATAAAAGTCCATGCAATCGCACAGAGTATGTTTGTGCGATTGCATGGACATAAAAATCTCTTATTTATATTCGATGATCGTAGTATCTTTTTTCTTGAGATTCGGGATCGTCTGTCCCTGTTTAAGGATTAACTTCGTCAGTTTATCACCACGAATACAGTTCAGAGTTTTCAAAGCAGGGCACCCCGAAACGTCGAGCGTTTCCAGATCATCATAAGGTCCGTCGTAGTCCGGATCCTCAAGGCCGACGTCGATTGTTTCGACCTTCTCGCCAGAGATAGTCAGCACGGTGAAATCATAGTCGTCGATCGTATCACCGGTATAAACACTGAACTCCGAGATCGGATTTTGGCCCAAAATGATCGTGGAAAGTTGGGAGTTCTGCTCGCATTCAAGTACGCGCACCTTGTACAGCATTGAGATATCGAGCGTCTTGAAATTATGCTTGTTCACATGAATCTCCTCAATCTGCGGGAACGCCTCGATACCTTTAAGCGACTCCCACTTGTAATATCGGTTCGGCTTGTTGTTTTCTATCGTGGTCTCTGTCTTACCCGTTTTGGTCACGACATACAGCCCGTCTTCCTCTTCCTCAATCCACTCATAGTCAAGGAGCCAAGTCCGGAAGTTATCGTCTTCGATATCCGCATATACAGCATTGGGGTCGCGCTGTTGCACCGTGATCTCGGCCAGCGGATCGCCCCAGATCTGGTCTTTCTGACGAATCTGGAAAGTACCTTTACGCGAAGACTCGGCGGCATCGAGGTGAATGGTCAACTCTTCGGTGCGCAGCCCTTTTTCATCCGATATAAGTTCCGGTTCGCCGGCCGTAATCCAGTCACTGCGCTTTCCCTGTTCAAATTCGTACTCGACACTGGTCTCGATGCGGATCTTAAACGTCCGCTCGGTCAAATCGAACGAATAGGCATCTTCAGCCACCACGTTGCAATACTCAACCATCGACTGTTCGAAAGTGATCTCAATCGGGGTCTCCGTCTCTTCGCTGTCGATCGTTAGCCGGGCCTTACGGGCCATGTATCCCTTGTTTTCAGCGATAGCGAAGTTGAGCGTGGTCTTGCCGTATCCCTCGCGGCGTTCGATATAGGTGATCCAAGGTTCAGCACCTTCCTCGGCGTCCTCGAACACAATGTCATGCGACAGTTCCGGCACGTTGGTATTCAGAATCACCTGATAGGTCGACGAATTGGTCTTGAAGGTCTCGGCACTCTTGGAGAGCAGTTCGAGTACATAGGTAGGTTCGGAGATCACCTTGAGAGGCACTATGACCGACCCTGTGAAGAACTTGAACGTCGCCTCGCGCCGGACGCCGGTTTCGTTAGGTTCGATGGTAAAGACTACTTCATCGCCGCTTTTGCCGGCGACGGCCGACGGCTCAGCCCAGTCGCAATGTCCGGTCAGCCGCCAGTCGGCAGAGCTGGTCACGACAACAGCGCAGTCATCGGCGCCCTCCGGGCCGGCGGAAATCGTCTCCGTCGAAATGTTTATCGAGTCGACAACTTCAGGCGCGGTTTGCGCATTGTCATCGTCTGAACAGCCGCTCAGCACGCATGCCCAAGCGGCGAATGCCATAAATATCTTTTTCATAAAGCGATGCTTGGTCGTTAATTGAATTCCTTGACATAATCGGACAACTGCGATATGGGATATCGCGTCAAGTCGTTGTTCTTGTAGAAGTGGGTGGGAGAACCCTTGCCGAAGCGCGAAAGCTGATTGTTGGACGAATAATAGCGAGGAGCAAGGCCGAAATACATGGTGTAACCGTATCCACTGCCGCTTGTGCTGCCCTTGCCCAACATCAGTTCATAAGAACCTCCGGCGCAATCCATCTTGGTCATGCCCGGATAGACATAAGGCGTGCGGCCGTAATCCGGGACGACGATATCCAGACACTCGCCCATCTCAACGCCATCGATCGATACGAGACGCTTGTCCAGTTTGCCGACCTGATAGCCGATGATGGTCTTGTCGGGCATGGCCAGTTTAGTCTCGTAGAGCAGGCGGGAAAGACGGCTCCAGTCGTTCGGAGCGAGGAGGGGATGACTCGCATAGTCGAAATCGTCGCCCAGTTTTTCCGAATACTCGTCGTCGAAAGCCACGCCATCGAGGTTGTAGGCTTTGCAGAACGCAGCCAGCTCAGCGGCGAACTGACGGGCACCCAGATCGGAAAGCTGTGCGATGCCGGCTTCATCGTGGTTGCCCAGAATACCGGCGATCACCTTGATGCCGTGTTTGCGCAGACGCTGCAGAACGGCATCGTTGTTGCGAAGCAGCCACTCGTTGCTGGCGTTGCTGTAAATATAGATCCGGTTATTGATTTTGTCATAGTTGATGTTGAAGGCGAAAAGCACCAGATAGTCGATATTGAGCGTTTTGCCGCTCCGGAATTCCAGCGCATTGAGCGGATTGCAGTCGTTGGTCTCGATGTAGAGTATCGTCTTCTGAGACTTGTCGGGATTGGTGTACAACCCCTCATAGGGGTCGTCGGCTATGAAGTCCGAGGTTAGATTGCGGAGGTTGCGCACCAAATAGACCATGCGGCCTGCAGCCTCGCAGTTGATGCCGTCGGTCATGCTCACGGCTTTCAGCGGCAGCAGATAGGTGGCACCGCCCTCCAGTTCGTCGCTTGCCGCAAGGGAGATCGCAACCTCTTCCGAGCGAATCTCGTCGGGCGCGAGCAGCAGTTCACCGTTGCGGGCAATCGTAACGTTCTCGACCGGGAAAAGGATGAAATCCGTACCGTGCTTCTTATTGTAGCTGTCGACGTAATCGGCGTCGAGTTCGATCTTCACGTCTACGCCCGAAGCCGGCAATTTGGTCATTGAAAAGTAGATTCCGGTCTCGCTGATCGCATCGCGCAACTCAACGACTTTCTCACTACGATTGGTTGCGGCATCGAGCAGCATGCCATCGATACGGGTGACGGCGCTGTAAGGCGATTCGTCGATCGCCTTGCCGGCCTCGATATCCTCGGTGCATGCCGCACCAAACAGACCTGCCAAGCACACCAGGGACACTTTCAATTCTTTTATCGTTTTCATAATCTTGTTCGGTGATTGATTGACTATTTGCTTTCGGGCAGCGATACCGACACCCACGTCACTTCCGAAGCCGCCACGGCATCGTTTCCGTTGCCCGAACGGTCGTGGATGGTGTTGCCCTCTCCCTCGTCGAATTTCCAGTAGGCATAGAGTTTGCCTTTGACCTCCTCGCTTTCGGGATCGATCGTATATCGGTTGTCGATAAGCTCCTGAGCCGTACGCTGCACGTTCCAGACGCGCAACTCGGCGATCTCACCCTCCAGCCAGCGTTGGTCGTTGAAGGACTTGCCTATGTAGCAGGGGCGGGTAATCGCAGTCGAGAGGTCGATTGTACCGCGCGCAGAGACCTTTGAATAGGAGATCTGTTTGCCGTCATGATAGATGATGCGCTCGCCGGTCGTGCCATCCCATACAACGGCTACGTGCACCCACTGTTTGGTGGGCAGGCCGAGCGCGGGATCGCCCGACGAGGGGAACTTGTACTTATTGTAGACCAGCTGCACCTGGTTTTCGGGGAATCCCGAGTCGCCAATACGTATCAGGAACTGCTCTTCGACACCGAACAGCGTACTGATTTTCTCGCTCTTGTTGCCTACGGCTCCGAAATCGGATACGCGAATCAGAGCCTCGACAGTGATGACGGGGATTTGACTCACATCGGTGACCCATTTCACCTCGAAACTGTTCCGGGAGATATTGGCTACCACATCGATCAAAGCTCCGCCCTTGAATACATAAAACATCGTACGGGCGCTCTCCAGCACCTCGATGCCTTCGGCCGAAGCAATCGTCACAGGCAGCACATAGACCTTTTCGCGATCAAGCTGGTCCGTATCGAAAAATTCGACAGTCACGGGCGTGCCAGCCACGCTGCCCGCCGTGATTTCGGTAGCGAGTGGCTCGATCCGGTAATGCGCTTCGCTGAGCGCAATAGCCTCCGGTTCGTAGTAAGCCTTGCGATAATAGTCCACCAGGGAGAAGTCAACAGCGAATGTTACGCGAATGTCATGCATCTCCGGAGTCGCGATACTCGTGAAGATTTGGCGCGTATACTGTTTGATCCCGCTCTTGATCCGCATCTCATCCGAGAAGTCGGTCGAAGAAATATAGAGTTTGTTATCGAAATGGTGTTCGCTCGGATCTTCGTTCTTGCAGCCGGTAAAAGTCGCTGCGACGAAAACTGCAATGAGGAGTAATATGCGTTTCATGATTCTTATCGGTTTTTAGGTGCAGGGTTCATGATCGAGATCGCCTCCCGGATATTCCGGTATACCATCGAGATATTGAAATAATCGTTCTGGGCATCGGCAATGAATAACCCGGCTTTCGTGCCGTCGGATGCAGCAAGCGTCCACTGTGCCGCGGCCTTGACGGCACGCAGACGCGACTTTCCGTCCTCGTCCAAACCGAGGAAATATCCGGTCTCATCCGTAGGATCGGTCGCCGAAACCGTCGAAACTTGGATGACGAAACGGTCGGCAGGCACTTCGGCTACCGAGGCTTGGACGAGTACCAGCGACAGCTCGCTCACAGACTGGACGTCGATAGCCGGAAGGATAACGTAGTCGCACTGCGCAAGGATGCTCTTGTCGGCCAGATACTGCGGCTTGCCGCAGAATGAGAGCGACTTGCCGGCGTGCGTTCCATACCAGGCGCCGACCGTTCCGAAGAATGCCTCCTGACGGGCTATGTAGCGCGCCTGCACGTCGTCCGCCATGCCGGAATAGTTCTTGCCGGTACATGCGACAATCACGCCGTCGAATCCGTAGCGGTCGCAATAGGAGAGTTGCAGGGCAGTCTGCTCACGGCAGAAATCGAGAAAACGCTGCTCCAGAACTACTGCCGGGTCAGGCTGGAGTTCTTCGCCTTCATCACCATCGCTTTCATCGGGTGTTTCGGGAGTCTCGGACTCCTCGGGTTGGTTATTCTCCTCCTCTTCGAGGATTTGTGCCCAACGAGCCTCCAGCGCATCGTAATCGATCGTATAGAGGACGCGCGTACCCTTTTCACGCACCAGCGACATTTCCGCCACGAGCGTAGGATGTACGTCGGCCGGATTTTTCAATACGATATAGTCCACACTGTCAGGCAATGTCTTGATGTGTTCGCTCCGCTGGCTGGGAGCCGTCGACGGATTGTCGACGGATACGAAAACAATCTTGTGGTCGCGAGCCTTGTAATCGCGCAGCGCCTGCATGTACTGCGCATAAAGTTCGGGATTCTGCTCCTCCAGCGTTGGACGGTGAATATCAAGACTCTCGATCTCAGTCCATTCGTCGCACGCCACGAATGCAAAAAGCATTACGACCGGAAAGAAAAATTTGATGATATTCGATTTCATGATGTTTTAAGGTTTACGATTATCGGATTGACGGGTTGCAGTCCCACCACAGACGGGTTGCCATATTGTCAGCGCCATCGAGCAGCTCCGAAACGGCATAAAGGACGTTTTCGTTGTTGGTGGTATATTCGTCGCTCGGATAGGGCATACGACGCGCCCCCAATTGCGAATCAACGACACCGAGACTCTTGTTGCCGTCGGCCGTAGCGGGAATCAGGTGCGGATACCCCGTGCGGCGGTAATCTGCCCACGCCTCGTTGCCGAGTCCCCAGTTGGCGATCCATTTCTGAATGATGATACGCTCCTGTTTTTCGTCGACGGAAGCCTCGTCATTCCAAGCTACGGTGACGGTCGAAAGTGTCTCTGCATAGGAGTTCGTGCCTGCCGGATCGACATAGACTTGAGGTACGTGCTCGGAATCGGCCAAATAGTCATCGACACCCGATACGCCCCACTGCTCAAATGACAATCGAACACCTTCGTTATATAGTTCCTCGGCAGTTGAAGAACCCATATCGAATCCGAAGACTGCTTTTGCTTCTGCTTTGAGGAAAGCCACTTCGGCGGCATTCATCCATACGATGGGAGATGCGATACCGACGTTGACTCCGGAATATTTGAATCCGACGCTCGTCGGCGGGATGACAATACCGCGGCGAATCCCGACATAGGGCTGTCCCTCCCACTCCGACGCAATGAAGTATTTCGCGCATCGCGGATCTGCATAACCGGCCATGTAGGCGGTGATATCGGCCGCCACATGCGTATCGCCACCCGTAGTGCTGCCATCATTGTTGTAGTTGACAGCCACCCAGATCGGGTTGCCGTCCGCACCGAACGAGGTCAGCTGCGCATTGTCGGCATTCGAAAGGATAACACCCACTTCGCTCTTCACAGCCTCTTCGGCCATACGACGCGCTTTGTCGGGATCAGCGTAGACAATGCGCATGGCCAGACGCAGCTTGAGCGAGTTGGCCAGTCGGCACCACCGCTCGGGATTGCCGCCGTAGATGTAATCGGCCTTGGGCGAGATGGCCTCGTTGCGGTGCGCGGTCAGCACCTCGATCGCATGGTCGAGCTCTTCGAAAAAGGCATCGTAGACCTCCTCCTGCGAATCGTAGGGCACCTGAATCTGACCGTTTTCACCGATCTTCGAGTAGGGAATCGGACCATAGGTATCCGTCACGCGGTGCATGGCCATGACCTTTATCACGTCGGCGATGGCCAGCACGATCGGGTCGTCGGTCACCTTCTTCAGCTGGCGCAGGTTCGAATAGAGCGTCGGAATGATCTCCTTGCTGCGCAAGAAGACGTTGGTCCAGTCGTCCGTCGGGTTGTAGTTGGCGATGGTGTTCGCCCAGCTTTGCTTGGTAGGAGCGTAGTAGCCTCCGACCGTACCGCCCAGCAGCACGTCGGTGAATTGCGCCGTGTTGACGTCGGTCGAAACGACCGTGCCGGCCAGCGACGTGAGAGTCGAACCGAGAATATAGCCGTCGGTCTGCATGTCCTCCTCCGAAGGCTCGTAAGGATGGGTGTTGATGTTGAGGTAGTTTTCCGTGCAAGCAGTTCCTGCGAGCACGATTATCGCTACGGCAATTTTCAATATGTTGGTTTTCATGGTCGTCGCTGATTAGAATTTGAGTCGGAGGTTGAAGCCGAAGCTACGCATCGAAGGCATCATGAAGTAGTCGATACCCTGATAGTAGTTTCCGGTGGTCGCGATTGATTCAGGATCGAACGGTGCCTTGTTGTAGATCATCCACAGGTTGCGCCCCACGAGCGAGAGGGTGATTTCGCAGACGTCGCCCAGCTTCTTTTTCGGGATGGTGTAGCCGATCGAGGCCTCCTGCAGACGGACGTTCGTGGCCGAATAGGTGTAGTACTGCGGCACGGAGTTGCCGCCACCAACTGCCGTATACCACTTGTTGGCATTGACCAGATCGTCGCCGTTGATCATCACGCCGCCCCGGTCACGGGCTGCAGCCGTAGCCTCGGATACGCCGTAGTAGTCCAGCATGGCCTGCGTACGCGAAAATACCACGCCGCCCAGACGGGCCGACACCATGAATCCGAAGTTGAAGTTGCCCCAGCGGAAGTCGTTACGCCATGCCATATTCGCGTCGGGCAGCACGCTGCCGAGTTTGATGTAGCTGTTCACGTCGGCGATCGGTTCGGTAGCGATCTCGCCCTTTTCGCTGGTGTAAATATCGCCGTTGCTGTCGCGTTTCAGATCGACGCGCGAATAGAAATCGCCCAGTGTACCGCCCTTGCGCAGGATGAAGCGGGCATCGCCCAGACCACCCATGTCAAGTTGGTCGACCGAAAAGTGTTCGCCGGTTTCGGGGTTGACCACATCGTTGGCCAGCGAGAGGATCTTGTTGCGGTTGACCGAGAGCGTGTAGTTGGTATCCCACGAGAACTTGCCCCACGTATTGTTATAGCCCAAAGCCAGCTCGACACCGCGGTTGCGCACGTCGCCTGACTGAATGGTCAGCGACGAGGATCCCGAACCGGTCGAAATCGTAGGTTCGAATGTCTGGTCCGACGTTTTCGTATCGTAGTAGGAAACGTCGAGGTTGAAGTGACGCAGGAAGCGCATCGTAAGACCAATCTCGAACGACTTCGTTCGCTCGGGTTTGAGGTTGTAGACCGGGAAGCGAGTCTGCGAGCTCCAGTTCAGACCGCTTTTGCTCCAGGTGAACTGCGGATTGGCCAGGTAGCGCTCGAAAGCGACACCGACCGAAGCGTACGAGCCGCGGATCTTGACGTACGAGAGATTCTCGGGCATGTTCGGGATGATCTGCGACAACACCACCGACAGGCCCACCGACGGATAGAAGAACGAGGTCTTGGTCGAGTGGGGGCCCGCCAGCTGCGAAGGCCAGTCGTTGCGGCCGGTCAAGGTCAGAAAGTAGGTGTTTTTATACCCGATTTCGGCCGATGCGAAGATCGACTGCGTCTGCTCGCGCCATCCGTCCTGCAGCCGTTCGGTCTTGGAGGTGTTGCTCAGGTTCTGTATATTGAAGACGTTGGCCAGCATGGGCTTTTCGTCGGTGACTACGCCGTCGGGAATCGGGCCGCGGTTCTTCATGGCATCGTAGCGCATATCCGAAATCGAAGCACCGACGTTGGCCTGCAGCGACCAGTCGTCGCCGAACGTCTTGTTGATGTTCACCAACACGTCGCCGTAGACCTGACGGTCTTCGGTCTTTGTAATGCCGTAAAGGCCGTTCTCCGAACCTTCGGTCAGCTGCGTGATGGTCGAAGCATAGAACTTCTCGGTATAGGCCGTGCTGCTGTTGTCGATGCGGATGCGGCCGGATACGTTGAGCCAGTCGAGAATGTCGTAGGAGAGCGATGCATTGAGCATGTAACGGTCCTTGCGATTCTCTCGCAGGTTGCGATAGTTGATCCAGTAGGGATTCTGCATCGCCAATCCGGCATCGCCTACGGGCCAGTATCGGACATATAGACGACGGGCAGCATCGTAGCGTTCGTACATTTTGATATCGGCCCAGTCGTTGCCGCGCGGGAAGAGGTAGGCACCGACCAGCGGGTTATTGTACAAACCCTGATTGGTCATGTTGCGGTCTTTCTGAATGATGTAACTGGCACCGACGTCCAATTTGAGTTTGTCATTGAGAAACGATGTCGTATTGCGGAACGTGAAGTTGTATCGGTCGTAGGTGTTGTTGGGAATCACGCCGCGCGAATTGACCGTTGCTGCGGAAAAGTAGGTCTGATTTTTCTCCGTGCCAGTCGAGACCGAAACGCTTTCCGTGCCGGTTACGCCGGTCTGGAAATAATCCTTGCGCGGGTCGTAGCCATATTTGTTGGCCGCATTGAGCAGATGCCCCCAACTCTGTACGATCGAACCTTCGCTCAAATAGATGTTGCCCGTTCCGTAGCGGTTCTGGAACTCGGGCAGGATGAATGGCGACGACACTTCGGTATTGCTCGATACGGTGATGGACGTATGTCCCGCCTTGCCGCGCTTGGTCGTCACGACGATCGCACCGTTGGCGGCATCCGAACCGTAGAGAGCCGCAGCGGCCGCACCGTTCAGCACCGACATCGACTCGATGTCCTCGGGGTTGATGTCGGCGATGGGATCGGTCGTACCCTGCGAGCCGAACTCCGTGCTGCCGTCGCGCGCGGTCGTATACATGGGTACGCCGTCGATGACGTAGAGCGCATTCGACGACTGGGTAATCGACTTCTGGCCGCGCATGACCACTTTCGAGGCACTGCCCACACCGCCGGCCGAAGCGTTGATCGTCAGACCGGCCACCTTGCCGTTCAGCGAGTTGATGAAGTTGACATCCTTGTTTGCGAGGATCGACTCGGAGTCGACCGACTGCACGTTGTAAGACAGCGCCTTTTCCGAGCGCTTGATGCCGAGAGCCGTCACAACAATGGCGTCGACATTGACCGTATCCTCTTTCAGCGTGATATCGATGGAGGTGCGGTTGTTCACGGCCACCTCGACAGGGGTGTAACCGAGATAATTGACGATCAGAATCAGCGGTTCGGCCGATCGGGGCAGCTGCAATTTGTAGCTGCCGTCGACATCGGTGGTCGTACCGATCGTCGTACCTTTTACGATGATGCTCGCGCCGATGACAGGCTGCTGCGAAACATCGGTTACGAATCCCGTAATCGTTGCGGGAGCCTTGCTATCGAACTTTTTCTGTGACAGCAGAATTTGAAGATCGTCGATCTTGTAGGAAATATTGAGATCTTTGAATACGATATCCAGCACCTCGTCAATGCGCTTATTCCGGATATCGACACTCACCTTCCGGGAGGTGTCCAAGTTCTTATAAAGGAACACATAATGCGACTGATTTTCAATCGCTTTCATCACTTGAGCCACGGTGGCGTCCTGCATTTTAAGCGTGATACCACTATCCTGCGCTCTTACAACGGTAACGCTCAGACTTAAAAGCAGGATGAATACTAGTTCAAACAGTTTTCCTATTTTTTGGGAGAACGCTGTTTTATTCATACTTTTGTGAAAAAATTTGGTAATTAGATTCGTGTGATTAGCTAAAGACATCCGATCTTTTTACCGGGCCTGCGAACTTCCACTTCGCAGGCTTTTTTGTCGGATGTCCGGAATTTTACGTTTCTGGATTCATCATAGGCAGTATGGATTAGGTTTACATTCGGATTATTTGATCGTTATCGTATTCTCCGCTTCATCTATCTCGTAATCGAAGTTCAACAAGGAGTGCAGCCACCTGAATGCATTGCCGACCCCAGCATTTATGCGGATCTTGCCGCCGATGCCGGCGGTCGAAGGCAAAGAGCTGCGTTTGATGACTACCCGGACGGCAAATGCCTGTTCCATCTTCTCCATCAGTTCGGCGAACGACAGCCCCGTAATGTCGAGCTGTCCGTTCAACCAGCACGGAGAATCGTAATCGTCGAGCTTGGACGTGTATAAATAGTTTCCGATGAGATCGACCTTTTCATTCGGTCTCATGACGATATTCGCCTGGCTTGGGTCCAGCCGGTTCGAAATCCGCACCGAACCCTCCATCAAGGTTATCGAGAACCGATGGTGCGCTTCGTTCGCATCGACGTTGAATTTCGTACCGAGCACCCGGACATCCGAAGCGAAAGTCTCCACAATAAACGGATGAGACTCATCGTGCGCGACTTCGAACATGGCTTCTCCGATCAATTTCACGCGCCGGACATCCTGTGCAAACAGAATCGGATATTCGAGTCGGGACTCGGAGTTCATCCATATATGGGTTCCGTCGGCCAGCGTAAGTTCCATACGTTGTCCCGCAGGTACGTAAATGGAGTGGTGCTTATCGGATAATTCGCCGATCGAATATCTGTTTGCGAAGAATCCGGCCCCTAAGGCAATCATGACTGCCGCAGCGATTTGCGTGGCCCAGCGACCGATTGTCCGCCACCTTACGAGCAGTCGCCGCTGAGTGGGCTGCATCTTGTCTCCGTAAAGTTTGACCGAGTCGAACAAGAACCGGGCCGTATCCATCTCTTTCTGGTTATTCGGGTCGGCAGAGAGCCACTCCGCAATTTGAGTCTCCTCTTCCGATGTCGTCATCCCGCTCAGGTATTTATGCAAAATTTCCGTTTCCACTCCGTTTTATTTAATATGTTTATTACATTTTTATTACAAAACACATAAACAGGGAAGTCTTACAGCGAAAAAACGCTTTTCGCATCAAATAAATTTATTTAATAATTTACAAAATTTATTTAAAAATTCAAATGCAATGCATGTGTCCAAAAAAAACTATCTTTGCATAAAATTTCGATTTGCAGCGCAACGGCTCTATATTCAATCCCGAGGATTTCGGAAAATTCTTTTCCGAAAACAACACACGTCTCATCGACATCGCGTTCTCCTACGTGCGGGATATGGATGCGGCGCAGGATATCGTTATGGACTGTTTTGTCCGCATTTGGCAGCGAAGAGGGGAGTTGGCGGACGAAACCAATATGCGCGGGTATGCCTACATGTGCGTACGCAACCGTTGCTTCTTATACTTGCGGCAGTTAAACAGCCACCGGCAACTTTCGCCCACCGACATACAACTCGTACAGTCTTCGATCAAGTCGTTGTCTTCGAACGATCTGTTCGACAAACTGCTCAGCAATGAGATTCTGGATATTTTCAGGACGGAACTGGACAAAATGCCGGCGCGTACACGCGAAATATTTCTCGCGAGCCGCATCGAACATCTGACCTATGCAGAGATTGCTGAGCGGTACGATATTTCAGTGCGGAGGGTCACATCGGAGATACAGTCGGCCCTGCAAATTCTGCGACACGCCCTAAAAGACTATCTGCCCCTGTGTCTGTTGTTTTTCTTCGGACAATAGCCATTCGTCCAACAAGCTACATCATTTACCGCCTCGCTTTTTCTGTCTTTTCCTACTGTACCGTTGTTCCTGTTGCCGCTCTTCGCAGGCTTGCATGTCGAATAGTGCCAGAATCGACCGGCCCGGATTCAAACTGCTGCAGAATATTACTTGTTAGCTCGATAATATAACCTTTCACAACACACATGTGTGGGGGGGGGAAATGTGGGGAAAACCGAAAAATAAAAATCGCTTAATTCGTCTGTATCAACAAATCAAGCGATTTTCCTGGTACCCGGAGCCGGGGTCGAACCGGCACGACATTGCTGTCATTGGTGTTTGAGACCAACGCGTCTACCGATTCCGCCATCCGGGCTGATTACCGCTTCTTGCGGCGAATCGGGTGGACAAAGATAGAAAAAATTCCTCGCTTCCAAGAATTTTCCGCCAATTATTTTCCCGCAGGCCCGTTTTCACAGCCGCTGCCGATGGAACGCCGCCGAAAGGCCGACATCGGGGATCACTTCCCGTTCTCGAAATAGTCCCGCACACGCCGGGCCCGCGCCGGACCGATCAGTGCCGACAACTCCTCGGGATTGGCCGCACGGACCTTCTCCACCGTACGGAAGTGGCGCAGCAGCGTCTCGATGGTCTTCGCCCCCACCCCTTCGATCTGCTCCAGTTCGCTGTGGATAAAGGCCTTGCTCCGCTTCTGGCGGTGGAACGTGATGGCGAAGCGGTGCACCTCGTCCTGGATACTCGTCAGAAAGTGAAACAGCGGCGAGGTGGGACGCAGCCCGACCAGCAGCGGCGGATAACCGCAATAGAGTTCCGCCGTACGGTGCCGGTCATCCTTGGCCAGGCCGGCGATCGGGATGTCGAGCTGCAGGGCCTCCAGCACCTCGTGAATCACCCCCATCTGCCCCTTGCCGCCATCGGCGATGATCAGGTCGGGCATCTCGCCCCCTTCGACCTGCAGCCGGCTGTACCGCCGGTAGACCACCTCGCGCATCGAGGCGTAGTCGTCCGGACCCTCCACCGTCTTGATGTTGAAGTGGCGGTACTCCTTGCGCGAGGGCTTTCCGTCGCGGAAGACCACACACGACGCCACGGGATGCGAACCCTGAAGATTCGAGTTGTCGAAGCACTCGATGTGACGCGGCGGACGATCGAGCCGCAACTCCTTCTGCAGGGCATTCATCAGCCGTTCGGTATGCCGTTCCGGATTGCGGATCTCGAGGTTCTTGAGCTGCTCGGCGCGGTAGATGCGGGCGCTCTTGCGCGAAAATTCCAGCAGGTCGAGCTTTTCGCCGCGTTTCGGCACGGTGAAGGTCACCCCGTCGAACAGCAGCGTCGTCGAGGGCAGAAACGGCACGATCACCTCCCGGGCCAACTCCCCGCCGGCCACATTCTCAACCATGTACTGAATGCCGAGCGTCAGCATGTCGCGTTCGTCGCCCTCGACGCCCGTCGAGAGCTTGACGGTCTGCACGCCCACCACCGAACCGTGGCGGATCCGCACGAAGTTGCACCACGCCACATCGTCGTCCGGCAGCAGCGAGAAGACATCCACGTCGACAATCCGCGCACTGACGATTACCGACTTGCCGGCGTAGTGGTCCAGCGCGTCGAGACGCTGCTTGTAGCGCTGCGCCTGTTCGAACTTCAGCTCGCCGGCCGCCCGCGTCATCTCCCCCTCGAGGTACTTGCGTACGGGGCGCAGGTCGCCCTTCAGCACCGAGATCACCATCTCCACCAGACGGTCGTACTCCTCCTCGCTCTGAGCCCCGATGCAGGGTCCCTTGCAGTTGCCGATGTGGTACTGCAGGCAGACCGAATAGCGGCCGCGGGCAATCTGTTCGGGCGAGAGGTTCAGCTTGCAGGTCCGCAGCGGGACCACCTCGCGAATGAACTCCAGCACGCTGTGCTGCATCATCACCGAGCCGTAGGGGCCGAAATACTGCGAACCGTCGCGCACGAGCTGCCGCGTGGACTGCACCCGCGGGAAGGGCTCGCGCCGCACGACAATCCACGGATAGGTCTTGTCGTCCTTCAACAGAATGTTGTAGCGCGGCTGGAGGGTCTTGATGAGCGAATTCTCCAGCAGCAGGGCGTCGGTTTCGCTGCCGACGACGATGTGGCGGATCTCGACGATCTGACGCACCAGCACCCGCACCTTGGCGCTGTGCTCCTTCGAATTGACGAAATACGACGAGACCCGCTTGCGCAGGCTCTTGGCCTTGCCCACATAGATGATCGTCCCCGTGCGGTCCACAAACTGATAGACCCCCGGCGACAGCGGGAGCAGGGCTACCTGCTCCTTCAGCGAGTTTTTGACCGTTTCGCTCATACCGACTGCAAATGTAACAAATATCCCACGAAAATGAAACCAAACAAAAACGGCCGACATATTGTTCATTTTAGCCGATTTATTTATCTTTGCGACTCGATCATCCATCAACTCGATAAATATAAATATGAGGAAACTCTTACTCTTGTGCGGGGTCTTTGCTACAGCTTGCGTCGACAACGACTACGACCTCGCAAACATCAACACCGACAACATCGCCATCGGTGACGAAACCTCGCGTTTCGAAGCTCCGCTGGCCAAAGTGTACGTCACCCTGGCTGACATCAACAGCAACGACCAGGTGCGTATCGACCAGATCTTCAACGAAGCCGACACGTGGCTTCCGACCCAACTGCCCGATACGGATGAAAACGGAGCCTATGCGGACGTCCAGCGTCTGCTCAACGACCTGACCTACGTCAACGACCGCCTGCTCCCGGATCTGCTCGACGAAATGAGCACCAACCCCAAGAAACTCGACGCCGTAGCCACGCTGCTGCAGCAGAACTACTATGACGATTTTGCCGGAGTCCTTCCGGGCGTCTCCCAGACGGAGTTCAAGGAGGCCTTCGTCGAGGCCTTCACCTCGAATGCCGTCCTGCGCGACGCACTGAGCCAGGAGGTCAAAAGCCTGGCCGGCAACTATCTGACAAACCTCGATGTCAACATGGACGACCTCTCCTACGAAATCGGGCACATCGACCTGAGCGACGAGGTGGTGAACATGCTCTGCGACAACCTTGACCCGGCCGAAACCCCCGATCCGAAGAATACGCTCCACCTGGCCGGCGAGATCGACAACCGGCTGCCCCTGACGCTGGAGATCGCCCCCAACTTCCTCAACACGCAGGTCTCGTTCTCGACGACGGTGCTGGCCAATTCACCCGAGAACGTACTGCCCGAGACGCGGCTTCTGGCCAACGACCTGCGGACGATCGTCCAGGATGCCCGGGTCGATATTCCCATCGTCATCCGAAAATACTATCCCGGCAAAGGCTTCGACAACGCCTCGGAGCAGCAGACCCAGATGCAGATCAACCTGTATCTGATCAAACGCGGCGCCCTGAAGTTCGACCTCTAAACAGCATCCCGTCATGAAAAAAACATACCTTCTTCTGGCATCGCTGCTTCTCACCACGGCACTTGCCGCCCAGAACCCCACGGCCTATTTCATGGAGGGTTCGACCTTCCGTTCGCAGTTCAACCCGGCCTTCGCCCCCTTACGCGGCTACATCAACCTGCCCGTCATCGGCGGCATGAATGTCAACATGTCCGGCAACATCGCCCTGGACAACATCCTCTACCCCCGCAACGGAAAACTCGTCACGCTGCTCGACAGCTCCGTATCGTCGGCCGAGGCTCTCGGAACCCTCCGCAAGAACAACCTCATGGGCCTCGACACGCGGATCAACCTCTTCGGAATCGGCAAGTTCACCCGCAACCACAAGAACTTCTGGTCGTTCGACATGTCGCTGCGCATCAACGAGGACATGAACCTGCCCAAATCGCTCTTCGAATTCCTCAAAGAGGGACGTGAAGGCACCATCTCCAACTTCGGGCTGGCCACCGAAGCCTATCTCGAAGCTGCCGTCAACTATTCGTTTCCGTTGCTGAACGACAAGCTCTACATCGGCGTCCGCGGCAAGTTACTGGCCGGAGCCGCCCGGGCCCAGGTCAACTACGACCAGTTCGACATCTCGCTCCAGCAGGACCGCTGGGCCGTCACCACGCGCGGCACGGTCAACGTCACGGCCGACGGCACCACCGTCACGCCGAATCCCGAAACCGGCACCTTCGAAATGAGCGACCTCAACTTCAAACCCCGCAAACCGGCCGGCTACGGCTTTGCCGTCGATCTGGGCGCCACGTACGACATCCTGCCCGGACTGCAGGCCTCACTGGCGGTCATCGACCTGGGATTCATCAAATGGAACAAGAACAGCACGGTCTCGGGCGTCTCGACCCAGCAGGCCGAGTTCGTCGGCGTCACGGTTCCCGACGACGGAACGGATCAGACCCCGGATTTCGATCTCGAAATGCTGAAATTCAACCAGGTGGAGAGCTCTGCAAACTCGAAGATGCTCCGGGCATCGATCAACGCCGGCGTCGAATACGAACTCTGGAACCACTGGGTCGGCTTCGGACTCTTCTACTCGATGCGCTTCTGGGAGTACAAAACGATGCACAACCTCACCGGATCGGTCAACTTCCATCCGGTGCGCTGGTTTACCCTCACGGGCAGCTACTCCGTGCTGGACAACCGCGGCAACGCCGTCGGTCTCGGACTGAACCTCTGCCCGGGATGGATCAACTTCTTTATCGCGACCGACATGCTGCTCACCAGGCACACCCCGCAGGGGATTCCCGTCATGCAGAGCTCCATGAACCTGACCCTCGGCATCGGCATTCCGCTCGGCAAGCGCAGCCACCGCATCGCCGCCTACGTCTGCGAAGGCGACCGCAAATAGGTTGCGAGCCTCCCCTTATCCGACAGACCTCCGAAGGAATGACTCCCTCGGAGGACTGTCGTTTTCTGTCTTGTCGGGCGGCAGCCATACGCGAAAAGGGCTCCCACGGGGAAGTCCAACCGGGTTTCTCTTTCCGAAAAAGCCGTGCAATTCGGTTTTTTGGACATTCCCGTACCACTTTCAGACAAAGCCGTTGCAGGTAAGGAAACTTTTTTTATCTTTGTGACGTGTGAACCCCGAAGCGGATCTCCGAAGCCGGCAGCCGCTCGGTCCCATGGCGACGGCCCCTCAAAAATCCATGTGAAGTTGCGTCACTAAGTTTATTGAATTCTTCAAAACAGGCCGTCGCTTTTTTTATACCCGGGGGAGGGGGGGGGAAAAAAAAAAGGCACCAACCGCGACAAAGGCCGCCCGATCTGCAAAACAGCAGATGACCGACAGATCCGGCCCTGCGCCTATTCCCCTTCACCGATCCGGGCCAACACCTCGCGAATCATCTTCCGTCCGGCGGCGACCAGCTCCTTCGCCCGGTAGAATTCAAACATACCGTAACTGTCGGCCGGCATCTGGGCCAGCACGTCGGGCCGGTAAAGCCGGCACATCAGCTGCGTGATGTGCTGCTGCATGATCTGCGACGAGGCAATCAGCACCTTATAATAATTGAACGAAGCATTGGCCCGGTGAATCGGATCGGCCCCGAACGGGGCGCTTACGTCCACGGCCACGAGCAGATCGCCCTCCTCGCGCCGGACCCGGTTCAGCGGAAGCGGGTTGACCGTTCCGCCGTCGACCAGCACCATGCCGTCGCGGTGGACCGGACGAAAGACCGACGGAATGGAGATCGAAGCCCGGATGGCGTCGTAAAGACCGCCGCGGTCGAGCACCACCTCGCGGCCCGTGAGCAGATCGGCCGCCACGGCCGCAAACGGAACCGGCATCTGCTCGATCTGCACGTCGGGGACCAGCTCCTGCATGGCATGAATCACCCGCTCGCCCTTGACCAGTCCCTCGGCACTGAGCGTAAAATCGACCAGTCCGAAGACCCGGTACTTGTCCAACGAACACATCCACTTCTTGAAGGCGTCGAGGTGTCCCGCAGCATACATGCCGCCGACCAAGGCCCCCATCGAGGTCCCGGCCACCGCCGCAATCTCATATCCCTGACTCTCCAGCTCTTCGATGGCGCCGATATGCGCCACACCCCTCGCACCACCTCCGGCAAGCGCCAGGGCCACACGTCTCTTTTTCATGGTTTTCGTATCATTCGCGGCCGGGAAAACCCGTTCCCGGCGAAATTAATTGCACACACTCCGGCAAAGTGTTCTTACTCCCTTCCGCCTCTCGCCTCAACGATCCGTCACAACCCGGTCCATGCGGATGTCGTGCGGTTCGGCAGGCAGGGCGTCGACCAGCTGGTGGGCAAAGCAGATGCCGATCTTCACGGCCCGGAACCCCGCCAGCGACAGATACTGGTCGTAATAGCCTCGTCCGCGTCCACAACGGAGTCCCCCGGCCGTAAAGGCCACACCGGGGACGAGCAGCAGATCGATCTCCTCGGGAGGGCACACGATGGCCGACGGCCCCGGTTCGAGAATGCCGAAGGCGCCGGGAAAGAGTGTCTGCGGATCGTACTCGAAAAAACGCATCGTCGTCCCCTCGACCCGCGGCACCACCAGCCGCTTGACGCTGCACCACCGGCTGAGGGCCTCCCGCATGTCGGGCTCGTCACGCATCGAACAGAAGAGCCCCACGGTCTGTGCCCGCGCAAATTCGGGCAGCGACTCCATGCGTTCGACAATCCGTGCCGATGCCGCGGCCCGCTCGGCAGCGTCCAATCCCCTGTTGAGTGTGCGCATCGCCCTGCGCAGTTCATTTTTAGTCATAAAACCCACCTTGTGTCGATAAAATTCCTGCCCGTTTCTATTGTTATTCCGCGAACAATGGCTATCTTTGCGGCGAACAATCCCGCGCCGAGACTCCTCGCCCGGAACTTCGCTCCGAACTCCGGATTCCGAACGTTCTGGCGTCATCTTTGCCGGGAAACCCGGGCCGAAACCCGACCCGAACCCATAAACGACACCACTGTCAGAAAAGCGGCCACACAACACGACGGGACACAAATCTTTAACAAAAATAACAAATTTCAAAACATTATGAGCTGTTTTCTATCTAATTCCTCGCTTGGCAAGAAGTTAGTAATGAGCGTGACGGGGTGCTTCCTCGTGCTCTTCATCCTCTTCCACATGTCGATGAACGTCACGGCAATCATCTCGCCGGAGGCTTACAATGCGGTCTGCGAGTTCCTCGGTGCCAACTGGTACGCCCTGGCCGGAACCGTCGTCCTGGCCCTCGGCGTGCTGATCCACTTCATCTACGCCATCATCCTCACCCTGCGCAACTACAAGGCCCGCGGCAAGCAGCGCTACGCCGTCACCGTGAAGGAGCCGGGCGTGGACTGGGCTTCGAAGAACATGCTCGTACTGGGTGTCATCGTCCTGGTCGGCCTGCTACTCCACCTGTTCAACTTCTGGTCGAAGATGCAGCTCGTCGAGATCATGGGGCAGCACACCAACTCGCTGGGTTACAGCCCTACGGACGGCGCCGCGCTGATCCGCTACACCTTCTCGCAGTGGTACTACGTGGTGATCTACCTCGTATGGTTCGTCGCCCTGTGGTTCCACCTCACCCACGGCGTTTGGTCGATGTTCCAGAGCGTGGGCTGGGCCAACGACACGTGGTATCCCCGTCTGAAGTGCATCGCCAACATCGTTGCGACGATCGTCTTCCTGGGCTTCGCCATCGTGGTACTCGTCTACTTCCTCTGCCCCTGCATGTCGGGCGCCTGCTGATCAATCCTGCTATTGTAGAACAATAAACATACAAACGATATGGCTTTAAAATTAGATGCTAAAATCCCTGCCGGACCGCTCGCCGAAAAATGGAGCAACCACAAGGCAGCTATCAAGGTCGTAAGCCCCGCCAACAAGCGCAAACTCGACATCATCGTCGTCGGAACCGGTCTGGGCGGTGCCTCCGCAGCCGCTTCGCTCGGCGAACTCGGCTACAACGTCAAGGTGTTCTGCATTCAGGATTCGCCCCGCCGCGCCCACTCGATTGCCGCTCAGGGCGGTATCAACGCGGCCAAGAACTACCAGAACGACAACGACTCGGTATACCGTCTCTTCTACGATACGATCAAGGGCGGCGACTACCGCGCCCGTGAGGCCAACGTCTACCGTCTGGCCGAGGTCTCGAACCTGATCATCGACCAGTGTGTCGCCCAGGGTGTCCCCTTCGCCCGCGAATACGGCGGTCTGCTGGCCAACCGTTCGTTCGGCGGCGCCCAGGTTTCGCGTACCTTCTACGCCCGCGGCCAGACCGGTCAGCAGCTCCTGCTGGGTGCCTACGCCGCCCTGAACAAGGAGATCGCCGCCGGCTCGGTGAAGAGCTACCCGCGTCACGAGATGCTCGACATCGTCATCGAGGACGGTGAGGCCCGCGGTATCATCGCCCGCAACCTCATAACGGGTGAGATCGAGCGCCACGGAGCACACGCCGTCGTACTCGCAACGGGCGGCTACGGAAACGTCTTCTTCCTCTCGACCAACGCCATGGCCTCGAACGGTTCGGCCGCCTTCCAGTGCTACCGCAAGGGCGCCGGCTTCGCAAACCCCTGCTTCACGCAGATCCACCCGACGTGTATCCCCGTTCACGGCGACCAGCAGTCGAAACTGACGCTGATGTCCGAGTCGCTGCGCAACGACGGCCGTATCTGGGTTCCGAAGAAACTCGAGGATGTCAAGGCCCTGCGCGCCGGCAAGAAGAAGCCGTCGGATATCGCCGAAGAGGATCGCGACTACTATCTGGAGCGCCGCTACCCGGCCTTCGGTAACCTCGTGCCGCGTGACGTGGCCTCGCGTGCCGCCAAGGAGCGCTGCGATGCCGGTTACGGTGTGAACGAGACCGGTCTGGCCGTCTTCCTTGACTTCAAGACCGCCATCGAGCGTCTGGGCAAGGACCGCATCAAGCAGCGTTACGGCAACCTCTTCGACATGTACGAGGAGATCACCGACGTGAATCCCTACGAGCAGCCGATGCAGATCTTCCCCGCCGTACACTATACGATGGGCGGTATCTGGGTCGATTACAACCTGATGACCACGATCCCGGGTCTGTACGCCATCGGCGAGGCCAACTTCTCGGATCACGGCGCCAACCGTCTGGGAGCATCGGCCCTGATGCAGGGTCTGGCCGACGGTTACTTCGTGCTGCCCTACACCATCGGCGACTACCTCTCGCACAAGATCCAGGCCCCGAAGGTCAACACCAACACCAAGGCCTTTGACGAGGCCGAGAAGGGCGTGCGTGAAAAGATCGCCAAACTGCTCTCGATCAACGGAAAACAGTCGGTGGACGACATCCACAAGCGTCTCGGCCACATCATGTGGGAGAACGTCGGCATGGCCCGTACGAAGGAGTCGCTCGAGAAGGCCATCACCGAGATTCAGGCCCTGCGCAAGGAGTTCTGGAAGGATGTCCGCGTCGTAGGCCGCGAGAACGACTTCAACGTCGAGTTGGAGAAGGCGCTGCGTCTGGCCGACTTCCTCGAGCTGGGCGAACTGATGGCCCGCGACGCCCTGCAGCGTGAGGAGTCCTGCGGCGGTCACTTCCGCGTCGAGCACCAGACCGAAGAGGGCGAAGCCAAGCGTGATGACGAACACTTCACGTTTGCCGCCGTCTGGGAGTACAAGGGCATGGACCAGGTTCCGGAGATGACCAAGGAGCCGCTGAACTTCGAGTTCGTACACCCCGCACAGCGCAACTACAAGGACTAAGCTCATTTTGACGTTGAACTTTAAGATCGAAAAACAATGAATTTTACTTTAAAGATATGGCGTCAAAAGGACGCTAAATCCAAAGGAGCGTTCGAAACCTACAAGGTGTCCAACATCTCGGAAGACACCTCGTTCCTCGAGATGCTCGACATCCTGAACAACGACCTCGTACACCAGGGCAAGGAGCCCGTGGCTTTCGACCACGACTGCCGCGAGGGTATCTGCGGCATGTGCTCGCTGCACATCGACGGCCAGGCTCACGGCCCCAGCCAGGGCGCCACGACCTGCCAGATCTACATGCGCAAGTTCAAGGACGGAGCCACGATCACCGTCGAGCCGTGGCGTTCAGCCGCCTTCCCCGTGATCAAGGACCTGGTGGTCAATCGCTCGGCCTATGACCAGATTCTGCAGGCCGGAGGTTTCATCTCCGTGCGCACGAACTCGGTGCCCGATGCCAACGCCATCCTGATCCCGAAGGAGGATGCCGACGAGGCAATGGATGCCGCCGCCTGCATCGGTTGCGGAGCCTGCGCCGCCACCTGCAAGAACGGTTCGGCCATGCTGTTCGTCGCAGCCCGCGTCTCGTCGCTGGCCAAGCTGCCGCAGGGTCGTGTCGAGGCTGCCCGCCGTGCCAAGGCGATGGTCGCCAAGATGGACGAGCTGGGATTCGGCAACTGCACCAACACCGGTGCCTGCCAGGCCGAGTGCCCGAAGCAGATCTCCATTACGCATATCGCCCGCCTGAACCGCGAGTTCCTCTCGGCCAAGTTCAAGGACTAAGCAGCGCGATCTGCGTCTCACGAAAAATCCCCGGACTCTACGTTCCGGGGATTTTTTATATACCACAAGCGGCGGGCGATCTGCGTAAACGCAACTCGTATAGACAATTTTTCTCCCAACTATCCTTTAAAAAGGAGGTGTCGGCACCGCTGACCGCCCCGCGCGCGGCTATCGGCCCTCCGGAGAGTCGGACGGGCGTTTCGGGCGGATGGTCGACAGACGCGAAACCTGCTTCAGATCGAAGCGGCCGTAGATATTCACCGCCACCGTCTCGCGCGGCCCTGAGGTCAGCATCACCAACTCCGAATAGCCGGGCGGCACGGCACTCCGCAGGTAAAAACGGGTCACCTGCCCGTCGCGGCTCTCCGACATGACCGGCTGAAAACGGTAGCTTGCATGGTTGACCAGGGCCTCGGCATCCGCAACAAACTGACCACCGTCGCCCCCGTCCAGCGCCACGATGCGGATGGATTCGATGCCATTGAGCAGCTGAGCCAGCTTCTCGTCACCCCGTTCGGCGGCCTGACGGCTCATCATGCGCATCATTTTGCGCTCCAGCTGTACGCTGGAAAATCCCGGGCTCTTCGCGTAACGATCGAAGAAGCGCCACGATACGTTCTGTGCCCCGCACAGCAGGGGCAGAACGATCAACAGCAACAACAGAATCCGTTTCATGACACCCGCTCCTTACATGTCTATGCAAAAACCGATCGACAGCGGACAGAGCTCCGGACCGACATGCGACTCAAAGAGCGGAGTCACGCTGTAGCGCACGTAAACACCGACGGTGTGATAGGCAATGGCCGCCCCTACGCCGAAACGGAAGGCATTCACCCCCGCCAGCGAATTTTTCACCTTGGGGCGCTTGTAGATGGCATTGGCTCCCATCGTAAAGTCGAAGTAACCGGTCAGGGCCACCGACAGATTCCGCGCGGCGCGGCACGAAAAGGTCAGCGGAATTCCCAGCGACGTGACGCGGAGTTTCGATTTGTCGGCCGGCTCGTCGAGCGCAACGGGGACGACCGTTCCGGCCTCGTTTCCGAGCGTGACCGAGGTGTCCGACAGGCGGTAGTTGTCGATCGTATAGCGCAGACCGGTCGAGAAGCGGAAGAGCCGCCGGCGCCCCATCTCGACGTTCAATCCGATGAGGGTCGAGGAGAGGTGGAACGATTTGCCGCTGCGCAGATCGAAGAAGCCCGCCTCGCCCGCAGGGTAGGCGCCGTAGCCGAGGCCCGTCGGGATGATGAAGCCGTACTCCGAGCCGGAGAGCAGCGTCGGCGAGACCCGTGACCGCGGTTTATCGGGATCGGCAGGACGCAGCCACTCGTCCGGGGAGCCCGAAAGCGTGATGCCGAAGCCGGCCACCTCGAGCACCACCTCCCCATCGTCGGACGAAGACCGCAACACGGCAAGCTGCGTTTCGACCGGTTCGAAGCGTGCAAGGCTGTCGCGACGGTCGACCGACAGCGAATCAGCCGTCGCCGTCATCCGTACGACCGTTTGGCAGTCATCCGATCGCCAGGCGGCAATTGCGGAATCGGTCGCCGGACGTTTCGTCCTGTCCGACGCCATCATCTGTCGGGCAACCGGCCGCCGGGTCGAATCGTCGAATGTCCGGCCCGCAACCGGGCCGATCGAAGCCACGGTCCATACGAGAACCGCAGCCGGAAGGAGCTTGTATCGCATATTCATATCCAGGTTTGATTACGGGTTTCACTTCTGATCGTCCATCCACACGTCGAGCAGCCGGTCCGGGGCATCGAGTGCCGCGAAGGCGTCGAAATAGGCCGTCGTCTGCAGGGCCTCCTCCCGGTCGTAGACCGGCCGGCCGTCGATGTAGCAGTAGGGTTTGCGCAGCACGCCCGCCCCGAGGATGACACCCAGCGCCACCACAGCGGCAGCCGCGATCGTCCAGCGGACCGCCATCCGACGCCGGCGCGACCCTCCCGGTGCCGGAAGGCGCGACGCCGCCGACTCGGGCATTCGCTCCGCGGCCAATGCATCGAAGCCCTCGAACAGCAGCGAAAGATCGCGCTGCGATGCGGCACTCCCCTCCTCACGGAGCCATTCGCGCAGTTCGCGCTCCTCGGCCTCCGAGGTCCGGGCCTCGGTCCAGCGACCGGCCAGTTGCTCAATGCGTTTTTGTCGTTCGTTCATCGTTCATCAGTTTTTGCAGAATTCCACGAAGGGCCACCCGCCCCCGCGAAAGAATCACCCGCACCTGCGCCTCGTCGCAGCCGATCACCTCGGCAATCTCACACGTCCGGAAACCCTCGATCTCCTTCAGGTGGATCACCTCGCGCTGCCGCTCGGGCAGCGAGGCCATGGCCCGCCGCACCACCTCGCGAGCCTCCCAACGCTGCACGACGGACTCCGTCACCCGCTCCGAAGAGGCCTTCACCTGCGCCAACCGCCGCACGTCGGCCTGACGCCGGCGCAACAGATCACAGCAGCGGTTGCGAACGGCCGTCATCACGAAAGCCCCGACGTGCTGCGGCAGCTCCATCCGCCCGCGGTCGCGCCACATCCGCTCCAGCAGATCGTGGACCACATCCTCCGCCTCGGCCGACGAGAGCACCAGACTCTGCGCATAGCGGAACATACGGTCGCGGAGCGGCATGACCAAACGGATGAATTCGGATTCCTTCATGATACCTGTTAGACGAACTCGACGGGCAAAACGCAACATTGGAAGTCCAAATATCGCTATTTTTCCATCAAAACAGGACCCGAACAACCCCTTAAGCAGAAAAAATTCAAAAAAACAGGTACTTTGTATTGCATAATACTAAAACATGTTTTATATTTGCAGTACCAAAATAGTAAAACCTGCAAAATCATCCGGCAAAAGCCGTATCGATCATGAAAGAGACCATCCACGTAAACATCGGCTCCATGGCCTTCACCCTCGACGAGGATGCCTACCGGGTTTTGGACCGTTACTTCGCCGACATCCGCAGCCGGCTGCCCGAAGAGGACACCGAAACGATGGCCGACATCGAGAGCCGTGTGGCGGAAATCTTCCGCGAACGGGTCTCATCGCCCATGCGCGTCATCTCGCTCGAGGTGGTTCGCGCCACGATGGCCCAGATGGGTTCACCGGCCGACTTCGGCGAGCCACGCACCCCGACCGGCGACACCGGCAAAGCTGCCGTGAGACACCTCTACCGCTCGCGCAGCAACCGTTCGATTGCCGGCATCTGCGGCGGCCTGGCCGACTTTTTCGATGCCGATGCGACGATGATCCGGCTGTTGACACTGCTGCTGGTTCTCTTCGGCGGACTCTCGATCTGGGCCTACATCATCCTCTGGATCGTCATTCCCGAAGAGCCGCTCCGCTAATTACCCGAAAAACCGAAAACATGATGACCGCAAATCAAAAACGCCACCTGTACCGATCCCGCAACGAACGCATCATCGCCGGCATCTGCGGAGGCCTGGCCGACTACTTCGGCCTGAAGGTCTTCAACGTCCGTCTGGCCCTGTTGCTGCTGATCCTCTTCGCGGGACTCTCGCTCTGGGTCTACATCATCCTCTGGCTGATCGTGCCCCTGGAGCCCAACCGTCAAACGCTCTGAACCATGGCTGAAGACAACGTCAAGGCGCAAATGCGCAAGGGAATCCTGGAGTACTGCATCCTCGCCATCCTCTCCCGCGGGGATTCGTATGCTCCGAAGATCATCGCCGAACTCAAACAGGCCGAGATGATCGTCGTCGAGGGTACGCTCTACCCGATCCTCACCCGGCAGAAAAATGCCGGACTGCTCACCTATCGCTGGGAAGAGTCGCCGCAGGGCCCTCCCCGCAAATACTACTCCCTCACGCCCAAGGGTGAAGCCTATCTGTGCTCGCTCGACCAGGCCTGGGAGGAGCTCGTCGGGCAGATCCGCCGAATCCGACACGGCATCGACAACAACGAATAACCCTCTCCCCAAAAAACGAAAATCATGAAGAAATTTCTTTGGATAATCCCGATCCTTGCCGTAGTGGCTGCCGCCTGTCTCGCCAGCCTGATCTGCTTCGCCAAGTCCCTGTCGGACAATCGCATCATCAAGGCCAGCGGAAACATCGTCACGAAGGAGATCCCGATCCCCGAATTCAACGCCATCAACACTTCGCGCGCCGTGAAGGTCGTCCTCACGGAGCAGGGCGACAAGATCCGCATCGATGCCGACGAGAACCTGATGGCCTGGGTCGTCGTGGAGCCCGAAGATGGCGAACTACAGGTGACGATCGACCGACAGATCAAATCGATCAACAACTCCCACGTCACGGTGACGATCCCCGTTCAGGGACGCACGTTCCGCTCCCTGAGAGCCTCGAGCGCCGCCAAAATCCGGGGCAAGGAGGTCGAACTGAAGGGGGCGGATCTGCTGGTCAAAGCCTCGAGCGCCGCCAAAATCGAGACCTCGGTCAAGGCCGGCTCGTGCAGCATCGACGCTTCGAGCGCCGCTGACATCGATCTGACGGTCAAGGCCGCCACGTGCAACATCGAGGCATCGAGTGCCGCCAGTGTCCGCGCCGATATCCAATCGAAGTCGTGCACGGCCGACGCCTCGAGTGCCGCCGGAATCACGCTCAAGGGCCTCACGGAGTACTTCGAGAGCGGAAGCAGTTCGGCCGGCAAGGTCAATGCCTCGGAGCTGACCGCACAGCGGGCCGACGTCACGGCCTCGAGCGGTTCGAAAACCTTGGTGAACTGCACCGAAAGCCTCAAAGCCTCGGCCTCGAGCGGCGCCGGAATCCGCTACACGGGCGACTGCCAGGTCGAAACCTCGGAATCGAGCGGCGGCAGCATCCGCAGAAAATAAGGGGCCGGCATCCGTAAAAATATCCGCTAACAACCCATCCGCACACAAGCCAAAGTCATGAAAGAAGTCAAGAAATGCAGCATCTCGGGCGTGGCCTTCACCATGGACGTCGATGCCTATGAGGCCCTGGACGCCTACCTCGAAAGCCTCAAGAAGAGCTATCAGGATACACCCGACGGCGCGGAGATCGTCGCCGACATCGAAGCCCGCATCGCCGAACTGATCCTCTCGGCGCAGGACAACACCCGTGTGGTCGAAAAATCGCTCATCCTGGACATCATCGCCCAGATGGGCTCGGCCGAGGACATCTCCGACGAGAGTTCGGACCGCGACCTGCAGTACGAAACCCCGCGCATCCCGCGCCGCCTCTACCGCGATACGGCCAATGCCAAACTCGGAGGTGTCTGCGCCGGCATCGGCAAATATTTCGACATCGATCCGGTCTGGGTACGACTGGTCCTCTTCCTGCCGATGCTGCTGAGCTGTCTGGGCGGCATTCCGTTCCTCTACTGGTTCGGTCCGCTGTTCGGCAACCTCTTCGGCATCTTCCTGATCTGCTACTTCATCATGTGGTTTGCCGTCCCGGCCGCCCGCACCGCCCGCCAGAAACTCGAAATGAACGGCGAACGGATCACCGCCCAGTCCATCAGCGAGGTCACCGCCGCTTCGGCCAACAACGATCCCGATGCCAAAGCCAAACCGATCGTCGCCGAAGCCGTCTCGATGTTCGGCAAGATCGTGCTGATCCTGCTGAAGATCTTCGCCGGAATCCTCGTCTTCGGACTCATCATGGGAGCCTGCGCCCTGGTCATCGGGCTCTTCGCCCTGCTGATCGGAGGCCCGGAGCTGCTGCAGGGCAAACTGGCCGACTTCTCGCTCTGGGTTCCGATTCTGGGAATCTTCATCGTCCTGATTCCGGTCACCCTGATGATCTACGTGCTGATGTGCCTGATCGCCTCGCGCAAACCCAGCGCAAAGAGCGTGCTGATCATCTTCCTGGCGTGGATCGTCTCGATCATCGCCTGCTCGGTGATCGCCATCCGCGAAAACGCCAGCGGCAAGATCCGCCAGAAAAAAGCCGCCGTCGAACAGATCTTCCGCAGCCCGCTGATCATCAACGGCGACACCACGACGCTCGAACAACTGCTCGAGGATTACGACGAGGAGAGCGTCATCGAGGAGGGACGCCAGCTGCTGCACATCGCCGTGCCCTCGCAGTCGATCGACATTACGGTCAACAAGAACGAGGGCGAACTGAAGGTCAACGCCGACGGCCGGGAGGTTCTGATCCGTGCCGGCCAACAGACCGGCGAAACGGAGGAGGGCCCGGCGGCCGACTCGACACGAAAGAAACTCCCGGCATCCGAGACGAGATAATCTGCCACACAATCCGCCACACAAGGGAGAAGAGCCGCCCCGACGGGTCGCTTTTCTCCCTTCAATTTTGACTGCATCTTTGAAAAATAGTGAAAAAATAACTACCTTTGACCGGTTTTGTTTTACAAACAAGTGAGAGTATGGGAGGTAACAAATGTATCGGCATTCTGACCTCCGGAGGCGATGCCCCCGGCATGAATGCCGCAATTCGGGCCGTGACGCGCAGCGCCATCTACAACGGCTTTGCCGTGAAGGGTATCATGCGCGGATACAAGGGTTTGGTCTTCAACGAAATCGTTGAGTTCAAATCGCAGAGTGTCAGCAACATCATCCAGATGGGCGGAACGATCCTCAAGACGGCCCGCTGCAAGGAGTTCATGACCGCCGAAGGCCGCAAGATGGCCTACGACAACATGGTGGCCGCAGGAATCGACACGCTGGTGGTGATCGGCGGCGACGGCTCGCTGACCGGTGCCACCATCTTCGCCGAAGAGTACAACGTCCCGATCGTCGGTCTCCCCGGCACGATCGACAACGATCTGGGCGGCACCGACTCGACCATCGGCTATGACACGGCCCTGAACACCATCATGCAGGCCGTCGACAAACTGCGCGATACGGCCTCGAGCCACGAACGCCTCTTCTTCGTCGAGGTCATGGGCCACACGGCCGGCTATCTGGCCCTGAACAGCGCCATCGCCACCGGTTCAGAAGCGGCCATCATCCCCGAAATGGAGACCGAGGTCGACCAGCTGGCCGAACTCATCAACCACGGATTCCGCAAAAGCAAAAACTCGGCCATCGTCATCGTCGCCGAAAACCCCAAGACGGGTGGCGCCACGGCCCTGGCCGAACGTGTCAAGAAGGAGTTCCCGCAGTACGACGCCCGCGTCACGATCCTGGGCCACATCCAACGCGGAGGTTCGCCGACGGCCGTCGACCGCATCCTCGCCTCGCGTATGGGCGAAGCCGCCATCGAGGCCATCCTCGACGGTCAGCGCAACGTGATGATCGGTACGATGAACGGCAAGATCGTCTACGTCCCCTTCGCCAAGGCCATCAAGCACAACAAGGGGATCGATCGCAGCGATCTGGATCTGGTAAAAATTCTTTCGATCTAATCCGGGCCGGCGTGCGGCCCCGCAACTCAAACCCATGAACTTCAACGAGAGACCCGAACACCGGCGCATCAAGCGCGTCATCGGAATCGGCAATGCCCTCACGGACATGCTGGTCAACCTGAAAACCGACTCCGTACTGGGACGGTTCAAACTGGCCAAAGGCTCGATGAGTCTGGTGGACACCCGTCTGCAGACCGAAATCTCGAAATCGGTCGCCGGACTTCCCTACTCGCTTTCGCTCGGAGGCTCGGCCGGAAACACCATCCGCGCCATGGCCCAACTGGGTTGCAGCGTGGGGTTCATCGGCAAGGTGGGCCCCGACACCACGGGCGACTTCTTCGTGCAGGCGCTGGAGAATCTGGGCATCGAACCGATCATCTTCCGTGGACAGGAGCGTTCGGGCAAATGCGTGTCGCTGATCTCGGCCGACGGTGAGCGGACGATGATCACCCATTTGGGTGCGGCACTGGAGCTCTCGGCCGAAGAGATCGAACCGACGATCTTCGACGGCTACGACTGCCTCTATGTCGAGGGCTACCTGGTCCAGAACCACGACCTGATCCTCAAGGCCGCCCGCACGGCCAAGGAGTGCGGGCTGAAGGTGGCCATCGACCTGGCCAGCTTCAACATCGTGGCCGAGAACCTCGAGTTCCTCCGCACGCTGGTCCACGAACACGTCGATATCGTCTTCGCCAACGAGGAGGAGGCCAAGACCTTCACCTGCGAGGCCGAACCGCTCAACGCCCTGCAGCAGATCTCGGAGATGTGCGAACTGGCCGTCGTGAAGATCGGCACCAAAGGGGCGATGATCAAACAGGGCGACGAGGTGGTCCACGTGGGCATCATGGCCGCGGCCAAGCGGGTCGACACGACGGGTGCCGGCGACTTCTATGCCGCCGGATTCCTCGCGGGACTCTGCGACGGGCTTTCGCTCCGACAGTGCGGCACGATCGGTGCCATCACGGCCGGCAAGGTGATCGAAGTCGTGGGCACGACCTTCGGCGAAGAGGCCTGGGAGGAGATCTACCAGCTGGTCAACAAGGTCAAGCACGAAAAATACCTCTTCTGACCCGTACGCATCATTCATAACCCGCTACCAAAATGACAATAAATCTCGATATGACGGGGTTTATTGTCATTTTCAATCTTTCGCGCGATGGAGAAAATATGGAGTTCTCTCAAAATCCAGTTCAGGAACCGATTCGATTTCATCCTCTACGGCCAACGAATCGGATACATCAATATTTTCACCATACTCATCGATTTTTTCATTCTACTGTATTCAATTTTTGATTACAGGAACCTGATTCACGTCGACAGTATTGCCCTATTACTCTTTCTCATTTTCTCTACTCTGATTTGGCAAATACTCAGCTTCATCAGGGACTTCCACTTCTACACAAAACGGACAACATATTACAATGCCCATAATCGGCTCAAACAAAATCGTCCGCAGATGGCTGAAGAATTAAACGCCATCTATTCGGAAGGTCCGGCATTTCCAAACACCGTAATAAAATACAGCGAAACCATAGATTGCCTACTACAGAGCAACACACCCATTCGAACGATCCCATGCTCGGACAAGGAAAAACGGGTATGGAGCTACATCAAGAATTATCGGGATATTCTACAGCCCTTTCTCAATGAGAAGTGGCATGAAATGAAAAACAGGAGAGGCAGTTTCTACAACGAGAAAAAATTATGCATGGCCTCTGAGTTCAAGGAAAGCAACAATCAATGGTTTGTCAGGGTTTGCAAAGGCTGCTACTACAACTCCTATCTCACCAACATGATTTATACCAAGAAACTCTCCCATCAAAGCGGATGGGGCATAACTCCTCCTGCCAACATAAGTACATACGCCATACGGCCGTTCGAAAAATCCGTCATGAGCGATCACATCGGAATATCCACCCTGGCCATCACGGCGGACGGTTATGTCATCATTCTGCATCAAAACGACAAAGCCCTTACATCAACGGATCGGCTGATGCCCTCTGCCTCCGGATCTGTCGATTTCAAAGACTTCCATCCAAATACAGACTTCAGACAAACACTGATCACGGCCGCCGAAAGAGAGTTGAAAGAAGAGACGAATCTTACAAAAGACCTTATCGAATATACCAAACCCATCGGTTTTTATCGCGATCTTGGCAGAGGTGGAAAGCCGGAATTCTGCTGCATCACACAGTTGAATGTCAATCTGTTCGAAATAAACACAATACGGCCAAGCAGCGAAGAACAGAGAGATGACTTTGAGACCTACCAGATATTGGGATCGACCTATCTTCTGGACGGTAAGGACTTTGATCGCTTTTCGAATATTATACACAACTCATCCGAGAACGAGGAAGAACGCCCATCACTGGCGCTATTCATGTGTTTCACGACATTGTGCCGCTATTTTTCGCGAAAAGAGACGGCCTAACCGATCCGAGCAAAGAGCCCGCGCGAGATACCCCAGCGCAGACGCAGCAGCCAGAGCGACTTGCGGGGCGCCATCGTACAGCACAACAGCAGCGTCGCCCCCCACTTGAAGAGCTCCCTCAGCAACGTCTTCGCCACACGGTGGTGAATCTGCGCCCGCAACCGCTGGCTGACCCCGACGTTGTAGCTCAGACGGCGGAAATAGTCGGGCGTCAACTTGCGCGGCGGGATGATGTGCCACATCACGGCGCCGGGAACATACCAGATCGTCTCTCCCCCCTGCAGCAACCGTTCGAAGAGATCGTTCTCCTCACCGCCGATCAACTCGCCGTTGACGCGCCCGAGCGAGGGGTCGAATCCCCCGTAACGAGCCAGTGCCTCCCGCCGGAAAGCCATGTTGCCACCCCCGGGAACCCGCCCGACGGGAAACGCCCGCACCTCGTCGCCGAAATCCATCGGATTGGCGATGGGCATCTCGACGTAGTGCGACATCCATTCGGGGCGCCCCGAAGGGTATTCGGCCAGGATCCGCCCGCCGGCCACCACCGCCTCAGGGTGCGATTCGAACAGTTCGACGTAGGCCCGCAGAAAACCCGGATTGATCCGCTCGTCGTCGTCGATGAAGGCCACCCACGGTGCGCGTGCCTCGCGAAGACCCCGGTTGCGGGCATACGACACGCCCGGTCCCATTTCGCGGATAAGGCGCAGGTTGCAGTCCGGACGGGCAGCCGCAAAACGGGCGAAACGCGCCTCGGTATCATCCGTGGAGTTGTTGCTCACCACCACGCACTCCCACTCTTCCGCAGGAAGATCCTGCCGCACGACGGACTCCAGGGCCCGAATGAGTTCTTCGGCCCGGTTGTGCGTAGGTATGGCCAGCGAAATACGAATCATGTCGCGAAAGTAGCAAATTATTCATAAAAAAGTGTATATTTGCGAAAATATCAAGCTACACGTCCATGCAAAAACTGATCCGCAACCTCATGCCGCTTTTTGCGGTACTGATTGCCGCAATGGCGTCCGCACAGGGAGTCTCCTGGCAAAGCAAGGTCGAGCCCCTCGAAGGCAACGCCTACCGCATCGTACTCGAAGCCACCGTACCTTCGGGCTACCACATGTACGATCTGGGCCCCTACGAAGGTGGCGGACCCAATCCCACGGTCATCACCTTCACGCCCGGTGAGGGAGCCGTGCTCGACGGTGAGGTCGAGCCGCTCGATCCGCCGCACCGCTACCACGACAACGTCTACGGCATGGAGATCGGAACCTACGAAGGAACCGTCCGCTTTGCCCAGAAGGTGACGCTGACGGCCCCCCAGGCCCTGGTCACCGCCCAACTCGAGTGGATGATCTGTGACGATACGAGCTGCATGCCGCCCGAGGACCTCGAACTGCAGATCGCCGTTCCGGAGGGTGCCAAGGTGGCTCCTGCCGCCGGGGATCAGGCCGAGGTTGCTCCCGCCGCCGAAACGCCCGCCACGAAGGATGCCGCCGGAAAGGGCTCGATCTGGGCCCTGATCATCGAGGCCATCCTCTGGGGATTTGCCGCCCTCTTGACGCCGTGCGTCTTCCCGATGGTGCCGATGACCGTTTCATACTTTCTCAAGGGCGAGGGCGGAGCCGCCATGGGCCGTCTGCGCGCCACGTTGTACGGGCTATTCATCGTGCTACTCTACACCGTCCCCATCGCCGTCATTATCATCATCACGCGCATCGTCGGCGGCGATGCCGTGACGGCCGACATCTTCAACTGGCTTGCCACGCACTGGCTGCCGAACATCATCTTCTTCCTCGTCTTCATGATCTTCGCCGCCTCGTTCTTCGGGGCATTCGAGATCACCATGCCCTCGTGGATGGTCAACAAGACCGACTCGAAGGCCGACACCAAGGGGCTGAGCGGCATCTTCTTCCTCGCCCTGACGCTCGTGCTGGTCTCGTTCTCCTGCACGGGCCCCATCGTCGGTTCGGTGCTCATCAAGTCGACCTCAGGTGAATTCTGGACCCCGATCCTCACCATGCTGGCCTTCTCGGTGGCCTTCGCCCTTCCGTTCACCCTCTTCGCCCTCTTCCCCTCGGTGCTGAAGAAGATGCCCAAAAGCGGCGGCTGGCTGAACTCCGTAAAGGTCGTTCTGGGATTCGTCGAGGTGGCCCTCGGTCTGAAATTCCTCTCCGTGGCCGACCAGACCTATCACTGGGGAATCCTTGACCGGGAGATCTATCTGGCCATCTGGATCGTCGTCTTCACCCTGATGGGACTCTACCTGCTGGGCAAGATCAAGTTCGCCCACGACAGCGACGTGCCCTACCTCGGAGTCGGACGTCTGGCGCTGGCCATCATCGTCTTCTCGTTCGTCGTCTACCTGATCCCCGGCATGTGGGGCGCTCCGCTGAAGGGTCTCTCGGGCTATCTGCCGCCGCTGACCTCGCAGGACTTCGTCCTCGGCGCCAACACCGCCGCAGTTCCCGCCGTCTCGCAGAGCGGCATCGGCAAACCCAAGTACAGCGACTTCCTCCACCTGCCCCACGGGCTGGAAGGCTTCTTCGATCTGAAGGAGGCCGAAGCCTATGCCGCCAAGGTCCGCAAACCCATCTTCATCGACTTTACGGGGCACGGCTGCGTCAACTGCCGCGAGATGGAGGCACGCGTCTGGTCCGACCCGCAGGTGCTTGACATCCTGCGCAACGACTACGTCATCTGCGCCCTCTATGCCGACGACAAAAAGGAGCTGCCCGAGGACGAATGGATCACCACCGATGCCGGAAAGGTACTGAAGAGCCTCGGCAAGATCAACTCCTACTATGCGCTGAAGACCTACGGCGTCAACGCCCAACCCTACTACGTGCTGCAGGGTGCCGACGGACAGCCGCTGGTCGAGCCACGCGGTTATGACCTCGATGTGGCGGCCTTCGTCCAGTTCCTCCGCTCGGGCGTCGAAGCCTACCACAACGCCGATCGGCAGTAACCGAAAAGCGTGATCCCGCCCCGAATCGCACAAGGATGGGGAGGGGGGGGGAAAAAAAAAAAAGTACACAGGGATCGTACACGAATCACACCATACAAAGAGCCCCGGATGCACGGATGCATCCGGGGCTCTTCTGTCAGACGTTCAGGCCGAAGCGGTTACTCTTCGTGCTTGTGGAGACGCTCTTCCTGAGCAAAGGCGGCCTTTACCTCCTCCTGTTTTTCGTGGCGCTCCTTCGAGGTCGGAGCCTCACCCTCCTTGACCAGATGATGGATGTTGCGTTCGAAATTCGCCTCGCAGGGCGAACATTTTTCCTTCTCTTTCATAAGGCAGTTGTTTTTGTGTCGATCGGATGGCAGCAAATTACGGGCCGCATTGTTGCGGCCCGTACGGATCAACGCAGCAGCCGCTCGGGCGACAGCTTGAAGCGGAACGTGAGATCGGCGTAGGGAATGCGGTACTTTTCGCGCGGCAGGGCGCCCCACGAATCCACACAGCCAAGGCCCATCTGCCGGCCGTCGATGCAGAGCCAGACACGTCCGTCGGCGTCGATCTCCGGGAAGTGGAGCTGCTCCTTCACCCATCCGCCGCTCAGCGACTCGGGCGAATAGCGAAGCGCCGAGGCCGAGAAGGCAGCATCCGACGTAATGCGCAGCCCCCAACCGCCGGGCAGGCTCTGCTGCCACCAGCGCACGTCGCTCTTCGTACCGGTCTCCTGCGGCCGGATGTAGGGATAGGGCTGTTCGTCGACCGTCTGGCGGTAGAGACCGAGGAACGAGGCTGTCTTGCGGTCGGCGTAGTTCTCGCCCGGCCCGCGGCCGTAATAGTCGATGCGGTCGAAATCAGCCGGAAGGGTCATCAGCATGCCGAAGCGGAAGAGGCGCGGCAGCGACTTGTCCCCGCTCTTGCCCGTCACCTTCACCTGCTCTTCGACGACAATCTCTCCGACGTTGTTGACGGCATACTCGACCGTCAGTTTCGCCGCATAGGCCGGAAAGTCATACTCGGCCCGCACGCAAGCGATTCCGTCACGGAGCCGGCTGTCGAGCCGTTCGAGCCGCAGCTCCGGATGGCGGATGGCGGCATACTTCTGCTGCAGGCCGGCCCCGAAGTCGTTGTCGGTCGGAGCGCGCCAGAAGTTCGGACGCAGCACGCATCCCGGCGCCAGAACCGGCGTTCCGCCGACCTCGTAGCGGGTGATCAGACCGTCGCTGCGGCGGATGTCGAGCGTGAAGCACTCCGACGAGATCCGCACATAGTTGCGGTCGGCGTCCGAGAGCGTCAGCGAGGGTTGCGAATGGCGATCCGTCGGACGGTTGGCAATCGTCAGCGGCTCGAAGCGGTGCTCAACGACCGGCAGCTGGGCACGGGCCAGGCACGTTCCGGCCTCGAGGGCCGGTTCCGACCGTTTGAGGTCATACGCCACATTGAGCAGCAGCTCACCCTCCAGTCCGTCGAGTTCGAGCGGCAGCGTGTATTCGCGCGTCTGCTGCGGAGCCACATCGAGCGATTCGATCGTCCCCGACTGCACAGGGCGACCCTCCTCGAGCAGCGTCCACGTCAGCCGATAGTTCGACAGGTCGCGGAAGAAGTACTCGTTATAGACGGCAATCCGTCCCGCACGCAGATCCACCGCCCGTGTCCAGATCGACTGGTGCTGGAAGGCAACCTCCGCATAATGGGGATTCGGACGCCGGTCGGGCGAGATCAGTCCGTTGTCGCAGAAGTTGTTGTCGCTGGCGTCGTAGGGGTTGAAGTCGCCGCCGTAGGCATAGATCCAACGGCCGTTGCGCTTCACGCGCAGCGACTGGTCGACAAAGTCCCAGATGAAACCGCCCTGGTAGGAGGGGATGCGGCGGATCAGATCCCAATAGTCGGCAAAACCGCCCTCGGAATTCCCCATAGCGTGTGCGTATTCGCACTGGATGAGGGGCTTGCGCGGATTCTCCGAAGCGTATTTCTCGCACCGTTCGTATTCCCAGTACATCGGGCACATGATATCGGTGTTGTCTCCCCCTTCGGCCCGCTCGTACTGAACCGGACGCGACGGATCGAACGACTTGATCCATTTGTAGCAGGCCGTGAAATTCTCCCCGTCACCCGCCTCGTTGCCCAGCGACCAGACGATCACCGAAGGGTGGTTGATGTTGCGCATGACGTTGCGCTGATTGCGCTCGAGGTGCGCCCCGGCGTAGAGCGGATTGCGAGCCAGCGTCCGGTTGCCGTAGCCCATGCCGTGCGACTCGATGTTGGCCTCGGCCACCACGTAGAGCCCGTACTCGTCGCAGAGTTCATACCAGCGGCTGTCGTCGGGATAGTGGCACGTCCGCACGGCATTGACGTTGGCCTGCTTCATCAGCCGGATATCCTGCAGCATCCGCTCCTCGGTCACGTAGTAGCCGTTGTCGGGATCCATCTCGTGGCGGTTGACCCCCTTGATGAGGATCGGCTGTCCGTTGACGAGCAGCCGTCCGTCGCGGATCTCGACGTTGCGGAAACCCGTCCGCAGGGGAATTGCCTCCAGCAGCCGGCCCGTCGGATCGGTCAGGGTGACCGTCACGTCGTAGAGCCGCGGAGTCTCGGCCGTCCAGGCCTCCACCTGCCCCGCGTCGAGCGTCAAATGCTCCTTCTCGCCGGAGACCTTGACCCGTCCGATCAGAGCCTCCTCCGGCGCTCCCGGCACCTCGAGCCGCACCTCGGCCGTACACCCCCGGGCCTCGCGCGGGAAGAGCAGCTCGACGTCGAGCCGTCCGCGCGTGAAATCATCCGTGAGCGAGGCTCCGAGCCGGACATCCTCGATGTGCTTCCAGTCGCGGGCGTAGAGATAGCAGTCGCGCCCCACGCCGCTCAGCCGCCAGAAGTCCTGATCCTCGAGATAGCTCCCGTCGCACCAGCGGAAGACCTGAAAGGCTATCAGATTACGGCCGGGCTTCACGTAGCGCGTGATGTCGAACTCGGCCTCGAGTTTGCTGTCCTCGCTGTAACCGACGAACGAACCGTTGACCCACAGCGAGAGGTTCGACGTCACCGAACCGAAGTGGGCGATGATCTGTTCGCCGCGCCACGATTCGGGGATCACGATTTCGCGGCGGTATGAACCCACGTGGTTGTTCTCGACGGGAACCTCCGGCGGATTGTTCCTGAACTGTTCGCGCCAGGCGTAGCCGATATTCACGTAGAGAGGATCACCGTAGCCGTTCACCTCCCAGAGCCCCGGTACGGGCATCGTCGACCAATGCCCGTCGTCGTAGTCCGTGCGGTAGAAGTCCGTCGGGCGCTGGTCGGCGTCCTCGACCCACGCGAAGCGCCACACGCCGTTGAGCGACAGGTAGCGTTCCGAGACCTTGCGGTCGCCCGCCAGGGCCGCCTCGCGGCTTTCGTAGGCAAAGAACGAGGCATGCATCGGCATGCGGTTGACGGCATTGGTTTCGGCATCGCGCCAGGCTTCGATACGGGCTCCGGCCCGGGCAGGCAACAGCCCCCAGGCGAGCATCAGTGTACCGACAAGAAGGGTTCGCAGTTTCATCAGCAAGCAGTTTTTCGGGTAAGGAATCGGAATCGGCGACCGCAACACCGCTTCGGTGCGGATCGTCCCTACAAAGATAAAAAAAAAGATCGGAATTCCCTCCTCCGACCCCGCGAAACTTGCCCCGGAACAGCAAAAACAGAAAACTTTATTCGGTTTTCCGGTTCAAAAAACGTATCTTTGTCAACAATCACCCAACCCAAAGCTCACTCTCGACCATGAATAAAAAGAAGAAATGGATCATTACGGCCATTATCCTGGCGGTATTCTGTGCGGCTCTCGGCATCTACAACTACTACGGCAAACGCTCCCCGGCCGAAGAGAGCGCCGGTGAGCCGATCGTACCCCGCTCACGGAATACGCTCAATGTCAACGGTCTGATCATCCGCCCACAGTCCCTCACCGACGGGATCACCACCGTGGGCAACCTGTTGCCCGACGAGGAGGTCGACCTCTCGTTCGAGACCTCGGGCAAGATCGTGGCCATCAACTTCCAGGAGGGCGCCGCCGTCCGCAAGGGCCAGCTGCTGGCCAAGGTCAACGACCGCCCTCTGCAGGCCCAGCTCTCACGCTACGAGGCCCAGCTCAAACTGGCCGAAGACCGCGTCTACCGCCAGAGCGCCCTGCTCGAACGCGACGCCGTGAGCCAGGAGGCCTACGAGCAGGCCCGCACCGAACTGGCCACGCTCAACGCCGATATCGACATCGTAAAGTCCAATATCGCCCTCACGGAGTTGTGCGCCCCGTTCGACGGCATCATCGGTCTGCGCAACGTCAGCGAAGGGGCCTACGCCTCGCCGTCGGTCGTTGTGGCCAAGCTGACGAAGATCTCCCCGCTGAAGATCGACTTCTACGTCCCGGAGCGTTATGCCAGCCAGATCCATCCCGGCACGCGCCTCTCGTTCACCGTCGAGGGCCGCCAGGAGCGCTTCGAGGCCACGGTCTACGCCACCGAAACGCAGGTCGACGTCACGACCCGCACGCTGGCCGTGCGGGCTCGCTACCCGAATGCCCGGGGACGGCTGCTTCCCGGACGCTTCGCCACGGTGGAGATCCGCATGCACGAGATTTCGGACGCCATCGCCGTACCGACCGAAGCCATCGTCCCCGAAATGGGCATCGACAAGGTCTTCCTCTACCGCGGCGGGAAGGCCCACGCCGTCGAGGTGACCACCGGACTGCGCACCGAATCCCAGATTCAGATCATCAACGGCCTTCAGGTCGGCGACACGCTCCTCACCTCCGGAACGCTCCAGCTGCGCGAAGGCCTCCCCGTCCAACTCGATCGCATCGACTAAAACCCGCGCCGCATGAACATCTCCGAACTCAGCATCCGGCGTCCCGTGCTGGCATCCGTGATGACGATCATCATTCTCCTGTTCGGCTTCATCGGATACAAGGCCCTCGGCGTGCGCGAATACCCGAGCGTCGACAACCCGATCATCTCGGTGCAGTGCTCCTACCCGGGAGCCAACGCCGACGTGATCGAGAACCAGATCACCGAACCCCTCGAGCAGAACATCAACGGCATCCCGGGCATCCGCTCGCTGTCGAGCACCAGCCAGCAGGGTCAGAGCCGCATCACCGTCGAATTCGAACTCTCGGTTGATCTCGAAACCGCCGCCAACGACGTGCGCGACAAGGTCTCGCGGGCGCAGCGCTACCTGCCGCGCGACTGCGACCCGCCGACGGTCACGAAGGCCGATGCCGACGCCACGCCGATTCTGCTGGTGACGATCCAAAGCGACAAGCGCTCGCTGCTCGAACTGAGCGAAATCGCCGACCTGACGGTCAAGGAGCAGCTGCAGACGATCAGCGACGTGAGCGGCGTGCAGATCTGGGGTGAAAAGCGCTACTCGATGCGGCTGTGGCTCGACCCGGCGAAGATGGCCGGCTACGGCGTAACCCCCTCGGACATCAAGGATGCCCTCGACCGCGAGAATGTCGAGCTTCCCTCGGGCAGCATCGAGGGCAACACCACCGAACTGACCATCCGCACGCTGGGGCTGATGCACACCTCGCAGGAGTTCAACGACCTGGTGATCCGCGAGGACGGCGACCGCATCATCCGCCTGAGCGACGTCGGACGCGCCGAACTCGGCCCGCAGGATACGCGCAGCTACATGAAGATGAACGGCATCCCGATGGTGGGCGTGGTGGTCGTCCCGCAGCCGGGCGCCAACCACATCGAGATCGCCGACGCCGTCTACGAACGCATGGAGACGATGAAGAAGGATCTGCCCGACGACGTGGTCACCTCCTACGGTTTCGACAACACGCGCTTCATCCGCGCCTCGATCGACGAGGTGAAGCAGACCGTCTACGAGGCCTTCGTGCTGGTGATCATCATCATCTTCCTCTTCCTGCGGAACTGGCGCGTGACGCTCATCCCCTGCATCGTGATCCCCGTCTCGCTGATCGGTACGTTCTTCATCATGTACGTGGCCGGCTTCTCGATCAACGTCCTCTCGATGCTGGCCGTCGTGCTGTCGGTCGGTCTGGTCGTCGACGACGCCATCGTGATGACCGAAAACATCTACATCCGCATCGAACGCGGCATGTCACCCCGCGACGCCGGCATCGAAGGGGCCAAGGAGATCTTCTTCGCCGTTCTCTCGACCTCCATCACGCTGATTGCCGTCTTCTTCCCGATCGTCTTCATGGAGGGGACCACCGGACGTCTGTTCCGCGAATTCAGTCTGGTGATCTCCGGCGCCGTCTTGATCTCGACCTTCGCGGCGCTGACCATCACCCCGATGCTGGCCACCAAGCTGTTGGTGCGCCAGGAGCGCAAGAACTGGTTCTACAACGCCACGGAGCCCTTCTTCGAGTGGTTAAACCGCTTCTACGCCTCGACTCTGGCCTCGCTGCTGCGACGCCGCTGGCTGGCGCTGCCCGTCGTCGCGCTGACACTCGGGCTGATCGGCTGGCTGTGGAGTGCCATCCCCGCCGAAATGGCCCCGCTGGAGGACCGTTCGCAGATCACGATCAACACGCGCGGCTCCGAAGGCGCCACCTACGAGTACCTGCGTGACTATACGGAGGAGATCAACCAGCTGGTCGATTCGCTGGTTCCGGAGGCCGCCTCGGTCATGGCCCGCGTCTCGAGCGGATCGGGCAACATCCGCGTCTCGCTCACCGATATTGCCGACCGCAAACGCTCGCAGATGGAGATTGCCGAGGAGCTCTCGGCCGCCGTGCGCTCGAAGACCAAGGCGCGTTCGTTCGTCCAGCAGCAGAGCACCTTCGGCGGACGCCGCAGCAACATGCCCGTGCAGTACGTGCTGCAGGCCACGAGCCTCGAACGCCTCGAGGAGGTGCTGCCCGAGTTCATGCGCCGGGTCTACGAGAGCCCCGTCTTCCAGATGGCCGACGTCGACCTGAAGTTCAGCAAACCCGAGGTGCGCATCGAGGTCAACCGCGACAAGGCCAACCTGCTGGGGGTCTCGACGCGCAACATCGCCCAGACACTCCAGTACGGACTGAGCGGCCAGCGCCTCGGCTACTTCTACATGAACGGCAAGCAGTATGAGATTCTGGCCGAGATCAACCGCCAGCAGCGCAACAAACCCGCCGACCTGCGGTCGATCTACGTGCGCAGCGACAAGGGCGAGATGATCCAGATGGACAACCTCATCTCGCTGGTCGAGAACGTCGCCCCGCCGAAGCTCTACCACTACAACCGCTTCCTCTCGGCCACCGTCTCGGCCGGTCTGGCCAAGGGCCGCACCATCGGGCAGGGACTCGACGAGATGGACCGCATCGCCGAAGAGACGCTCGGCGACGACTTCCGCACGGCGCTGGCCGGCGATTCGAAGGAGTTCCGCGAGAGTTCGTCGAGTCTGATGTTCGCCTTCATCCTGGCCATCGCGCTGATCTATCTGATTCTGGCGGCGCAGTTCGAGAGTTTCAAGGACCCGCTGGTCATCATGCTCACCGTGCCGCTGGCCATCGCCGGCGCGCTGGTCTTCATGTGGAGCACCGACCAGACGATGAACATCTTCAGCCAGATCGGCATCATCATGCTGATCGGTCTGGTGGCCAAGAACGGCATCCTGATCGTCGAGTTCGCCAACCAGAAGCAGGAGGCCGGCATCGACAAGCGGCACGCCATCGCCGAGGCGGCCCAGCAGCGTCTGCGCCCGATTCTGATGACCAGCGCCTCGACCGTGCTGGGCATGCTGCCGCTGGCCGTGGCTTCGGGCGAGGGTGCCGCCGGACGCGTGGCCATGGGTGTGGCCGTCGTGGGCGGCATGGTGGTCTCGACGCTGCTGACGCTCTACATCGTCCCGGCCATCTACAGCTACGTCTCGACCGACCGGTCCCGCAAATCGAAAAAACAACAGGCATGAAACACCTTCTTCTGACCATACTCCTGGCGGGATTCGGGGCCGCAGCACTGGCCCAGACCCCGACAAACCCAAGTCCCGAACCGATGCGGGACTTCCCCGAGAACGAACCGCTGACGCTGCGCCGCTGCCTGGAGATCGGACTCGAACGCAACTACGACGTGCGCATCGTCCGCAACGAAGAACGCATCAGCGACAACAACGCCACGGCCGCCAATGCCGGCATGCTGCCCACGGTGGACCTCCAGGCGGGCTACACCGGCACGTGGGACAACCGTCGCGGCACGACGCTGCGCGACGGCTCGCAAAGCACCGAAACGAGCGTCTACGACCAGACGGCCAGCGTGGGTGTGGCCGTGAACTGGACGCTGTTCGACGGTTTCCGCATCCGGACCACCTACGACCGCCTTCGGGAGCTGCAGCAGATGGGAGCCCTGCAGACCCGCATCACCATCGAGGACTTCATGGCCAACCTCACGGCCGAATACTACAACTACCTCCAGCAGACGCTGCGGCTCAGGAATTTCCGCAATGCGGTGCAGCTCTCGCGCGAACGGCTGCGCATCTCCGAGGAGCGTTTCCGCGTGGGCAACTTCTCGCGGCTCGACCTGCTGCAGGCCCGCGTGGACTTCAACGCCGACAGTTCGCAGTACATGTCGCAGCAGGAGGTGGTCACCGCCTCGCGCATCCGCATCAACGAGTTGCTGGCCCACGAGAACCTCGACCGCCGGATCGCCGTGCAGGACTCGGTGATCCGGGTCAACGCCTCGCTCGACTGGGACGAACTGCTCGACCGCACGCTCTCGGCCAACGCTTCGCTGCTGATGGCCGGCCACGACACCGCCATCGCGGAGTTCGACCTGAAGATCCTCCAGGCGCGGAACTACCCCTATGTCAACCTCTCGACCGGCTACGGATACTCCTACAACCTCTACGGCACGGGCACGAACCGTTCGCGCGGCACACTCGGGCTGAATGCCGGGGTTTCGGTCGGATTCACCCTCTTCGACGGCAACCGCCGCCGCGAACAGCGCAACGCCCGCATCAGCGTCGAGAATGCCGAGCTGACGCGCCAGCAGCTCGAGCTCTCGCTGCGGGCCAACCTCTCGAACTTCTGGCAGGCCTACCGCAACAATCTCGAGGTGATCCATCTGGAGGAGGACAACCTTGTGGCGGCCCGCGAGAATTACGAGATTGCCATGGAGCGCTACCGGCTGGGGGACCTGCCGGGCATCGAGATGCGCGAGGCGCAGAAGAGCCTGCTGGATGCCGAGGAGCGTATCCTCACGGCGCAGTATAACACGAAACTCTGCGAGATCTCGCTCCAGCAGATCAGCGGCAACGTGCTGATCTATCTCGAATAGGCAGGGGGCGGGCGGGGGTAAGCCGGCAGGCAGACATCAGCAAGGCATTCGCTTCCGACTCATTCCACACGCCTTTTATCCCGCTTTCCAATCCCCGCAAAAGGCCCTTTTCCCAATCCAGCAAAATATTTTCCATCGGAAATTTGTCTTATCGGAAAATAATTCACAACTTTGCATCGTTATTGATAGGAAACCAACCAAAAAGAGGCCATGAAACGACTGCTGCTCGGAATTGCCGCCCTCTCGCTCTTCGCGACGGGCTGCGCACAGAACAACACGAAGAAAAAGGAAAACACACAAAACACGAAAGAGATGAATACGATTGCACTGACGAAAGCCGACTTTCTGAAGAAGGTCGCCGACTACGAAAAGAACCCCACGGAGTGGAAATATCTGGGCGACAAACCGGCCCTGGTGGACTTCTACGCCACGTGGTGCGGACCCTGCAAGGCTCTGGCGCCGGTTCTCGAAGAGCTGGCCGCCGAGTACAAGGACCAGATCTACATCTACAAGGTCGACACCGATGCCGAGCAGGAACTGGCTGCCGCCTTCGGCATCCGCTCGATCCCCACGCTGCTCTTCATCCCCATGGAGGGCAAACCGCAGATGGCCCAGGGTGCCCTGCCCAAAGCCACGCTCAAGAAGGCCATCAACGAAATCATGCTCAACAACAAGCAGTAAAGCCATGGCCATGATGATCGACGCGGAGCTCTGCCCGCAAAACCACCGCTGTCCGCTGATCCGGCTCTGCCCGGTCGAGGCCATCTCGCAGGAGGGATTCTCGCTTCCGGTGATCGACCCGACACGTTGCATCGAATGCGGCAAGTGCATGCGCCATTGCGGCATGCAGGCCATCCACAAAGCCGCACAAAATGGATAAGCTCTGCCGCATCCGCGACCTGCAGCGGGCCGTCATGCGCTTCGAAGCCGATTTCGAGGCGCATTACGGTATTTCGCTCAACGAAGGAATGACGCTCTGCTCCCTCTCGCAGTGCGAAAAGATGTGCCCCGGCGAACTGGGCGAGGCGCTCGGGTTGACGCCGTCGAACATGTCGAAGGTGCTCCGCTCGGTCGAATCGAAGGGGCTGGCAGTCCGGGAAATGTGCTGCAAGGACCGACGCCAGTTCTTCTACTCCGTCACGCCGCAGGGACGCCGGCTGCTCGAAACGCTCGACTGCCAGTCGCTCGAACTCCCCGCTCCACTGCAGGAGTGGCTCAACCGCGAATAAGGATCCGCAAGGCGAATGGCACCGACGAAGAGGGCCAATGAAAGCAAGGCTGACAGAGAGAGCCGACGGAGACGGGACAGACGGAAAGGGTCGGTCAAAGATGAGGCTAATGAAAAGGACCGGTCCGAGACAAGGACGGTCGAGGCCGCCAGACCCTGTTGCCTCATACACAAAGAAGAGGGACGAGCCACAAAGGCACGTCCCTCTTTTTATGCATAAGCCCTACTCGTTGACGACCGACGTGACGGATTGCTCTTCCAGGAAGTGATTCGGATCGTTGTTCGTCGAGGCAAACTCGCGCAGCGACTTGAAATGGTGCCGCAGCATCTCGGCAGCCGCCTCCTCGTTCTGTTCGCGCACGAAACGCAAAAGCTCGCGATGCTCGAAGCAGACCTCCTCGGAAGGGACCGAGCAGACCCGGTAACGCTGATAGTAGCGCAGCACATCGGGCGTGATGACCAACAGCAGCGAAGCAATCACCGGATTGTGTCCGCCGCGGACCAGCGCCTGATGATAGGCGAAGTCCTTCGAGACGCGTTCGTCGGTGTAGAACTTCTCCTCGCACTCCTTGAGAGCCTCTTCCATGGCGGCCAGATCCTCGACCGTGCGGTTGCGGGCACTCAGACGGATGGCCTCGATCTCAAGCAGAATACGCACGTAGACCAGCGACGCAAAGTCGTACTGTTCGATCTGAAGAGCATCGGTAATCATACGCTCGAGAATTTGCATCTTCTCCTGCGCAACAACCGTACCGCTCTGCGGGAAGGTCTGGACGATGCCGTAAAATTCGAGTTTCTGGAAGGCCGCCCGGACGTGAGCACGTCCTACGCCAAGTTTTTCGGCCAGACGGCGCTCGGCCGGAAGACGCTCACCGGGTTGCAGACGTCCCGAATAGAGTTGATCCTTGATATACTTCAGGACGGTTTCGACTTGTTTGATATTGGGCGAGTAGTTCATTCAGGGTTAATTTCTGTTGACGGTACAAAGGTCGTAAAAAAACCAATTCAACCAAAATTATCGAACGACCTTTTCTACGGAAAAATCAGCAAACTGAACAATCTCGTCCCGCAACTCCGGTTTCAGCGACCCGTTGGCACCGATACTGCGGTAGATGCCCCACTTGGGACGAATGCCCGTCGAACCTTCGCGCCACATGTTGCGCGTATGCTCCGAGACCGAGATCAGCGTCCTGCCGTCGGAGACGCGCTTGACCAGCAGCTGGTAGCTTCCCTCCACGTCGCAAACCACACGCTCCTCGACCTCGACCCACTGGCCCAGGAAATCCGACAGCGGAACCTTGGCCAGATAGATATTGCCGGTCTTATCGGCCGAAGGACCCACGTAGATCACCTGCAGCTGCCGACTGCCGTTGGAGAGCGTACGGGGCGTAAAGGTAATCAGCGGATAATCGATGTCGGCCGTCTCCTGAGCGTTGTCAATCCCCTTGATCTGGTGTACGTGGCAGAAGTTCTTCGTCGTCTGCATTCCCTCCGGAAGACGAAACTTCCAGCGGAAAATCATCTCTTCACCCTTCTGCGCCACCATCGACTCGGGCGATTTGGCGTCGGTCTTGATCTCGTTGCGCTGACGGTCCGTCACGTTGGGTTTGCCGCGGTCGTCGTCGTTCTCCACATGGATATAGAAATCGAAGACATACTCGCCGAGCTCCTCGGAGTAGGATTGCTGCACGTGCTGGAACGGAGCCTCGGCATGGGCCCCCGACTGATCGGGAGCTTCGTAGTTGAAGCCGTTGCGCAGAATCAGGTCATAGGTCCCGGCCGAATTGCCGTCGGCCCGAAGCTCGCCGCCATAAAATGGAGGTTCATCATCCGTGTCCGTATCCGAAGGCATCTCCTCGGGTGGCGTCACCGGCGCGGACGCATTCCCCGAACAGGCCGAGAAAACCGGTCCGGCAAGCAGCGAAATCAATAAAATCAGTCGTTTCATGTTTGCTTTTCTTGTTTTTATCGCTATCTTTGTTCGCACTGAAATTTTGGTTAACCAATTTCCAAAGTCAAACAAAAGTAGTAAAAATTTCCTAACCCGACCTGAAAATCATGAAAAAAATCCTTTTTGCAGCGCTTCTGGCCGTGACATTCACGGCCTCGGCGCAACAGGCCGCACAACAGCCGGCCCAGGTTACGAACCGCTATTCGATGAAACTGAAACAGAATACGGACGGCAGCTATTCGCTCATCAACGAGGCCCGTTACGCCAAGCTGGTCGACCTCTCGAAGGTCGAGGGGCTGCTTGAGCCCTATACCTACCAGCGCGACCGGCTGCAATCGAAGGACTACAAAGGAGTCGAGGTGCGCGAGTACGTCTACCGCACGCACGACGGTTATGAGCTGAAGATGGCCGTCGACATGGCCGTGAGCGAGCAGCCCACTCCGGTGGTGATCTACTGCCATGGCGGCGGCTGGGCCCGCGGCAACAACGGCGCCCTGCGCACCCTGTCGCAGTACATGGCCAAACAGAAGGGCGTAACGGGTGTCCGTATCGCCTATACGCTGGCCCCGCAGCCCGGCGCCACGGTCGAGGTCTCGATCGACGACGTGCTGGCCGCCGTCAAGTACCTGCGCGACCACGCCAAGGAGCTGAACATCGACCCTTCGCGGATCGGATTTGTCGGCAATTCGGCCGGCGCCCATCTGGCTGCCGTCGGCGCCATGCGCACGCAGGGGGCGAAGGCCTTCGTCGGCTACTCGGGCATTTACGACCTGGAGACGGCCGCCATCTGCCAGCGTTCGAAGGATCCGCAGCGCATCGGCTACTTCTGCGACCGCGACCCGAAGGTGCTGCACGCCGCCTCGCCCGTGAACCTCGTACCGAAGAAGAACGTTCCGGCAGCGCTGCTCTTCTGCGGTACGGCCGACATCACGGTCGAGTGCGCACAGAGCAAGGCCTTCGCCGCAGCCCTCGAGAAGCGCGGCGGAAAGGTCGACCTCGAGGTGCTCGAGAACTACGACCACAACCTGAGCGCCAAGGCCTCGGACAAGATGGAGGAGGTCTTCTTCAAGACGGTGGATTTCCTGGCTGGAAACCTCTGACCGCAATGAAGCGCACGCTGCTCCTGCTCCTTGCCGCAACGACGACCTGGAGCGCCCAGGGCAAGGTAACCCTGCCGGCCATCTTCGGGGACAACATGGTGCTGCAACAGCAGCAGAAGGTCCTCCTCTGGGGCGAATCCGACCACGAGGAGGTGACACTCGCCGCCTCGTGGAGCGACACTCCGGTACGTGCGGCCGTCGAAAAGGGGCGCTGGAAGGCTGAGATCGCCACCCCCGAGGGATCCTACGCCCCGCAGACGCTCACGGTGAGCGATGCCGACTCGAAAGTGACGCTGTCGAACGTCCTGATCGGCGAGGTGTGGATCTGCTCCGGACAGTCGAACATGTACATGCCCCTGCGCGGCTACACGGGACAGCCCGTCGAGGGATCGCTGCAGACGATCATCCAGTCGACGCAGTACCGCGACCGCATCCGCATGATCACCCTTCCGAAAAAGGAGGCCGCAACGCCGCAGCGCACCTTCGAGGGGGCCCGCTGGGAGATCCCCTCACCCACGACGGCCGTGCTGATGAGCGCCGCCGCCTACTTCTTCGCACAGTCGCTCACCGAGGCGCTCGACGTGCCGGTGGGCATCGTCTCGACGAGCTGGGGCGGTTCGAAAATCGAGGCCTGGATGGACCCTGCCTCGCTCACCGCCATGGGCTACGACGTGGAGAAGATCAACGCCGACCCGAAGATCCAGCAGCGCGCCAAGTGCGGGCTGCTCTACAACGGACTGATCGCACCGGTGGCCGGCTACACGGCCCGCGGCTTTGCCTGGTATCAGGGCGAGGCCAACCGCAAGGAGTCGGCCCGCTATGCACGGCTCATGCAGGAGATGGTCCGCTTCTGGCGCGCCGAATGGGGCGATACGAAAAACCGGATGCCCTTCCTCTACGTGCAGATTGCCCCCTACTCCTACAACGACGCCGCTGCGACGGACGGCGTACAGGTGATGGAGGCTCAGTGTGATGCCCGGAAGCTGATTCCCAACTCGGCGATGATCGCCACGACGGATCTGGGCGAGGTGCTCTCGATCCACCCCCGCCGCAAACGCGAAGTGGGCCAGCGGCTGGCGGCCGAAGCGCTGGTACGCTGCTACGGCGTACGGGCCAACTGCTGGTCGGCCGTCCAGGTCAAGGAGGTGAAATTCGAAAAGGGCAAGGCCGTGGTCACCTTCGACAATGCCCGCTATGGCATGACCCCGCAGCACGAAGTGGTTCCGGGATTCGAACTGGCCGGCAAGGACGGCGTATTCCATCCCGCCGAGGGGCGTGTCGTCATCTCGAAACCCATCGTCGAGGTGACCTCCAAGGAGGTCAAGGAGCCGGTCGCCGTGCGCTACGCCTTCCACAACTACACGCCCACGACCCTCTGCAACACCTACGGAATTCCCGTCATTCCCTTCCGCACGGATCGCGAATAGGTTTCCGACACGTCGATACGAAAAACGACAGATCCCGAAAGGAGCTGTCGTTTTTTTCAGGCTGCCTGGCAACAGCCTACTGCAGTTCGAAATGGAGCATCGCCTCGAAATCGGCTTTCGACGTATGAAAGCCGATGCGGCGGGCCGTCTCGACCCACTCCGGGCGATCAAGCGCCAGCCCCGCCTCATAGAGCAGCGCCGCACCGCGCCGCTGTGCGAAGGGTTTGATCTGCGGCCAGGGCCACTTTTCGGGCGATTCGTAGTAGGGAATCAGATACTCCAGCGCGCGCTGCGCCTCGGGCATCTCCCACAACTCGACGCCTTCGGCACGCGCCACGTTGCGGGCCGTCGAGAGGGCCTCCAACACGAAGGTCGAATAGTGCAGCGAAAGCGTGCGCACCAGCTCCTCGGGGAGCGTACCGTCCCCGGCCACCTGCTTGGCAAACCGGGGTTTGACCGATTCACAGGCAATCTCCCGAACACGGTCGTCAAGTCCCGCAGCCCGGGCCGTCATCAGCCGGATGGCATCGTACCACAGGCCGTGGTTGTTCGCCGCGTGGAGCTCCTTCTGTCCGTTGACGCTGTGCTCCATCCAGTAGAGGAAGGTCCGCGCCCACTCGCGCAGTTCACGGCGGTCGTAGTCGCTCCACGCCGGCGACGAGTCGATCAGTTGGGCGGCATTCAGCGCAAAGGCCATGCGGCGCGAATCGATGATTCCCGTTCCGCGAATCGTCTGACGGCCCCGGATCAGCTGGGCATAGGTCATGTTGGGGTTCATGCCCAGCCTGGGGTCGAGGAACCACGTCCGCAGCAATTGGGCACACTTCTCCGCATAGCGCTCGTCGCCCGTCACACGGTAGAGCACCGCCAGCGTGCGGGTCACAGTCCCCAACCGGTCACCGTTCTCCCGCTCGGGACAATCGTAGACCTCGGGGTTGCGTTCACCGTCGCGGCGGATATAGGGCAGGCCGTCGGGTTTCGAGGGGTCGGGCCACCAGTAGGGCGACAGCGACAGGTAGTCGCGGCGGTCACCGCTGGGCGGCAGCTGCTTCTTGGCCGTCACCGTCAGCGGCTCCATGCCGAGCAGCGTGCTGTCAGCCTCGGCTGCCACCTCTTCGACCGCCTTTACGGCCCGGGGATCCCCCTTCCGGTAAGCCTCCGCAAGGCGGTCGAGCAACTCACCGTTGAACGAGTACTGCGCGCTGGCCGGCACAAGCGCCGCCAACGACGCCATCAGCAACAAGATGCGTTTCATCATCATGGATCATGGGTAAAAAAAGGGCGGACGCACCCTTTCGGGAAACCGTCCGCCACTCGAAAAAACTTCAGCGTCGACTACGAGAAGAGGACACCACCGTTGATATCGATGTTCGTACCGGTGATGTAGCTCGACTCGTCGCAAGCCAGGAAGCATACCAGGTCGGCAACCTCCGAAGCATTACCCTCACGACGCAGCGGAGCGGTGTGGTGGAGGTTCTCACGAGCCTCGGGCTTCGTGAAGCGGTCGTGGAACGAGGTGTTGATCATACCCGGAGCCAGGGCGTTGACACGGATTCCCTGCGGGCCGAGCTCCTTGGCCATGGCACGCGTGTGGCACATAACGGCAGCCTTGGCCGTAGCGTAAACCGAAGCACCCGGACCGCCTCCGTCACGGGCAGCCTGCGACGAGAAGTTGACGATCGAACCGCCGGCAGGCATCATCGGAACCACCTCGCGGGTGCAGAGGAATACCGAACGCATGTTGACATCCATGATGAAATCATACCACTTCTCATCCTGCTCGGTGATGAGCTTGCGGCCCACCAGACCACCTACGACGTTGACCAGGATATCCACCTTGCCGCCGTAAGCCTCGGCAGCCTTGGCGAAGAGGTTCTTCACGTCGGCAGCCTTCGTCATGTCGCCCTGTACGGCAATGGCCTCGCCACCCTCGGCCTTGATCATCTCAAGGGTCTTCTGGGCATCGTCCGGATTGTCGAAATAGTTCAGGCAAACCTTGGCACCTTCGGCAGCCAGTTTCACAGAAATTGCACGACCCAGGTCGCGCGCACCGCCCGTTACGACGGCTACTTTTCCACTCAGTTTCATCTCTTTTTAAGTTTTAAAAAGGTTTTACTTGTTTTACGTCTTTTCTATTCGGTCAACCCGATCGGGCGTCTTTCGGCAGGACGGCCCGGCCGGGAGAGGTGTTACTTGTTCAGCTGCTCGATGCGTCCGCCGAAGAGGAAGACACACAGCAGGCAGGCCGGGACGAGAGCCGCTCCGAGGATGAAGAAGGCCGTCCAGTCGCCGCTCTGCGTCAGGTAGGGGATGCACAGGATCGAGATGATGGTTCCGAGCACGGCCGAAGCGCCGCCCAGTCCGGCCAGCGAACCGACGGCCTTGCCGGTCTGCAGGTCGCTGGCAAGGGTCTGGATGTTGGTCATCACGAACTGATAACCGCCCAGGATGAAGGCCATCATGATGACGGCCATCGTTGCCGACGAGGCGACAGCGGCCAGAATCATGCCCGGAATGATGAAGCACGATCCGACGATCATCGCGGCTTTGCGTGCAAAGTTAACGGTTTTTCCACGATTGATCAACAGCCCCGAGAACCATCCGCCGGCTACCGAGCCGATGGCGGCACCCACGTAGGGCACCCAGGCCGACATGGCGATCTGCTTGATGTCCAGTCCGAAGACCTCGATCAGGTAGATCGGCAGCCACGTGACGAACATCCACCAGATGGGATCCAGGAAGAAGCGGCCCAGAATGACGGCGTAGTTCTTGCGCTCGCTGAGCAGCCGTCCCCACGACTTGGCCGTATCGCACGAGACGCGGCACTCGGGCTGACCCGTGATGATGTATTCGCGCTCCCTGTCGGTGATCCAGGGGTGCTCCTTGGGTCCCTTCTTGTTGATGATCAGCCAGGGGATCACCCAGATGATGCCCAGCGAACCCACCACGGCGAAGGTCACCCGCCAGCCGAAGGCCAGGAACAGCATCGGGATCAACACCGGCGAGATGATCGATCCCACCGAAGCGGCCGCTCCAAAGATACCCTGAGCCAGGGCACGCTCCTTCTGCGGGAACCACTCGGCATTGGACTTGGTGGTTCCGGGCCACGGTCCGGCTTCGCCCAGTCCGAGCATCACGCGGAAGAAGGTCAGCGACTTGAGACCCGTCGAGATCGAGGCCAGCGCATCGGCACCGCCCCAGACCAGCGCCGAGAGGGTAAAGCCCCGCCGCGTACCGATCCGGTCGTAGATCTTGCCCGAGACGAGCTGGCTCACGCCGTAGGCGATCATGAAGAACATCGTGATGACGGCCAGCATGTTCTTGGCCTGCCGCTGCTGCTCTTCGGCCGAGGCGTTGACGTCGATCAGCCCCAGCTCCTTGGCAATACCGCCATGCTTGACATATTCGATGGCTCCGTCGGTGAGTTTGGTCACCTCGTCACCTGCCAGCGTCACCGACTTGCCGTCCGAAAGCACCGTATAGGTATCGGCCGCAGCGTCGTAGGTGTAGTCACCCGCGGCGCAGACCACCTTCGTATTGGCCACCCACATGTAGTTGAGCGTGCCACGGTCGAGGTAGTTGATAATCGTCACGATGGCGATCAACGCCAGGACGATCCACCGCAATCCATTGATTTTCATTCAGGCAGTCGTTAAGCGGTTACTTCTTGAGGAAATCCTCGCGGTGGGGCGAGAAGGTGTCGATCAGAATACCCGGCTCAAGGCAGACGCATCCGTGGATCTCGTCCGGAGCCACGTAATAGCCGTCGCCCGCTCCGAGCACCTTCTTTTCATCACCGATCGTCAGTTCGAACTTGCCGCTGGCCACGTAGGTAGCCTGGCTGTGGTAGTGGGCGTGCATCGTGCCCACGGCGCCCTTGTCGAAATGGACCTTCACGATCATCAACTGACCGTCATAACCCATGATCTGACGACGGATACCCGGTCCCGGGGTCTCCCACGGAAGCTCGCTCTCGAGCTGGAATGTTTCACTGCGTGTTTTCATATCCTTAATTGTTTTTTAGAGGTTTTTCAGTTTCAATCATTTCATCTTCACCTCGTAGGGACCCGTCCATTCGAAACGTCCCTCGGCGCTCTTGACCGTGTGGTGCTTCCCGGCATCAAACGAGCGGTTGGCCACGCAGAGCGTGACGCTGTGCCCGTCCTTGTACTCGGCCACGGCCACCGTGTACTCCGGCGTATCGACCACCAGCCGCACGCCGACGCACGACGAGGTCAGATTGGCCGACTGCTCGACCTGCAGATCGTACGTGCCGTGGGTCTCCAGCGACGAGAAGAAGGTATGGTTCTTCCTGCCCTTCTCGCGGATCATGTAGCCCTTCTCGGTGCGCAGGTTGAAGTCGGGATCCGAAGCTCCCGATTCGACGAAGACCATCTCGCTGGCGGGCGTCGTGGCCGTCGACAGCGAGTAGAAACGGTCGCCGGTGATCCACGTGAAGGTCGTCGTGGCCGACTTTTCGTTGCGGCCGCGGGCCTGGCACCAGAGGTGCTGGTAACCGTTTGCCTCGCCCAGGGCCGACATCGTCGTGAGGGCCTTCTCGTAGGGGAAGTTCACGCTCACCATGTGGCCGCCGTACCACATCGGGTAGTCGTAGCGGTGCTCCTTGTCGCTGCGGGCCTGCAGCAGGTCGAGAACGAGCGGATACTGCAGGAACGGCGTGGTGATGTAGGCCAGCGTGCGCTGCATGGCCACGCCCGGGCAGGCATTGGTCTCCCGAGCCGAGACGATCTGCACATCCTTGCGCGAGAAGTCCGTGAAGAGGATCTCCGAGTGGTGCTTCATCGACTCGTCGTAGTTGCCGTCGAAGTGCGAACGCTCGTCGACGACCAGCGTGTTGTGGGCCACGGTCTGCATGGCAAACGACTTGTTTTCGTGCGTGTAGTGACCCTTGTACTTGGCCTCGATGTTGAGCCAGCGGGCGGCGCCGTAGTCGCACAGCACCTCGTTGTCGTTGTCGTAGTAGGCGATCGTCAGTTTGTCGTAGTGGCCGTGGCTCAGACCGTGCGAGGTAGCCTTGAGCGTCAGGGCGCTGTTGAGCGCGGGGTCGGTCGAGCGGATCACCGCAATGCCCCCCTCGTCGCCGTTGCGTCCGTCGCGGAAGAGGGCGCTGTGGAAGGTCAGCGGCCGGGCCTCGCCCCGGGCGATGTCACGCGCTACGGCGAATCCGGCATCGGTCGGCAGCACCCAGTCCTGATAGCGCGCCGCCACGTCGAGCAGCGTCTTGTTCGAAGGGTCGGCGTTGTAGGCGATGTTGACGGCATAGACCAGCTCCTGGGCGTCGTAGCCCTTCAGCAGCGCGTCGTTGAAGCGCATGAAGCGGCCGTCGTAGGCCAGCTGCAACAGCGTCGAAACGGCCTTGAGCAGAATGCCGTCGCGATACTGGAAGATCTTCAGATCGGGGCGGTTGTGCTCGATGCACTGCGCGAAGACCATGAAGGGCCAGATGGCGTAACGCTGGTAGTAGGCGCCCTCGGTGAAGTAGCCGTCGGGCGAGAAGAGGTAGTCCAGCTGCTGGATAAAGCCGCCGTGCTTGCCTGTCTCATCCGTACCGTAGAGGGCCTTGCGCACCAGATCCTCGTCACCCATCGCCATGCCGATCATGCCGACGGCCGACGTGGCCCACGTGGCGTGGTTGTGCATCTTGTTGAATACCTTGTTGTTGGCGCGGTTGCCCTCCATGCCGTTCATCAGGAAGTCGGCCATCGGGCGGAAGAGGTTCTGCTCAACATAGGCCCGCGCGTCGGCCGACATGTAATCGTAGACACAGTCGTAGGCCATCGAGGTGTGGACCAGCCAGACGCTCTCGTTGAGCGTCTGCCAGAAGAGGCGGCCCGGCGTCTTCGAGAGCTTGACGGGGTGGAATCCGAGCGTCGGATAGAGGTCGGCGTAGGCCTTCAGCATGTCGGCCACGCGGCGGGCATACTTCTCCTCGCCGGTCACCTGCCAGGCGATGCCGCAGTCGACCATCTCGTAATAGTTCAGTTTGTGGCGTTCGTGGGTGTAGCCGCCACCGCCGTCGCGCGGTTGGGGCACCTCGATCGGCGAGGCCACGGCAGCATCCGCCCCGGCCAGCGTACGCGCCATCGAGGCGTCGAAGGCAGGCACCTTGCCGCAATCGTCGCGCATCTCGGCCACACCTTGTGCCGTCAGCATCAGCGAGGGGTGTTCTCCGGCCCATGCACCGAGCGTCAGCAGCGCTCCGAAGGTCATAAAAAGCAGTCTCTTCATTCGGTTATTCGTTTTTAACACCTATGCCCAGCCGTGCCAGCGGCGAATCCTCGCGCTGCGCAAAGTCGTAATGCGCGGCATCGACATAGACGGGTTCCAGTTCATAGAGCTCTCCCTTGACGGCCTTGCCCGTCATCGAGAGGATGGCGCCGGCATTCCAGAAATTGCACGCCGAGATGGAGACCTTCTCCCAGGTGGCCTCGTCCAGACGGATCGAACGTCCGCCCCGGCCGCTGTTCGAGAAGTTGCACCCCTCGATGTCGAGCACCTGCGGACCGACGAGCCGCATCACCGAACCGCGCTCCTTGTTGCAGCAGTCCTCGAAGTTGCAGCGGCGGATCGTCACATAGGGACCGGCCGTCGACTCGTCGCTGCCGCCGCGGTAGATGTTGATCGGCAGCCCGAGGATGCGGTAGAACGAGCAGTTCTCGATCACCATGTCGTCGGCGTTGTAGCGTCCCTTGTCGTCGCGTTCGGCGGCGTAGTTGATGGCGTCGCCCGAGAGGTCGCGGAAGATCGAGTTGCGGATCTCGACCCGTCCGGCAAAGGTGGCCTGCGTCCCCTTGACGGCAAAGAAGCCGCTCTCGCCGAAGTCGTAGAAGGCGCAGTTGTCCACCCGGAGGTTGTAGGGGCGGATCATGTCGCGGGCCGTCGAGATACCGGCCTTGGCCAGCGCCTTGCCCTCCTCGAGGCGGCCCGAGAAGGCGATCCCCTCAATATGCAGTTCACCGCCATCGGCGATGGTCACCATGTTGTCACCGCGCGTTCCGTTGAAGCGCACGACGGGACGCTCGCCTCCCTTCACGCCGCGGATCGTCAGCGGCACGCGCACCACCATGGCACGCTGGATGGCGTAGTCACCGCCGGCATCGGCCAGTTCGACCACCGACCCCGCCTCGGCCTGCTCGACCACGGCCGGAAGGTCCTCACCGGCATGCACCGTATAGACGCGCTCCGAGCGCGACTGTGCCTGCACCTCGGGACGGTACCACGAGGCCCCCTTGCCGGCACGCATCTCCGTCTCCGCAGGCAGTACGGGAAGCTGCGGCTGAACGTTCTCGAAACCCTTGATCTCGCACGGACGGGCCAGCGCGACGCGGTTGTCGCGGAAGGTGAAGCCGTCGGTGCGGTCGACGGCGATGAACGGAGCGTCGGCCTTCGGGTTGACGATCGTGTTGCGGGCGAACAACACCCGCTCGGGGGCCAGCGTCCGCTCAAGGTCCTTGCCCGTGCCGAACTCAATGTTCGAGCAGTCGATGAAGGTGTTATCCGTCAGTTCGACATCCTCGACCTGACAGTAGCGGTTGGGCAGCGAGTTGGGCACGGCGTCCATCAGGGCCAGCGCCGAGAAGAAGCGCTCGCCGGCGATGCCCACCAGCGTATTGCGGCGCACCTTGTGGCCGGCGTTGATCACGCGGATACCGCCCGTATTGCGTTTGCCGTGGCCCACGAAGAGGTTCTCCTCGACCGTATTGCGGTCGCCGTGGCGCAGGGCCAGCACCCCTTCCGACTCGAAAAAGACGTTGCGGCGGATCGTATTGTCGCTCGACTTGATCGAGACCACCTCGACCTCGCCGTTGCAGCGGTCGAAGAGGTTCTCCTCAATGAGCGTATTGGACGACGAGTAGGCTTGCTGCGAGGTGCCGACACGGATCGTCTCGGCGCCGTTCGAACCGTAGACCGGACGCGGACCGAACCAGTTGTGGTCGATGCGGTGGAAGTTCTGCTGGCTGCGCTCCTCGTTGAGCATGACGATCAGCGTGACACCCAGGTTGAGCTTGCCGGTCAACGTGCAGTGGTCGACGCGGTTGTGACGTCCGTAGAGCAGGATATAACTGTAGGCCATGTCGCGGCGCACGGGGTTGTAGCCGTCGACGACACACTCCGTCAGGCGGCAGTGGTTGGCCACCTCGCGGCCGTTGCGGAACTCGATGACCGAACCCGACGGCGCGTGTCCGTCCCGGAAGCAGAGGCCGCTCACCTCGACCCATTCTCCCGCCAGACGCAACGTCGAGGTGCCCGTGAAGACCACCCCGCCGGGCGTTGCCGCCTCGATGTGCAGGGGCTTTTTCTCGGTGCCGCGGCCGAGCCATTTCAGCGTCAGATCGTTGTATATGCCATCTTCGATCACAATGCGGTCGCCGGGCTTCGCCTCGCGCAGCGTCGCGGCCACATCGCCTGCAGCCACGCGGTATTCACGCGCCGGGAGCGTCGCGGCAGTCAGCACGGCCACCGTCAGCAACAGATATTTCAGCGATTTCATCATCTTCTTTCTTACCGTTATTCGGTTTTCCACGAGCACCCGGCCGCCTCACGGATGGCATTCATGGCGGGCTGTACGTTGGGTTTGGCCGGAGCCGAGGTCAGCGAGGGCAGCGAAACACCGCGCTGCCGACCGTAGAGTTTGTTATCGTTCCATTCGATCTCGGGGGCCGCGGGCTCCGTGGCGCAATCCACGGCGTAGCCCGACGAGGTCGCCGAAACGGTGTTGCCCTCGATCACCGTCGAGACAACGGGCACCACCTGATTGCTCGAACTGCTCGCATAGTTGACATTCAGTCCGTACTTGCAGTCGTAGACCATGTTGTAGCGCACCTTGGCATTCTTGACCTGCCAGTAGCCGCTCAAAGCCGGATTCTCCTGCCCGCGCACCAGACAGATGGCCGACCGGTAGCCCGTACCGGCCAACCCCTCGAGGTAGTTGTGCTCGACAGTGTGCCCCTCGCCGATCAGACGGATACCGCCCGTACCCGACATGCCGTTTCCGACGAAGTAGTTGCCCGTCACCGTGCAGTTGTTGCCGTGGCGCATGGTCAGCGTACCCTGACACTCGACGAAGAGGTTGCGGCGGTACACGTTGCCGCACGACTTGTTCGACACGATCTCGGCCTGTTCGCCGTGGCAATGGTAGAAGTAGTTGTCCTCGACCGTGCAGGCGGCCTCCTGCATCGAATAGTCGCTCGTGCCGATGCGGATCGTCTCCTGGCCGTTGATCGCCTTGCCGTTGTCGTCGCAGAGCGTCACGGGGCGCTCGAAACGGTTCCCGGCAATCGTATGGCGGGGCGTGACGCCCGTTTCGAGCCACACGACCAGCAGCGTCCCGATGTTGCGCTTGTCGCGGAACGTGCACCCCTCGACGCGGTGGTCCGTACCGTAGAGCGAGACCCACTTGGTATCGGTTTCGGCATCCTCCTTCGTGCTGTCGCCCGTCACGGCGCAGTCCCGCACGGTGCAGTGCGAGGAGCCCTTGGCCAGCGTGATGACGGCCTTGCCTTTCACCGGTTCGGGATTCCGCCACCAGAAACCGTTCACCTCGGCCCAGGTTCCCGACACCGAGATGCGCGAAGCCCCCGTAAAGCAGACCGCACCGGGCTTTTCGGCCCGCAGCACGACGGGGTTCTCCGTCGTTCCGGCACTTTTGAGCTCGGCAACCTGATCGCCGTAAAGGCCGTTTCTCCACACGACAACCGTCCCGGCCGCCACAGTTCCCAGCGCCTTAAGCTCCTCGGCCGAGGAGACATAGAGGATCGTTCCGGAGCCTTGCCCCCCTTCGGAGCCGGAGCCCTGTCCGGCATCTCCGGAGCCGGACGGAAGCGCTTCGGGGACCTCGCCGCCCGAACAGCCGAGCGTCTGCGCGGCCAGCAGGATCATGAAGATGAATTTGCGCATCATGGTTGTGTTTCGGAGTTTCGAACGGCCCCGGAAACCGCCCGTGTAATCGGTGGACGGTTTCCGGGTTCGTTCCCCCAATTAACCCACTAAAACCTTTTCGGTTATTCGTTCAACGTTTTCGACCAGTACATATCGAACTCGATATAACCGGCACGATCGGCATTGGCCTTGCCTGTTGCAAGATCAGCGCAAGTAACATCACGGATAATGATGTAGCCAATCTTAGCAAAGTCCGTAATAGCTTCCGGCGCAGCACCTTTGGCATACGTCACATAACTCATAACCAAAACGCTGCCCTTTACCCAGTTACTACCAGCTTCTGCCGTACTCAAGGAGGGAGCACCCGAACTGGGCATTGTACCGTCATAATCCATCGAGGTCAGCGTACCATTGAGAATCGGATCAGGATTCGAGGTAACGACACGATACATCACAATCGGAGTTCCATAGGCAGCAGGCAAGGGTGTAGCTACAACCTTTCCCTTATCTTCGTCGAAAATAAAACGGCAGTGCGTCTTAATCTGCGAGGAAGAGTTGGCACATCCCGACAGAGCCAATTTATCCGAAGAATCGCTTTTGAAGAAAATATAAGGCTTCACCGCATAATACTCATCGGCTGAGATTGCGCCTTGATCCAACTTATTAGCACCCGAGATTGCCGTATTGTTTCCGCTCTTTGCATACGGGTCGAGCGCCTCATCATACCAGTCATAGGTCGAAACTACTCGTCCCAGATCCGGATAGAAGAAGGCATTATCTGCAGCATATTCGGTATAGGTGCTTGATGAATTGGAGCCGATTCCCAACCGGATGCCTTTGTAATAGTAGAACGGGTATACCATGGCCGTGCCGAAGTCCACTTCGTTGCTGCCGTTGTAAAGCGCCTTCACGGAAACCTCCTTAGCTTCGGTGAACGTCACGCCGTCCGGAACGATGAACTGCGCCTCGACATCCGTCGGCGTGCCGACCAGTTCGGCCTTGACACCGTCAACCGTGAAGCCCTCGATCGAGGCCAGGTTCTCACCCTTGACCGTCACCGTCTTGCCCAGATAGAACTTATTCTCCTCACCACCGTCCTGGGCCGTCATCGAAATCAGTTCGGGTTTGGCCGGACCTACGGGCGTCGTATCCAGACGCCAGGCCGAAGCGACCGTGGTCGTCTGAGCCGGAGTACCCCACTGGGCCGTCAGCGTCGCCTCGGCCACAACCGGATCGGCCGCAGCGATCGACGTGGGGAATTTCACCGTGATGGTGCCGGCCTCGGCCGTCATCACGATCAGATCGTACTCGCCCCACTTCATGCTGCTCACCAGATCGAGGTTCTGACCCGTGAAGGTCACCTCGTCACCAAGGACGTTCTGCTCGCCCTCCCCCTGCGAAGCGGCATCGAACTTCGGCGTGTGCAATGTGAAGAGCGTCTCGCCCGTCACGTCGATCGTCGCCGTGCCCCACTCGGCCGTGATGGCCATCTGGCTGTCGCCGGCGGCATACTCCCCGGCCGGAACGGCCACCTTGATCTCCTCGGCCGATACCGACGCAAAGTCGGCCGCCTCGACCGTCACTTCACCGAAGTGTACGCGGGTGATCTGCTCGAGGTTGCGGCCCGTGAGGGTCACCTCCGTGCCGACCGTACCCTCGGCCGGCGCGTATGCCGTGATCAGGGCGTCGGTCACCGGTACGGTCACATAATACGGATAGTGGAAAATGACGCTCTCACCGTCGGCTCCGTAGACGTCGATCCACACCTGGTAGGGGGCGTCCTGCTGGGCAAGATCCAGCGCCGGAACCTTGAATTTCAACGTCTTGATCGTCTGCTCGGTAATCTCGGCCTCTACCCCGTCCACCGTGACGTGCGACACCAGGTCGAGGTTGAATCCCCCGGCCGAAACCTCCGTACCGATATAGGCACGGACGCTGCCGCTTTCGTCGGTCATCGGCGACAGGGTCGTCGAATTGATCGAAGGCGTATGCTGCGCATCGACCTCACTCTGCTCGGGGCCGCAGGCGGTCAGCGCCGCCAGCGATCCCGCCAGAAGAAGGGTCAGATATTTCGTGATTCGTTTCATCGTCGAATGGGTTTTAGGTTATTGTTGGTTTGCCAGTTTCGAGTAGTCGTAATCGTACTTCTGCCAGTAGCAGTCGAAGGTCACCGTACTGTTGCCGTAGTTGGGCGTCGAGGCCTGATAAATCCGGAAATTGATCGTCCGAACATGCAGCAGTCCGATTCGTTTCACGTTGGAAGCAGGCGTATCCTTCGAATAACCGCTGTTGGCGTAGTAGAAGACCAGGAAGACGGCATCGACCTTGTAGTTCTCCGTATCCTGGAGATCGGCGGTCTGGTAGTCGCACCAAGAACTCGACTTGATACCGCCCGTTACCGACGTGAGGCCAATGCCGGCACACGTATTATCCGTCGTATTAAGCGGGAAGGTCTTCTCGTCGATGTTCTCAATCTGGCCGGCAAGGACCTTGTCGATCAAGGCCTTTTCGTTGGGATCAGCGGCATTCAGGTAACGGAAGCCGATGATCGGAGTTCCGGGAATCGAGGCATTCGAGCCCGGCACACGGTTGTCGTTGCTTGAGGTCCCCTCGGGATTGGTGGCGTTGATGAAGAAATTCTTCAACTGGCTGTTCGAATTGGCCGGGGAGTTGAGCTGCAGGACATTGCCGCTGACGGCCGAGAAGAAGAAATAGGGAACCACCGAATAGTAATCCTCATCGCTCACCGAACCCGGCGTAGGCTGATTACCCGTACCGCTCCACTGACTGCCGTTATATTTCATGGCAATGGGATCCAATTCGCTCTTCCACTTTTCGTTGGCATAGATACGGCCGTTTTCGGGTGAGAAGAACGACGTAAAGGTGCTCTCTGCGCTGCGGCCCTGGCATACCGTAGTGATGTTCTCCCAGAACTTCACATAGGGAACATAAACCACGAAGGCTTCGCTGAGCGTAATCGTTTCGTTGCCGTCGAAGTATTCGGCCACAACGGTCGTCTCGGTATCGCCGTCCTGGAAATCACCGGCCGGAACCGTGAAGGTCAGCGACGTGGGCTGTTTCGATATCAAGGCCTCGAACTCGCCGACCAGAATGCGGTCGACCTTGTCGAGGTTCTCGCCCGTCAGCGTCACGGACTTGCCGACGGCCGTACGCTCGAGCGTCACCGGCTGGTCGAAGACCGGAACCACGCGCACCACCTCGATCGAGGGGGCCTCGTCGAGCGGCGTGGTCACCGACGAGGTGCCGTCGAAGTAACGCAGCGTGATGCGTACGTTGCCGTTCTCGACATAGGGAACGCGGGCCACGATCTCCGTGGTGCTCTGCTCCTGGATATCGCCCTCGTGGCCGTTCTCCTGCCCCTCGGCCGTGAAGATCACCGCCTCGACGGCCGAGAGATCCGTACCCGTCAGGAGCAGCTGCTCGCCCATGACCACCGACTTCTGCAGCAGGGCCGGCTTCAACGACGGAACGGCATACGAATAGGTGAATTCGCTCTCCGATTCACCCTTGCCCTGAGTATTCTCGAGGATGATCCGCCCGTCGCGGCCGTTGGCTCCGGCCACGATCGACAGACGCGTATCCGACACCTTCTCCTTGATGACCATCTCCTGGTCACCGATGTAGGCCTTTGTCACACCGCTCAGGTGCTGACCCGTGATGATGATCTCCGCACCCACGGGAGCCGATGCCGGCGAGAAGCTCTCGATCAGCGGCGCATAGAGCGTCACATCGTCCACGTAGGTCTTGTCGCAACCCGTCGCCAGCAGCATCCCGACGGCCGTTGCAAAAGCACATATTCGATTCAAGATTCGTTTCATAGGTTTTTGCTGTTATCGGTTAGTATCCGGGATTCTGAGCCACTTCGGGGTTGATGTTGATCACCGAGATGGGGATCGGAAGCAGCACCTGCCACTCCGAAATCGGGCTGACCGTATAGTCGTACTCCGAGTAGAAGAGCTCCGAGGCGAAAAAGTTGTTGACCGTCGTGACGGCCGTGCCCCAGCGCATCAGGTCGAACCAGCGCTGGTTCTCACAGGCCAGCTCCAGGCGGCGCTCCTTGCGCACGGCCTCACGGAAGAGGTACTTCGACGAGAGGTCTGTCGTCGTATAGGTGGCCACGCCGGCGCGCTCGCGGATCATGTTCAGATAACGCATTGCCTCGTCCGTCGGACCCGACGTCTCGTTGATCCACTCGGCCAGCAGCAGCGCCACGTCGCCCACGCGCAGAATCGGCCAGTCCTTCTCACCGTCATACTCCGTGGTGATCGGCGAGAGGAACTTGTCACACCAGCGGGCCTCGACCGTCAGACCGGTCGTGGCGTTGTAGTAGCTCTCCTTCAGAGTTACCGCCTTGCGCTTGTCGGGATTCTCGGCCGTACCGTTGTTGTTGAAGGCCGACAACAGATCGTCCGACGGATAGTTGTAGTGCTTGGGCGAACCCATGATCACGTTGTTGCCGTTGTTCATCGGGCCGAAGAGCGTGCCGAAGGGACTTCCCAGGCCGACGTTGCCCGAGAGGTAACGCACGGCGAAGATGATCTCCTTGTTCATCTCGTTGTCCGTAGCGAAGATCCGGTCGTAGGGGACCAGATCGGCGCCGCTCTGCGGATTTCCGGCCGAAGCCAGCACCGAGCGCAGCAGATCGCCCGCCTTCATGTACTGCTCCGAGCCCACCTCGTAGCGCGTCATGTAGACCTTGGCCAGCAGCCCCTTGGCGGCGGGCATCGTGGCACGACCCTCATCGCCCGAAGCCGACGTTTCGGGGAGCATGTTGCCATCGATAATGGCATTCAGGTCACCCTCGATCAGCGCGTAGATGTCCTCCACGGGCGAACGCTGCATGTAGCGGGCCTCGTCGGCACCGGTCTTCTTCGTCACGAGGAACACCGGGCCCCACAGCCGCACCAGATTGAAATAGAGGTGTGCACGCAGGAACTTGGCCTCGCCCTCGTACTGGGCGCGCTGCGTGGGATCCTCCACCACGTCGAGGTACGAAATGACCTTGTTGGCGCGGTCGATGGCCGCATAGGCGGCATTCCAGTAGTTCTCGACCCAGGTGTGGGCCGTGGTGATAGTCCCCTGGTCGAGCTGCTCGATGAGCTTGGTATCCTGCGACGAGGAGCCGCTCACACGCATACGCGTGTTGTCCGAACGCAGCTCCGTGAGCGCCCACTCGTAATACATGACGTTGTGCAGGCCGTTGTAGGTGCCGATCACCAGGTCGTTGACCGCCGAGGCATCCTTCACGTACTCGTCGGCCGCAATTTCGGAATAGGGGTACTGATCCAGGTTGCAGGCGCCCAGAGCGAGCGTCAGGATCATCGAACCGATATATTTGAGCGTAGTTTTCATCTTCGTTCCGGGTGTTAGAAGTTAAGGTCGATGCCGAACGTGAAAGTCGACGTCAGCGGGAAGCCCCCTCGCTGGTAGCCGTCGATCAGCGGGCTGGCGTAGTTGCCCGAGGTCATGCGCGACTCGGGGTTGATGCCCTTGTAGTCGTCGCTCCACAGATAGAAAAGGTTCGAACCCGTCACGTAGAAGCGCAGGCCGTTCAAACCCAGCTTGCGGGCCGACTTCTTCGGCAGCGTATAGCCGACCGTCAGGTCGCGCAGACAGAGGTACGAGGCATCCTGCAGACCGAGGTCCGTGAGCATGATGTCGTAACCGTTCTTGGCGTAGGGGGTCTTGCCGTCGCCGCGGTGCGTATCGCTCACCCAGCGGTTCTCCATGTAGGCGCGGTTGTACTTGTGCGACTCGTTGTAGAAGATGTCGCCGTTGAAGACCGTCACGCCCTGCACGCCCTGCAGCAGGAACGACACGTCGAAATTGCCGATGCGGAAGTTGTTGGTCATGCCCCACGTGAAATCGGGATAGGGATCACCCAGCACCACGCGGTCATTGTCGTTCAGTTCGCCGTTTCCGTCGGCATCCCACAGCCGCAGACCGCCCGGCACGTCACCCGCAAAGTGCGGATTGGCCTCGATCTCCTCCTGCGAGTTCCATACGCCGATGCTCTTGAAGCCGTAGTACTGGATCAGCGGGTCGCCGACACGGGCGATGTAGCTTTCGGAGCGTTCGCCCTGGGTGATGACCTGCGCCTCGCCGCCGATCTCGAGCAGCTTGTTGCGCGTGAGCGAGAAGTTGACGGTCGTCGACCACTCGAAGTTCTTGTGGTTGATCTGACGCGTGTCGAGCTGGATCTCGACGCCGGCGTTGCGCACCTTGCCGATGTTGTTCCAGTAGTATTGGAAACCGGTGAACGACTGCGTGGGCTGTTCGAAGAGCAGTGCACGGGTCACCGAATAGTAACCGTCGAAGGTCAGGGCGATCTTGTTGTCGACGAAGCCCGCATCCAGACCGAAGTTCCACTCGTCGGTCTGCTCCCACGTAATGTTCGAGTTGGCCAGCGTCTCCGAGGTGTTGGCGGCTCCGGGGGTCAGGGATCCGTTGCCCGAGCCCGTGGGATAATTGGCCGAATTGAGCACCTCGAGGGCGGCTACATAGTCGATGTTGTTGTTACCCGTCACGCCGTACGAGGCCCGGAGCTTGAGGTTCGAGAAGACGCGCTGCTCCTTCATGAACTGCTCCTCGGAGATGCGCCAGCCCACCGACACCGAGGGGAACCAGGCATTGCGGTTGCCCGACGAGAAGAGCGACGAGCGGTCGAGTCGCAGCGAGGCCGACAGCAGATAACGGCCGTCGTAGCTGTACGAAATACGTCCCAGATAGGATTCGAGCACCTCGTTCGGGTAACGGAAGGTTCCCGTACCGCTGCCATTGCCGTTGTTCTCGGAGGCCAGTTCGAAGATCGTGGCGGCGTTGAGCGTCTGGATGTTGTCCGTCGGGAAGCCCGTACCGCTCAGGGCCACGTTCTGCACGCGGGTCGACTCGGCCGTATAACCGGCCAGAATATCCAGGTCGTGACGGCCGAAGGTGCGGTTGTAATTGAGCGTGTTCTCCGTCAGCATGTCGACATAGAGCGAGCTGGTGAAGGTGGCTTCACTGGCCGTACCGTCCTTCGTGGCATTCTTGTTGGCGTAGCTGTACGAGGGGCGGTAGCGCACGTTCACGCCGTTCGAGGTCTTGAACTGAAGGCCCTTGCAGATATCCACCGTCAGATAGACGTTGGCCATGCCCTGGAAGTTCTCGTTCCAGCGCGTGGTGTTGGCCATCACGCTGCGGGGGTTGTTGTTGGCCGAGTTGAAGGGCGACACGGCCGTCGTATTGTAGGTCGGGTTGCCATACTCGTCCGGATCGCCGATCGGCGCATAGAGATTGTTGAAGTGGCTGCCGCGGGCAAATCCCGTATAACCGGTCAGGGCCGTGGTCCAGGCGTTGTGGTAGACGGGCAGGAACGACGGTGTACGGTAGAAGTCGATGAAGTTGTTGCGCGGGCGCGAGGCCTTCTGGTAGTTGGCCGAGACGTTCACGCCGAAGGTAACGGCCTTCGACAGGTTGGCATCCACCTTCGTACGGAAGGTCACCTTCTGCACCTCGTTCTGCAACATGATACCCTGATCGCGGGTCCAGGCCGCCGACGAATAGTAGCGGATGTCGCGTTTGCCGCCCTGGACGGAGAACTGGGCATTGGTAACGCTGGCCACATCGCGCAGACCCTCGCGCTGCCAGTCGGTCGAACCGATATTCTGCTCGATCCAGGCAGCCACCTTGTCCTGCGTCTTGACGGCCGGACCTCCCCACGCGGCCTCCCTCTCCTGCCACTGGAGATACTCCGTGGCGGTCAGCAGGTCGTGGAGCCGGTAGGCCCACTTGACGCCCTGATAGAGTTTGACCGAATAGCGGGGCTTCTCGGACGAGCCGCTCTTGGTGGTGATCATGATCACACCGTTGGCGGCACGCGAACCGTAGATGGCGGCCGAGGCGGCATCCTTCAATATTTCAATGGACTGGATATCCGAGGGGTTGAGCGTCTGCAGACCGTCGGGAACGGGATAGCCGTCGATGATCACCAGCGGCGAACTGTCGGCCGAGATCGAACCCGTACCGCGCACGCGGATCGAAGGCATGACACCCACCTCGGAGGTGGTATTGTTGATCGTCAGACCGGGGATCTGACCCTGAAGCGCCGTCGTAACGTCCGAAACGGGGCGGTCGGCCAGCACGCTGCCTTCGATCTTGGCGATCGAACCCGTCAGGTGGGACTTCTTCTGCACACCGTAGCCCACGACAACGATCGCATCGAGGGCCTCAGTCTCGGGCTCCATCTTCACATTGATCGTGGTCTGTTTGCCGACCTTGATCTCCACCGTCTTATAACCGACATACGAGAATTCGAGCAGCGTCTCCTCTCCGGGAACGGAGAGCGAATAGGAACCGTCAATACCGGTTGCGGTTCCGGTTGCCGGGGGGGGGTCCTTGACCACCACCGAGACACCGATCAGAGGGCCGTTCTCATCACTGACCACACCGCGGACCGTGATTTTCTGCGCATGGACAGTTGCCGAGCTGACCAGTAGAGCCAGCAGCATCAGCGACTTCAGCAAGTAATTTTTAGCCATAATGCAGTTTTAAGTATAGGTTAGTTTATTGATTATATGGCACTTACAAAGTCCCGAAATCACCCGTTTGGTTGACCAAACTGGATCACCAAACTGGTACACCAATTTCGAACCACGCACAAAGATATAGAAAAAAAGGTTAACTGACCAAGATTAAAACGAATTTTTTTGCCCTCCGGAACCATTTTTTTCTGAAGCATAAAAAAGCAGGGAATCAACACACCTGAAATCCGATTATCGGAAAGGTTGGAAGAAATCTTCCAATATTGTCCGATGAGGGAACAGGTCGCTCCATCGCCCCGTTGACGCGGGAAATTCCTGCGAAGCGCAAGCCCCTGAGACACGGACAAAAGACCGGGCTCCGGACAAATGCCGACAGCCGTTTTACACATTTAAATAAAAAAGTTGACACTTCAGGTTATTTTTCATAAAACGGCACACCTATTTAATAAATCGACGCGGAATATTGTCATTCTGCTGAAAATTTGTAACTTTGTAAAAACCGAAAACCAACCAACCGCGAACTATGCCAAAACGAGAACTCTTACTGGGAGACGAAGCCCTCGCACTGGGGGCCCTCCATGCGGGACTGTCGGGCGTCTTCGCCTATCCGGGCACGCCGTCGACCGAAATCACGGAGTATATCCAGGGCCACCCGCTGGCCGCCGAACGCAACGTCCACCGCACGTGGTCATCCAACGAAAAGACGGCCATGGAGGAGGCCCTCGGCATGTCGTTCGTCGGCAAACGGGCCATGGTCTGCATGAAACACGTCGGACTGAACGTCGCCGCCGACGCCTTCGTCAACTCGGGCATGACCGGCGCCCACGGCGGTCTGGTTGTCGTGGTGGCCGACGACCCCTCGATGCACTCCTCGCAGAACGAACAGGACTCGCGCTTCTACGGGCAGTTCGCCCTCATCCCCACGTTCGAACCCTCGACCCAGCAGGAGGCCTACGACATGATCCGCACGGCCTTCGACCTCTCGGAAAAGTACCAGATTCCGGTACTGATGCGCATGACCACCCGCATGGCCCACTCGCGGGCCGTCGTCGAGGTGGGAGAGCCGCAGCCCGAAAATGCATTGAGCTATCCCGAAAAGGCGCGCCAGTGGGTGCTCATGCCCGGCAACTCGCGCGTGCGCTGCAAGGAGCTCATCGCCGACAACGAACGTCTGGAGCAGGAGGCCGCCGCGAGCCGCTTCAACCGCTACACGGAGGGCACGGACAAGCGGATGGGCATCATCGCCAGCGGCATCGCCTACAACTACCTGATGGAGAACTACCCCGACGGATGTCCCTATCCCGTGCTGAAGATTTCGCAGTATCCGCTGCCGAAGGCGCTCGTGCGGCGGCTGGCCGAGGAGTGCGGCGAACTGCTCGTCATCGAGGAGGGACAGCCCTTCATCGAGCAGGCCGTGCGGGGCGTACTGCCCGCACCGCTGAAGATCTGCGGCCGGCTGACGGGCGAACTTCCGCGTACGGGCGAGCTGACCCCCGACAGCGTGCGGGCCGCCCTGGGGCTGGCTCCGCATCGGGCACACGCCGCCAGTGAGATCGTCGTGCCGCGTCCGCCCGCCCTGTGCCAGGGATGCGGACACCGCGACATGTACACCGCCCTGACCGAAGTGGTGCGCGAATTCCCCAACGGAAAGGTATTCAGCGATATCGGCTGCTACACGCTGGGCTGGCTTGCCCCGTTCCACGCCATCGACACGTGCGTCGACATGGGCGCCTCGATCACGATGGCCATGGGCGCCGCCTACGCAGGACAACACCCCTCGGTGGCTGTCATCGGCGACTCGACCTTCACCCACTCGGGCATGACGGGACTGCTGGACGCCGTCAACGAAGGGGCGAACATCACCGTTGTGATCTCCGACAACCTGACCACCGGCATGACCGGCGGACAGGATTCGGCCGGCACGGGACGCCTCGAACAGATCTGCGCCGGCATCGGCGTCGACCCGGCCCACATCCGCGTGGTGGTGCCCCTGCCCAAAAACCGCGAGGAGATGAAACGCGTCATCCGCGAGGAGATCGCCTACCGGGGCGTCTCGGTGATCATCCCGCGCCGCGAGTGCATCCAGACGGCCAAACGCCATGCCGCCGCCAAGTACAGGAAATAAACCAAACCGCACAGAGATGAAAAAAGATATCATACTTTCGGGCGTCGGAGGACAGGGAATCCTCTCGATCGCCACGGTGATCGGCCGGGCCGTCCTCTCCGAGGGGCTGCAGCTCAAGCAGGCCGAAGTTCACGGCATGAGCCAGCGCGGCGGCGACGTGCAGTCGCACCTGCGGATCTCCTCGTCGGAGATCCGTTCGGACCTCATCCCGCGCGGCGGGGCCGACCTGATCGTCTCGCTCGAACCGATGGAGTCGCTGCGCTACCTGGAGTGGCTCTCGGCCGACGGATGGGTGGTAACGAACACCGTTCCGGTCGTGAACATTCCGAACTACCCCGACCAGACAGCCCTCGAGGCGGAGCTTGCCTCGCTGCCGCACGTCGTACGGCTCGACGCCGACGCCCTGGCCCGCGAAGCCTCGTCGCCGCGTTCGGCCAACATGGCGCTGCTGGGCGCCGCCGCCCCGCTGCTGGACATCGAGCCCGCGAAACTCGAAGAGAGCATCCGCACCATCTTCGCCCGCAAGGGCGAGGCGGTGGTCGAGGCCAACCTCGCGGCCTTCCGTGCGGGGTACGAAACCGCCAAAAAACAGGCCGCACGATGAACGCACCCTACGACCGCTTGTATCTCGAATCGGCGCTGAAGCAGATGGACATCGCCGACATCGCCCGGGCGACGATCCGCCAGTCGGGCGACATCGCCCGCATCATGGAACGCGCGACGGGCGAGGAGTTCATCCATCTGGAGATGGGTGTTCCGGGGCTTCCGCCCGAGCAGGTGGGCATCGAGGCCGAACGCCGGGCGCTGGCCGAAGGGGTCGCCTCGCAATACCCGAACATGTACGGACTGCCGGAGCTGAAGGAGCAGGCCGCACGCTTCATCAAGGCCTACCTCGACGTGGAGATCTCGCCGCGGGGCTGCATCCCGACGGTCGGCTCGATGCAGGGGAGCTTCACCACCTTCCTGATGTGCTCGCAGCTGGACCCCGCACGGCGCAGAATCCTCTTCATCGACCCGGGCTTCCCCGTCCAGCGGAGTCAGGTGCACATCCTCGGCATCCCCAGCGAATCGTTCGACATCTACGACTACCGCGGCGAAAAGCTCGGTCCGAAACTGGAGAGCTACCTCGCGCAGGGCGACGTAGCGGCCATCGTCTACTCGAATCCGAACAACCCCTCGTGGGTCTGCCTCACGGAGGAGGAGCTGCGCACGATCGGCGAACTGGCCACACGCTACGATACGATCGTCATCGAGGACCTGGCCTACCTCTGCATGGACTTCCGCAAACCGCTCGGGCGCCCCTTCGAGGCATCCTATCAGGCGACGGTGGCCCGCTATACGAAGAACTGGATCGTCCTGATCTCCGGATCGAAGATCTTCAGCTACGCCGGACAGCGCATCGCCGTGGCGGCGATCTCCGACACGTTGTTCCAGCGCGAATACGAGGCGCTGCGCCAGCGCTACGGCATTGCCCGGCTGGGCGACGCCTACGTGCTGACGTTCCTCTACGCCGCCTCCTCGGGCACGAGCCACTCGGCGCAGTATGCCCTGGCGGCGATGTTCCGCGCGGCGGCCGACGGCCGGCTGGATTTCGTCGGCGAAACGGCCGAATATGCCCGCCGGGCCCGGCTGACCAAGGAGATCTTCCTGCGCCACGGCTTCCGCATCGTCTATGACAAGGACCGCGAGGAGCGGGTCGGCGACGGATTCTTCTACACGATCGGCTACGGCACGATGACGAGTGCCGAGCTGCTGAGCGAACTGCTGCTGTGCGGCGTCTGCGCCATCTCGCTCTCGTCGACCGGCAGCCGTCAGCACGGCATCCGCGTCTGTGTCTCGCAGATGAACCGCCCCGAACAGTTCGAACTGCTCGACAAGCGTCTCAAGGCCTTTGCCGAAAACCACCCGCTGTAAGCGAAAATTCAACCTGCCATGCAATACACGACAGCCGCGGAGGCGGTAAAACTCATCCAATCGGGCCAGAGCGTCTACATCCAGGGGAGCACGTCGATCCCCGAGGTGCTGGTGGCCGCCATGGCCGACCGCGGAGCGGAGCTGCGCGGCGTGAAACTCTACTCGGCCTTTGCCGTCGGGGCCCACGAGGCCCCCTACTGCCGTCCCGAATACCGCGAATCGTTTCTCGTAAACAGCCTCTTCGTGGCCAACAACATCCGCCGCTGGCTGGCCGACGGCTACGGGCAGTCGATCCCGGCCTTTCTGGGCGAAATCCCGGGGATGTTCCGCGACGGCACCCTGCCGCTCGACGTGGCGCTGATCAACGTCTCGCCCCCGGATGCCGAGGGTTACTGCTCGTTTGGTATCTCGGCCGACCTGGCCGTCTCGGCCGTGGAGTGCGCCCGCACGGTGATCGCCCAGGTCAACCGGGCCATGCCCTTCTCCTACGGCGACGCCGTGATCCACTCGTCGCGCTTCACCGCGGCCGTGGAGGTCGACTCCCCGCTGGTGGAGGTCCCGACGGCCGTACCGACAGAGATCGAACTGCGCATCGGACGCGCCATCGCCGAGCTGATCCCCGACGGCGCCACGCTGCAGATCGGCGTCGGCGGCATCCCGAATGCCGTGCTCGGCGCGCTGAAGGACCACAAGCACCTCGGTCTGCACACCGAGGCGATGACAGACGGCGTGCTGCCGCTGTTGGAGAGCGGCGTGATCGACAACTCGCAGAAGGTCGTCCTGCCCGGCATAACGGTGGCCTCGCTAGCCCTGGGCTCACGCCGGCTGTACGACTACATGGATTACCGCAAGGATCTGGTGATGAAGGACGTGGCGTGGACCAACGATCCGTTCCGCATCCGTCAGAACCCGAAGGTCATGGCCATCAATTCGGCCGTGGAGGTCGATCTGACGGGGCAGGTCTGCGCCGACTCGGTCGGCGAGCGCATCATCTCAGGGGTCGGCGGACAGCACGACTTCATGTACGGCGGTGCCCTCTCGGAAGGGGGCAAGACCTTTATCGCCATGCCCTCGATGACGCCCAAGGGCGAATCGAAGATCAAGGCGCTGCTGACGCCCGGCGCCGGCGTGGTCACCACGCGCCACATGATCCAGCACGTCGTCACGGAGTACGGCGTGGCCCATCTGCGTGGCAAGAACCTCGCCGAACGGGCCCGGGCACTGATCGCAATCGCCCATCCGTCGATGCGCGAGGAGCTGGAGCGTGCCGCCGTCAAGCGCTACGGATACTCGTTCCTGCGCATCCGGTAGGCACCCCGTCCCACCCAGCCACAGAGCCCGGCCTTCTCGCGAAAGCCGGGCTTTTTGCAGGTCAGCATACAGACCCTTCGGTCAAAACGCGCCTCCCGGGCTGCACTTTTCCGGCCGAAAAGGCGGCAAAAAGAAAAATTTGACCTACTTTTGCACCGTTTTCAAACCGCATAACCCGCTCAAAACCCGCACAAGATGGAATGGCTCAAGGATCTGCTCTTCGAACCCTCGGCCCTGCAGGCCGTGGTGGTCATCTCGCTGATCTCCGCACTCGGAATCGGACTGGGCAAGATCCGCATCATGGGAATCTCGCTCGGCACGGCCTTCATCTTCTTTGTGGGCATTCTGGCCGGCCACCTCGGGCTGAAGCTCGATCCGGCGATGCTGACCTATGCCGAGAGCTTCGGCCTGATCATCTTCGTCTATGCCTTAGGGCTGCAGGTGGGCCCGGGCTTTTTCAGCTCGATGCGTTCGGAGGGGACGCGGCTCCTCTCGCCGGCCATCGCCCTGATCCTCGTCGGGACGCTCCTGGCTGCCGGTCTGAGCTACGCCTTCGGCATCCGCATGTCCGACATGTCAGGCATCCTGTGCGGCGCGACGACCAACACCCCGGCACTGGGTGCCGCCCAGCAGGTGCTCAAGCAGCTGGGCATGGACGACAGCGGCGCCGCGCTGAGCTGTGCCGTGACCTATCCGCTGGGCGTCGTCGGTGTGATTCTGGCCATCGCCTTCCTGCGCAAACTGTTCGTCCGGCCGTCGGACCTGCCCGGCCCCGACGCCGAACACCGCAAGAACGTCTTCATCGCCAGCTACCACATCACCAATCCGGCACTCTTCGGCAAGAGCGTCCATGACATCGCCCTGCAGAGCCACCACCACTTCGTCATCTCGCGCGTATGGCGCAACGGGCAGGTTTCGATCCCCACGTCGGACAAGACCCTGCAGCAGGATGACGTCATCCTCGTCATCACCACCCCGGCCGATGCCGAGGCGCTGCGGATGATCTTCGGCGAGCAGGAGAAGAAGGACTGGAACAAGGAGAACATCGACTGGAACGCCGTCGACAGCCAGCTCATCTCGCAGCGCATCCTGGTCACCCGCCCCGAAATCAACGGCAAGAAGCTCTCGCAGCTGCGTCTGCGCAACAACTACGGCATCAACATCAGCCGCGTCTACCGTTCGGGCGTACAGCTGCTCGCCACACCCGACCTGCGGCTGCAGATGGGCGACCGGCTGACGGTCGTGGGCGAGGCCCAGGCGATCCGCAACGTCGAGAAGATTCTCGGCAACGCCGTCAAGAGTCTCAACGAACCCAACCTCATCTCGGTATTCGTCGGTCTGATCCTCGGACTGACGCTGGGCAGCATTCCGGTCTCGATCCCCGGCATCTCGATCCCCGTCAAGCTGGGACTGGCCGGCGGCCCGATCATCGTCGGCATTCTGATCGGCACGTTCGGACCCCGCCTGCACATGATCACCTACACGACGCAGAGTGCCAACCTCATGCTGCGCGCCCTGGGGCTCTCGATGTATCTGGCCTGTCTAGGGCTCGACGCCGGGGCGCACTTCTTCGAGACGGTCATGCGTCCCGAAGGGGCGCTGTGGCTCGGCGTGGGATTTCTGCTGACCTTCGTGCCGGTGGTGCTGGTCGGGCTCTTCGCCCTGCGGGTGATGAAGGTCGACTTCGGATCGGTCGCAGGGCTGCTCTGCGGCAGCATGGCCAACCCCATGGCGCTGAACTATGCCAATGACACCATCGAAGGCGACAACCCGTCGGTCTCCTACGCCACGGTCTACCCCGTCTGCATGTTCCTGCGCGTAATCATCATTCAGGTCCTGCTGATGATGACCCTTTAGAGGGCGAATCCTCCGCATCCGGACGATCGGAATCATCCGGACGATCGGAATCATTCGCCACGGGGGCATCCGCGCCCGGATCCCCGGCAGCATCATCCCCCTGCAGATAATCGCCCAACGCCGCAACGTCCGACCCTGCCGGACTCTGGAAGACCCGCAGCCCGAATTCGGGAATCACCGCCAGCACATGGTCGAAGACATCCGACTGAATCCCCTCGTATTCGGTCCATACCACCGTATCGGTAAAGAAGTAGAGCTGAATCGGAATACCCGTCTCGGTCGGCTGCAGCTGACGGACCATCAGCGTCATCGACTTGTTGACCGGAACCTCCGTCTCGAGATAACGCACCAGATAGGCGCGGAAAACACCCAGGTTGGTCTGGTGCAGGCCGTTGATCTTCCGCTCGCCGGGGGCGATGCCGTGGGCGGCGTTGTAGGCCTCGACGCGCTGTTCGGTAAGGTCGATGTAGTCGCGCAGCAGGTCGATCCGCCGGAAACGGGCCAGCATCTCCGGCGTGCAGAAATGGACGCTGGTCATGTCGATCGACACCGAACGCATGACGCGCCGCCCGCCCGAAAGCTGCATGGCATGCCAGTTCGTGAAGGAGTCGGTCGTCAGCAGGTAGGGAGGCAGCATGGCCAGCGTGTTGTCCCAGTTGCGGATCTTGACCGTCGTGAGCGAGACCTCCTCGACCGTGCCGTCGGCGCCGTACTTCGGCACCGAGATCCAGTCGCCGACCTGCAGCATGTTGTTGGCCGAGAGCTGGATCCCCGAGACGAAGCCCATGATGCTATCGCGGAAGACCAGCATCAGCACCGCCGCCGAAGCGCCGAGCCCCGTCAACAGCTTTACGGGCGACTTGTCGATCAGGATGGCGACGATCAGGATGACGGCCACGATCGTAAAGAAACCCTGGGCCGTCTGCCGCAACCCCTTGATGGGTTTGTTCTGCCAGTCGGGGCGCAGCGAGACGATGTGGAAGGCCGCACACAACAGCGCATTGATCAGCCGCAGGAAGGTGAAGACGATGAAGACCTGCATCATGCGCAGCACGACGAGCCGCCCGACGGACTGCTCGTCGAAGATCACCGGCAGCACGGCCGTCAACAGCACGGCGATCACCACATGACACGAACGGTTGAGCACCGGGACGCTGAACAGACGGTCGTCCCACTTCACATGCGTGCGCTCGACCAGCCGCCGGATTCCCCGCACGACAATCAGTTGCAGAAAGAGGTCGATGAGCAGAGCCGTCAGTACGACCAAAGCGAAGGCCACCCAGCGATCCATCGCATCGCTGGAGGACGACGTCACGCCCAACCACTCGAGCAGGGCGTGCGTCCAACGTTTCAAAAGAGCTTGCATGCCCCGGTACGACGCAATTACCGCGCCGAAACGGGAGCTATTTCAGGATTCGATGAACCTCGCCCTCGAAATTGGGCGTGAAGACCCCGCGGCCCAGATTGTCGAGGATCTCCCGGGGCGACCAGAAACGTCCGCCATCGAGCTCCGCACTCGGGTGCACCTCGCCGTCGTAGACCGTGCGGAAGACGTGGACCAGTTCGCGTTCGCGCTCCGAACGGAATTCGTAGACCGCAACCTGCTCGGGTTGGTAATCGGTGATTCCCAGCTCCTCGCGCACCTCGCGCCGCAGCGCCTCGTCGATCGTCTCGCCGTAGTCGACGTGGCCGCCGACGGCCGTATCCCAGCGTCCGGGCTGGATATCCTTCCACAGCGGGCGCCGCTGCAGGTAGAGCTCCCCGCGCGAATTGAACACATGGAGGTGCACCACCGGGTGCAGCAACATCGAACCGCCGTGGCACTCGCCGCGGGTGGCGCGTCCGACAACCCGTCCCGAGGCTTCGACCACCGGGAAGAGCTCCTTCTGATTATCGTGTGGCATGACGAGGGAATTTATGGATATAAACCGCAATGACGACCATGCCCAGCAGCGTGAAGAGGGCGCCGGGCAGCGTCGTATATTCGTACCCCAGACCGCGTTCGATCGGCAGTCCGCCGATGTAGGCTCCGAGGGCGTTTCCGAGGTTGAAGGCCACCTGCACAAGGGCGGCACCGAGCATTTCTCCGCCGCGCGAATTCTCGAGGATCAGCAGCTGCTGCGGCGACGAGACGCAGAAGAGGCATCCCGTCGTGACGCACATCAGCGCTACGGCCAGAATCGGCATGCGGGCCCCGAAGAAGATCCCCACCAGGGCCAACGTCGCCACGGCCAGCGTGCAGCGCACGACCCGTTCGGGCGAGAAGCGGTCGGCATAGTGACCGCCGATCAGATTGCCGGCAAACATGCCGAAGCCCGCAAGCATGATCAGCAGCGTCAACCGATCGGGCAAGAATCCCGCCGTATGGACCAGCAGCGGGCTGACGTAGCTGTACCAGCAGAAGATACCGCCGTTGCCCAGCATCACCGAGGCGAGCACCAGCCACGGTCCGGCATGCTTCAGAAAGCGGAACTGTCCCTTGAGGCCCGTATCGGGAAGCGGCGGAAGCGCCGGCACCCAGAGCCGGACGAGCAGTGTGGCCACGGCGCCCCAGACGGCCACGATGGCAAAGGTGGCCCGCCAGGTGACCGCCCCGCTGATGAAGGTTCCGAGCGGCACGCCAAACAAGTTGGCGATGGTCATGCCGACGACCATGATCGAGACGGCCTCAGCCCGGCGGCCCTCATCGGCCACCCGTTCGGCCACGATCGACCCCACGCCGAAGAAGGCTCCGTGGGGAAGTCCCGAGACGAAGCGCATCAGCAGCAGCGTCCAGTAGTTCGGGGCCAGCGCCGCGCAGGTATTGCCGAGGATGATCAGCGTTGTCAGCGCCAACAGGATCTGTTTCAGAGGGCGTTTGCGGGCCACGAGCACCATGAGCGGCGCACCGAAGCAGACCCCAAGCGCATAGGCCGAGATCAGATGTCCGGCCATAGGGATCGAAACACCGAGGCTGCGGGCGATATCGGGCAGGATGCCCATCATCACGAATTCCGACATTCCGAGCGCCAGCGTACCAAAGGCCAGCGCGATAAGACTCTTTTTCATCGAACGGATTCTCTCACTAACCGGCCGCAAAAGTAACGAAAAAAGGGAGAAAGCGTTCTTCGCCCTCTTCCTTTTTTCAAATTTTTTACAAACTCGGCGAGCCTGTTCGAATCCGACCCGGTCGGAATCGTACTGCGCCCCGACTCCCGGCTTGCAGTTCACGGTCCCCGGCATCGGCTCCCGGTCAGAGTTCGGGTCCCGATTCACGCGGCTGCCCCACCTCGTAGCCCAGCGCGTGCATCCACTCCACGGTGGCCGGATCGACCAGATCGTTGCGGTCCGACCAACGGCCCTGTTCGATATAGAGTTTCTTGCGCTGTTCGAGCACCTGCCGCAACGGGAAGGAGGGATGCGGCAACCGCGACTTCACGCTGCGCTGCGAGGGCCGGATCCCACGGTCGAAGACATCCGTCTGCGACGGGCGCCGCGAACCCTCCCACTTGAAGCCCTTCAGATAGAGATCCTGATCGGCCGGGATCTTCTCCATCGGGTAGATGTTCCACACGGGATCCTTGCGGTAGACGATCGTCACGATCTGCTTGTCCTCGATGAAGAACGAGCAGTCGCCGCTTTCGATGACCCCCATGCCCGTGATCTGGGGCGGTTCGCCGTCCTGCATGTAGTAGATCGTCTGGGCATTGCCGTTCACGTCGTCGCGGTAGATCTCGTTGTCGCGGAACCAGGCCGTCATCTCCTTGCCGGCCACCTGGTTATAATGGGTCGTATCGAGCTGCGAGACCATCATCGGGCTGCCGACGAACTCCGCATGGGTAATCTGCTGGTTGGCCGTGTAGATGTCCATCACGTCGGAAGTGATCTGGTTGGACTGGTTCCAAAGCACGGGATTGATATAGAGGTGAATCGTCGAGTCGGTGCTGATGGCCGTCATCGAGTCGCACACGGCCTGGAAATCCGACCGGAAGACCCGCACGTTGCGGAAGCCCTTCATCAGACGGTAGATCGAGTCAGCCGGTGCGGCCAGCGAGTCGATCGAATCGGCAGGAATCACCATCGCCGCCGAGTCCGCTGCGGCCAACGAATCCACCAGACGCATCATCAGCGAATCCTGTTCGCGGATATTGCGGTCGATCTGTTCCTGCAACTCCTGCAGCGCAGCCAGATCCCCCGGATCTATCGGTTTGAGTTTGCCCTTGCGGGCCGCCCGCGCCTGCCGGGCCTTGAGTTTCGATTCGGCCTTCAGCCGCTGTGCCTTCAGCCGCGCCTCTTCGCGCTCCTTCTGGGCCAGCAGTTTGGCCGTAGCCTTCTCCTGCCGTTCGGCTGCGATCTTGGCCAGCAGCTCCTTCTTGGCCGCCGCCTTTTTGGCCTTCTCCTCGGCCCGGGCCTTGCGTGCCTGCTCCTTGAGGTAGGCCTTGCGGGCATCCCCGACCAGCGTATCAAGCGGATTGACCGGCGCGGCCGTCAGCGAGTCGGTCCCCGTCCGCAGCGAATCGACCGCCTCGGGAAATTGGGTCGAGTCGCGCCGCTCGGCACCCTCCTGCAAGGCCGGAGGAACGGGACGCCCGAGCGAATCCAGTTGCGGCCGCCGACTCTGCCGCAACGAATCGCCCTCCGAAAGCGCCCCCTGCCCGGCATGTGCCAGCGAATCGGACTGCACGCGCGCCAGCGAATCGGCCAAAGCCCGGGCTGCGGCGGCAGCCGCCTCGCGGCGCTGCTGCGCCTCGTTGATCGTAAACAGATACATCGAGTCGGCCCGCATGAAGAGCGAGTCGCCCTGCGAAAGGTCGTAGCTCACCACAGCCGGGCGCCGCGTCAGGAAGGCATTCCCGGGCTCCTTCCAGTATTCACCGTAGTCGCCGAAGCCGATCACCTTGTGCTCCGTATCGTCCAGCTGCAGGTCGCGGCGCATGATGACATGGTTCTTCGTGCGGTAGTAGTCGATGCTGTCGCTCCAGATCTCCTGCTTCTCGGTCAGGATGTAGCCGTTGCGCGTGATGATGTAGAGCGTGTCCAACTTCTCATAGGAGCCCCGGTCGGCATAGAGGTAGTCGCCGTCGCGGTTCCAGATGTTCGTCTGCTCGAAGAAGTAGGCGTTGTCCGTGGCCATGTTGTAGACCACCGAGTCGCCCTTGAGTTCGTACTCGTCGTTGCGCATCTCAACCTGATCGACCGCCACCAGATCCTTCGTGTCGGCATAGTAGTAGCCGCGCACCGCCTCGAGCAGATTCTCGCGGTTGGTCAGCACCCCGCCGTCGGCAAACTCCCCGACATTGGTCTTCGTATTGAAGAGGAATTTATAGGTGTAGAGCGTGGCGTCGCCGTCGACCACCTTCACGATGTCGGAATAGACCCGCGCCTCGTTCACGTTGCCGTCGTATTCGGCCCGGTCCCCGTAGATGTAGGTCGTATTCTTGTTGATGAGCACGTTGCCGAAGAACTCGATGCGCATGTCCGAGTAGCGCACCGCCGAGTCGCACGTGATGACGGCGCCGTTGTGCTGCGCCGCGAAGTTGCCCACCAGAAAGACCACCGAATCCCCCGGAGCCACCGGTCCCATCAGATCCGACTTCAGGTCGATGAGCTTCTTCTCGCCCTCCTGTTCTTCAGCCGCACCGGGCGCCTGCATGCCGCTGCGGGCCGTCACCACGGCGACGGCCAACACCACGGCGGCTATGGATACAAGCCTGCGCACGGCCTATTTCACCCAATGTTTGTTTTCGAACTCCCCGTTGCGGAACTCGGGGTTGATGTAGACATACATGGCGTCGATCTTCTTCGAGAGCCACTCCCGGAAGACGCGGTTCTGCTTGTCCTGCAGGGCCATCTCCTCCAGCCGCAGGTAGTCCTCGTTGAGCGAAGCCGTATGGGTCGGGATCACCTCCACCAGTTTGACGATCTTGGCCATCTGGTTGCCGAGCATGTCTTCGGTCAGATAGGCATCCGACACCTCGCCGGGCTTCAGCCGCTGCAGGGCGTTGTAGTCATCGAGACTCTTGAAGCGGCCGAAATCCTCCTTGAGGAACTTCGTCACCGTCAGTTTGGCATCGAAGGCGTTGAAACGCTCCAGGATGTCGTGGTTCGAAACGATGCCGCCGTTCATCTTCGACGAAGCGTCGTCCGAATACTTCAGCGCGGCCTGCTCGAAGGTGATCGAGTCCTTGTGGATCAGATCGGCGATGCTGTCCAGCAGATTGAGCGACTCGCCCAGCTCCTCCGACGTATAGACCGGACGCAGCAGGATGTGGCGGAAATGGTACAACTGGCCGCGCTTGTCGAGCATCTGGATGATGTGGAAACCGAACTGCGACTCCACCACCTCCGAGATCTGTCCGGGCTTCATGTTCTCGAGCGCCGCGGCAAACGACGCATCGAGACTCGCCAGCGGCGAAGGATCCATCTCTCCGCCCCGCATGGCCGTACCGTCCTGCGAATACATCCGGGCCAGGTTCTCGAACTTCGCATTGCCCGTGATGACGCGTTCACGCATGTCCAGCAGCCGTTCGCGGGTGCGCTGCTTGGCCGCCGTCATCGACTTGGGGAACTTCGTGATCTGCGCGTAGACATACTGGTCGGCGATGGTCGGCAGACTGTCGCGCGAGATCGACTTGTAGAAGCGCTCGACCTCGCCCGGGATCACCGTCACCTTGTTCATCACCTCGCTCTGCATCGACTGCGCGTAGGCCTGCTCCTCGTAGCGCTGGCGCATGATCTCGCGGATGTTGAAGATCGGCATGTGGTGTTTGGCCTCCAGCGCCGGAATCGAACCCTCCATGTCGACCATCTGCTGCACCTGCTCCTCGACACGCGACACGATGTCACCCTGGTTGATCGTCACCGAGTCGATCTGCGCCTGGTTGTAGAGCAGTTTCTGGGTCAGAAGCGCCTCGAGCGCCTCGTTCATCGGGTCGCGGTCCGACGTGTAACCCTCCTGGCGGCGCTGCTCGACCAGCTGCCGGGCATAGTCGTCCACCTCCGAGTAGAGGATCGACGATCCGCCCACCACGGCGACCACCTTGTCGAGCATCACCTCACGTTTCTGGGCCAGCGCTCCGGCAAACAGCAGCGCGAGAGCCACGGCCAATATCCCTTTTTTCAACATCTTGTCCTGGTTTCTTGTTATCGTTTAGCTTCGTTTTCGTTATCGGTCCCGCCGTCGGGCGTCTCGTCGGTGAGCACCTCGGACGGATTCCGCTTGCCGCCGAAGATCTTCACCTTACCCTCCTCCTCGGCCCGCCGGAGCAGCTCCTCCTCGTGCTGACGGATGATCTCCCCCTTGCGCTGGTTGAAGAGGATGCGGCGGATGTTGCTCCGCAGGCGTTCGAGCGGAATGGGCTCGCCGACCCGCATCACGGCGTCGATCTGGAAATAGTAGCGGCTGTGGCTGTCGCGCATCTCCTGCACGGCCGTCGAGGCGAGCACCGAATCGTAGTTCTGCGAGCGCAGCGTCGGCAGGTAGCTCAGGAACTCCGGAAAGTCGATCCACTGCTGGCGGAAATCGCTGACCGTAAAGTTGTTCTTCTCGCAGATGTCGCTGAAATCCTGCTGCTGGACCCTGTTCTTCGAGGCCATCAGCATCTTGAGCTTGGCAGCCTGGCGGTAGCCGGCCGCAAACTGCACGATACGCCCCTTGACGATCGTCCGGTCGAGTTTGAAATCGCCCTTGTGGGCGTTGTAGTAGGCCGCGATCTCCTCTTCGGTGAAGAGCGTGTCGATCGAACGGTCGACGTAGTGCTGGTCCAGCTGCTTGATCAGCAGCGCCTGCCGGTACTCCTCGACCATCTTGTCGATATCACCCGCCGACGAGGAGAAGAGCGTCTCGGCCTCCTTGAGCTTGAGCTGTTTGACGATCCAGCGGTCGACGTAGAGCTTCATGAAGGCGGCGCTGTCGTCGCCCGACAAACCCTTGGGGACCACCGAGCGGACATCAAGCATGCGCAACTCCTTGCCTCCGGCCCGGGCAATGGTCGTGTCGCTGGCAAAATAGCGCGGCAGCTCCCGGCAACCCGCCAGGAGCAACACACCGGCCGCGACCGTTATTTTCGCACGCCAATTCATTTTCCAAAGGGCAAAGATAGGTTTTTTACTCGTAAGTAACGCACTTTGCGGGCGGAATATTACGCCTCGGCGGGATTTTTCTCCGCCTCCTTCATCCGCCGCAGCGTGCGGACCATCATCCAGCCCGAGAGGGCCGAAAGGATCACCGCCGCCCCGTAGATCACCCCATAGAGGGTGTGGTTCTGCACCAGATCGATCAGCAGCGTGGAGGTGTTCTCGCCGGGGGTCACGAAGAGGATCATGAGCAGATAGGCCGCGGCATTGTTCAGCGCATGGAGGAGCATCGAGGGCCAGAGCGAATCGGTGGCCAGACAGACGTAGCCGAGCACCAGTCCGACGACCGTGGCGCTGACCACCTGGACGGGCTGCAGGTGCAGCACCCCGAAGAAGAGCGACGAAACGAGCCAGGCCACCGTCACGCCGTAGCGTTCGCGCAGACTGCCCAGCACCACGCCGCGGCAGAGCAGCTCCTCGAAAACGGGGGCCAGCACGATCAGCGAGACCATGGTCCACAGGCCGCGTCCGACCTCGAGCGAGACCTCGGGCAGCAGGCGCAGCAACGGCTCAAGGACGACACCGACGGCAAAGATCAGCACGAAGGCCCACAGCAGCAGGGTCGGGTTGAGTCCGCGGATCGAGAAGCGGGCCCAGCGTCCGCGTCCCCCGCGCACGTGCCGATAATAGAGTACGCCGCCCAGCGTCACACACATCGAGACGAAATAAAGTACGGCCATGATCTTGCCGACGACATCCTGCGTCAGGGTCGAGGCATCGCCGCCGTAACCCATCGCCACCAGGACGAACCGCCCCAGAACCCCGACCAGGATCTGGGCCACGAAGGCGATTCCCAGCATGGCCAGCAGATCGCCGAAGGTCGGGAAACGGCTCCCGCCCGGTTTCGGTGCTCCGGCCTGCGACGCATTGCAGCTCCCCGCCTGCGACGCACCGGCGGCCTCGGAGGCCCGGCCCGCATCCGAGACACCGGCAGCTCCAGCACGCCCGGCGGCTTCGGCCGCTCCGGTGCTCTCGCGCTCCGGCGCTCCGGCGGCACCCGCCGTCTCAGCCGCCCCCGCAGTTTCGGCCGCCTTCCCAGTATTGGCCGCGCCCCCAGTTTCGGCCGCTCCGACACCCGGGCCGGCCGCTCTTCCGGGAGTCTCCGTCCGGGACTCCCCCTGTTGCTTGTGTTCGTTCATCTCCTGCATGACGTTTTCCATCTGATCCATTGCGGGCGCTCCGCAACGGTCGGAGTCCCGCCGTCCGCTGCGCCCCACATATCGTGCCGGCCACGCCGGTACAACAGCCTCCAAAGATACGAAAAATTCGCGGATGCATCCCCCTCATCCCGAAATTCTTCGCCTCCGCACGGCCGTACGGCGCCACACCCGTCCCCAGGGGCCATTTTACGAAAAGCTCGGCTCCGGATTTGCACGAGCCATATTATTTGCGTAAATTTGCCTGCTTATAAACCGAATCTGAAAATGGGAAAGGTAATCGCTTTAGCCAACCAGAAAGGCGGCGTGGGAAAGACCACCACGGCCATCAATCTGGCGGCTTCACTGGCCCTGCTGGGTAAGAAAGTGCTGCTGCTGGACGCCGATCCGCAGGCCAACGCCACCTCGGGGCTGGGCTTCGACATCAATCTCGAGGGCATCTACGAATGTCTCACCGGCGAGAAACAGCCCGAAGAGGTGATCCTCCACAGCGAAGACGTCAAAAACCTCTGGCTCCTCCCCTCGTCGATCGACCTGGTGGCCGCCGACACCGAACTGCCCAAGATGGAGAACGCCCACTTCGTCATGAAACGCATCGTCAACGCCGTGCGCGACCGCTTCGACTACATCTTCATCGACTGCTCCCCCTCGCTGGGATACACCACGGTCAACATCCTTACGGCCGCCGACTCGGTGCTGATCCCCGTCCAGTGCGAATACCTTGCCCTCGAAGGCCTCTCCAAACTGCTCAATACGATCCGCAAGATCAAATCGACCTTCAACCCCGCACTCGAAATCGAAGGCTTCCTGCTGACGATGTACATGCGCAACCGACTCAACAACCAGGTGGTCACCGAGGTCCGCGAACACTTCGGCGATCTGGCCTACGACACAATAATTCAGCGCAATATCCGTTTGGGTGAAGCACCCTCACACGGAAAGCCCGTCATGCTTTACGATGCCGGCGCCGTCGGTTCGGAGAACTACCTGAACCTGGCCCGCGAATTCCTGAAGCGCAACCGCAAAAAACGCAACTGACCGGAAGTAGAGGGGGGGGGAAAAAAAAACGAGAGGTCGGGGAAGGGATCTGCCAACGGCAACCGCCCGACCATCCGCCCGCTCCGTACCAATGATATAAAAGGAGAAGACTATGAAATCACAGAAGGGATTAGGCCGGGGGCTCGACGCGATTTTCGGCAGCGAGCCCGTCGACGTGAAGCTCAAACCCATGAGCCAGATGACCGAGATCGAGATCGCCGACATCATCCCCAACCCCACCCAGCCGCGCAAGCAGTTCGACGAGGAGGCGCTCGACGAACTGGCCGACTCGATCCGCCAGCTGGGGGTTATCCAACCCGTGACGGTCAAGAAGACCGCCGACGGAAAATACATCCTCATCAGCGGTGAACGCCGCTGGCGGGCCGCCCAGCGTGCCGATCTGAAGACCCTGCCGGCCTACATCCGCGAGGTCGACGACGAGAACCTCCACGCCATGGCGCTGGTCGAGAACATCCAGCGCCAGGACCTCAACGCCATCGAAATCGCACTGGGCATGCAGCGTCTGATCGACGAGTGCCACCTGACGCAGGACGCCCTCTCGGAGAAGGTGGGCAAGAAGCGTTCGTCGGTGTCGAACTACCTGCGCCTGCTCAAACTCCCCGACGAGGTGCAGCTCGCCCTGAAGGAGGGACTCATCTCGATGGGCCACGCCAAGGCCATCGCCGGCGCCCCCGAGGAGCAGCAGCTGCGCGTGTTGAAGCGCTGCATCAAGAAGGGGCTCTCGGTGCGCCAGGTCGAGGAGCTCGTCCGCATGCTGGCCGAAGCGCAGGCCAAACCGGCCCCCGGTGCCGAGGAGGAGGAGTATCCCGAAAGTTACTCGCGGCTGGTCGAACAGCTCGAGAACTACTTCTCGGAGGATATCTCGATCAAACGGTCGAAGAACGGCGGCGGCAAGATCGTCATCGGCTTCAACGACGACCGCGACATCGAACGATTCATCGAACGCTTTACGAAACACGCCTAAATCCCTGCTGAAACCATGGCGAAGATCCGGTTTCTCCTGTTGCTCGTCGTGGCGGCCGCGTCGGGAATGCACGCCGCCCGGGCCCAACTCCCGCGCAGTGCCCGCAGCATCGTGCGCGGCGGCATGTTCCAGAAACCGGATTCCCTGCGTGCCCGGCGCGATTCGATCCGTTTCGCGGAACTCGCCCTAAAGATCGACTCCGCCCTGCAGGCCGACTACCTGCTCGACTCGATGGCCGTCACCGCCGTGCGCACGGACAACCTGCACGAACTCGACTCCGTGGCCCTGGCCCGCTACGACGCAGCCCTGCACGGCATCGACACCACCACCAAACGCAAGGTCTACAAGAAGGGGTGGTTCATGAGCGACTCGATGTCGCTCTCGAAGGTGTGCTGGATCTCCACCGTCCTGCCCGGATACGGACAGGTCTACAACAAGCAGTACTGGAAACTGCCGATCCTCTACGGACTGGTCGGCACGGGCCTCGGCCTCTACATCCACGAAAACAAGACCTACAAGCCCCTGCGCCGCCAGTACAACTCCTACACGGACGTCAGCCTCACGCGCACGCCCGAACTCGACGCCCTGCAGGAGAAGATGATCCGCAGCAATACACGCCGACAGCTCTATCTGGGCATCACCATCGCCTCGTACATCTACTTCATCGGCGATGCGGCCGTGAGCTACTCGACCAACGACGTCTCGTCCGTCAAGAAGGCCACCACGCTGGCCTGCATCTTCCCCGGTGCCGGACAGATCTACAACCGCAGCTACTGGAAGGTTCCCTTCGTGGTGGGCGGCTTCGCCTCGATGATCTACTGCATCGACTGGAACAACCGCGGCTTCCAGCGCTTCAAGAAGGCCTACACCCTGCTGGCCGACTACGAGCAACACCCCGAAAACTATCCGAACGGCCCGACCGACGAATTCCGGGGCCGCTATTCGGCCGACTTCATCAAGAACCTGAGGGACAACTACCGCCGCAACCGCGACCTGTGTATCATCCTCTCGGGTGCGCTCTACGTGCTGCAGATCATCGACGCCCACGTCGACGCCCATCTGAAGGACTACGATATTTCGGACGACCTGTCGATGAATCTCGAGCCGCTGGTCGACTACACCTACGTACCGACGCTGCGGGGCAACCGCCCGGTCTTCGGGTTCAACCTGAGCCTCAACTTTTAGACGATGAAAAAACTCCTGATATTCACCCTGCTGCTGGCTGTAGCCGCTCCGGCGTCGGCGCTCGACCGCTGGCCCTGGGCCAAGAACAAGAAAAAGAAGAAATCCCAAACCGAACAGACGCAGACCCTCACGCCCGATTCGCTGCGTACGGTCTGCCCCGAACCGGTGGAGGAGGCCGGGCCCGAACCCGTCGAACCGCCGGTGAACGACATCACGCTGGGACTGACGGCCGAACAGGCCGACTCGCTGCTGGCCGAGTGGCGCGAACGCCAGCGACAGGATGCCTACAGCGAATTCTTCAAACACTACATCCTCGAGGATTCGACCGCCGTGGTCGATCAGACCCCCGATTCGATCTATACGCAGCGGCTGCGCAATCTGGCGTCACCGATCCAGCTGCCCTTCAATTCGATCGTCCGGGGCTACATCAACCGCTATGTCGACCCCCGTTCGGGAACGATCAGCCGCATCCTCGGCATGTCGCAATACTACTTCCCGATCATCGAAAGCGAATTGCTCCGCGAAGGGCTTCCGGTCGAACTGCGGGCGCTGCCGATCATCGAATCGGCCCTCTCGCCGACGGCCGTCTCGCCGGTGGGAGCCGTCGGTCTGTGGCAGTTCATGCCCACCACGGGCAAGAGCTACGGGCTGGAGATCAACTCGCTGGTCGACGAACGCCGCGATCCGCTCCGCTCCACGGAGGCCGCCTGCCGCTATCTGAAGGATCTCTACGCCATCTACAACGACTGGACGCTGGCCATTGCGGCCTACAACTGCGGCCCGGGCAACGTCAACAAGGCCATGGCCCGTTCGGGCGGCAAGACCTTCTGGGAGATCTACAACTACCTGCCGCGTGAAACCCGCGGCTACGTCCCGGCCTTCATCGGCGCCACCTACGCCTATGCCTACCACCGGCTCCACCACATCGAGCCGACCGAAGCACCGATTCCGCTGTCGGTCGACACGCTACACATCAATCGGCTGATGCACCTGAACCAGATCTCGTCGACGATCGACCTCCCGCTGGAGACCCTGCGACAGCTCAATCCGCAGTACAAACTGGACATCATTCCGGCCACGACCAAGACCTATACACTGGTCCTGCCGCAACGCTGCGTGGCACAATACATCGCCCACGAACCGGAGATCATGGCCAAGGATTCGATGTACCTGAAGGAGTACATCAACCCGGCAAACATCGACAAGAAAAAACTCGAGCAGCGCACGACGATCTACGTGGTCAAGAAGGGTGACACGCTGGGAGCCATCGCCCGGCGCTACCGGGTGACGACGGCCCAGCTCATGCGCTGGAACAAGCTCAAGAGCGCCCACAAGCTCCGCATCGGCCAACGTCTGCGCATCGAGGGTAGATAATGGGCACGGATCATGATACTATCGTAGCCCCGGCCACGGCGCAGGGGGGCGCCATTGCCGTCGTCCGTGTAAGCGGCGATGAGGCGCTGGCGGTCTGCGACCGCATCTTCCGGGGGAGCCGGCCGCTGGCCAAGGCGGCCGCCAATACGGTCCACTACGGCCGCATCGTGGACGATGAACGGGTGGTGGACGACGTGCTGGCCACGGTCTTCCGGGCGCCGCACTCCTATACGGGCGAGGATTCGGTCGAGATCTCGTGCCACGGTTCCTCCTATATTGTCTCCGAAATTCTCCGTCTGCTGATTGCCGCCGGGGGCCGCATGGCCCAGCCGGGCGAGTATACGATCCGGGCCTATCTGGCCGGGAAACTCGACCTTTCGCAGGCCGAGGCCGTAGCCGACCTGATCGCCTCGTCGACGCGCGCGGCCCACGCCCTGGCCACGAATCAGATGCGCGGCGGCTACTCAGAAGAGCTGGAGGGGCTGCGCGACCAGCTGCTGCACCTCACCTCGCTGCTGGAGCTCGAACTGGACTTCTCGGAGGAGGATGTGGAGTTTGCCGACCGGCGGGCGCTGCGCGAAACGATGGAGCGGATCGGGCGGGAGATCGACCGCCTGCGGAGCTCCTTTGCGCTGGGCAACGCCATCAAGGAGGGGGTTGCCGTGGCGATCGTCGGGGCGCCGAACGTCGGAAAGTCGACGCTGTTGAACCGGCTACTGAACGAGGAGCGGGCCATGGTCTCGGAGATTGCCGGCACGACACGCGACGTCATCGAGGAGCGGGCCAACATCGGCGGGGTGCTGTTCCGTTTTTTGGACACGGCAGGAATCCGCACGACGGGTGACCGGCTGGAGCAGATGGGCATCGAACGCACGAAGGCATCCATCCGCCGGGCGCAGATCATCGTCCGGTTGATCGACGCACAGGCGGCGGAAGATTCGGACGAAGCCGACCCCAAGATCGAAATCCGACCCGATCAGCGGGTGCTGACGGTCTATAACAAGCTGGATGCGGCACCCGCAGGATTCCGGCTGCCGGAGGGGGCGCTCGGCATCTCGGCCAAACGGGGCGAAGGGATCGAAGCGTTGTGCGAAGCATTGCGCGAGGCGGTGGATACCGAAGGGTTGTACCATGGGGATCCGGTTGTCTCGAACAGCCGCCACTACGAGGCGCTGACGGCGGCCCGGGAGTCGTTGGGCCGGGCGCTGCGGGGGCTGGATGAAGGGCTTCCGGCCGACCTGCTGAGCGAGGAGATCCGGCCGGTGATCCGCCACCTGGGCGAGATCACGGGACGCGGTGCGATCGCCCCGGACGAAGTTCTGGCAAATATCTTCTCAAAGTTCTGCATCGGAAAGTAAGGCATAAAAATCAGGTCTTTTCAGATAGCAAACAGGCAGCAAAAACAGGTAATGATAACAGCAAAAACCGATTGAAGTACAGCATTTTATAAAAATCTCAAATTTTCTCCTTATTTGCTATGGCTATGTCGGCAATATGCCGTAACTTTGGTGCTAAATCGTTGCTCGGATAACAAGAGCACCAATAAGCACCAAAAAGCAACAAGAATATGGATAGAAAGAAGAAAGAACGGGTAAACCTGCGGAAGCGGCTCATGCCGTCCGGAAACACCAGCCTGTACCTTGACGTGTTCACGAAAGAGGGACGAAAATACGAGTACCTGAAACTCTACCTTGTGCCGGAACATACACGTGCCGACAAGGAGCAGAACCGACAGACCATGCAGCTTGCGGAAGCCATCCGGGCAAAGCGCACGGTCGAGATACAGAATGACGAATACGGCTTCAAATCCGCATACAAGGAGGACACCCTGTTTTTCGATTACTACAAGGCGATGTGCGAGAAACGTCTGGGTGCTGAAAGCAAGAGTAATTGGGGAAACTGGTACTCCTGCCTGAAGCATTTGGAGAAGTACGAGAAAAACCACAAGATAACCTTTGCGAAGATTACCCCCGAATGGGTGCAGGGCTTCAGGGACTATCTCGACAACAAGGCGAACGCATGGGAGAATGACAAACGGGAACGGACAAAGGACAAACCGCTGGCAAGGAACTCCAAGCTCAGTTACTTCAACAAGCTGCGTGCGTGTCTCAATCAGGCTTTTGACGACCGCATCATCGCGCACAATCCCATACGTGGCATCGAGGGCTTCAAGGCGGAGGAGGGAACGAGAATGTACCTTACCATTGACGAGTTGAAGAAGCTGGCGCAGACCGAATGCGAATACCCCAACATCAAAAAGGCGTTCCTGTTCTCGTGCCTGACGGGACTGCGCCGGAGCGACATCCTGAAGCTGACATGGGGAGAAGTCCACGAACAGGGAGAATTTACCCGGATCATCTTCAAGCAGAAAAAGACAAAAGGGCTTGAATACCTTGACCTCACGCCGCAGGCTGCGGAACTCATGGGAGAACGGGGCAAGCCTAATGAAAACGTATTCGGGGACATATATTCCCCATCCTGCACCAACGAAGCCATAAAGCGGTGGGTATTGAGGGCCGGGATAGACAAGGAGATAACATTTCATTGCGGAAGACATATCATTTCTTCTTACTCGTTGAAAACGAGAAACTTACAAAGATTGTCAGCTTGACAGGTAACGATATGGAAACCAGCGGGCTTCTATATTCTGCAATGTTCTGCACTAATCAAAAGAACGCTTTTCTCATTTGCAAAAGTAACATTTTCCGCACTTATTGCCAAAACTATTCCTCTGAAAAATAGAGAAAATCGAACATCTTTCCATTATTGTACATTTGTTGCTTATCTTGCGATGCCCCCAAAAAGCACTACCCCTTTAATCCCATACAGTTCCACATTATATTTAAGCCTATCTGTTCGCGGAGCGGCCTGTTGGCAGGTTTGCTTGTCTGCCTGTGTGCCGACAGGCGGGTCCGTTGGCACGCAAGCCGGATGGCAGGATGGACGGCAGGCAGGCTTGCTGGTCAGCATGTGTATGCCCGCTTTTGTTTATTGTGCCATTCTTTGTTACTTCATTACTACATTGATAGGAGAATACATGGTGTCACCGATTTGCATCAGCCAAACTCTATTCCTCTAAATCCGCACTCCATTGCTGATACTTTTATTTGAAGTTTTGCTGTTGTAAACCAGTACGACAGCAAAACAGTAAACCAGCGCATCATTGGAACTATGTTGTTGCAAACCAATATAGAATAAATTTTCTGAATGTTCGCTTCTGTCCATCATCGTCTTTGCAGACCATTGGTTTGATGCATTTGCAAACAATCGAAGATACATTTGACTAAAATGGCATTTCTCTATTGGTCTAAGGCAGATTTTGACTGTAATTGGCACATATTGGCATCGGATTGACGCTATGTTCTGCATTTCGGGAAAGTGAAAATCCGGCTTTCATTCCCTGCGTTCTCAAATAAGATTCAGACTTGTACACTGACCTTATTCCCGTTCTTCTTTTGGGTAGTTTGGGCATCGGGAAACGATGCTTTGAAGGCCGGAATAACAGCACAAATTCTAATCCGTTTGCTGACGGATTATTGATTTCATGAGAAATCAGCAAGGTGTCCTTCGAGTTACCCGAAGGCTTTTCGGTTACTGCCGAAAAGTGGCAGCAGCAAGGTATGTTTCGAGTTACTCGAAACCTTTCGGGTTACTCCGAAAGCCTTGCCGCCGGGTTGCCTCTCCGAAGTCGGGCAACCTGTTCCCACCTTGCGGTGTTCTTGGGCTATTCCTTGTATTTTATGCCGTACAGTCTTATCTTGTTGTACAGTGTGGTACGCCCTATGCCGAGCAATGCTGCCGCCAACTTGCGGTTGCCCCTTGCCTGTTCCAGCGCATGGATGATTTGTTTCTTTTCCATGTCGTTTAGCGCAAGTGAAGCGTCAGCCGCCAGTGGCGTTTCATCAAGCTCCAAAGTGTCCGCCGTGACCGTATCGCCTTCAGTATGCAGCACCGCCATGCGCACGACCCGTTTCAGTTGCCTCACGTTGCCGCCCCATGCGAAAGCGAGCAGCCGTTTCCTTGCCTCCGTGTCAAAGCCTTTCACCTGCTTTTCAAATTCTTCGTTGGCAAGTTTCAAGAAGAAATCCGCCAATGGCATGATGTCCTCGCGGCACTCACGCAACGGCGGTATCTGTATGGTGTATTCTTTCAACCGTTGGTACAAGTCCACCCGGAAACGCTTTTCGGCAATGGCTGCCTGCAAGTCCTCGTTGGTGGCGGCGATGATGCGAACATCTGCCCGCTTATCCTTGCTGCCTCCCGTGGGTCTGTACCGTTTGGCCTCCAATGCACGGAGCAGCATCTGCTGCACTTCTGGTGGCAGATTGCCTATCTCGTCAAGGAACAATGTGCCTCCGGCAGCTTCCTCCCAAAAGCCTTGCTTCTTGCTTTCGGCTCCGGTGAACGCCCCTTTCTCGTGTCCAAACAGGGCGGACGCGGCAAGCTCTTTCGAGAGCAGCCCGCAGTCCACTGCCACAAAAGGCTTGCTTGCCCGTTTGCTCCTTGCGTGTATCTTCTCGGCGATATGTTCCTTGCCAGTGCCGCTTTCACCCAATATCAGGACGCTCATGTTGGTTGGGGCGACCAGCCTTATCTTGCGGTCTATCTCCCGGAAAGCCGCGCTCTGCCGTTCATGTATGGGCGTATCGTGCCGCTCCATCCTTTTCTGCAAGGTTTTCAGGAGCGGGAAAAGGTTGTCCTCAATCAGTTTCTTCGGGATATAGTCCTCCGCGCCCGACTTCATCGACCGGACGGCGGTGGGAACTTCGTCATAGTCGGTCATGACGATGTAGGGATTGTTCCTGCCCTGTTTCCGCAGCTCTTCCAGCAGGGCGATGCCGTCACCATCGGGCAGGCGCAAGTCGGCAAGCACGATGTCGTCCTCCTGCATCTTGGAAAACAGCTTCCGTGCGCCGTTGCAAGTGGAAGTACTGACGCTTGGGTATCCCTTGCTTTCAAGCAGGCGGCACACAAAGTCGGAATAGATGATGTTGTCCTCCACTACGATTACTCTGCCCATCGTTCCGCCTCCATCCTTGCCAAATCAACTATCAGTTTGCCTTGTGCCAATACAGCGCCAACGGCTGCACTTAACTCTCCATCCGATATGTTCTTCTTGTGGATAGCATCATATAAAGTCACCAACGGCTGTTCCGCCTTTATCAGCATCCACGAGCTTCTCAGGTGATGCACCCAGCCGTCCAACGCCTCCATGTCCTTTGCTTCCGCCGCCTTGCATACTTCGTTCATGTCGGCTTGTGTAGTGGTCGCCAGCTTTTCCAACGTGCGCCGTTTGTCGCCGAAAGCGAGCAGGGGCGAGAGGTCTATACGGCTTGTCTTGTCCCGCTTGATGCAACTTTCCGTGACGGCAAGCAGTTCGTCTATGGAATAGGGCTTGTACAGCACTGCGGCAAAGCCTTTCCTTTTCAGTTCTTCTCCCTCCACATAGCCTGCGGCGGTGGCTGCAACAACGGGGATAGTCTGCGAGTTTCCTATTTCCGATGTGCGCAATAGCTCCAGTACCTCGTAGCCGTTCACCTCCGGCATTTTCAGGTCGGTTATCAGCAGGTCGTAGTCCTTCGTGCGCATCAGGTCTGTAAGTTCATCTACTGTCAGGCAGGTGTCGCACTCCACGCCATGCTGCCTGTACATATCGCGTAACATATTAAGCAGCACCAAGTCATTGTCTATTGCCAATATGTTGTAGCCGGAAAGCGATATATGGCTTTCTTGTTTCTTTTCGACTATCTCTGTTTCTTCCGCCTTGGGCAACGGCAGGCTTACGGTGAAGCGGCTTCCCTTATCCGGCTCGCTTTCCACCATAATGCTTCCTTTCAGCAGTTTCACCGTATCGGATACGATGGCGAGCCCCAGCCCGAAGCCGTCCTCCGTCACGGCGTTGCCCAGCCGCTCAAACGGGGTGAATATCCGTGCCTGTTGTCCTTCGGTCATGCCCGTTCCTGTGTCTTCCACTACTAATGTAAAGACATCGTTTTTATAATCGGTGTTTAATATGATTGTGCCACTTGATGTGAATTTGATTGCGTTGGATAGCAGGTTGCTGCCAATGCTAAGGATGTGGTTCTTGTCGCCGCTCACTATCTCGTCCGCTTGGTTCTCCACCGTGAATGTGAGTTGTTTGCCTTTCGCCAAAGGCGCAAATTCCGTTGCCAAGGTCTCGGCGATGGAGCATAGCTTGAACGGCTTGACACTCGGCGTTTCCTTGCCGCTGTCCAATCGGAAATACACCAGCAGGTTGTTTATCATTCCAGCCATGCGCCCGGCGGCATCATGGACGGTCTGTGCATGGCGTATGCGACTGTCTGTTTCTGTATCATTCAATAGAAGTTCGGCGTTGCCGCTAATGGCTGTCAGTGGTGTACGTAGTTCGTGGGTGACGTTTTGGATGAGGTTGCGTCGCAGCTTGATTAACTTTTCATTCGCATCGTTGCTCTCCTGCAATTCGCCGATGAGTTTCTCGCGCCGCTTCTTTTCGTTGTCATTGCGCTTCATTTCCCGGTGGATGGCGAGGTAAGAAAGGAACAGCAGGACAATGGCGGCAGATATGGTGGCGGTGAACAGCCGCACGGACAATGCCTGCGCTTCGGCTATCTTTTGTTCACGTTCGGTAAAGGCGGTCTGTGCCTGCGTGTCAAGGTCGCTGACGAGGCGGTTTAGTTCCCGGTTCAATGCCCGGTTGCGGTTGCTCAGGCTGTCGGCGTAGGCATCCATTTCCGCCGCCTGTCGTTGTTGCAGGGCTATCAGGCTGTCGCTGAACTGGTGCAGTTCTTTAGCGGAGGGAAGCACCTGCACGGTTTTCTTGCCGCCGAATATTCCTGCCAGTCCGTTTTTCTTTTGCCTGACGGTACGCACACGGGTGGCACGTTTCGCCACTTCGGGTAGATGGTTTACCAAGAGGCTGTCCGCCGCGTCCTGACGGATGAAGACCTCCATGATGTGCAGCAGGTGGGCTTCCTTTTCCGCCAAGAGGGTGCGCAGGGTGTCTATCTGTGCCGGGCGAACATAGTCTCGGCAATGGGGCTTCAAGGCTTGCAGCAGGCTGTCGATGCATAGGCGGAGGATGCGGTAACGGGTGCTGTCTGCCCCTTCCCATCCGATGACGCTCTCGCCGAGGGTGGCAAGCCGGGTGATGTGGCGGTGGGCGGTGTTGATGTCGCGGCGCACTTGTCGTATCTCGGCGGACTCGGCTTCTATCTCCCTTATACGTTCTCGTTCATATATTAATATGATAGTCATGCTTATTCCGATAATAAGCATGATGGCATGTCCGAATATTATTCTCGCCCGTAATCCTTGCCTATATTCCATGCATAATTTCTTGAATAAAAATATTTGTTCTATTTTTATACTTCTACATTTCAGATTTGAATACCCAACGCTTCAACGCATGGTAAACCCCGTCCTCATCCACCGGCTCCGTCACATAATCCGCAACGGCTTTCAGTGCTTCATTCGCATTTCCCATCGCCACTCCAATGCCTGCCTGCTTGATAATTGACATATCATTGCCTCCATCGCCAAGTGCCATTGTTTCTTCCGCCTTGATGCCTTGATGCGCTGCGATAGCCAGAAGCCCATTTCCCTTGTTTACATTCTTTGCCGTGATGTCGGCAAAGTCGGGATACCAACGGCTGGACTCGCAGCCCTGCAACAGCGGCATCAACCGTTCTTCTTCATCTTCCGGAATCACCGGAGTGAGTTGTAGGATACGCTGCCGGAGGACAGGCTCTATCGGGACGTCCGTCTGCAAATGGCGAACATTCAGCATCTGCCGGAAAATGCGGTCGGCACACGCGTTGTTGCGGTACATGGCAAGGTCTTTTTCGCCGACTACCATACAGGCGAAATCCTTTTCGTCCGCCAGCCGGATGACGGTACGGACATCTTCTTCGGGTATGGGCGAGCAAGAAATAATTTCGTCCCCAATGAAGCAATAAGCTCCGTTGGCGGTGATGTAGCCGTCCACCAGATGCTTGATTCCGTCGATGTTGTTTATCAACGGGAAGGGTCGCCCCGTTGATATATAAATCTTGATACCTTTTTCCTTAGCTCTCGTAATGGCTTCAATCGCCGATTGCGGAACCTGATGCGTCTTGAAGCTGACCAAAGTTCCGTCTATGTCGAAAAATAATGCTTTTATCATTTCGTTAATTGGTAATTTTACATTCATCTATCATTCATGCCCATTCGCAACTGAGTAGCAAAGACACTGCTCCAAAGTCTTTTTTCTGCCTTTATTGTCTTTTATCTGCAAGAAGAAAGCTACCTTTGTTTCCCAAAACATCATGCTTATGAATCATAAAGAGACTTACGGCATATTCCCCGACAAAACCACAGAGCATATTTCTTTGTTGAAATACTCCAAAAGCTCGTGCGGCGTGGACTTCCTGCTGAACACGGCGGAGAGTACGAAAAAGCGCGGCTGGTTCGATACGGACAAACGCTACAAGACCGACTTCTTCGAATTCTATTTCTTCCGTCAGGCGGAAGGGTATCTGTTTCTTGCCGGCGAGAGGATAGAACTGCATCCCGGCACGGTGCTCATCATTTCGCCTTTCCAGCTTCAGGAGTGGCATGTGGACTTGGACAAGCTCGACTACACGTTCCTCGTCTTCCAGGAAGAGTTTGTGAACAATTTCCTTTCCGACAAGTATTTCATGTACCGCCTCCTTTATTGTTACCAGCATGATTACCCTCCGTATTTCAGCATGGACGAAAAGGATGCCGCGCCTTTGCTCGGCCTGCTCCGCAAGATGAAGGAGGAGCTGCACGCTCCCGTCGCCGACAGCTACCACATGATTGTCGCCTACCTATACCAGTTCCTGCTGTTGCTCAACCGCCATTACGCCCGGCTGTTCAACCTGCCTTTCGCGTTGCCCTTGAATAATTATGCGTATCAATACAAGCAACTGCTGGAAAAGAATATCCGCACCACAAACCGTGTAGCCGATTATGCCACAATGATGGGCATCAGCCGTGTGTCGCTCAACAAGGCGGTGGTACGCGAGTTTGGCGTGTCCGCCGTGCATCTGCTGAAGCAACGTCTGCTGCAAGAGGTGAAGAACGACCTGCTGTTTTCCGGTCTGTCGGTCAAGGAGATTGCCTTCCGGCTGCATTTCTCCGAACCCAACCACCTGATGCGTTTCTTCAAGCAGATGACGGGGCAGACTATCAGCGGGTTCCTATCGGAACTGGAGCAAGGCAACTAATTGCTCAATCGTACCGTTTCTCCGTCCTCCGGGATAATCAGTTTCCCGGCAGGCACATTGCACCGCTTTGCCTCTTTTGACAGCACTTCCCTTGTCGTGCGGCAATGGTCCACGGCATCCATGTGTACGGCGATTATCTTGGCGTTGCCGCTCTCCTGCACCAAAGCCATCGTCTGCCGCTCGTCCATAATGATGGGCGTGGCATCGAATCTACCGGGCATGACGGCTCCGCCGGAATTGACCACGATATAGTCGGGGCGGTATCTTTGGATGTTTTCATAAATGCCCTGCGTCCATACGCCGTCGCCGATGATGTAAACCACGGGCATACCTTCAGCTTTCAAGACGAAGCCCGAAGCGTCGCCCATCGCTTTCAGCATCCTGCCTGTCCCATGCTGGGCATCGGTGCGGACAATGGTTATTCCTTTATATATAACGCTATCGGCAATGGCTTCCGCTTCCCAAAATTTCTTGTTGAGAAAGAATTGCTTGTCGGCTGGTTGCCCGAAAAGTTTCAATGATTTATCGAGTACGGCTACGGCGGCATCGTCAAAATGGTCAATGTGCGCATGGGTAACAAGGATGAAATCCACACCCTTTACAATCTCCTCGGCGGGCATAGGCATCTCCACCGAAGGCGATACGCCTTTGCCTGTAATGCTGCCAAATGCGCCCACTGGAGAGAACATCGGGTCGAGCAATATGTGCAGCCCGGCATAGTCGATAAGTAGCGTGGCGTTTCTTACTAATTGGATGCGTGCCTCTTGTGCAGATGTGCCAAGACAAACGCAAACGAACAAGATAGTGACAATGATTTGTTTCATATTCTATTTTCGTTTATGATGAATATTACGGGCCAAAGTTCGGCAAATTGGATGAGCCTTGCTCTACCAAAAAGCAACGAATAAATACCATTTTGATAAAGTTTGCCTGCTTCCCGTCTTGGGCAAGCATATCTGAAGCCTCCGATGATACCAATCCGTCAGGATTTGCCCCGTCCGAGGCTCGGATAGCCCTTATCCGCGCCGATTGGCATTAAAAAGGCCTCCGACAGCACTTATCCGGCAGGATTCGCACTGTCGGAGGTTCGGACAAATGAAATCCGTCCCGATTATCATTTTCGTCGCTCTATCTCGTCCCGGATGTGAGGGGGCCTCATGTCCGGGTTGAGGTGGCTTCAAGTCCGGGGTGAGGCTACCTCAAGTCCGACCTTTGCCCAGATGCCCTCCGGACGGATTATTGTTGAAATATGCTTATCAAAATGGTAGTTTACGGCAAAAGTTTGGTAGCTCACGTTCCGCCCATTCCCCCTACCTTTGCAACCGGAATCACCAAAACAATATCCGTATGGTTGCAAAAGAGAAAATAGATTTATTAAGAAAGAAAATTGACGAGGCGGATGCCATTGTGGTGGGCGGAGCATCGGGAATGTCTGCCGCTTCGGGCTTCGTGTTTTACTATCAGGATGACGAGGTTTACAGGAAGTTGGCGGGAGGTCTGGCAAAGAAATATGACATCCATAATTATTTCGACTTGTTTTATGACCGCCGTCTCAGCCGCGGAGAGCTTTGGGCTGCCATGTTGCGCGCCACCCGTTATGTCTATGAGTGCTACACCGGCGAAACGTACACGGACCTGGCAAGACTTCTCCAAGGGAAGAATTATTATATTGCCACGACCAATCAGGATGCACAGTTTTTCCGAACGTTCCCGGACGAAAGGATTACCCGGATACAAGGAGACAACCGTTACTGGCAATGCAGCCGTCCGTGCCACGACGAGATTTATTATAACAAGGAAAAGGTATTCGAGTTAAGCGATAAGATTGTGGGCGACGCCCTGCCCGACGAGTTGATACCCCGCTGCCCGCATTGCGGCAAGGAATTGGCTCCGTGGGTGCGTGGCTACACTTTCCTTGAAGGCGAATATTACCAGCGCGAGATGAAGCGGTATCTTGATTTCCTGCGTGCCAACGCCCGCCGCAAGGTGCTGTTCCTCGAACTCGGCGTAGGGATGATGACCCCGATGTTCATCAAGGAGCCGTTCATGAACATGACCTACCAGTTCCCGAACGCCTTCTACGCCACCGTCAATCCGCAGCACGCCATCATCCCGCAAGAGATTGCAAAGAAGAGCCTTGCCATCAGCGACGACATCGCCATCACGCTGAAACAACTGCTCGGCGAGTCCACGGCCGGAATGAAAGGATTCAATCCCAAAGAAGCGTTTAACCCGTCAAGAGTATATTAATAAGGAAATAGAGAAATACAAGTATGATGAAAATAGAAAGATTCCAAGAAGAGGATATGAATGCCGTCAAGCCTTTGGCGAAACAAGCGTGGCATACGTTTTATGACGGTTTTTCGGAAGATTATCTTCAGTGTATAGCGGAGTGCATCGTCCGGCATAATTTCACCGATGCCGATTTGTCGTTTAAAATATCTGATGAAGAAGGAGTGAAAGGGCTGATATTCGGTACGCGGAAAGGGAAAATTGTAGATTTGTCCGATTGGGTGAAGAAACAAAGTGAAAACCTGTCGCCTATCGAAAAGAACCTGTTGGAAACGCTTTGTGAATACATGGACGAAGCCGACCGGAACACGCTTGCCTGGATGTCGGACGAAGACGTGAAACTGTCTCTGTTTGTCAGTACAAGAAAAGGATGCGGCAGGAAGTTGCTGAATGCCATCACGGAAGAGTTCCGCAAACACAGGTTTCGGAAAATGTTCCTTTGGACGGATACCTCCTGCGACCATGACTATTACCCAACCCATGGGTTCACATTGGCGACAGCATACCGTGACCGACATTATTCGACGGAGGAAAAAGACTATATGACTTACATTTATTGGAAACCGATTTTATAAAATTCTACAAGATGAATAAGATAGAACAAGCCGCCCAAGCCATCCGGCAAGCCGATGCCCTACTTATCGGTGCAAGCAACGGATTGTCCATTGCCGAGGGCTATCATATTTTCGCCAATAACGAGATGTTCCGCCGCCAGTTCGGAGACTTCCAGCAGAAATATGGCATACGCAGCGTCATCGAAGGATGCTTTTATCACTATCCGGGCAGGGAAGAGCGTCAAGAGTTCCTGAACCGCCTGGTGCAGCATTGGATAAAAGACTACCGTCCCTCGCAGGTGATGAAAGACCTGCTTGCCATTGTAGGCGATAAGGATTACTTCATTCTCACCTCCAATGCCGACACGCATCTGGAACTGTCCGGCTTTGCGCCCGACAAGATGTTCGAGGTGGAAGGCACTTTCGAGGACTTGCTGCATAACCGCCCGATGCAAGACAAAAGTCAAGAAGCCAATGCTTTCCTCCACCGTTATCACGGCAAGCGGCTTGTTATCTTCGAACTGGGCATAGGCAGCCGCAACCGCCTGATAAAGCTTCCGCTGATGCAACTGGTGGCACGTGAGCCGCAAGCCACATACATCACGCTGAACCTCGCGCAGGAATTGTATATTCCCGATGAAATAGCCGGCAAGTCTATCGGGTTGGCAGGGGATATTGCCGATACACTCCGGAAATTAAAAGAAAAACAGAGGACAGATGACAACATATCGTAAACACCTGTCGGGAGAAGCTGCTTTCAAGTCGTTTGTGCCGACACCCCTTTCGGAAATACAGGTTATCCACACGGAGGAATTGGATAAGTTGATAATGGAAACGGAGAGTGCGATGCAGCAATTCAATGCCGATGCCTCACGACTTTCCGAAGAACAAGTTCTGCAATTCATGCGGCAGGAAGCGGAAAATTCCTGCCAACTGGCATTGGGCGAAGAGGCTTTGTCTTTCAGCTTTATGCCGGATGCGGACAATGCGTTGGAAGAAGATACGGACAATCTGCTTAAAGCCACATCCTATGCCATTGATGCGATGGATGAATTGCCGTTGAGTACCCGTTTGCTGAAAAACGCCCATTACCTGATGTGCAGAAACGAAAGATATGCAAAGAAATATCCGGGAGAGTTTCGCACATCTCTTGTCTGGATAGGCAGAAAAGGAAGCAGACTGAAAGACGCGATGTTTATTCCGCCCGTGTATGATGATATGACAGAAGCCTTTTCCGACCTTGAACGTTATATCAATTACGAGGAATCTGAGAATGTGTTTGTCCGGGCTGCGTTGATACATTATCAGTTTGAAATGATACATCCTTTTATCGATGGGAATGGCAGGATTGGACGGTTGCTTAACACGTTATACCTGTTGGAGCGGGGCGTTCTCAAATATCCGATTCTGCAATTCTCTAATATTCTGAAAAAAAGGGTTCTTGGATATTATATGGGAATACAACATGTCAATGAGACAGGTGAGTTTAATGATTGGCTGCGTTTTTATCTACTGGCAGTTAAATCTGCAAGTTCAATCGTCTGTTAATAACGCCACTCCCTGCCACAAGCTGCCACCATAGTGCCACCCCATTGTCTGATGCACAATGTCCATTTACTTTGCGTCCAAAACCGATTAAAAACAGTATCGACAATGGAAGTATTGATTTTTCAGAAAGAGGCGTTTGAGGAAATGGCGGCGAAGTTCAGCCGTTTCTCAGACCGTGTGAACGAAATCCTTGCCAAGCAGGGCAGCAAGTCATTAAACCGATGGCTGGACAACCAAGAAGTCTGCCAGCAGTTGAACATCAGTCCACGTACCTTGCAGACACTGCGTAACAACGGCACGTTGGCTTATTCGCAGATAAACCACAAGGTGTTTTACAAGCCGGAAGACGTAATGCGCATCGTAAAACCCGTAGAGAACAGAAGAAAAAATCTGGCTACTTAATTGAAATATCCACTAAATCCAACGTAACAATGAGTGAAATGATTACCAAGAACCATGCGCTGGTCGCCCAATTCGGCGACACGCTTGACCGTCTGCTAGACGGCATCGAGAACTTCGTGGCAAACAGCCGTCCGACTTTGGGCGGTGAACGCTTCCTGACGGACAGGGAGGTGTCGGCACGACTGAAAGTGCGCCGACGCACTTTGCAGGACTACCGCAACAACGGCATAATTGCCTATTACCAGTTGGGCGGTAAGATTCTCTACAAGGAATCGGACATCGAGCGGATGCTTGCCGCCAATTACCGGGAAGCGTTCAGATAGCATCCATAGTTGTGCACAAAAGGAATACGACCTGATGCCCTCTGGTCGTATTCCTTACCGTGTCTGGTCGTATATCCTTTGCATTAACAGTTATACTCCTTTCGGGGATATGCCGCTGGCGAAAAGAACAGGTATAGCGGTTCTTTCCGACTGGGGGCATACAGTTTTCCCATGACAAACCGTCTGAAAGCCATACATTCCTTTGTCCGCAACCGGAAAGCAACGGCTATCACCATTTCAAGGCTGTACACATCGTAACTTATCCCGTTATCCTGTCTGATATAGTGCATGGTGTCGCTTTCAAACAACTCCATGTTCTTGTAAATGGCACGGATAGCCCTGCGAATGTCGCTGCCGAACACGTTGAACGCATCGGACATCTCCTGCTGCGTCATCCAGACGGGAGCGGTCGGCATCGTGACCGCCCCGTTTTCGCTGATTGTGATTATTCCACGTTCCATTGTCATTCCTTCCTGTCCACTATTGTGTCTTTTGTTTTCCTTTCCCTTGACGCACCTGTTCCGTAGGCACGTCTGAAAGCCATCAGATTGTCCATGTCCTTTGAAATCTTCTTGTCCGTAACTTCCGCGTACCGCTGGGTTGTTTTTATACCGGAGTGACCCATCATCTTGGCGATGCTTTCGATGGGTATTCCCTCCGAAATCAAAAAAGTTCCGAACGAATGCCGACTTTGATGGTAGGACAAGTTTTCTTTCCGTCCTATCGCCACGCCCAGCTCGTGTATCTCGAACCACATCTCGTCACGGCTCGGAAGTGGAAACACGGGCTTCGTGTCATCCGTCGTGTTGTAGAGGTCGAGTATCTGCTCCGCTATCGGATGCAGGGGGATGAACGCCTCCACCTTGGTCTTTTTGCGGTTGATGCGGATGTAACGCCTGCCGTCCGCCGTCCTGCCGATGTGGTGCGGATGGAGCAGCATGATGTCCACATACGCCAAACCAGTGAAACTTGAAAACAAAAATGCCCTCCGCCCCAGCTCCTGCAACGGGTCGAGCATGGGAGTTTCAAGGATGGCTTTCAGTTCGGCACGGCTGATGTGCCTGTGCTTCGGCGCGGGCTTCTTTTCGTATTCCATGTCCTCCAACGGGTTGGCGCGGAGTATCTCATAATCCACTGCGAGGTACACCAGCTTGCTCAGCCAGCACAGGCACTTGTTGATTTGCTGTGCGCTGAAATTCTTGTTGCGCTTCATGAACGCCTTGTAGGAACTTCCGAAGTCCTCCGTGATGTCAGTAAATTCGATGTCCTCCTTGCCCAACGAGGTGAGGTAGTCTTTCAGGTATTTCTGGTAATACCCCGAATGGCGGTAGGTGGACGTGGAGTTTATCTCCTTTGAGCGGGCAAGCAGACGTTCGCGTTCCCTTTCGCCCATCTGCAACAGCTTGGTGGGGATGACCGCCCTTTTCGCCAATATGTTCTTGAGCAGTTCGGCGCTCACCACGTTCTGTTTCTTCAAAATCTCATCGTAGGCAAGCCCGATGGACTTGCGGAACTCCTGCAAGCGGTTGTTCTCGCGGACGGTGCGGATGGTTCCCGTCTTGCTGTTCCAGTCCTCCGGTCGACAATAGATGCCCGTTGCCATCGTGGAACTTTTGCCGTCTATGGTGATACGGCAGAGGACGGCGGTCGTGCCGTCAGCTTTCACTTTGCTTCGGTTAATATATGGTAATATGGAAAATGTACTGCGCATAGATGTATTGTTTTTAAATTGCTGATTTTAATTGGTTACAAAACAAGTTTCAAGTCTTTGGTCGCTTCGATGTATTTGTCCATGTCTTCAAACAGCTTTTTCGGAGTGACACGGGCATAGACTTGGGTCGTGGTTATATCGGAGTGACCAAGCATCCGGCTGATGGTTTCAATCGGCACTCCGGCTTCCAGCGTAATCAGCGAGGCGAAGGAGTGGCGTGCCTGATGGTAGCACAAGGTGCTGCTCACCCCTGCGAGGACGGCAAGGGATTTCATGTGCCGGCGGAGGTTCGGATGGTATACCATCGGGAACAGCGTCGGGCGGTTGTCATCATGGTACTTCTCAATCAGGGCAAGGGCTTCCGGCAGCAGTTTCACGCTCGCCCGAAGCTCGTTCTTCTTACGGCGGTATTTCAGCCAAAGGTTTCCCTCATCGTCCGTATAGAGGTTCTCACGGGTGACGCTCACCGCATCCGCATAGGCAGTGCCGGTATAGCAGGCAAACAGGAAAAGGTCGCGGACGAGTATGTGTGTGGTGCGCCATGCGGGTATCTCCACATCACGGATTTTCTCGAAGTCCTCGCGGCTCAACGCCCTCGGTGTCCGCTCTGTCTTTTGAGGCAGAGTGAAATTGGCAAAATGGCATCTTTCGGCATATCCCTCCTTGTAGGCTATGCGGCATACCTTTTTCAGTATGGCGAGATAGTGGCGCACCGTATCCACGGCATATCCTTTCACGTCCATTACATAGTTCTGGTAATCGTGGATGAACTGTTCGGAAAGCTGCCCGAAAGCGATGTCCTTCGTCTTGAACTGCCACGGGATGAACTCGCCCAAAGTCTTTCTCATGTAGTAATAGCCGGGGTACGTTCCTTTGGCACGGTCTATCCCGATACGCGCCTTCAAGTCCTCGCAGATGCGGTCGGTCATCCGAAGCAGCGTCATCTGCGTTTCCATGCTGCCTTGGAACAGGTCCTTGACCGCCGTAGCGTCAAAGTCCTGCCCGCGCTCCACCAGCGTGTCAAACGCCGCATTGACCGCAAGCAGCAGCTTGTCCAGTTTGGCGTTGGTCTCCACCGCCTCGCGGCTCTTGCCGTCCAGACGGCTTTCCCTCGCGTTCCACAACTCCGGTCTGCACGACAGCTTGCAGCCGAACTGCGCCATCGTGCGGTTCACCGTGATACGACCCATTATCGGGGCTTTGCCCGACTTGTCCGTTCCGCTCTTTTTCAGGTAGAGCAGCACCTTGAATTTTTCAACTTTCATACGCTTACACTTTTTGGTTGCAAATTTACTTCGAGTGCAAGCGTTCATTGATTTGCAGAATGGCGCATATCGGCGCAATCGGCACGGGTGCACAACAATTTCATTTTCCGTGCGTTACCTGTCCTTGCTTCGGTAACTGACGGCTAACGGCTTGGTAACTGAAATGGTGCAAAATTCCGCACTCCGTTGCGTTTCCGGCATTTGGCAGAATAATGAAAAACCGCTCATTTCAAACGGGTTACGTTCTGTTGTTACCTATTTGCTGACAGCTGCTTTGTGGGTCCTGTTCCACCAAAGGCGCCACACCTTCGCCGTATTGCAACTCTCATTGGGCACCGAGATCTACACCCTCTCGAAGCTCCTCGGCCACCGCGAGCTGAAGACCACGCAGGTCTATGCGCAGATTATAGACGAGAAGAAACGCGAAGCGGTGAACCGGATTCCGGAATTATGATTATCTTTGGAAGACGGGGCATCAACCTCCACTCCCGCACCGCAACCGACCGCCCATGAACCGCATCGAATACATCCGCTACTCGCACCGTCGTGCCAACAGCCGGGTCCGTGCATGGATCGGGAGCGTGCGCATACGGCTCGCACATCGGAGCCGGTTGCTGGGGTGGATCTGGATGGTGCCGGCGACGATCTTCTATGCGCTGGTCGTCCTCTTCAGCTGGCTCACCTTCTGCGTCGTCCTCTTCCGGGATCCCCGCTTTACGCTCCACTACCTGGAGAGCGAGATTGAGTACCGCGGACTCACCGGTGCGGAGGCCCGCCGCTACCTCGACGAGCAGCACCGCAACTACGAACGTCGGCTGGCCTACGGCAACTTCACGCGCGACGAACAGCGGCGCATCGACCAGACCTTCGCGTACCTCTACAACCGCTACCCTGCCCCCGTACGGAACGACCTCAACACCCGGCTCGACGAGGTGCAGAGCGCCGTTGCGGAGATTGCCGGCTTCACGCGGCAGCGGCAGGAGGAGCTGGAGCAGGCCCGGGAACGTGAAACCGCCCTGCAGGCGCAGGCCGAGAAGCGCCGCGCCATCAACCGCAGCCGCACGGGATTCGACCCCATGCCGGAGGACTTCTCACCGCGCCTTACCGACCGACAGCTCGATCTGCTGACCGAACACATCAACCGCATCGGCCTCTTCCGGCGCGACGTCACCCGCCCGGAGGTTGAGTTGCTGCTCGCCTGCCAGCTTCCGGAACCGCTACAGACAACCCACAATAAACTGCTGGCGCTGCTGCTCGAATCGCTGAGCGCCGCGCGGTTCATCACCCCGAAGTGGCAGCGTGTGGCGGGAGCCAAGGGGTGCTTCCTCTCGAAGCTGGGCAAGCCGCTTACGGCCAAGGATCTCTCGGCGGCCAAGCAGATGGCCGACATCATCGACGCAAAACGCGAGCAGCAGATTCTCGACTGCATCCGGGCCCTGGAGGCTGCGCAGTCATAGCCTGCCCGTAGATGCCTGCCAACAAGCACGGTCGATGTCTCCCTTTGCGGGGTTCCGCCGTCGTGTTTGCAGGGTGTCAGTACGCGGGCAATGGATGGGAAAGATTGTCCAAACAAGCGGAAACGTTGGCAGACAATGTCGCCAGCCTTTTTTCTTCGTTTCTTTGTCTCTGTAATTACAAGCCCGTGCGTTGCGCAACGCCTTTGTCAAACCTTTTAAATTGTGTTTTTATGCAAATGAGTCTAACCGTCGAGGAGCGTCTCGACCGCATCGAACAACTGCTGCGCGGACAGAAAAATGTCCTGAACTTTTCCGAAGCCTGCGACTTCACAGGCATCTCACCGAGCTACATGTACAAACTCACCCACAGCGCCCGCATCCCTCACTACAAGCCTCACGGCAAGAATGTCTACTTCCTGCGCGAGGAGCTCGAACAGTGGCTGCTGCAGAATCCCGTGCGGACCGCCGACCAGAAGGATTGCGAGGCGACCGAATTTGTCCTTCGCAAACGGCGTCCGAGATAGCGGCACGCATCGGTCCGACCGGTCCCAAGCCCATCGGGGCGGCCGGATTATCTACCCCTAAAAAAGCGCATCGCTCACCTTAAACGAGCGGATCACCCGCTCCTTTACGACATCACCCTCCTCCATACGGCCGATCAACAACGGCGACAACGGGTCATGCAACACCCGATTCCGATACACCGTCTTCGTATCGGTGTTGGCATAGCAATACAGACAGCCGTGGCTGCATGTATCATAGGTCCCGATATCCACACTCTGCACACAACCACACTCCGGCCGTTGGTTCCTGTCCTTGGCAACATTCAACCTGCACCCCAGCAACTCTTCAATCAACATACGATCGACGCATCGGCCATGCCGGATGCCCATCGGCTCCAGGTCTATCCGTTCCGCGCAACTCTGAATCCGGATGCCATAGCTCGACGCGATGGCCGCCAGCCCCGCAGCCAATCGGGAGATTTCATCCGCACTTGGCTCCCGGACCGTTGTCGTCCTTAAATTGCGCCGCGTCTTCTGATACAGATCCACAAAACTGATCACGCAGGTTTGGGTACAGGAGGCCAACCGTTTGGCAATTGCCTCAAAACCGTGCAGATGATAGCTGATGTCCATGCTTTGCGAGAAAAGAATCGGGTCATACCTCCAGATAACCCGCTTAGGGCCAATCCGGTCGGACAGCCGTCTGAACGTCTCAATCACGGACTCCTTCTGCGGAAGCCCCTTCTCCAGTTCCCTGTCGTATGGAGTGACCGTAAACTGGAAATAGTACATGTAGTCCGCAAGTTCGCCCAAACGCGGCAGCATCGGCGCTGGATTCTTGCTCCAGAAGACGATGCAATCAATCACATCCGGGGATAGCCGGATTTTGCTGATCTGGTGCCGGTTCATCGGATTCCGGACGCACACCTGCCCCTCCCGGATCCGGTTGTAAAACCAGTCCGAATAAAAGGCGGGAATATCGGTTCTTCGGCTAACGCTCAATATCATCGCGAATCAGTTTATCGTTCCGCCGCACTTTACAGACGGCACCCGAGGCTGCGGCGTGCGGTCAGGATTGCTTGGCCCGTTTTCCATAGAGCCGCTCCAGGTCGAGCTTCTCGATGCGCGAACGGATGGCACCGGACTTGCGCTGGAAATGGGCGGACAACTCCTCCTCCGTCGCCCCCTCACACCACCGGCGCGTCAGCTCCAGATCCTCCGCCTCGGTCCAGGGCAAATAGGCGTTCGGATACTCCTGGCGGCAGGCGTAGACCGAGTAGGTCGGCTCGCCGGTCAGCTGCTTGTAGGCCCGCAGATAGCGCTTCAGCCGCTTGACATCCTTGTCCGAAAGGTACGGCAGGCGACGAATATCCATGTTGTCCGTCAGGTCGTTCAGCTTGACCGCCACGGCCAGCGGATTGCCCTTTATGCGGGCAATATAACGGTCGTAGGGCTCCTCTTCGGCGTGCGTCAAACACCGCAGCGCTTCGATGATTCCGGGTGCAAACCCTTCGGCCGCCAGCTCCTCCAGCGTCCAGTCGCTGTCCTCAACCACATCGTGCAGCACCCCGACAATTTTCTCTTCTGTCGTTTTACCGGCAGCCATAACCCGCAGCGGGTGGCCGATATAGTCGTTCCCGGCCTTATCGCGCTGGCCGCGGTGCGCCTCGGTGGCAATCTCGATGGCTCGTTCCAGGGTACTCATGCTCTGCTTCGGTTTATAGACGTCGTTCGGCGCGTCCTGTCCAAGACAAAGATACGAAATTTGCCGACAGTCGGAAAGCGGGTCGACCCGCCTGCGGCAATAAACTACAACGATACACACCGCCCGACAGACGCTCTACCGCAAAAAACAGCGACTGTTGGCGGTTTTCCGATTTAATTTCCTATTTTTGTAGATGGTTCCGTGCCGATCCGCGGGACTTACATATTGACAGACGTTTAATTACGATCTTCTTTCATACTCAAACTTCGCAACTTTGAACTACAAAGAAGAGGGTGTAATAGGACGTCCATGTGTTGCATATACATCTGGTTGCCCCTTACGGTGCAATCTGTGCATATATGCTCGCGTGGGTTGTCCGTATCCTTATTCTTTGTAGGGGCAGCGAAGGCCTGAATGCGTGGTAAGTCAATGCGGCAACCCACGTTTTTTATGGCTTTCGATTACGATTACACGGGCAACCCCGCCCTGCTCGGCCGCCGGAAGGTCGCCTTCTTTGCCTCGCGCGTCGTCTCACCGGCCGTCGAGGAGCAGGCCTTGCGCTGGGCCGAAGCGTGTTGCGCAACCGACCGTGTCGTAATCAGCGGCTTTCAATCCCCGCTCGAAAAATCCGTCTTTGAACTTCTGCTGAAAGCCCGCCACCCGATGATCTGGGCCCTGGGGCACGCCCTCTACCGCCGCTACCCTCCCGCCGTCGAAGAGGCGTTGGCCGAGCAGCGCATCCTGATCTTTGCCGTCCGCAACGCCCGTCGGACCGGTTGGCAAACGGCCCAAACACGCAACTACATCATCGCCACGATGGCCGAGGAGAGCGTCTACGTCCTCCGCACGGACGGCCGTCCCAGTTCGCTCGACGTCCTCCGCGGGCTGGAGTTGGGACACAAACCGGTGCGTTGTTTTTGATTGGTTTTGGACGGCTATCGTCTGCCGATCGTAACGACGCCCTGGTTGACCGAGCTGCGGATCGGTGCAATATTTTCCAATTCGTCGAGCAACTCACGCAGCGGAAGATTGGGGGTCTGAAGGCTGAAAGTGCAGGCCGATCTCTCGTACGACACCTATGCCGAACGTGATCCACTCATCATTCCCGACAATTACAACCGCTGGCAGCTGCGTTTTCAGATTGAGTTGGGGTTATAATTTTCTCGTCAATATTTTTTTAGTCGATGTCTCTTTTTTCATGGTATTGCCGAACCTTTCATTGAAGGCGTTTGCCGAGTACCTTTTCCCGAGTCGGTAACCATTGAGCACACAGCGATTCTCGTGATCGATGAATGTGACGCCGGTGATTCGGTTTTGATCATTTCGGCGCAGGAATAAATCAATGTGATGGGTTTTCAGACGTTTGCACAACTCCTCTTCGGATGGCGCCGCAATCAGTGCCTCCTCCACATGATGTAATATCATTTTATGAAGATTGGCAGACTTGATCTTCTCTGGGGAACTTGCCAGAATGGTCTCGACCTTTTTCAAGGAGGCGTCATCTCCCAGACTGGATGCTTTCAGCGGCGTTACGGGTGCTTTTTCCCCATTCTCATCCAGCACGGTATATACCAAACCGTGGTATGGCCTTCCTGCACGTGATCCTTGCAGCTCTTCTACACCGATACGATACAGGGCGAGTAGCGGTTTAACCACGGCGGCGATCTGATTCTTCAGGTCGCCTCTGTGGTAATCTATGGGTTTGAGTTGCCACAAAGTCTCTTGTTTTCGTTCTTTCGCCGGATGAAGGTGGTATTTCTTCTCCAACTCCTCAGTCATGGCAACGCTTCGTCTGTTGCGATGGCTGTCATTGATCTTGCGCCCGGTTATATCAACCTGTGTCGTAACAATATGGATGTGAACCCTTTTGTTGTCAGTGTGTTTATAGATGATATGGGGCTGTTTTCCCCAACCCATTCCGTTCAGGTATTCTTCGGCCATCGTGATCAGTAGTTCGTCGTCAATCTCATCTTTGGGGTCCGGATTCAGGGAGATATGAACTATCGGCTTTTCAGTCCTGATGCATTCTGGCATCGAGTTGTGAAACTCTTCGGCCATCTTCGAGACATTGTATTTCCCGTCAGGATCTTCAAATATCAGTCTTGTCGACAATACGGAAGCCTTTCCCTTGTTGACTTTCAACTGATTGTAATTCAGAATACCATACGCACTCTTTCCGGTAGTTATGTTGGC